>NZ_RWIN01000120.1 GCF_009761815.1 Pseudomonas sp. PB120
CTGCGAAGCAGTCGTAAAACCAGAGTGCACGGTATTCCTGACCCACCGCGGCGCCTGACTTTACGACTGCTTCGCAGCCGGACGCAGGCTTCGCCAGCTGCTACAGGTCCAGTCTTCGCCCGCGCATCGATGAACCACTCTCATCGAAGCTCTTTGCGCATGAGAATATTTATCATTAATATTGCGACCTTGCGGGTCCCGTGACATTCACGAGGCCTCACCCCTTTCCTGTCGCCAGGCCGTCGCAGTAATGACCCGATGATCATCAGCCCTCCGCAATCTCCTGACGATGAAGCGCGCGGCGACCGTGCGCATTTCCTGCAGGTGTTCCTTTCTCAGCGTTCGCAGATGGAAGCGCTGGTGAACCGGCGTGTCGGTTGCAGGGCGACGGCCGCGGACCTGGTGCAGGACTTGTTCCTGCGTTTCTGGCGTCGTCCGCTGGTGCAGGTCGAAGAGCTCAGCACTTATCTGCTGCGTTGCGCCGGCAACATCGCCATCGACCATTTGCGCAGCGAAGGCACGCGGGTGCGGGTCAACGAAGGCTGGCAGCCGGACACACCGGACAGCTACGGCAGCGAACCGCAAGCGGCGCTGGAGGCGGGTAACGATTTGCGCCACGTCGAAGCCGCCTTGCGTGCGTTGCCTGAGCGCACGCGGCAGATCTTTTTGCTCAACCGCATCCACGGCCGCAAGTACGCCGAAATCGCCAAGGCGATGGGGCTGTCCCAAAGTGCCGTGGAAAAACATATGATGCGCGCCCTCGATGCCTGCAAGGCCAGCCTGCGGGAACCGCCAATGCGTACGCCAAGGAAAGCACCGTGAAGCAGCCCGATCGCGTCCCGCCGACGCCCGCTCAGGAACAGGCGGCTTTTGCCTGGCTGAGTGTGTTGCACAACCAGCCCGGCAACGATGATCAACTGAGGTTCAGCCACTGGTTGCAGGCCGATCCCGCCCATGCCGAGGCTTATGCCCAGGCGCAGGTGGTGTGGGAAATGAGCGAAGGTCCGGCGCGCACGCTGGCCCATGAAGACGCCTTTGCCTTGCAGGGTTATCTCAATGCCATGGATCGTTCCCGCCACGGTCGTGTGCGGCGTTGGTCCGCGGGGTTGGCGATGGCCGCGTGCCTGGTGCTGATGATCAGCCTTGGTGCGGGTTGGCAGCCGGCGCGCTGGGTTGATGATCTGGGGGCGGACTACGTGTCGGCACCGGGAGAAATTCGCACCGTCACGTTGGCGGATCAGTCGCAGGTCACTCTCGATGCCGACAGTGCGATTGCCGTGGATTTCAGTCGCGGCGAGCGGCATGTGCAGCTGCGTCGCGGTGCCGGTTTTTTCAGCGTGACCCACACCGGCGAACCCTTTGTGGTCGACGCCGAACAGGGGCAGGCCCGGGTGCTGGGTACGCAGTTTGAAGTGCGCCTGCAACCCCGTGGCGCGCAAGTGACGGTGTTGTCCGGACGGGTCGGGGTGGTGGCAGGCCAACACGCCGAGCAACAAATGCTCACCGCTGGCCAGCAAATGGCGTACGGCGAAGGCACGGCGGAAAAACTGCATGCGGTCGACAGCGAAGCGCAGTTGGCATGGCGTCAGGGCTGGCTCAATTACTACAAGGCGACGCTGGCCGAAGTGGTGCAGGATTTGGGTCGGTATTACCCGGGGCGGATTGTGCTGCTCAATGATGAGCTAGGGGCGCGGCGGGTCAGTGGCAGTTTTCCGAGCAAGGACCCGCAAGCGGTGCTGAGTTCGTTGCAGGGGGTGTTGGGGTTTGAGCTGCACAGCGTTTTGGGGCATCTGATTATTCTGCGCTGAGACGACTGGCGCCATCGCGAGCAGGCTCGCTCCCACAGGGGAACGCATTCCAAATTGTGGGAGCGAGCCTG
>NZ_RWIN01000121.1 GCF_009761815.1 Pseudomonas sp. PB120
GGTGGGTCAGTCGACATCAATGTTGAATGACCCACCGCTATCGCGAGCAGGCTCACTCCTACAGGGGGCTTTGTGTACTGAAGGATGACTGGCAACTCACCCACGCTGACCTATGCTGATAGAAGTACCGAAGGGTATTCGTTCAGAGGTCAACGCCATGAACATCAAAACAAGAAGATACCTCGCGATTTTCGTCACCTGTGCGGTCACGCTCGGGTTGTATGGCGTTGCAGCCTGGCGCGTCGAACAGCTGCGCAACCTGCCCCGTGACTACGCGAGCTGCAATTTCGAGCGCTGCATCCCTCACAACGCGACCCTCAACGCCCTCCGGTAAGGCAGGCGGTCAGGCCTCGTTGTCCTGATCGGCCTTCAAGCGGTCGCGGAAAGCCTTGGGCGAGATCCCCACCCGACGTCGGAAAAGACGTGTGAAGTTGGTCGGATCCGAGAACCCCAACACGTCGGACATTTCGTAAATGGTCATGCTGGTATAGGTCAGCAAACGCTTGGCCTCCAGCAATTGCCGTTCGTGCATGATCTGCAACGCCGGCTGTCCGGCCAGTTCACGGCACGTGCCGTTAAGGTGAGACACGGAAATGCCCAGGCGATGGGCCAGGTCCTCGACCTTGACGTGCTGGCGATAGGTTTCTTCCACCAGTTGAATAAACCCGTTGAGGTATTCCCGGGCACGCTGCGGACGTTGCGTGGCCGAGCGGCGCTGAAGCGCCTGGCGGCTGACCCACACCATGATCACGCTGACCAGCGAATGCATTAGCATTTCCCGCGCGGGCTGGTGGCCGGTGTATTCGTTTTGCAGTGCCGAAAACAGACTGTTGAGGTACTCGCCATCCGCGCCCGCCGGGTAACTTTCAGCCTGGGCCAGGGCATTCACCGAGTTACCCAATTGCGCTTGAAGGTGCGTGACCAGCGGCGCGGCCAGGGTGACCACAAACCCTTCGACATCTTCGGAAAAACGATAGCCATGCACCGATAACGGCGGCAAGACCAGGATCGCCGGCTCGCTCAATTGCGCACGTTTGCCTTCGATTTCAAGCTCTGCCTGACCTTTGAATACGAAGAGCAGCTGACACAAATCGGCGTGGCGATGGGGTTTGATTTCCCATTGATGTTCGCGGCTGCGTTTGGAAATGGTTTCACAGTGCAGCAAGTCCGGGGTTGGCCAGTCCAGGCTTTCACCGTAGAGCTTGAACACTGGAATCGAAGGCAGGGCAGGCTTGTTCATCACTTCAATCCAGGCCTCGGAGTGGTAACGGGCGATAATCGCACCGATTGGCAGAATGTACAGGTATCGGCTCAGTTTTCACCTTCAATTGACCGACCCGCAAGTGAAAAATGCAAGCACTCGATCCATAAAAATCATTCACCGACCCTGGTCGCGTGAAGCTTGCGAGTCATAAAAACAATGAAAACGCTGAAAACCCAAGTTGCCATTATCGGTGCTGGCCCTTCCGGCCTGCTGCTCGGCCAATTGCTTCACAACGCCGGCATCGACACCCTCATCCTCGAACGCCAGACCCCGGATTATGTGCTCGGCCGGATCCGTGCCGGGGTCCTCGAACAAGGCATGGTAGAGCTGCTGCGCCAGGCCGGTGTGGGTCAGCGCATGGACGCCGAAGGGCTGGTTCATGGCGGCTTCGAACTGGCCCTCGACGGACGTCAGGTGCACATCGATTTACAGGCCCTGACCGGCGGCAAAACCGTGATGATCTACGGGCAGACCGAGGTCACCCGCGACCTGATGGCCGCTCGTCAGGTCGCCGGCGCACAAACGATTTACCAGGCGAGCAACGTCGTGCCCCACGGCATGAAAACCGATGAAACGTTTGTCACCTTCGACAAGGACGGTGAGACGTATCGGCTCGATTGCGACTACATCGCCGGTTGCGACGGCTTCCATGGCGTGGCGCGGCAATCGATTCCGGCTGACAGCCTGAAGGTGTTCGAGCGGGTCTACCCGTTCGGTTGGCTGGGCATCCTCGCCGACACACCGCCGGTGCATGACGAGCTGGTCTACGCCCGCCATGAACGCGGCTTTGCCCTGTGCAGCATGCGTTCGTCGACGCGCACGCGTTATTACCTCCAGGTCCCGGCCGATGAGCATGTGGATAACTGGTCCGATCAGCGCTTCTGGGATGAGCTCAAATCCCGCCTGCCGTTGGCCTTGGCCGAGTCGCTGGTGACCGGGCCGTCCATCGAAAAAAGCATCGCACCGCTGCGCAGTTTCGTGGTTGAACCGATGCAGTACGGACGGATGTTCCTGGTCGGTGACGCCGCGCACATCGTTCCGCCGACGGGCGCAAAAGGCCTGAACCTGGCGGCCAGCGATGTCAGCACGCTGTTCAACATTCTGCTCAAGGTCTACCACGAAGGGCGTGTCGAGCTGCTGGAGAAGTACTCCGAGGTCTGTCTGCGCCGGGTGTGGAAAGCCGAGCGATTCTCCTGGTGGATGACCTCGATGCTGCACCGCTTCGACGATCACGATGCCTTCAGTCAACGCATCGCCGAATCTGAACTGACCTACTTCGTCGACTCCGAGGCGGGTCGAAAAACCATTGCCGAAAATTACGTCGGTCTTCCGTACGAGGCTATCGAATAGCCTGCTATCGACTTACACTGGCGGGCATCCCCGCTCGACTGGTTTCTTGCGGGTTAATCACTGCCCGCAGGTTTTACCCGTGACCAATCTCAAGCAGCCCGAAACGCCTAAACCAGCCATTCGCAGCGTGCTGATCGCGCTGATGCTGGCGATTTTCCTCGGGGCGCTGGACCAGACCATCGTCGCCGTATCGATGCCGGCCATTTCCGCGCAATTCAAGGACGTCAGCCTGTTGGCCTGGGTGATTTCCGGCTACATGGTGGCGATGACGGTGGCGGTGCCGATCTACGGCAAACTTGGCGATCTGTACGGGCGCCGCAAATTGATGCTGTTCGGCATGGGGTTGTTCACGCTGGCTTCGGTGTTCTGCGGCATGGCCCAGAGCATGGAGCAACTGGTGCTGGCGCGGATTTTCCAGGGCATTGGTGCCGGCGGGATGATTTCGGTCAGCCAGGCGATCATCGGCGACATCGTGCCGCCCCGCGAACGCGGCCGTTATCAGGGTTACTTCAGCAGCATGTACGCGGTGGCCAGCGTGGCCGGCCCCGTGCTCGGCGGTTACATGACCGAATACCTGTCCTGGCGCTGGGTGTTCCTGATCAACCTGCCGCTGGGCCTTGGCGCGTGGTGGGTGGCCAATCGCACGTTGGTGGGGCTGCCGATCCCGCAGCGCAAACCGGTCATCGATTACCTCGGCACTCTGTTGATGATCATCGGCTTGACCGCGTTACTGCTGGCCATCACCCAACTTGGTCAGGGCCATTCGTGGCGCAGTGTCCAGGTGTTGGGTTTGTTCGCCGGCGCGGTGGTGATACTGGCGTTGTTCGTCTGGCACGAGCGCCGCGCTCGGGAACCATTGTTGCCGATGCACCTGTTCGCCAACCGCAATGCGATCCTGTGCTGGTGCACGATTTTCTTCACCAGCTTCCAGGCGATTTCGTTGATCGTGGTGATGCCGCTGCGCTTCCAGAGCGTCACCGGCGCCGGGGCCGACAGTGCCGCCCTGCACCTGTTGCCGCTGGCCATGGGCTTGCCGATTGGCGCGTATTTCGCTGGCCGCCGGACCTCGGTGACCGGGCGCTATAAACCGATGATCCTGGGCGGTGCCATGCTCATGCCGCTCGCGATTCTCGGCATGGCCTTCAGCCCGCCCCACGCGCTGCTGCTGAGCAGCGTGTTCATGTTGCTGTGCGGTATTGCGTCGGGCATGCAGTTTCCCACCTCACTGGTCGGGACGCAGAACTCGGTCGAACAACGGGACATCGGGGTCGCCACCAGCACCACCAACCTGTTCCGATCGTTGGGCGGCGCCGTCGGTGTAGCGTTGATGTCCGCGCTGTTGCTGGCGCTGTTGCACGATTCCAGCTTCGCCCACCTGGCCGGCTCGTCGGTGATTGCCGAGGGCAGTTCCGGGAATGTTCTGCTGGACGGGTTGAATGCGGCGCCTGGGGATGCGCAGAACGCTCTGCGGGCCGAGCTGCTGCTGACGTTCCGTCATTTGCTGATGGTCAGCGCGGCGGTGTCATTGCTGGGGTTGGCGGCGGCGATTGCGATGCCGAACATGTTGTTGCGGGGGCGGGAAGACAAGGTTCGATAGACGGACCGAGTCGCCTGCCATCGCGAGCAGGCTCGCTCCCACATTGGATCTCCAGTAACCGCAGATTTTGTGCAATACAGAGATCAAATGTGGGAGCGAGCCTGCTCGCGATGGTCGCGACTCGGTCCCACTCATTCAAGGGCTGTAATACCCCACAGCCACCAGAAAATGCCCGACCTTTTTCAGGTAGGCATGTTTGTCCTCGACCTTGCCGGTCACCGGGTTTTTCCAGCGGTAGGCGTATTCGCCGTAATCCTGCTTGGCGATCAACGCCAGAATCGGCTCGCCCACCGGTTTGTCTTCCGGGTCCTTGATCTTGCTGAAGTCGGTGTTGATCAACCGCAGGTTGGTGCCGTGGGCGACATAGCGCTGGGTGTTCAGGTCGACGACGAACACATACAAGTCATCCTGCAAGTAACCGCCCTTGAGCGAATTGATCGCCGTGAGCGTGCCCTTCTCGTCCTTGGCCAGGTCGGTCGCCGCTTTGTTGAGCAACGCCATGGCCTGCTCCGCCGACGCCCGTGGCAGGTAGTAACCCACTGCCAGGATCCGCTGCCCGACGCGCTGATAGAACACGTGTTTGCGCTCGACCTTGCCGTCCGACCAGTTCTGCCAGCGATATTCCGCCTGCTGGATGCCATTGCCTTCAGGGACTTTCAGCGCGTCCTTGAACGCCTTCTGCAAATCCGGGCCGAGGGTTTCAGTGACATCGCGCCCGATCAGCGCCGAGGACGGCCCGCCGCTGGCGAGCATCACGCCCTTGGTGTCGACCACGAACACGTAGCGATCCTTGTCGACAAACTCGCCCTGACGACTGAATGCCGCAAAGGCCTTGTCGCCATTGTCGTGGTAGTACGCGAGGGCTTTTTCCAGCAAGGCTTTGGCGGCCTGGCTGTCCTCTTTTTCCGTTCCGGCGGCGTGGGCCTGGCCCACGCACAACATCAACATCGCCCCCAACAAAGCCAACCTGTGCAAAACCCCCATTGCGCATCCCTCGTTCTTATCGGTGTTTCAAGAGCGTAGACGGCTATGGGATATGCACGAGTATTAAGGAACGCACAACCTTGTAGCAGCTGGCGCAGCCTGCGCCAGCTGCTACAGGGGTTTCGGGGTATCCGTCTGTTGGTTACTGCCGGGCGCGGATTTGTTGTTGCAGGTTCTGGATCTGCGCCTGGAGCGTGTTGACGTTGCGCGTGACCTGGGCGCGGAAGGCGTCGAACTCGGCGGTGTTGGCGGCGCCTTGGGAGGGAGCCGGGCGATTGTCCTGCTGGCTTTTCAGCACAATCATGTCTTGTTCCAGACGCTCGACGGCGGCGCTCGGGTTGCCTTGTTTTTTCAGCGCGGCAATGTCGGCGTTGAGACTTTTCAGCTCCGCATCGACTTTGCTGGTGTCCGCCGGTGCACTTTTCAGCGCGGCCAGGTCGCTGCTCAAGGTTTTGACCTGCGCCTGCAATTGCGTATTGGCAGTCTGGTACTCGGTGTTCTGTGCGGTAGCTTGCGCCAGGCGCTTGTCCAGGTCGGTGGTTTGCGCCGTCATCTGCGCCAGACGCTTGTCCAGCTCGGAGGTCTGGCCGGCAACGCCTTGTTGCTGTTGGCTCTGATCCTGAAGCTTGCTTTCCAGCTGCTTGATTTGCAGCTTCAGCGCTTCGCTGTCGCTGGTGACGTTGGTCTGGCTGGCGACCACTTTGCCGGAAATGTCCTGCAAACGCCCCGCCGCTTCCTCACTGATCCGGGCAAAACTTTCCTGGGTCGCCACCAGTTGTTGTTCCATCAGCGACAGCTGCTGGAAGCTCCACCAGGCAAGGCCGGCGAACGCAAAGAACAACGCGCCGACCAGCGCCCACAACGGGCCGGTGCTCGGGACCTTGACCTGGGTGACCGGCACCGGTCGCGAATGCACGGACGTACGGGCAGTGGGCACAAAATCATCGTCGTCGAGACTGTCAGCGCGCAGGCTCGGTACATCATCGAAGTCGTCGTTGGCATCGTTACGCATGGACATTGAGTCAACCTTTGTGGAACGCGGTGATGGCTTGATGCGGCGCAGTATAACCTCCCCTGCCGCACCGATTGACCTTCAACGCCGAACTCGGTTCAGTGTCGGCAGACAGGCTGGCGCACGGTCAGTGAAGATCCTGGGCCTTCCACCAGCCACAGAATTCATCGAGGGCCGTCCACAGACTGACCTTCGGATCGTAATCCAGATAATGCCGGGCACGGCTGATGTCCAGGGTGAAATTTTTGTTCATGACTTGCATGCCCAACCGCGACAGCGTCGGTTCCGGGCGACCGGGCCACACCTTGCACACGCCCTCGTTGAGTGCCGCGACGCTGTAGGCCAAACCGTAGGAACGATAGCGGTTAACCTGTGGGACTTCCATTTTGCGCATGACGTAATTGACCACGTCCCACAACGGAATCGGGGTGCCGTTGCTGATGTTGTAGGCCTTGCCCAACGCCGAACCGCTGGCCAGCAAGCTGCTGAGCAACGCTTCGTTGAGGTTTTGCACGCTGGTGAAATCGACCTTGTTGAGGCCGTTGCCGACAATGGCCAATCGACCCTTGCGCTGCATCTTCAGCAGTCGCGGGAAGATGCTCATGTCACCGGCGCCGGTCACGAAGCGCGGGCGCAGGGCCAGGGTTTCGAGGCCGAACTCCTGGGCGCCGAAGACCTTTTGCTCCGCCAGCAACTTGGTCGCCGCGTAGGGATGCCCGATGCGCTTGGGCACCTGTTCTTCGGTCAACCCGAGGTGGTCGCGGCCATCGAAGTAGATCGAAGGCGACGACAAGTGCACCAGGCGTCGAACCCGCTGCTTCAGGCACGCCTCGACCACGTTTTCGGTGACCTGCACGTTGCCTTGATGGAAGTCCTGATAACGCCCCCACAGGCCCACCGCACCGGCGCAATGCACCACGGCTTCGACGTCGGAGCACAGCTCGCGCGCCAGTTCCGGATCGCTCAAGTCGCCGGCAATGAACTCGGCACCGCGTCGCACCAGGTGCTCGACGCTTTCGGCCCGGCGCCCATTGACCCGCACGTCCAGGCCCTGCTCCAGGGCAAAACGCGCAAAGCGCCCGCCAATGAAGCCGCTTGCGCCGGTGACCAGAATTTTCATGTAGTGCTCCGATGTCTTTCGTTTTGCGTAATGCGTGAGTCTTGACGCTGCCCGTCAGTCCAACGGCACCAGCCATTGCTTCGACGAACGCACCAATTGGTCGGTCAGCAACCCCAACAATTGACCGCCGTTGCGCCAATGATGCCAGTACAGCGGCACATCGATGGGCTTATCTGGCAAAAGCTCCACCAATACACCGCTCTTCAGTTGTTCGCGCACCTGCAATTCCGGCACCAGGCCCCAGCCAAGTCCCGCCTCCGTGAGGCGGATGAAACCTTCGGACGACGGGCATAAATGGTGTTCAAAACCGCCATCCACGCCGAGGGACGCGAGGTAGCGATGCTGCAGGAAATCGTCCGGGCCGAAGACCAGTGCCGGGGTTTTCGACAATTGATCGGCGCGAACTCCGTCCGGAAAATGCCGGGCAACAAACGCCGGGCTGGCCAGCGCCCGATAGCGCATCGCGCCCAGCAGCACGCTACGCGCCCCGGCCACCGGACGCTCACTGGCGCAAAGACACCCCGCCACTTCACCGGCGCGCATGCGTTTGAGGCCGACGGTCTGGTCCTCGACCACCAGATCCAGCAGCAGGTGTTGCTCCGCGCAGAACGCGCCCACGGCCTCTGCCCACCACGTGGCGAGGCTGTCGGCATTCAGCGCGATGCGCAGTCGTTCCGGCAGCCCCTCTTCGTCGAGCGCCGGGACCAGGCTTTGCAAATCGCGCTCGAGCAGACGCACCTGTTGCACATGATTGAGCAGCCGACGGCCAATCTCGGTCGGCGCCGGTGGCGTGACCCGCACCAGCACCGGTTGCCCGACGCGCGCCTCGAGCAATTTGATGCGCTGGGAAATCGCCGATTGCGACAAGCCCAGCACCTGCGCGGCCCGTTCGAAACCGGCCTGCTCGACCACGGCGGCCAAGGCGGACAGCAATTTATAGTCGAACATCAGTTTTCCTAATGAGCGATCAGCATGATTGGTTTTTCTTATACAGGTTAGCAGCGGAGAATGCTCGACAAGCACTTTTGAACAAGGAACACCGACATGGCTGGCGAAACGTCATTGGCAACCCTCCTGCGCAGCATGAGTCCGCACCTCAACCCGGGCGACTACGTGTTCTGCACCCTGCGCGACGGCAAGCTGCCGGCAGGCCTTGAGATCGTCGGCAGCTTTCGCGAGCAGGAAGGCCTGACGGTGATTCTGGAACGCTCCCACGCCGAGCAGGCCGGTTTCGCCTTCGATTACGTCGCCGCGTGGATCACCCTGAACGTGCACTCGGCCCTCGAAGCCGTCGGCCTGACTGCTGCGTTCGCCACAGCGTTGGGCAAGGCCGGCATCAGCTGCAATGTGATCGCCGGTTATTACCACGACCACTTGTTCGTCGGCCAAGCAGATGCCCAACGCGCACTTCAAGTGCTGCGGGACCTGGCAGCGAACGCGGAGTAAACGACTGATGTGGCAAAGCTATGTAAATGGCCTGTTGGTGGCCGCCGGACTGATCATGGCGATCGGCACCCAAAATGCCTTTGTGCTCGCTCAGAGCCTGCGACGTGAACATCACCTGCCGGTGGCCGCACTCTGCGTGACCTGCGATGCCTTGCTGGTCGCGGCCGGTGTGTTCGGCCTGGCGACGGTGTTGGCGCAAAACCCGACCCTGTTGGCCGTGGCCCGTTGGGGTGGCGCCATTTTCCTGATCTGGTATGGCAGTCAGGCGCTGCGTCGGGCCTGTTCGAAACAAAGCCTGCAACAGGGGGAAAACCAGACCGTGCGTTCCCTGCGCGCGGTGATGCTCAGCGCCCTGGCCGTGACGTTGCTCAACCCGCACGTTTATCTGGATACCGTTTTGCTGATCGGCTCGCTCGGCGCGCAGCAGACCGAACCCGGCGCCTACGTGGTCGGAGCGGCCAGTGCCTCGTTGCTGTGGTTTTTCACCCTGGCGCTCGGTGCTGCGTGGCTGGCGCCATGGCTGGCCCGGCCAAGTACCTGGCGGATCCTCGATTTGCTGGTGGCTGTGATGATGTTCACTGTGGCCTTTCAATTAATTGTCACGCCCTGATTATTCCAAAAGGCTCTGGAACCTCTATTCCACACAGTTGTTGCGTGGTTATGCCGTCCCCCCGGTGCTATGATCCGGTCCGATGCGCCGCAAAGAGTACAAACTCCCCGGCGCTTGTCTGGCCGCCCGTGATCGGCCTTGCGCTCACCGCAACTGACCTGATTAGGAGAATCATCATGGCTTTCGAATTGCCGCCGCTGCCCTACGCACACGATGCCCTGCAGCCGCACATTTCCAAGGAAACGCTGGAATACCACCACGACAAGCACCACAACACCTACGTCGTGAACCTGAACAACCTGGTGCCAGGCACCGAGTTCGAAGGCAAGACCCTGGAGCAGATCGTCAAGACCTCCTCGGGCGGTATCTTCAACAACGCCGCTCAAGTCTGGAACCACACTTTCTACTGGAACTGCCTGGCGCCAAACGCCGGCGGTCAACCAACCGGCGCGCTGGCTGAAGCCATCAACGCAGCCTTCGGTTCGTTCGACAAGTTCAAGGAAGAGTTCAGCAAGACGTCCATCGGCACCTTCGGTTCCGGTTGGGGCTGGCTGGTGAAAAAGGCTGACGGTTCCCTGGCCCTGGCCAGCACCATCGGCGCCGGCAACCCGCTGACCAACGGCGACACCCCGCTGCTGACCTGCGACGTTTGGGAACACGCTTACTACATCGACTACCGCAACCTTCGTCCGAAGTACGTCGAAGCGTTCTGGAACCTGGTCAACTGGAAATTCGTGGCTGAGCAGTTCGAAGGCAAAACCTTCACCGCTTAAACCCGACTGCTGTTGCTGTTGTAGGAGCGAGCTTGCTCGCGATGGTCGTTAACGATAACGCGTGTTTACTGGTTTAACGCGGCGCTATTGAGTCCATCGCGAGCAATCGAGCGTCGACCGGCTGCTCCTACACAAAAAACAGCCAGGCATAAAAAAACCGCTGACGAATCAGCGGTTTTTTTTGGCCTGCAAAAAGATCAGAAATCCTCCAGCCGCCATACCTCGTAAGCCGGCGTCTCGTAGGGGTGGCTGTCTTTCAACGCCACCACCACCGAGCGGATCAACTCATCCGCCACTACCAGCTCAACTTTCCATTCCTCGACCTGCTCGACCTGCCCCGCTTCGCCAATGAACGGCTGACTGCCGTCCAGAGGTCGAAACTGGCCCAACCCGAGCACCTGCCACGCGCAGTGGTCATACGCCCCGATTCGCCCGCCACCGGCAGCGAATACGGCGCTTTTGACCACCTCGACATGGCTGGCCGGAACAAAAAAGCTGAGCTTGTACACGGCGCTTAGTTAACCCAAACGCGAGCGTTACGGAACATACGCATCCACGGTGCGTCTTCGTTCCAGTCTTCCGAGCGCCACGAGTTCTGCACGGCGCGGAACACACGCTCCGGGTGCGGCATCATGATGGTCACGCGACCGTCACGGCTGGTCAGCCCGGTAATCCCGCGCGGCGAACCGTTCGGGTTGGCCGGGTACTTCTCGGTGACCTTGCCATGGTTGTCGACGAAACGCATCGCCACGCAGCCCGACAGATCGGCTTCCAGCAACGCTTCTTCGCTGGAGAACTCGGCATGACCTTCGCCGTGCGCGATGGCGATCGGCATGCGCGAACCGGCCATGCCCTGCAGGAAGATCGAGTTCGACTCCTGAACCTGAACCATCGCCACACGGGCTTCGAACTGCTCGGAACGGTTACGCACGAAGTGCGGCCAGAACTCGCTGCCCGGGATCAGCTCGTGCAGGTTGGACATCATCTGGCAACCGTTGCACACACCAAGGGTGAAGCTGTCGGTACGTTCGAAGAAGCCCTGGAACGCATCGCGAGCGCGGCTGTTGAACAGCGCGGACTTGGCCCAGCCTTCACCGGCCCCCAGTACGTCGCCGTAGGAGAAACCGCCGCAAGCGACCATGCCCTTGAACTCGTTCAGGTCGACACGGCCGGCCAGAATGTCGCTCATGTGCACGTCGATCGCGTTGAAACCGGCACGGTCGAACGCCGCCGCCATTTCCACCTGACCGTTGACGCCCTGCTCACGCAGTACGGCAACCTGTGGGCGAATGTTTTTCTTGATGTAAGGCGCAGCAACGTCCTGGTTGACGTCGAAGCTCAGCTTGACGCTCAGGCCCGGGTTGTCTTCTTCCAGCAGCACGTCGAACTCTTGTTCGGCGCAGTCGGCGTTATCACGCAGGCGCTGGATCTGGTAGCTGGTTTCAGCCCACTGGCGTTGCAGCAGACGACGCTGGCCTTCGAACACGGTTTCGCCGTTGAAGGTGATGTTGATCTGGCCATTGTTCATCGGCTGACCGATCACCGACACGCAGTCGCCCAGGCCAGCAGCGCTGAACTGCGCGAGGATGTCCGGGGTCGCGTCCTGGCGAACCTGAATCACGGCGCCCAGTTCTTCGTTGAACAGGATCGCGGCGATGTCGGCCGACGTTTCCGCCAGACCGTCGAGGTTCAGGCTCAGGCCGCAGTGACCGGCGAACGCCATTTCGACCACGCTGGTCAGCAGACCACCGTCGGAACGGTCGTGGTACGCCAGCAGGTGACCGTCGGCGTTGAGACCCTGGATCACGGCGAAGAAGGCCTTGAGGTCTTCGGAATCGTCCACGTCCGGCGCTTGCGAACCGAGCTTGCCGTGAACCTGGGCCAGGATCGAGGCGCCCATGCGGTTCTGGCCGCGGCCCAGATCGATCAGGATCAGGTCGGTGGTGCCCTTGTTCATGCGCAGTTCCGGGGTCAGGGTCTGACGAATGTCAGCCACTGGCGCGAAACCGGTCACGATCAGGGACATCGGCGAGGTGACGGTCTTGTCTTCGCCCTTGTCGTTCCAGCGCGTGGCCATGGACATGGAGTCCTTGCCCACCGGAATGGTGATGCCCAGCTCAGGGCACAGCTCCATGCCGACCGCTTTCACGGTGTCGTAAAGACGCGCGTCTTCGCCCGGGTGACCGGCGGCGGACATCCAGTTCGCCGACAGTTTGATGTCGGAGATCTTGTTGATGCGCGACGCGGCGATGTTGGTCAGGGTTTCGCCGATGGCCATGCGGCCCGACGCCGGAGCGTCCAGCAGTGCCAGCGGGGTACGCTCGCCCATGGCCATGGCTTCACCGGTGTAGACGTCGAAGCTGGTGGCAGTAACGGCAACGTCAGCCACCGGAACCTGCCACGGACCAACCATTTGGTCACGGGCCACGAGGCCGGTGATGGTGCGGTCGCCGATGGTGATCAGGAAGCTTTTGCTGGCCACGGCCGGGTGATGCAGGACGCGCTCGACGCACTCTGCAATGTCCAGCGTCGACGGATCGAAATCGTCGCCCAGTTCGTTTTCACGAACGGCGGAACGGTGCATGCGCGGGGCTTTGCCCAGCAGCACTTCCAGCGGCATGTCCACCGGGCTGTTGCCGAAGTGGCTATCCGTAACAGTCAGTTGCGGCTCGGCAGTGGCTTCGCCGACCACGGCAAACGGGCAACGCTCGCGTTCGCAGATCGCCTGGAAGCGTTCGAAGTCCGCCGGGCCGACCGCCAGAACGTAGCGTTCCTGGGATTCGTTACTCCAGATTTCGTGCGGGGCCATGCCCGGCTCGTCGTTTGGAATGTTGCGCAGTTCGAAGCGGCCGCCACGGTTGCCGTCGTTCACCAGTTCCGGGAAGGCGTTGGACAGACCGCCCGCGCCGACGTCATGGATGAAGCTGATCGGGTTCTTGTCACCCAACTGCCAGCAACGGTCGATGACTTCCTGGCAGCGACGTTCCATTTCCGGGTTTTCGCGCTGTACGGAAGCGAAATCCAGGTCCGCCGAGCTGGTGCCGGTGGCCATGGAGGAAGCCGCGCCGCCACCCAGGCCGATCAGCATCGCCGGGCCGCCGAGTACGATCAGCTTGGAGCCGACGGTGATCTCGCCTTTCTGTACGTGTTCGGCACGGATGTTACCCATGCCGCCCGCCAGCATGATCGGCTTGTGGTAGCCGCGAACTTCGTCGCCACGCGGGGTGGTGATCGACTGTTCGAAGGTACGGAAATAACCGGTCAGGGCCGGACGGCCGAATTCGTTGTTGAACGCGGCGCCACCGAGTGGGCCTTCGATCATGATGTCCAGCGCGGTGACGATGCGTTCAGGCTTGCCGTACGGCACTTCCCACGGCTGTTCGAAGCCCGGGATCTGCAGGTTGGATACGGTGAAGCCGGTCAGGCCAGCCTTTGGCTTGGCGCCGCGACCGGTTGCACCTTCGTCGCGGATCTCGCCACCGGAACCGGTGGAAGCGCCCGGGAACGGGGCAATCGCGGTCGGGTGGTTGTGCGTCTCGACTTTCATCAAGATGTGCACCGGTTCCTGCACCGCGCCGTACTGGCGGGTTTCAGGGTCCGGGAAGAAACGGCCGGCGACGTTGCCGACGATCACCGAGGCGTTGTCCTTATAAGCCGACAGAACGCCTTCGCTGTGCATCACGTAGGTGTTCTTGATCATGCCGAACAGGCTTTTTTCCTGGCTCTGGCCGTCGATGTCCCAACTGGCGTTGAAGATCTTGTGGCGGCAGTGCTCGGAGTTCGCTTGGGCGAACATCATCAGTTCGATGTCGTGCGGGTTGCGCTTCAAGCCGACGAAGGCGTTGACCAGGTAGTCGATCTCGTCTTCGGCCAGGGCCAGGCCCAGCTCGGTGTTGGCTTTTTCCAGCGCGGCACGGCCGCCACCCAGCACGTCGATCGCGGTCAGGGGCTTGGGTTCGGCGTGGCTGAACAGGCCGGCGGCCTGCTCGAGGTTGCCGAGGACGATCTGGGTCATGCGGTCATGCAGCACATCGGCGATCAGCTGCGCTTCGGCGTCGCTGAACTGGCCGGCCACATAGAACGCAATACCGCGCTCCAGGCGCTGGACCTTGGTCAGGCCGCAGTTGCGAGCGATGTCGCTGGCTTTACTGGACCATGGCGAGATGGTGCCGAAACGCGGCAACACCAGGAACAGACGACCGGTCGGTTCTTGAACCGGAACGCTTGGACCGTACTTCAGAAGGCGCGCGAGCACCTGCTGTTCGTCGCCAGTCAGGACGCCATTAACTTCGGCGAAGTGAGCGAATTCAGCATACAAGCCGCTGACAGCCGATACCTTCTGGCTCAGTTGCTCAAGGAGTTTGCTGTGGCGAAAGGCAGAAAGGGCAGGAGCGCCGCGCAGGATCAACATCTTCGGGACAGCCTCGGGAAGGGGTGTGCTTTGAGGCCGTGCATTCTAGCCTAAACCGCCCGCGACATCACCCGAAACGGTACGCGTGGCTCCGCCCGAACGTCGGGCCGGGTATTTGAGTCTTAATCCACTGCGCGCCAGGGGTTATTTTTACTGTCATAAATGACGGCCAAAGCCCATTCCTGCGGGCCCGCGAGCGGTTTTCCACGCTCTAGCAGACTCGCCCTTCGCTGTCGAGATATGGCGCTCGTGGTCCTTTGCGTATACTGCGCAGATGTTTTCCCCAACGGCTTTGCGTCCGCGGTTCGCCAAATGGCTGATCGCAACCGGACTCTTCCTGGTGCTCAGTGGCTGTGTTGATAAACCCAACACACTGGAGCGCGTAAAGGAGGATGGCGTGCTGCGGGTGGTTACCCGAAACAGCCCCGCCACCTACTTTCAGGATCGCAACGGTGAAACCGGCTTCGAATACGAGCTGGTGAAACGCTTCGCCGACGATCTGGGGGTCGAACTCAAGATCGAAACCGCCGACAACCTCGACGATCTATACGGCCAGGTGGGCAAACCCAACGGCCCGGTACTGGCGGCGGCGGGCCTGGTCAGCAGCGAAGACCGCAAGAAGCAGGTGCGGTTTTCCCACTCCTACCTGGAAGTGACGCCACAGATCATCTACCGCAACGGCCAATCGCGGCCCACTGACGCGGGTGACCTGGTCGGCAAGAAGATCATGGTGCTCAAGGGCAGCACCCACGCCGGGCAGTTGGCGGAGCTGAAAAAGAAGTACCCCGGCATTGAATACGAAGAGTCCGACGCAGTTGAAGTCGTCGACCTGCTGCGCATGGTCGATGAAGGCCAGATCGACCTGACGCTGGTCGACTCCAACGAAGTCGCGATGAACCAGGTGTACTTCACCAACATCCGGGTCGCCTTCGACCTCGGCGACGCCAGCAACCAGAGCTGGGCCGTGGCCGCCGGTGATGACAACAGCCTGCTCAACGAGATCAACGCCTACCTCGACAAGGTGAAGAAGAACGGCACCCTGCAACGCTTGAAAGACCGCTATTACGGCCATGTCGATGTGCTCGGCTACATGGGCGCCACCACCTTCGCCCAGCACTTGCAGCAACGGCTGCCCAAATACGAACAGCACTTCAAGGCCTACGCCAAGAAAGAACAGGTCGACTGGCGTCTGCTGGCGGCGATTGGTTATCAGGAATCCCTGTGGCAGCCGGCCGTCACCTCCAAGACCGGCGTGCGCGGCCTGATGATGCTGACCCAGAACACCGCGCAGGCCATGGGTGTGTCCAACCGGCTCGACCCGAAACAAAGCATCATGGGCGGCGCCAAGTACCTGGCGTACATGAAGGATCAGCTCGACGAGTCGATCCAGGAGCCGGATCGCACCTGGTTTGCGCTGGCGGCCTACAACGTCGGCAGCGGCCACCTGGATGACGCGCGCAAACTGGCGGCAAAAGAAGGGCTGAACCCGGACAAGTGGCTGGACGTGAAGAAGATCCTGCCTCGCCTGTCAGAGAAGAAGTGGTACAGCAAGACACGTTATGGCTACGCCCGTGGCGGCGAGCCGGTGCATTTCGTGGCAAACATTCGTCGCTACTACGACATCCTGACGTGGGTCACGCAGCCTCAGCTCGAGGGCAATCAGGTGGCCGAAGGCAATCTGCATGTGCCGGGGATCGACAAGACCAAGCCGAGCCAGGAAGCGCCTCAGCTTTAACAGTCACCACGATCAATGTGGGAGTGAGCCTGCTCGCGATAGCGGTGTAACAGTCGAAGAATATGTCGACTGATAGTCCGCTATCGCGAGCAGGCTCACTCCTACATTGGTTTTGTGTCCGGCTTAGGCTTTTGCGGCAGCCAGAATCAGCGCCTTCATTTCCGACACCGCCGACTTGAACCCGACGAACAACGCATGCGCCACCAACGCATGGCCGATGTTCAATTCGTTGATGCCTTTGATCGCGGCAACGGCTTCGACGTTGTGGTAATGCAGACCGTGACCGGCGTTGACGATGAGACCCTGGGCAAGGCCGAACGCCACGCCATCGGCCACACGCTTGAGCTCTTCAGCCACGTCCGTCGGCGTCTCGGCATCGGCATAACGCCCGGTGTGCAACTCGATAGCCGGCGCACCGACACGACGGGACGCTTCGATCTGACGCTCGTCCGCATCGATGAACAACGACACTTCACAGCCGATTTTCGCCAGGCGATCCACAGCGGCCTTGATCCGCGCTTCCTGCCCCGCGACATCCAGACCGCCTTCGGTGGTCAGCTCCTGGCGGGTTTCCGGCACCAGGCAAATGTGAGCCGGGCGAATGCGCTCGGCAAACGCCATCATCTCTTCGGTGACGCCCATTTCGAAATTCATGCGGGTTTGCAGCACGTCCTTGAGCACCAGCACGTCGCGCTCCTGGATGTGCCGGCGGTCTTCACGCAGGTGCACGGTGATGCCATCAGCGCCCGCCTCTTCCGCGTCCAGTGCAGCCTTGACCGGATCGGGATAACGAGTGCCCCGGGCCTGGCGCAGGGTGGCGACATGGTCGATGTTCACGCCGAGAAGAATGCGATTGCTGGTGGTCACGGAAGCGCTCCTGAAGAGGGAAAAGTTCGGTGCACAGCATACACGGGGAGACAGGGTCTGTTGACGCTAGGGCTTGCGAAACAGCTCGCGGCTGACCAGGGGACGACCGCCCAAATGAACGGCCAGCGCCTGACGCATCAACCGCTTGGCAGCAGACAGCGCGCCGGGCGCCGTCCAGTCGGCTTCGGCCATGGCCAGCAGCTCGGTGCCGTTGAACAGACCGGGTTGTAACAGATAGACCCGTTCCAGCCCTGCATCCACTTGCAGACGGTACAGACCGTCCGGCGCAATGGGCTCGCCGTGGAGGTCGGCATTCAAGGCGAAGCCGTAACCGAGATCATCGAGCAGCCGCCATTCGAAAGAACGCAGCAACGGCTCCAGCGGACGGCCTTCGGCCAGGGCGAGCAAGGTCGCGGCGTAGTGATCGAACACGCCGGGGTGCGGATCTTCGGAAGGTAACAGGCGAATCAGCAGTTCATTGAGGTAGAGCCCGCTGAACAGAGCCTCGCCGATGAGCCAGGTGGAAACACCCGCGCTTTCCATGCGGCCAACATTTTTCAGCTCGCCCCGGCCACGGAATTCGACTTCCAGCGGCACGAACGGCCGAGCCAATGTCCCGGCCTTGCCCCGCGCACTGCGCAACACCGCCCGCAGCCGACCTTGCGGCGTGAGGAAATCCACCAACGCGCTGTTTTCACGGTAGGCGCGGGAGTGGAGGACGTAGGCGGGTTGGCCGATGGGTTGGGACATGGAGCTCTCGATGACGGAACGCGGTTTTACAAACAACCCAAAACCAATGTGGGAGCGAGCCTGCTCGCGATGAGGCCCTCACATTCAACATCGATATTGAATGACAAACCGTCATCGCGAGCAGGCTCGCTCCCACAGGGTTTTACGGTGCAGCGCCGACCGGCTTTACAAGTCGCCGTAACCCAGCGAACGCAACGCACGCTCGTCGTCCGACCAGCCACCTTTCACTTTCACCCACAGGTTCAGCATGATCTTGGAGTCGAACAACAGCTCCATGTCCTTGCGCGCCTCGGTGCCGATACGCTTGATGCGCTCGCCCTTGTCGCCAATGATGATTTTTTTCTGGCCGTCACGCTCGACGAGAATCAAGGCATGAATGTGCAAGGTCTTGCCCTGCTGCTTGAATTCTTCGATTTCCACGGTGATCTGGTACGGCAGCTCGGCGCCCATCTGGCGCATGATTTTCTCGCGCACCAGTTCGGCGGCGAGGAAGCGGCTGCTGCGGTCGGTGATCTGGTCTTCCGGGAAGAAGTGATCGTTTTCCGGCAGGTAACCGGCAATCACGCGCTCCAGCGCTTCGAGGTTATGCCCGTGCTGGGCCGAGATCGGCATGATCTGCGCATTCGGCAGCTGCTCCTGCAACCAGGTCAGGTGCGGCATCAGCTCGGCTTTGTCTTCAATGCGGTCGGTCTTGTTCAACGCCACGATCAGCGGGCCGGTCACGTACTGCACGCGCTCGAGGACCATCTGGTCTTCGTCGGTCCACTTGGTGCGGTCAACCACGAAGATCACTACGTCGACGTCTTTCAACGCGGCCGAAGCGGTCTTGTTCATGTAGCGGTTCAGCGCCTTTTCGCCGCCCTTGTGCATGCCCGGGGTGTCGACGTAGATCGCCTGGACGGCGCCTTCGGTCTTGATGCCCAGCATGTTGTGGCGGGTGGTCTGCGGCTTGCGCGAAGTGATCGCGAGCTTCTGGCCGAGGATGTGGTTCAGCAACGTGGACTTGCCCACGTTGGGACGGCCGACGATGGCAACATAGCCACAGCGTGTTGCGGTTGTATCAGTCATTGCCATTCTCCACACCCAGGGCAATCAGCGCTGCGGCGGCCGCTACCTGTTCGGCAATACGACGGCTCACACCCTGACCTCGGCTTTTTTCATTCAGTAAGGTGATTTCACATTCGACGAAGAACGTCCGGCAATGCGGCTCACCCTGGATATCCACCACTTCGTAACGCGGCAGCTCACAACCACGGGACTGCAGGAATTCCTGCAGGCGGGTTTTTGGATCTTTGTTGGTGTCGACCAGGGTCAGGCCCTCGAACTCACCGGCCAGCCAGGCCAGCACGCGCTCGCGCGCCATGTCCATGCCAGCGTCCAGGTAGATCGCACCGATCAGCGCTTCCAGGGCATCGGCCAGAATCGACTCGCGACGGAAACCGCCGCTTTTCAACTCACCCGAGCCCAGGCGCAGGTATTCGCCCAGGTCGAAACCACGGGCCAGCACGGCCAGGGTCTCGCCTTTCACCAGGCGTGCGCGCAAACGCGACAGCTGGCCTTCGCGGGCCAGCGGGAAACGATCGAACAGCGCCTCGCCAGCAACGAAGTTGAGGATGGCATCACCGAGGAATTCCAGGCGCTCGTTGTTGCGCCCGGCAAAGCTGCGGTGAGTCAGGGCCAGGACCATCAGTTCCTGATCCTTGAAGGTGTAGCCGAGCTGACGCTCTAGACGGCTTAAAGAGACGCTCACGGTTTACCCACGCTGAGTTCGTGGCTGGATTCCACCGCCATCGCCGTGGTGCGGCGCAGGCTTGGGACAATTAACGCTGTGTTCAAAAATTACGTCCTGAATATCATTGTTTTCATGCGTCCGGGGCCGATTGTGCCGGTTCCAGAAATGCATTCGGCGCTGTGTTCAACAGCGCCGTGTGTGATTACTTGATCAGGCCAACCCGCGAGAAATTCGGCAGGTGACTGAGTTTGGGTTCCGGCCAGCTCATCCAGACTGCAAAGGCCTTGCCGACGATATTCTTGTCGGGAACCATGCCCAGCAGATCCTTGGGAATGTTCGGGTCATCCCAATAGCGACTGTCGTTCGAGTTGTCGCGGTTGTCGCCCATCATGAAGTAGTGCCCGGCAGGCACGGTCCAGGTATGGTCCGGCGTTGCGCGGTAGCGGCTCATTTCCTTGCGGATCAGGTGCTCGGCGGCGCCGAGTTTTTCCTTGTAGAGCTCCGCGCTGCCCAACGTGCCCGGCTCGGAGCCGACCAGTTGCTCGGCGATCGACTCGCCGTTGACGAACAGGTGCTTGTCAGCGGTATAGCGAATCTTGTCACCCGGCAGGCCGACCACACGCTTGATGTAGTTGACGTTCGGATCGCTCGGGTAGCGGAACACCATCACGTCGCCGCGCTGCGGATCACCGACTTCGATGACTTTCTTGTCGATCACCGGCAAGCGGATCCCGTAGGAAAACTTGCTCACCAGAATGAAGTCGCCGACGTCCAGGGTCGGCTTCATCGAGCCGGAAGGAATCTGGAACGGTTCCACCAGGAACGAACGCAGCACCAGCACGATGAACAACACCGGAAAGAACGACTTGCCGTATTCGACCAGTAGCGGCTCTTTGTTCAGCTTTTCGACCACCATCCCGTCAGGCTGGCTGACGCTGCCCTGATAGGAGGCAATGGCAGCACGCCGACGCGGCGCCAGGAAAACCAGATCGAGCAACGCCAACAGGCCGCAGACGAACACGGCGATGACCAGCAACAGCGGGAAATTTAGTGACATAGGACCTAACTATCCAACCTGAGCACTGCAAGGAAGGCTTCTTGTGGAATTTCCACGTTACCGACCTGCTTCATGCGTTTTTTACCGGCCTTTTGCTTTTCCAGCAGCTTCTTCTTACGGCTGACGTCACCACCGTAGCATTTGGCCAATACGTTCTTTCTGAGTGCCTTGACGGTTGTACGCGCCACAATCTGCCCGCCAATGGCGGCCTGGATCGCGACATCGAACATCTGGCGCGGAATCAGTTCTTTCATCTTCTCGGTCAACTGGCGACCTTTGTAGTGCGCATTGTCCCGATGCACGATCAGCGCCAGGGCGTCGACCTTGTCACCGTTGATCAGCACGTCCAGTTTCACAAGACTAGCCGATTGATAACGATCGAAATGGTAATCCAGCGAAGCATAACCACGGCTGGTGGACTTCAGGCGGTCGAAGAAGTCCAGGACCACTTCGTTCATCGGCAGATCGTAGGTCACCTGGACCTGTGAGCCGAGGAACAGCATGTCGTGCTGTACGCCACGCTTTTCGATACACAGGGTAATGACGTTGCCCAGGTGCTCTTGAGGCACAAGGATATTGGCCCGCACGATCGGCTCGCGCATGTCTTCGATCGTGGACAGGTCCGGAAGCTTCGACGGGTTATCGACGTAAATCGTTTCACCGGTCTTCAGCAACAGCTCGAAAATTACAGTTGGCGCCGTGGTGATCAGGTCCAGGTCGTACTCGCGCTCCAGGCGCTCCTGGATGATTTCCATGTGCAGCATGCCGAGGAAGCCGCAACGGAAGCCGAAGCCCAGTGCGTCGGAGCTTTCCGGGGTGTACTGCAGTGACGAGTCGTTCAGCGTGAGCTTTTGCAGGGCTTCACGGAAATCTTCGAAGTCGTCGGAGCTGACCGGGAACAGGCCGGCGTAAACCTGCGGCTGGATGCGTTTGAAACCTGGCAGCACGTCAACATCAGGCGTCGAGCTCAAGGTCAGGGTGTCACCGACCGGTGCACCGTGAATGTCCTTGATGCTGGCGATGATGAAACCCACTTCGCCGGCCTTCAGGTCCGCGGTAGGGGTGTGTTTCGGGTTGAATACACCGACGCTGTCCACCAGGTGGATCTTGCCTGTGGACTTGACCAGGATCTTGTCGCCCTTCTTCACACGGCCGTGGCGCACGCGTACCAGGGACACAACGCCCAGGTAGTTGTCGAACCAGGAGTCGATGATCAACGCTTGCAGCGGATCTTCGTAGTTGCCGGTTGGCGCTGGAATGGTGGTGACCAGGCGCTCCAGCACTTCAACGACGCCCAGGCCGGTCTTGGCCGAGCACTCGACCGCATCGGTCGCGTCGATGCCGATGATTTTTTCGATTTCTTCCTTCACGCGGTCCGGATCGGCCTGTGGCAGGTCGATCTTGTTCAGGACCGGCATGACTTCCAGGCCCTGCTCGATGGCCGTGTAGCAGTTGGCAACCGACTGCGCTTCCACGCCCTGACCGGCGTCAACCACCAGCAATGCACCTTCACAGGCCGCCAGCGACCGGCTGACTTCGTAGGTGAAGTCAACGTGGCCCGGGGTGTCAATGAAGTTCAGCTGGTACTTGATGCCATCGCGAGCGGTGTAATAAAGGGTGACGCTGTGGGCCTTGATGGTGATCCCGCGTTCACGCTCAAGGTCCATGGAGTCCAGGACCTGGGCTTCCATTTCGCGCTCGGCAAGGCCGCCGCACATCTGGATGAATCGATCAGCCAGCGTCGACTTGCCATGGTCAATGTGGGCGATGATGGAGAAATTGCGGATATGACTCAAATCACTCACGGATCAACACTCAAAAAGGCTGCAGGCATAGCCCGCCGAAAAATAGCCGGGAATTGTACCTGATCCTCGGCGCAAGCGTCACGTTCGCAGGTCAGACGGCACCTACAAAAACGCCCCGGTCTTGCGACAGGGGCGTTTTTTATCATCAGCCAACGCGGGAAATACCCGTAATCAACCGGCCCGACGCAGCAACCAGACCCCGGCCAGGGCGCAGACACCCGCCGGAACCAGCACGGCAAACAGTGGCGAGAAACCGAACACCAGGCTCGAAGGCCCCAACAAATCCTGGACGATGCGGAAGGTGAAACCGACCAGCACCCCCGTAAACACGCGCTGACCGAGGGTCACCGAGCGCAGCGGACCAAAGATGAAGGAAATCGCCATCAGCACCAGTGCGGCGGTGACCAACGGTTGCAACACCTTGACCCAAAATGCCAGCCAGTAACGGCCATTGTTCAGCCCCTGGTCAGCCAGATAGTGGATGTAACCCCACAAACCGGTGATCGACAGCGAATCAGGCGACATCACCACCGTGCTCAGCAATTGCGGGCTCAGCGCGACGTTCCAGCGTTCGACCGGTGCAGTCACCACCTCTGTACTCTTGTCGTGGAACAGCGTGGTCGTGACGTCGGTCAACTGCCAGTGATCTTTGTCGAACTCCGCACGCTTGGAGAAGCTCGAGGACAATATGCGGCGTTGATCGTCGAAGCGATAACGGGTAACGCCATACAGCAGGCCATTGGGCTGCACGGAGTTGACGTGAATGAACTCGTCACCCTGGCGGTGCCACAGACCATGCTTGGCGCTTTGCGCATCCCCGCTTCCCTGGGCCAGCGAGCGGTTGGCCTGGGCGGTGCTTTCAGTGGCCGGCGCGATGTACTCGCCAATCAACACACCCACCAACATCAGGACCAGCATCGGCTTCATCACCGCCCAGACAATGCGTCCGATCGATACGCCCGCAGCGCGCATGATGGTCAGTTCGCTGTTACTGGCCAGACTGCCAAGACCAATGAGGCATCCAATCAGCGCGGCCATCGGCAGCATGTCGTACAGACGACGCGGCGCGGTCAGGAGCACGTAGCTCAACACGTCGGTCAGGGTGTAGGTATCGCTGACTTCACCCATCTCGTCAATGAAGGCAAACAACGTCGCCAGACCCAGAATGATCCCCAGTACCGCCAGAATCGCAATGAAGACGCTGCTACCGATGTAGCGGTCGAGCTTAACCACGAGCCACCTCCAGCGCGCTGCGACGACTCGCCCGCTTCAACTGCAGGGGTTCCCAGTAAAGCAGGCCCAGGCCGATGGCCAGGAATAACACGTGCACCCACCACAAGCCCAACACCGGCGGTATCTTGCCCTTCTCGAGGGCGCCGCGTGCGGCAATCAGGATGGTCAGGTAAGCCATATAAAGAAGAATCGCCGGTAAAAGCTTGAGGAAACGACCCTGCCGCGGGTTGACGCGCGACAGCGGCACCGCCATCAGGGTCACGATGAACACCAGCAACGGCAGGGACAGACGCCATTGCAGTTCAGTGCGCGAACGCAGGTCATCACTGTTCATCAAGGTGCTGGTGGGCATGGCATCGCGGTCGGTGACTTCGTCGCTGACATCCGGTTTTGGCAACAGGACGCCATATTCGTCGTACTTGATCGAGCGGTAGTCGGCCTGCCCCGGGTTACCGTCGTAGCGGTAGCCGTTGTCGAGAATCAGGTAGCGGTTACCGTCGGCGCGGATTTCCTGACGGCCTTTCTCGGCCACCAGCACGGAAATCCCGCGGTCCTTGTTATCGGACGACGCGTTTTTCTGCGAAATGAACACGCCACCCAGGTTGATGCGGTCATCGGTCAGCGTTTCGGTGTAGGTCACCCGCGTTCCGTCACGCAGGGCCTGGAAGCGGCCCGGCTCCAGGGTATCGAACTCGGTCAGGGCGTCCTGCTTGTTCAGCAACAGCTGGAACTGATTGGCCCCTTGTGGCGCCAGGCTCAGGCTCAACCAGGCCACGACCACGGCCACCAGAGTGGCCGGAAACAGGGTGATGACAAACAGACGCTGCTGGCTCATGCCGGTCGCCGACAACACGGTCATCTCGCTTTCCAGGTACAGCCGGCCGTACGCCAGCAGAATCCCCAGGAACAGCCCCAAGGGCAGGATCAACTGCAGGAAACCCGGCAGACGAAAGCCCATGATCAGGAACAATGAGCCCGGATCCAGTAGACCCGAGGCGGCCTGGGCGAGGTATTTGATGAAGCGCCCGCTCATGATGATGACCAGCAGCACGGCGCTGACGGCGCTCAGGGTCAACAGGACTTCGCGAGACAGATAACGGAAGACGATCAAACCAGACACTCCAGGGTTGTCAGGCTAAGGCGGCCAAACAAGCAAACGTATCAGGCGACCCGCAGGACAGAGCCGCCGAAAAAGATGGCGCATTATCCTGTGATTGGGTGCGCCTGTCACTGCGCAATGCATGGAAACGCCTGTAGGAGCGAGCTCGCTCGCGATGGGCGCCAACGATAACGCGGGATGCCTGACAACCCACGCGGATCTCGGGTTCATCGCGAGCGAGCTCGCGCCTACATTCATGCAGCCAAGGGTTGTCAGGCGCCGGTAGCGAGGTTCAAACTGCGGCCTTTGTCGCAGGCCGTGACTTGCGCCTCTCTATTTATAAGCAAGCGACGGACGCCTGGCGTCGGGCGCTTGCGTGTTGACTTCTCATTCAGGGACCCGGACATGGAACTGGTTGTAAAAAGCGTTAGCCCAGAAACGTTGAAGACCGCCACTCTGGTGGTCGCCGTCGGCGAAGGCCGCAAACTCGGCGCCGTTGCCAAACAACTCGACGAATTGAGCGGCGGCGCGATCAGCGCCGTGCTCAAGCGCGGTGACCTGGCCGGCAAGGTTGGCCAGAGCCTGTTGCTGCACAGCCTGGCGAACCTCAAGGCCGAGCGTGTGTTGCTGGTCGGCGTGGGCAAGGACGAAGAACTAGGCGATCGCCCGTTCCGTAAAATCATTGCCGGCGTCCTCAACACCCTCAAAGGCCTGGGCGGCAGCGATGCGGTGCTGGCCCTGGACGAAATCGTCGTCAAAGGCCGCGACAGCTACGGCAAGACCCGTCTGCTGGCCGAAACCCTGGTGGACGGCGAATACACCTTCGACCAGTTCAAGAGCCAGAAAGCCGAACCTCGCGCCCTGAAGAAAGTCACCCTGGTGACCATCAAGGCTGCACAGGCCGAAGTCGAACGCGCCGTGGCCCACGCCACCGCCATCGCCAACGGCATGGCGTACACCCGCAACCTGGGCAACCTGCCGCCGAACATCTGCCACCCGACCTTCCTCGGCGAACAGGCCAAGGACCTGGGCAAAGAATTCAAGAGCCTGAAAGTCGAAGTCCTCGATGAGAAGAAGATCAAGGACCTGGGCATGGGCTCGTTCTACGCCGTGGGTCAGGGCAGCGCCCAGCCACCGCGCCTGATCGTCATGCAATACAACGGCGGCAAGAAATCCGAGAAGCCGTACGCACTGGTCGGCAAAGGCATCACCTTTGACACCGGCGGCATCAGCCTGAAGCCAGGCGCCGGCATGGACGAAATGAAGTACGACATGGGCGGCGCCGCCAGCGTGTTCGGTACCCTGCGCGCCGTGCTCGAGCTGAAACTGCCGATCAACCTGGTCTGCATCCTGGCCTGCGCCGAGAACATGCCGAGCGGCAACGCATCGCGCCCGGGCGACATCGTCACCACCATGAGCGGCCAGACCGTGGAAATCCTCAACACCGACGCCGAAGGCCGTCTGGTGCTGTGCGATGCCCTGACCTACTCCGAGCGCTTCAAGCCGCAAGCCGTGATCGACATCGCCACCCTGACCGGTGCTTGCGTTGTTGCGCTGGGCGCCCACACTTCGGGCCTGCTGGGCAACAACGACGAACTGATCGGTCAGCTGTTGAGCGCCGGCAAGGCTGCGGACGACCGCGCCTGGCAACTGCCGCTGTTCGATGAATATCAAGAGCAGCTGGACAGCCCGTTCGCCGACATCGCCAACATTGGCGGCCCGAAAGCCGGCACCATCACCGCGGCCTGCTTCCTGTCGCGCTTCACCAAGAACCTGAATTGGGCCCACCTGGACATCGCCGGCACGGCCTGGACCAGCGGCGGCAAGGACAAGGGCGCCACCGGCCGTCCGGTTCCCCTGCTGACCCAATACCTGCTGGACCGCGCCAAAGCCTGAAACCGATGACCTTGGGCGGCGTTGCTTTCGGGCGACGCCGCTCAAGGCTCAGGAACCGCAATGACCAAAGTCGACTTCTATATCCTGCCCAGCACCGATCCGTCGGCGCGGCTGGATTTTGCCTGCAAGCTCACCGAAAAAGCCTGGCGCATGGGCCACCGCATTTACCTGCACTGCAGCGATGCCGCCCAGCGTGACGATCTCGATGCGCGCTTGTGGGCCTTCAAGGGCGAAAGCTTCGTGCCCCACGGCCCCGCAGAAAGCGAGCCGGACAGTCTGATTGTGCTGGGTCTGGGCGATGACTGCGGTCAGCATCAGGACCTGCTGGTCAACCTTGACCTGAAAGTCCCGGCCTTCGCCAAACAGTTCGCCCGGGTGGCGGAAGTGGTGGTGGAAGACCCGGTGATTCGCACGGCTGCGCGGGAGAGTTTCCGTTTCTATCGCGAACAGGGCTATCCTCTGCAAGATCACCGTTTACAGCGACTCTGAGCATTCCGATGGACACTCCAAAACCGCAACAACAGTCCGCGCATCTGCTGGACGACCTCGAGTCGATCCGCCAACTGCTCGGCGATGACAACCTGCAACCACCGCTGCTGACCGACACGGTCGAGGACGGTGACCAGGAACAGATTCCGATGCTGTTCGACACAGTCAGCGCCAGCCAGCCAACTGTCGAACCGACACCACCCGCCCCTAGCCCTGCCGCTCCCGTCGCCAGCAAAAGCCCCGACGACTTGCTGCACCTGGACGGCGAATTGCGCGCCGCTGCTCAGTTGATCATGCAAGACGTGATCGACGACTTCGCCCCGCACATCGAAACCGAGATCAAACGCCGGCTTGCGGCGCGGATGGAACGGTTGCTCAGCCAGTACGAGTAACCTCCTACCTTCCCTGGCAGGGATCTTTTGGGGCGAGGGAGCTTGCTCCCGCTCGGTTGCGAAGCAACCGCAAAGCCTGAACGCGCTCCCCCGACTGTCCTAATCAGACCTGAAGAAATCGGGGCCGCTTCGCGACCCAGCGGGAGCAAGCTCCCTCGCCACGAAGGCTTGCCAACACATTTTGCCCTGCGCCCTGTCCGCACTCACTCGCCCTGCGCCCCATGCCCCGCTATACTCGTCGGCTTTTCCTGAATTAATGCCAATAGGGTCCCGCCGCGCATGGATAAGACCTACCAGCCGCACGCCATTGAAACTTCCTGGTACAACACCTGGGAGTCTGAGAATTACTTCGCCCCGCAAGGCGCGGGCGAGTCCTACACCATCATGATCCCGCCGCCGAACGTCACCGGCAGCCTGCACATGGGTCACGGCTTCAACAACGCGATCATGGACGCCCTGATCCGTTTCCGCCGCATGCAGGGTCGCAACACCCTGTGGCAGCCGGGCACCGACCATGCCGGTATCGCCACGCAAATGCTGGTGGAGCGTCAACTCGAAGCTCAAGGCCAGAACCGTCACGACCTGGGTCGTGAGAAATTCCTCGAGAAAGTCTGGGAATGGAAGGATCAATCCGGCGGCAACATCAGCCGTCAGATCCGCCGCCTTGGCTCGTCCGTGGACTGGGGCCGTGAGCGCTTCACCATGGACGACGGTCTCTCGGAAGCGGTTAAAGAAGCCTTCGTTCGCCTGCACGAAGACGGCCTGATCTACCGCGGCAAGCGTCTGGTCAACTGGGACACCAAGCTGCACACGGCGATTTCCGACCTCGAAGTGGAAAACCACGACGAAAAAGGTTTCCTGTGGAACCTGAAATACCCGCTGGCCGACGGCGCCAAGACCGCTGACGGCAACGATTTCCTGATCGTCGCGACCACTCGCCCGGAAACCATGCTCGGCGACGCCGCCGTGGCCGTTAACCCGAACGATGAACGCTACCAAGCCCTGATCGGCAAGTTTGTCGAGTTGCCGCTGGTCGGCCGCCGCATCCCGATCATCGCCGACGATTACTGCGATCCTGAATTCGGCACCGGCTGCGTGAAAATCACCCCGGCCCACGATTTCAACGACTACGAAGTCGGCAAGCGCCACAACCTGCCGCTGCTGAACATCTTCGACAAGAACGCTGCCGTATTGCCGGCCTGTCAGGTGTTCAACCTCGACGGCACGCTCAACGAAAGCATCGATGGCAAAATCCCGGCCGAATACGTCGGCCTCGACCGCTTCGAAGCGCGCAAGCAAATTGTTGCTGCGTTCGATGCCGCCGGTTTGCTGGTCAGCGTCAACGATCACGCACTGAAAGTACCGAAGGGTGACCGTTCCGGGACCATCATCGAGCCGTGGCTGACCGACCAGTGGTACGTGTCGACCAAACCATTGGCCGAGCCTGCGATTGCTGCCGTTGAGGACGGGCGCATTGCCTTCGTACCGAAACAGTACGAAAACATGTACTTCTCGTGGATGCGCGACATCCAGGATTGGTGCATCAGCCGTCAATTATGGTGGGGCCACCGGATTCCGGCCTGGTACGACGAGTCGGGCAAGGTCTACGTTGGTCGCGACGAAGCCGAAGTGCGTGCCAAGCACAACCTCGGCCCGGACGTGGCGCTGCAACAGGACAACGACGTTCTCGACACCTGGTTCAGTTCGGGGTTGTGGACGTTCTCCACGCTCGGCTGGCCTGAGCAGACCGAGTTCCTGAAGAAATTTCACTCCACCGACGTCCTGGTGACCGGTTTCGACATCATTTTCTTCTGGGTTGCCCGGATGATCATGCTCACCATGCACCTGGTGAAAAACGAAGACGGCACACCGCAGGTTCCGTTCAAGACCGTGTATGTTCACGGCCTGGTGCGTGATGGCCAGGGCCAGAAGATGTCCAAGTCCAAGGGCAACGTCCTGGACCCGCTGGACATCATCGACGGTATCGAGCTGGAAGACCTGGTGCAGAAACGCACCTCCGGCATGATGCAGCCGAAACTGGCGAAGAAGATCGAGAAGCAGACCCGCGACGAGTTCGCCGACGGCATCGCCAGCTACGGCACCGACGCCCTGCGCTTCACCTTCTGCTCGCTGGCGTCCACCGGTCGCGACATCAAGTTCGACATGGGCCGCGTCGAAGGCTATCGCAACTTCTGCAACAAGATCTGGAACGCGGCACGCTACGTTCTGGACAAGGGCGAAGACTGCGGCCAGAACGGCGAAGCCTACGAATTGTCCCTGGCGGATCGCTGGATCATTTCGCAGCTGCAACGCACCGAAGCCGAAGTGACCCGTCAACTCGACCAGTTCCGCTTCGACCTGGCGGCACAAGCCCTGTACGAGTTCATCTGGAACCAGTATTGCGACTGGTACCTCGAACTGTCCAAGCCTGTGCTGTGGGACGAAAACGCACCGGTCGAGCGTCAACGTGGCACCCGTCGCACGCTCGTTCGCGTGCTGGAAGTCGCGTTGCGCCTGGCCCACCCGTTCATGCCGTTCATCACCGAAGAAATCTGGCAGCGCATCGCGCCGCTGGCCGGCATCGAAGGCAAGACGATCATGCTGCAACCTTGGCCAGTGGCCAATGAAGAGCGCATCGATCCGGCCGCCGAGAACGACATTGAGTGGCTCAAGGAACTGATGCTCGGCACGCGCAACATCCGTGGCGAAATGAACATCGGCCCAGGCAAGCCGCTGAACCTGTTCCTGAAAAACGTCAGCGCCGAAGATCAGCGCCGTCTCACCGAGAACGAAGCCCTGTTGAAGAAACTGGCTCGCCTCGAATCCATCACCGTATTGGCTGCCGGCGAAGAAGCACCGCTGTCCGCTACCGCGCTGGTGGGCGAGATGGAAGTGCTGGTACCGATGGCCGGCCTGATCGACAAGGACGCTGAACTGGCACGTCTGGACAAGGAAATCCTGCGCCTCCAGGGCGAAGTCCAGCGCGTGGGCGGCAAGCTGTCCAATGCCGGTTTCGTTGACAAGGCACCCGCCGAAGTCATCGACAAGGAACGCGCCAAACTGGCTGAAGCCGAACAGGCTTTGGGCAAGCTGGCTGAGCAGCATGCACGGATTGCCAGCCTGTAACGGCAAATCGCACTGAAAAAGGGAGGCCCAAAATGGCCTCCCTTTTTTGTACCTTCCATATTCTCTCAAACACCAAAAATCCCCTGTAGGAGCGAGCCTGCTCGCGATGGTGTGTCAGTCGACATCAATGTGGCTGACCCACCA
>NZ_RWIN01000012.1 GCF_009761815.1 Pseudomonas sp. PB120
GAGCACGGTGCGCGGGCTCGGGCCCGTTTGGGTGGCGCGCAGGATCGCCGGTTGCCAGCGCGCCCGCCACCACAGGCCAAAGCCGATCAGGGTGGTGCAGGCCAGAATCAAGGTGCTGAGCTTCCAGCGCCAGAGCGTTTCGCTGTCCGCGGCGGAGTGGGCTTGCGGGGCGCTGGCCGGAGTATCGACCACCATGCTCGGGTTGTTCGCCACTTCCAGGGATTGCGCCGGCAGGCTGCTGTGCTCGAGGTGGTCTTCGAAGGTGTTCCACCAGACCACGTCCACCGCCGGAAGCTCGATAGAACCACTGCGCACAGGCACCAGGGCTTCGCGTTCTTCGCGGCTGCCGATCAAACCACGGTCACCATTTTGATTACTTAGCACCGGTTGATCCGGATAGCGTCGCAAGCCGTTGACGTCGGTGGCCGGTAGCGGCGGCAGTTGTGAACTGGCGAGGCCTTCGGCCTTGACGGTCAGGCTGCGGGTCAGCGAATCACCCACCTGCGCGTGCTCCGGTTCCGGGTTCCAGCTTTCGCTGAGGCTCAGGCTGCGTGCCGGCAACCAGGGCGCGTCAGCCGGGTAACTGGCCGGCTTGGCCTTGACGGTCAGCAGTAGCTCGGACGAACTGACCCGCATCAGTTTGCCGGTTTTCGGCGTTTGGGCGCCGGCGTCCGGAGCAGGCTGAGCGTCCACCAGCGCGGCATTGAAGACCTGCGCCGGGATGATCAATTCGCCGCTGTGCTGCGGGTAGATCGCATAGCGCATTTCGATCACGCCGTGGCGCAAGCCGTTGATGGCTTTTTCGTAGGTTCGCGATTCACCCAGTTGTTCAATGCGCGCGTCGGGGATTTGCAGCGGGGGCAGGCTGCTGTCGTCGTACAGCGAGACCGAATGGTAGATGCGCAAAGTCAGAATCGCCTGGGCCTGCACATACACGCTGGTTTGATCGAGGCTCGCATCGATGAAGACCGGGGCCAGCTTGTTCGTCGTGTCCTGGGCTTCACTCTCGACCACTTGCACGGTGATCGGCTGGCTCTGCACCTCACCCAGTTGCAGCGACGGAATGACCACGCTGCCGTTTTGCCGGGGCAGCAGGGTGATGATCCAGCGGGTGGTGGCCTGGTTGTCGCCATTGAGGGTATTCAACTGGTTGACCTGACGCGTGCCACGGACTTCGAACAGGGGCTCGAGCGGGGTCAGGTCCGGCTTGCCGAACAGCGTTACGTCGCTGGATTCCAGGGTCAGCTCGACGGTCTCGCCGGAATTCAGGCGACTGCGATCCACGCTGGCGACCAGCCCCGCGGCCTGGGCCTGAACAGTCCAGAAAAGCACAGCGAGCGAGAAAGCGGTGAAGCGGGTCATCGAGTTTTTCCCTGATCCTGATGTTGTTGCTGTTCGTACCAGAATTTACGTCTGAGCAATTCACCCGGATCGTCCGGAATCTTGCGCAACCATTGCTCCAGTGCCTGGCGCTGTTCGCCATCGATGGCGGAACTGGCCGGGCGCAAGGGCGGCGTAGTGGTTTGTTCGTCGCCCAATTCGCTGCCCGGGACTTCGTTGGTGCCGGGCTTCGGTGGCGTCGTCGTCGACTGTTCAGCGTCTGCCGAATCTTGCGGTGCGTCGACGTTCGGTTCGCCGCTGTTCGAAGGTTGTGCGGCCGCACCAGGAGGGGGTTCCTGCGCATTGGCTTCACGCTCGTCGTTGGCGCTTTTGTCCGGTTCAACAGGTGGCGCGGTGGCTTTCTGCTTGATCAGGTTTTCCACCAGCGCCTTGTTGGTCTGCGCGGGGCGCAAATCCGGTTGAAGTTCGAGCGCCTGTTCGTAAGCATCCACCGCAGCTTCCAGCTCGCCACTTTTTGCCAAGGCATTGCCTCGATTGTAGTGGGCGTGGGCGTCGGTGCCTTCGGCGAACCGCTGGGCGGCGCCACTGTAGTCGCCGGCCTCGTAAAGCGCCACGCCTTGCCATTGCCGGTCTTCGAAATGTTGCGCGGCTTCGGCCGGGTGTTCGTCCTGGAGCAGGTGCAGCCCACGCTGGTCGGGGCGCAGCCACAGGTCCGCAAAGTCGAATGCATAGCTCGGTTGCGGCATCAGGAACAACAGCGGCAAACAGAACAGCCAGCCGCGACGGCCGGCGCAAGCCGCCAGCAACAACAGCGGCAACAGCAGCCAGTAACCCTGATCGGCCCAGGTGTCGAGGCGCAGGGTCTGGCCGTCACTGCGCAACGAGCGCGGGCCATCCATCAGGCCGAGGGCGCGCAGGTCGCCGTCGTCCAGACGGGCGTGGCGATAGCGGCCGTCGAGCCCGTTGGCAAAGGCTTTAAGGCTGGGCTCATCGAGGTGTGGAACGAGGATTGCGCCCTGTTCGTCCTTGAGGAAGCTGCCGTCTTCCTGAGTGATCGGCGCGCCCTCGGCGGTGCCGATGCCCAGCATCAGGAATTGTGTCGACTTGCCGTCCATTGCCCGACGAATGCCTTGACGCTCCTGTTCGGTCAAGGTGGAACCGATCAACAGGATCCGGCCGTCGCCGAGGGCGCCTTGACTCAGCAAGGCCAGCGCCTTGGTTACCGCCAGGTCTGCGCGATGGCCCGCCTCGGGCATCAGCGACGGCTTGAGCGCGTCCAGCAGGTTGCGGCTGGTGGACAGGTCATCCGACAGCGGCACCAGCGTGTGGGCGCTGCCGGCGTAGACGACGATGGCGGTCTGAGCGTCGCTGCGGATTTGCAGCAGGTCGAACAGCTTGCGCCGGGCCTGTTCCAGTCGGTTCGGCACCACGTCGGTGGCGAGCATTTCCGGGGTCAGCTCAAGGATGACCACCAGCGGATCAGCGGGTTTCTGGCTGGTTTGCTCGACACGTTCCCAACTCGGGCCCAGCAGCGCAAAAATCGCCAGCACCCAGGCAATCCCGAGGACCACCCACGGCAACTTACTGTCGCGACCATTACCACCACTGAGCAGCGCGGCATGGAAGGCCGGCGGCAGGATCATTTGCCAGCGCCCGGCACGTTTCTGCCGGTGCCAGAGTTGCCACAGCAACCAGCCGAGCAATGGCAACAGCAACAGCCACCAAGGGCGGAACCAGTACGGCCAGAGCGCACTCATCGGCGCCTCCGCAGACGCAGGCGTTTGAGCCGCTGGCGCCAGTCGGGCAGTTGCGTTTGGGTGAACAATTCCTTGGTAAACAACCGTTGAAACGGGTTGTCCGGCCAGCGTTCACGGGCCACCAGCAGCATACTCAACAGCAATGCCATCGCCAGAGGCCAGTGATACAACGCTTGAGCAGGGCGGGCCTGGGTAGGTTGCTGGGTGACGGGTTCCAGTTTGTCGAGCGTGTCCTTGATCAATTGCAGCTCCTTGCCATCGCGGGCGCGGAAATACTGACCGCCCGTGGCCTCGGCGATGGCCTTCAAGGAGGGTTCATCAAGGTCGAGGCTCGGGTTGACCCCAAGAAAGCCCAGAGTGCCGCTTTGCTCGGGATCGGCGCCAATGCCGATCGGGTAGATTTTTACCCCTTCCTTGGCCGCCAGCCGCGCCGCCGTGAGCGGGTCGATTTCGCCGCCGTTGTTGGCGCCGTCGGTGACCAGAATCAGCACGCGGCTCTGGGCCGGGCGCATGCGCAGGCGTTTCAGGGCCAGACCGATGGCATCGCCGATGGCTGTGTTTTTGCCGGCGATGCCGATCCGCGCTTCATCGAGCCAGACGCGCACTGTATGGCGATCGAAGGTCAGTGGCGCTTGCAAGTAAGCCTGGCTGCCGAACAGGATCAGGCCTACCCGATCGCCATCGCGGCTTTCGAGGAAATCGCCGAGCAAGTGCTGGACCAACGACAGGCGGCTGACGTCTTCGTCCTGCCATTGCATGTCGGGGAAATCCATGGAGCCGGACACGTCCACGGCCACCAGCAGATCACGGCCACTGGCCGCAATCGGCAATGGTTCGCCCAGCCATTGCGGGCGTGCGGCCGCGATCAACAGCAACAACCACAACAGAATGAACGGTGCTTGCTGGCGCCAGGCCGGCAGGTTGGCGCGGGCACGGCGCCGGGCCAGGCCTTCGAGGTCGCTGAGGAAACTGACTTTGAGCGCCGGCTCGCCGCTATCGGCGACCGGCAACAGCACGCGCATCAGCCACGGCAGCGGCAGCAATGCAAAGATCCACGGCCAGGCGAACTCAAACATGTTTGCGAATCCAGGTGTCGACGGCCTGGGTCAGGCCGGCGATGGCCTTGTCGTCGAGTTTGCATTCGGGTTTGTAGGCGCCTTCCACCAACACCATCCAGCGAGTCAGGCCCGCGGCCGGACAACGGTTGTCGAGAAACGCCAGCCATTTGCGGCCGTTAAGCGTGTGGCTCTGGCTGTAGGGGTAATGGTTGCGGCACAAGCGCTTGAGCAAGCCGTTGAGTTGCTGTAGCCAGGCGCCGGCCGGTGCACCGTCGTATGGCTTGGGCATGCGCGCGAGTTCGGCCAGCGCGGCGACGCGCACCGGGTCCAGGGGTTGTTCGGCGCGCACCACCGGGCGTCGGTCGGGAAGAAAGCGCCGTGCCTGCCACAGTCCGAAACCGATCAGCGGCAGCAACAACAGCAGCAGCCACCAGCCTGGCGCAGGTGGCCAGAAGTCGATGGGCGGCGGGGTGATCAGGGGTTGCAGTTGATCGAGGCTGCTCATCGACCTTTCCCCGGTTTTTGTGGGTTCAGGTATTCGCGCAGTTGTTCGACCATTTCGCTCTGCGTGCTCAATGGCATCAGCAATACCCGCAGTTTCTGCGCGAGCAGTTCCCAGCGTGCGATACGCGCCTCGGCCTGGGCGCGGTAAGACTGGCGCAGGTCGAAATTCAGCGTGTCCAGTTCCAGTTGTGCGCCACGCTCGGCAAAGCGCAGCAGCCCGGCGGCGGGCAGGGCGTGGTCCAGCGGGTCGGACAGCGGTAATAGCAGCAAGTCGCAATGACGCGACAACAGACTCAGTTGCTGCTCGGCACCCTCGGTCAAGGCGCGCTCGTCGCAGATGACGATCACCAGGCTGCCGGGGCGTAACACTTCACGGGCTCGGCGCAGGGCAATGCCGAAGGCGTCGCGGTCCGTTTCATTCTCGGTGTGCAGCGACTGGTTGACCCGCACCAGACGGTTGAGCAATTGCAGCAGGCTCTGCTTGCTGCGTCGCGGCTTGATTTCGTAGTGCTCGTTGTCGCCAAACACCAACCCGCCGACCCGGTCGTTATGACCGAGCGCGGCCCAGCCGATCAGGCTCGCGGCCTGGGCGGCCAGCACCGATTTGAACATCAGTCCCGAGCCGAAAAACAACCGGCGACTTTGCTCGACCATAATGAAAATCGGCCGCTCGCGCTCTTCGTGGAACAGCTTGGTGTGAGGCTCCTGGGTGCGCGCCGTGACGCGCCAGTCGATGGTCCGCACATCGTCGCCGGCCTGATAGACCCGCACCTGATCAAAGTCCACGCCACGGCCGCGCAGCTTGGAGTGGTGCAGCCCGATCAACGGGCTGCGCTGGCTCGGCGTGGAAAACAGCTGCACTTCGCGCACGCGATGGCGCATCTCGATCAGTTCGGCGAGACTGACACGGATGCCCGGCTCGGGCGGCAGGAGGGCGTTCATCGGGGTCAAGCGACGGCTACGACGTCGAGAATCCGCTGGACCACCCGGTCCTGATCGATGCCAGCGGCTTCGGCTTCAAAGGACAGGATGATGCGGTGACGCAACACGTCGAACAGCACCGCTTGAATATCTTCAGGGCTGACGAAGTCGCGACCGGCCAGCCAGGCGTGCGCCCGGGCACAGCGGTCGAGGGCAATCGAGCCCCGCGGGCTGGCGCCGTAGGCAATCCACTCGGCCATTTCCGGATCGAATTTGGCCGGGGTGCGCGTGGCCATGACCAGCTGAACCAGGTACTCCTCCACGGCGTCGGCCATGTACAGGCCGAGGATTTCCTTGCGGGCGGCGAAAATCGCCTGCTGGCTGACCCGCCGTTCCGGCTTGGTTTCACCGTTCAGTGCTTCGCCACGGGCCTGTTGCAGGATGCGGCGTTCGACCGCGGCGTCCGGGAACCCGATTTTTACGTGCATCAGGAACCGGTCGAGCTGGGCTTCAGGCAGCGGATACGTGCCTTCCTGCTCAATCGGGTTTTGCGTGGCCATCACCAGAAACAGCGGCGACAACTCATAAGTACTGCGCCCGACACTGACCTGGCGCTCGGCCATGGCTTCGAGCAGCGCCGACTGAACCTTGGCCGGGGCCCGGTTGATTTCGTCCGCCAGCACCAGGTTGTGGAAGATCGGGCCTTGCTGGAACACGAAGCTGCCGGTTTCCGGGCGATAGATTTCCGTACCGGTGATGTCGGCGGGCAACAGGTCGGGCGTGAACTGGATGCGATGGAACTGGGCTTCGATGCCTTCGGCGAGTTCTTTGATGGCCTTGGTCTTGGCCAGGCCGGGAGCACCCTCGACCAGCATGTGGCCGTCGGCGAGCAGGGCGATGAGCAAGCGCTCGATGAGTTTTTCCTGGCCGAGAATCTGCGTTGAAAGAAAGGTTCGCAGCGCTAGCAGCGCTTCACGATGTTCCATCGATGACTGTTCCTGGAAAGGGTGACCTAGACGCACAAATAACGCCAAGGCTGGGGGCGTTACTTTAATGCATCGCGGGGGGCGGCGACTAACGGCATTTTGTGCAAAGTGTGGAGAATGAGCAGGGCGATTGTTCGATTTTGTTAGCCAGGGAGTGATTGGGTGGGTGTGCCGGCCCTATCGCGAGCAGGCTCACTCCCACATTGACGGTGTACGACGTTCAATTGTGGGAGTGAGCCTGCTCGCGATGAGGGCAGATCAAGCACCTCAAAGCTGGCTGATAAAGGTGCCAGTACCGTCAAGGATGTTCTTCAGGGTTTCTTCAACTTCAGCCATATCCACCATGTCCGGGTTGAAGGTGATCTCCAGCACATCGTCACCATTCAGCGCATCGGCATCCGCAGCAGCTATTTCGATCTTCAGCACAGTAGGGCTCAGCGTCACTTTCACTCCATCCAATGTCGAAGGCTCGCCATCAAGGGTGATCTCCAGCTCATCCTCGTCCGGATAGCGCGACATCAGGAACATCTCGCCCTGATCGCTGTGGCAGGCGAGCATGGCCATGTTGTCTTCTTCGTCGTCGCACGGGTTGACGATCAAGAGGGAGGTGGTCATTTGCATTTGAGCAGTCCTGGCGCTGGGCGCGGTGTTGGCAGGCAAAGGGGGATTTTGCCAGTGTTGGCGGTTTTTTGCTGGGTCGCGTTGGGGAGCCCTATCAGTTCTGCTAGTGGCCATCGGTTGCTGAAGCCATCGATAATTCCGGTCTCTCGGAGGGTTCAACGATGATGGGCAAACAGGATGGGTTGTTCATCCACTATAAATACGATGCACTGGATCGAATGACCAGCCACAGGCAGTCGGCTCGCGCCGAGCGTCAACGCTTCTATTGTGAACATCGCGTGGCTACCGAGATTCAGGGTGAGGAACGCCAATCGGTCGTGCAGCACGGCGACCAACTGCTGGCACAACAGCAGCAAAAGGAAGGACGGTTTGAAAGCGCGCTGTTGGCCACTGACCTGCAGCGATCTGTGCTGTGTAACCTCAATACTGAAGTTCCACGCTCGATCGCCTACGCTCCCTATGGTCATCATTTTTTTGATAGCGATTTGCCGGGCTTCAATGGTCAGTTACCGGACCCCGTGACCGGACACTATTTATTGGGTAACGGTTACAGGGCGTTTAACCCCGTTCTGATGCGGTTTAACAGTCCGGACAGTTTGAGTCCGTTTGGTGCAGGCGGGGTTAATGCTTATGCGTACTGTCTGGGAGATCCAGTTAACCGGAGTGATCCCACGGGACATGTTGTTTTTGCGCGAAGTCCGCATCTGTCAAGAGTTTCAGCTCAAGCCAAGTCCTTTGAACTTGGAATTAAACTTAAACCTGTGACAAATGTAACGCGACTCTCCGAAGGCATCTTTACCTTTGAGGACAGGGGCGGCTCCAGGCTTACCATTGAGGCGCATGGTATTCCTGGGGGGCTGGCGGAAAGTTTAAATGCGCTGGAGTTGGTTGGCTTGGCCAAGCGAAATGGCGTCAGTGTTACGAGTTTTGAAAGTGTAAGGTTGGTGGTGTGTCATTCTGCAGATATTGAAAAAAATTCGTTTGGAATAGCGGATATATCATTTGCTGAAAGTCTAAACAAACTAACGAAGCTCCCGGTTAAAGGCTATGAAGGGAAAGTTGTATCTGTCGATACGCGAAGGGCGTTTGAATGGTTGGGTGTTGGCGAAACGTATGCGGGTCCGTATTACTTTGGAATTGCGAAGAAAGCCAGTGCCGTCAAGCGATTTGGTGCGCAGTTTCACCCCGTCGTGTTTGACGAGGTCAAGCGTCAAGTTACTCGTGTTAGAACAAATAACGCTCAATAGCAGTAAGCGTTCTCATAGGCTGATTTATTGGAGCTCCAGCCATGTTGCACAAACAAATCCCTCTCGTCCGTAATCACTATGATGCACTGGATCGGCTGACCCACCATTGCCTGCAGGGTGGTGTCGATCGACAGCGCTTCTACTGCGAAAGCCGCTTGGTTACAGAGACTGAGGGCGGTGAGCAGGTTTCAATCGTTCAACACGGGGATCAGTTGCTGGCGCAACAACGTCGCAACAGCGACGTGCTCGACAATACATTGCTGGCCATGGATCAGCAGCGTTCTGTACTCAATACCCTTCAGGCAAACCGCCAACGACCTATCGCCTACTCACCTTATGGTTATCACCCCTGTGAAAGTGGGGTGACCAGCTTGCTAGGTTTCAATGGTCAGCGACCAGACACTTGGACCGGGCATTACTTGTTGGGGAATGGTTATCGGGCTTTTAATCCAGGGCTGATGAGATTCAACAGCCCCGACCGCTTGAGCCCGTTTGGAAAGGGCGGTTTGAATGCGTACGTCTATTGTCTGGGAGATCCAGTTAATCGAAGTGATCCATTAGGAAGTTTTTCTTCTTCGAGATCTGATTGGTTCTCAAGAATTGCCACGGGGTTCAAGTCTCTTCAGATGGGCGTGTCTGTTAAACGTGTGAAAAATGTCACCAGGCTTACTGAAAGGGTGATGACCTTTGAAGATACCTACGAAGGCGCTCCGAGGCTTAATTTTCAGGGGCACAAGCGTTCTAAAGATAATTTTTTGAGGCTTGATCGTGACCTTAACGTGGATGCCAAAGGGTTGCTTGAATTGGCGCGGGACAAAGGATTGGAAGTTTCGAAGTATAAAAATCTGCGTTTGGTTATGTGCCATTCAAGTAGTGAGGCTGGTCCACTCTCTGGGGGCGCGACGTCATTTGCTGAAGAACTATCCTTGATAACTGGTCTGCGCGTGAAAGGGTTCAAGGGGAAGATTAGTGCGCGCGATTTTTCCAAAAAATTTCCAAATTTACGCGACGGAGAAGTGGCTGCGGGTGATCACTATTTTTTTATGGAAAAAAATCCGAGCTCTAAGCAAGCTCAATCAGGTGTTGGCTATCGTCCCTTTACTCACGGATTGAAACCGGATACGGGGAAGGATATCCGGCACTAAGCTCTCTCGCTGACACCATTCTGTAGTAAAGCCATGCAAACCATTATCTCTCGTGACTGGATCCATCACGGCAGGTCATTTCTGGCACGAACGTACCCAGAATCCGAGCATAAAACGCCCAATTTCCTACACGGCTGCTAGTGTTATCCGATGCGCTGCGTACCGTTGACCGAATATGTCGCAGCACCGCAAGCACGGGCCTTGCCGCACTGGTTAAGCTGCGCATCGAATGGATACCTGTAAAGACATTGTGCAATTGATCGCAGAGTCGTTTTTGCAGATGCCCATTCATGGAAGGTGAATGTGACCCGAGTGTCTCGTCCAGCTTCACCCACCTGTCACCCTGTTTCCTCTGCCCGAGAATCAGGAACAGGGTGACGGATCGCCCCGTAAGGGGTTTTGCACGCGACGCTTCCATCAATAACAAGCCCAAGCGGAGTACCACAGATGGCGTTCTTCACCGCAGCCAGCAAAGCCGACTTCCAGCACCAACTGCAAGCGGCACTGGCGCAGCACATCAGTGAACAGGCACTGCCACAAGTGGCGCTGTTCGCTGAACAATTTTTCGGCATCATTTCCCTTGACGAGTTGACCCAGCGTCGGCTTTCCGACCTCGCTGGCTGCACCCTTTCTGCGTGGCGCCTGCTTGAGCGCTTCGATCACGCGCAACCTCAGGTTCGCGTCTTTAACCCCGATTACGAACGCCACGGCTGGCAGTCGACCCACACCGCGGTCGAAGTGCTGCACCACGACCTGCCATTCCTGGTGGACTCGGTGCGTACCGAGCTGAACCGTCGCGGCTACAGCATTCATACCCTGCAAACCACTGTGCTGAGCGTTCGACGCGGCAGCAAAGGCGAGTTGCTGGAAATCCTGCCGAAAGGCACCCAGGGCGAAGGGATCCTGCATGAATCCCTGATGTACCTGGAGATTGACCGTTGCGCCAACGCGGCCGAGCTGAACGTGCTGAGCAAAGAGCTCGAGCAGGTTCTGGCTGAGGTCCGCATCGCAGTCGCCGATTTCGAACCGATGAAAACCAAGGTCCAGGAAATCCTGACCGGCCTCGACAACAGCAAATTTGCGGTCGATGGCGAAGAAAAAGCCGAAATCAAAAGCTTCCTGGAATGGCTGGTGGGCAACCACTTCACTTTCCTCGGCTACGAAGAATTTACCGTCACTGATGAGGCCGATGGCGGTCACATCCAGTACGACCAGACTTCCTTCCTGGGGTTGACCAAACTGCTGCGCAGCGGACTGACCTACGATGACCTGCGCATCGAAGACTATGCCGTGAACTACCTGCGCGAACCGACTCTGTTGTCGTTCGCCAAGGCCGCGCACCCAAGCCGTGTGCACCGTCCCGCTTACCCGGATTACGTGTCGATCCGCGAGATCGACGAAAACGGCAAAGTCATCAAGGAATGCCGTTTCATGGGCCTGTACACCTCCTCGGTGTATGGCGAGAGCGTGCGGGTCATTCCGTACATCCGTCGCAAGGTCGAGGAGATCGAACGCCGTTCCGGCTTCCAGCCTAAAGCTCACCTGGGCAAGGAACTGGCGCAGGTGGTCGAAGTGCTGCCGCGCGACGACCTGTTCCAGACCCCGGTCGACGAACTGTTCAGCACCGTGATGTCGATCGTGCAGATCCAGGAACGCAACAAGATCCGCGTGTTCCTGCGCAAAGACCCGTACGGTCGCTTCTGCTACTGCCTGGCCTACGTGCCGCGTGACATCTACTCCACCGAAGTGCGCCAGAAGATCCAGCAAGTGCTGATGGATCGCCTGAAAGCCTCGGATTGCGAGTTCTGGACGTTCTTCTCCGAGTCCGTGCTGGCCCGCGTGCAACTGATCCTGCGCGTCGACCCGAAAAACCGCATCGACATCGATCCGCAGCAGCTGGAAAACGAAGTGATCCAGGCCTGCCGCAGCTGGCAGGACGATTACTCGGCCCTGACGGTCGAAAGCTTCGGCGAAGCCCAGGGCACCAACGTGCTGGCCGACTTCCCGAAAGGCTTCCCGGCCGGTTACCGCGAGCGTTTCGCAGCCCATTCGGCTGTGGTCGACATGCAGCACCTGCTGAGCCTGAACGAAAAAAATCCACTGGTGATGAGCTTCTATCAGCCACTGGGCCAGGTCTCGGGTCAACGCGAACTGCACTGCAAGCTGTATCACGCCGATACCCCGCTGGCACTGTCCGACGTGTTGCCGATCCTGGAAAACCTCGGCCTGCGCGTGCTGGGTGAATTCCCGTACCGCCTGCGTCACAACAATGGCCGCGAGTTCTGGATTCATGACTTCGCGTTCACGGCCGCCGAGGGCCTGGAACTCGACATCCAGCAACTCAACGACACCTTGCAGGACGCCTTCGTCCACATCGTGCGTGGCGATGCCGAGAACGATGCGTTCAACCGCCTGGTGCTGACCGCCGGCCTGCCATGGCGCGACGTTGCGCTGCTGCGTGCCTACGCCCGTTACATGAAGCAGATTCGTCTGGGCTTCGACCTGGGCTACATCGCCAGCACCCTGAACAACCACACCGACATCGCTCGGGAGCTGACCCGGTTGTTCAAGACCCGCTTCTACCTGGCGCGCAAGCTGGCCAGCGACGACCTGGAAGACAAGCAACAGCGTCTGGAACACGCGATCGTCACCGCACTGGACGACGTCCAGGTGTTGAACGAAGACCGTATCCTGCGTCGTTACCTGGACCTGATCAAAGCGACCCTGCGTACCAACTTCTATCAGACTGATGCGCACGGTCATAACAAGTCCTACTTCAGCTTCAAGTTCAACCCGCACCAGATTCCGGAGCTGCCGAAGCCGGTACCGAAGTTCGAAATCTTCGTTTACTCGCCTCGCGTCGAAGGCGTGCACCTGCGCTTCGGCAACGTTGCGCGTGGTGGTCTGCGCTGGTCCGACCGTGAAGAAGACTTCCGTACCGAAGTCCTGGGCCTGGTAAAAGCCCAGCAAGTGAAGAACTCGGTCATCGTGCCCGTGGGCGCGAAGGGCGGTTTCCTGCCCCGTCGCCTGCCACTGGGCGGCAGCCGTGACGAGATCGCGGCCGAGGGCATCGCCTGCTACCGCATCTTCATCTCGGGCCTGTTGGACATCACCGACAACCTGAAGGACGGCGCACTGGTGCCGCCGGCCAACGTCGTGCGTCATGACGACGATGACCCGTACCTGGTGGTTGCTGCGGACAAGGGCACTGCGACCTTCTCCGACATCGCCAACGGCATCGCCATCGACTACGGCTTCTGGCTGGGTGACGCGTTTGCATCCGGTGGTTCGGCCGGTTACGACCACAAGAAAATGGGCATCACCGCCAAAGGCGCGTGGGTTGGCGTACAACGTCACTTCCGCGAGCGCGGCATCAATGTCCAGAAAGACAGCATCACCGTGGTCGGTGTCGGCGACATGGCCGGTGACGTGTTCGGTAACGGCCTGTTGATGTCGGAGACCCTGCAACTGGTCGCCGCGTTCAACCACCTGCACATCTTCATCGATCCAAATCCTGAGCCGGCGAACAGCTTCGCCGAGCGTCAGCGTCTGTTCGACCTGCCGCGTTCGGCGTGGTCGGATTACGACACCAGCATCATGTCCGAAGGCGGCGGGATCTTCTCGCGCAGCGCGAAAAGCATCGCGATTTCCCCGCAGATGAAAGAGCGTTTCGACATCCAGGCCGACAAGCTGACCCCGACCGAACTGCTGAATGCCTTGCTCAAGGCCCCGGTAGACCTGTTGTGGAACGGCGGCATCGGCACCTACGTCAAGGCCAGCAGCGAAAGCCACGCCGATGTCGGCGACAAGGCCAACGATGCACTGCGCGTGAACGGCAACGAACTGCGCTGCAAAGTCGTGGGCGAGGGCGGTAACCTCGGCATGACCCAACTGGGCCGTGTGGAATTCGGCCTCAATGGCGGCGGTTCCAACACCGACTTCATCGACAACGCCGGTGGTGTGGACTGCTCCGACCACGAAGTGAACATCAAGATCCTGCTGAACGAAGTGGTTCAGGCCGGTGACATGACCGACAAGCAACGCAACCAGTTGCTGGCGAGCATGACCGACGAAGTCGGCAACCTGGTCCTGGGCAACAACTACAAGCAGACACAAGCGCTGTCCCTGGCGGCCCGTCGTGCCTACGTGCGGATCGCCGAATACAAGCGCCTGATGAACGACCTCGAAGGCCGTGGCAAGCTGGACCGTGCCATCGAGTTCCTGCCGTCGGAAGAAGCGATCAACGAGCGCGTCGCGGAAGGCCACGGCCTGACCCGTGCCGAGCTGTCGGTGCTGATCTCCTACAGCAAGATCGACCTCAAGGAGCAGCTGCTCAATTCCCTGGTGCCGGACGACGACTACCTGACACGCGACATGGAAACCGCTTTCCCGCCGACGCTGGTGAGCAAGTTCTCCGAAGCCATGCGCCGTCACCGTCTGAAGCGCGAGATCGTCAGCACCCAGATCGCCAACGATCTGGTGAACCACATGGGCATCACCTTCGTTCAACGACTCAAAGAGTCGACCGGCATGAGCCCGGCGAACGTGGCCGGTGCTTATGTGATCGTGCGAGACATCTTCCACCTCCCGCACTGGTTCCGTCAGATCGAAGCCCTGGATTACCAGGTCTCCGCTGATGTGCAACTGGAGCTGATGGATGAGCTAATGCGTCTGGGCCGTCGCGCTACGCGCTGGTTCCTGCGCAGCCGTCGCAACGAGCAGAACGCTGCCCGTGACGTCGCGCACTTCGGTCCGCACCTGGCAGCGCTGGGCCTCAAGCTCGACGAACTGCTGGAAGGTCCGACCCGCGAAGGCTGGCAGACCCGCTATCAGGCTTACGTCGCGGCTGGCGTTCCCGAGTTGCTGGCGCGCATGGTTGCAGGCACCACTCACCTGTACACCTTGCTGCCGATCATCGAAGCGTCGGACGTGACTGGCCAGAACGCAGCAGACGTGGCGAAGGCTTACTTCGCGGTCGGCAGCGCGCTGGACATCACCTGGTACCTGCAACAGATCAGCGCGCTGCCGGTTGAAAACAACTGGCAAGCCCTGGCCCGTGAAGCGTTCCGTGATGACGTCGACTGGCAACAACGGGCGATCACCATCTCGGTCCTGCAACAGGGCGACGGTTCCCAGGACGTGGAAACACGCCTGGCGCTGTGGATGGAGCAGCACGAAGGCATGATCGAACGCTGGCGTGCCATGCTGGTGGAGCTGCGTGCCGCCAGCGGCACGGACTACGCCATGTACGCGGTGGCCAACCGCGAACTGCTGGATCTGGCGTTGAGCGGTCAAGCGGTAGTGCCTGCCGCTGCACCTGCCAGAGCCGAGCTGGAACCGGCGGCCTGATCAGGCGTTGAATGAAAAAAACCCGCATTGAGAGATGCGGGTTTTTTTTGCCCGGAGGTTTTGTGCTGTCTTGTCGGGCCCCTTCGCGAGCAGGCTCGCTCCCACCTTTGAACTGCATTCCAAAGGTGGGAGTGAGCCTGCTCGCGATAGCGCCATTGAAATCAATACAACTTCCGGCCAGTTGTTTCATCCAGCATCGACACTTTATCTGTCGGCCTGGTCAATAAATTACTGAGCGACTGGTCAAATTTCTGCAATGCCCGAACTTGCACATCTTGTTGTTGATTAATATCCGCCACGATCTCTTCGCTGCGTTTAAAGTCAGCCCACACCGGACTTAACTCGCGGGCGTCATGCCCCTGCGCAGTGCCAATGTAATTGAGATTTTTGTCGTAGAAGTCCGCACTGACATCCGCCTTGATATCCGAACTGCGCGAGGTCATCAATTGGCTGCGGCTGTCGACGATGGCGACCACATCAGGATTGGCCGCCCGCAGGCTTTGCAGGTCCGGATACACCGTCACCGAACCGAACTGGCGCTGCAACGAGGCCTTGACCCAGTCCACCGCCAGGTCCGGTTTGGAGGTGGCCACGTAGGCGTCGTGAATCGGTTGCACCAGCAGGCTCTGGCCGAAACCGGTGCCGGCATTGGCGTGGTAGTCCTGCAAGTAGGCGCGGTTGGCCAGGGTATTGCGGCTGTAGACGATCCCCAGCGAAACCTGGCTGCCGTTGGGAATACGTGTGGCAGTGCTGCGGCCAACAGGCGCCGTGAACACACCGTCCAGCGAAGAAACCGCTGTGGGCGCAGTGGGAATCGAACAACCGGCCAGAGCAGCCGTTATCGCCAAGGTACTGACAAGCGCAAGTTTCATGGTGTTTCTCCAGTGAAACAACATCAGTCTGAAAGTTTAAGTTGCCGAAAGTTGTCGGCAGTGAATCCAGACTAAACCTTGAACCGCTGGATGAAATAACCAATCTTTGCTCTTAGTAGGTGATTAATAGTTTTGTTTGGTGTAAGCCGTTAATGTTAATTACGGCGAGCAATAAAAAAGCCCGAATCGAGGGTTCGGGCTTTTTTATTTATGAGTGGACGTCCAGCTATCAGTTTTCCAGGGGGATCAACACTTTCTCGTCCGGGCCCAATACCATGAACACCAACAACTTGGCGGGCTTGGTGGCACTGGCGTTTTTCGAGACCAGGTGTTCCGAACCGGCAGGTTCATACCAGTATTGGCCAGCCTTGTAGGTGATCGCCTTGCCGCCTTTTACTTGAGAAGTCACTGCGCCGGACAGCACGTAGGCCATGGCGGTGCCTTCGTGTTTGTGAGCGATGGACGCTTGGCCGGGCTTGTAGTCGACCTCGATCATCATGGCCTTCTTGCCAGGGACGTTTTGCAGCATTTCATCCTGCAAGACCGTGACTTTTTCCGAGGGGTCGTGGGCAAAAGCCGGGACGGCAACAGTCAAGGCCAGGGCAGCGAAGGGGGCAGCAAACAAGCGCAAAGCTTTCATAGTCATCACCTGCGGTAGTGGGGTCGGCAGGAACAACGATAGTCCGCAGATTGAGCCAATCAAACAGCCAATTTTCGGGAAGGTGAGGGGGCCAATTCAAGATGAAAAAAAACCTGTAGCAGCTGCCGAGCAGCGCGAGGCTGCGTTCGGCGACGTAGTCGTCGTAAACCCGGCGAATGCGGTTTTACTGAAAAACCTTATCGCTTGATTTCACGACGACTTCGTCGCCGAACGCAGCCTCGCGTTGCTCGACAGCTGCTACAAGTCGAACGCAGCTGCTATAGGTCGGGGGTAGGCTACGACGCTAGCGAATCGGAAAGCTGTTGAAGTCCACGGCATTGGCCAATTGGCTGTCAATCAGGCCGATGAAGCCTTGTACTTCGGGGCAGTTGAAGTGTGTCTGCATGGCCGCTTCCGATTGCCAGCGGGCGCTGACGTTCCAGCGGTTGCTGTCCTCGGGGCAGCGGTCGACCATATAGGAATCACAGCCCGGTAGTTCGCGCAGGGTTTCGACAATCTTTTGCAGTTGCTTGCCCAGTTCTTCCGAGCGGCCGGCGGCGGCCTGCACCTTTACGGTATTGATCACTTCGTAGGACATTGCTCACACTCCTGAATCAGGCCGGACGAATCCTGCTCATTGAGGGATAACGCCTATGCAGGATAGGCCTGCACCCCCGGACCGCCAATAGCCAATCGCCGGATAAAGCCACAGACCAATCGGCTAGCTGACCTGCTGCAAAATGTCCCGCACACGGTCCAGCGCGATGTCGATGTCCAGGGTTTCGATGGCGCCAAACCCCAGCAGAAACCCGGCTCGCGGCGGGTGCTGGTAGAAAAAGCCCTCGATGGAATACAGCCCGACCTCGACTTTTTTCGCCAGGTCGATCACCAAGGGAATATCGATAGGCACTTTGCACATCACCACCAGGTGAAACCCCGCTGTGCTCGGCACCGCTTCAAGCCACGGCGACAGGTCGCCGGCGATGCGCGACAGAATCCGCTCGCGACGCCCGGCATAGACCGTATGGCAACGGCGGATGTGCTTGAGCAGGCAGCCTTCGGCGATGAACTTGGCCAACGCCCATTGGGGCAGGGTGGAGGTGTGCAGGTCCGTCAGCTGTTTGGCCCGCACCACCGCTTCGAGGATGGCCGGCGGCAGAATCGCATAGCCCAGGCGCAGTTCCGGCAACAGGGTTTTCGAAAATGTCCCGACATACGCAACGATGCCACGCTCGTCCATGCTTTGCAGCGAATCGGTGGGCCGACCCTCGTAGCGAAATTCGCTGTCGTAATCGTCCTCGATGATGATCGCGCCCAATTCATAGGCCCGTTCCAGCAAGGCCACCCGGCGCGCCTGGCTCATCGGCAGGCCCAGCGGGAACTGGTGGGACGGCGTGACGTAAATCAGCCGGGTGCCGAGGGGGATCTTGTCGACCTGAATGCCTTCGTCGTCCACCGGGACCCCGATCACCGTGGCTCCGTGACTGCCGAACAGCAACCGTGCCGGCGGGTAGCCGGGGTCTTCCATGGCGACAATGCTGCCGGGCCGCGTCATCACCCGCGAGATCAGGTCCAGCGCCTGTTGCGCGCCGTTGCACACCACCACGTCCTCGTCCTGGCAGTTGACCCCTCGGGAAAACGCGATGTGCCGGGCAATCGCATTGCGCAACGCCGGCAGGCCTTCAGGCTGGCTGTACAGGCCTTTGGAACCGGCGATCTGACGCAAGGCGTGGGACGTGCAGCGCCGCCAGTCGTCCTGGGGAAACTGCCCCTTGCTGGTTGCGCCACCGATAAAGTCATAGCGCAACGAGCCTTCAAGGGTTGGATGGCGCAAAAACACCGGCAGGTTTCGCCAGGATTCGATGACCTCGGCACTCGCCAGCTCCGTATGGCTTTGCTTTTGGCTGACTTTTGCCGTGCGGGCGTTGACGTAGGTGCCTTTGCCGATGACCCCGGTCAGGAAGTTTTCGTAAGTGAGTTGGGCATAGGTATCGGAAATCGTCTTGCGCGAAATGCCCAGTTGCTCCGCCAGCAAGCGGCTGGGCGGCAGCTGGGTTCCGGCGGCCAGACGACCGTTTTCGATGGCGCTGCGCAGTTGGTTGTACAACTGGCCTGCGAGGTCCTTGCGGCCGTTGATGACGACATGAAGTTCCATACCGGCGAGTTTCCTGGGGCAATTGAGGCGCGTGTGCGTCGCGCCAGATTACGCGCAAGCGCGGCTGTGCAGAAGTTGCGTGCGAGAAATAGCGCGGATTGGCCTTTTGCCGGTTGGTCCATCCGGATTTCGCCGAATTGGATCTGTAACAACTGTGCGGCTGCGCCTAACGTAAAGCCAACCTATCGCTCCACGAGGCACTCCATGACTCCCCGACTGGATTACTACAGCGCATCGCCCAAGGCGATGAAAGCCATGATTGCCATGGAGGCCTTGACCAGCAACCTCAGCATCGAGCCGGCGCTGCTGCACTTGATCAAGATCCGTGCCTCGCAGCTCAACGGCTGCGCGTTCTGCACCGACATGCATTCGGTGGATGCCCGTCGTCTCGGCGAGACTGATCGCCGGTTGTATTCGATCGTGGTCTGGCGCGACAGCGGTTTCTTCAACCCTCGGGAACGCGCGGCACTGGCCTGGACCGAGGCGGTCACCTTGCTCTCCGAAAGCCATGTGCCGGACGAGGTCTACGCCCAGGCGCGGGAGCAGTTCAACGAAGGCGAAATGGTCGACCTGACCATCGCGGTCACCACCATCAACAGCTGGAATCGCCTGGCGGTGAGCTTTCGCCAAACCCCCAGTGGCTGAATCGATTTTCCTGTCCGCCTGTCACACCCGTTTCATAAACGCTGCGCACGATGGAGTTCTCAAGGATAGAAGGACAGGGAGTCATTGATGCCAGTCATGGAATCCACGTTCGCCGCCACCCTCGATCCGGTGCTGGCCCAGTCTTTCCGGGTCAGCGCCCGTTGCGGTTGCTTCATGCAGGCCGCCCGCAGCCTCAACATCAAGTCCACTCAGTTGCGCAAACACCTCGCGCAACTTGAAGCGCAATTGCAGTGCTCGCTGTTCCATCACCAGGACCACGGCGTGGCGCTGAGCCGTGAAGGGTTGCAGCTTCAGGCCCAGCTCATTGCACTGGCCCACGAGCGCGATTTGCCGGTGCTCGAACAACCGTTGATTCGCCTGGCCGTGGCCGAATCGGTGCTGCACGACATTCTCGGTCGCGATCTGGTTGCCCTGTTGCGGCGCAACGCCAGCGTGCGCCTGGACATCATCACCCTCGACAGCGACTTGTCCTTGCAAGCGGTGACCGCCGACGTGGTGGTGTGGCTGGCCGACGTTGAAGCGCCGCTGCCCGGTCCGAGCTTCGCCGTCAGCGCCCCCGAGCGCCTGGCGCGGCTCGACTACCTGCCACACATCGCCAAACGTTATTCCCGGGCCGCCTCCCGCCCGGACAGCCTGGATGACCTCGCCGATTTCATGCTGGTGCAATGGCAGCAATACGCCCAGGTCGGCAGTTTTTTGCCGTGGAATACGCTGGTGGAACAGCGTTTGGCCGGGGTGGTGCAGCTGCATTCCTACGAGCTGATGCTGGAGATGATCCGTTGCAGCGCCTGCATTGGCCTGCTGCCCGGCTACATGAGCCACTTCGACCGAGGCCTGGTCGGCTTGCCGGGGCTGTTCAGCGAACCACCGCAACGCCAGGTGTGGATGGCGGTCAACGCCGAGACCGAGGGGGAGGCGCAGGTGCAGATGGTTGTCGAGCTAATCCGCAGCACCTTCAACGAGCGCCGAGAGTGGTTCGAAGGCTGAACCCCATCCCTTGTGGGAGCGAGCCTGCTCGCGATGGCGGTCGAACATTCGACATAGATGTTGAATGTGATGGCCCCATCGCGAGCGAGCTCGCTCCTACATTGAATTTCGCCGTGCCGGAGGGATGCGTTGTAGAGTAAGCGGCCATGTTTGCATCAAGGATGAATCACCCATGTCGCTCTCTGACACAGCTATCACCCTCGAACGCTTCAACGAATCCCACCTCGGCGGCGTTACCGCGCTCTACAACGACCCTGCCGTCACCCGGCAAGTCCTGCAAATGCCCTATCAGTCGGTGGAAGTCTGGCGCAAACGCCTGGAGGCGGATAACGAACGCGCAGTGAAACTGGTCGCGTTGCATCAGGGCGCCGTCGTCGGCCATCTGGGCCTTGAACAGTTTTCCCGCGTCCGACGCAGTCACGCCGGCAGTTTCGGCATGGGCGTGGCACCCGCCTGGCAGGGCAAGGGCGTCGGCTCGAAGCTGCTGGCGGCGGCGCTGGATGTCGCCGACAACTGGATGAATCTGCACCGGGTCGAGCTGTCGGTCTACAGCGACAACGAAGCGGCCATCAGCTTGTACCGAAAATTCGGTTTCGAGACCGAAGGTCTGTTTCGCGACTACGCCGTGCGTGACGGCGTGTGGGTGGACACCTTGAGCATGGCGCGTCTGCGGCGCACGCCCAAGGCCGGGTAGTCAGTCGTTCAGCGCAAACGCCACCGCCGCCTGCGCGTGCAGTTCGGTGGTGTCGAGCAGGGGCAGGGCGCTGTGTTCGGGTTTGATCAGCAGGCCGATTTCGGTGCAGCCGAGGATGATCGCCTGGGCGCCGCGTCGGGTCAGGGATTCGATGACCTGTTGATACACCTGGCGCGATGCCTCGCTGATCACTCCGACGCACAGTTCGTCGTAGATGATCCGGTGGACGGCCTGACGTTCCTCGGCATCCGGTATCAGCACGGTCAACCCCTGCGCGCTCAGGCGATCTTTCAGGAAGTCCTGTTCCATGGTGAACGCGGTACCGAGCAAGCCGACTTTCAACGCGCCCGCATCGACGGCAGCCTGTCCCGTCGGGTCGGCGATGTGCAGGAACGGAATATCGACCGCTGCCTGAATCTGCCCGGCAACCTTGTGCATGGTGTTCGTGCACAGCACCACGCAATCGGCGCCACCGGCCTCGAGCCGGCGTGCGGCGTCCACCAGAATCGCCGCCGCATCGTCCCAGCGCCCGGCATGTTGTGCCTGCTCGACCGGTCCGAAGTCGACGCTGTACATCAGCAGTTTTGCCGAACGCAACGGCCCGAGCCGGTCGCGCACCTGTTGGTTGATGAGACGATAATATTCGGCGCTGGATTCCCAGCTCATGCCGCCGATAAGGCCGATTGTGCGCATGTTGTGATCCTGTTGAAGGCTGACGGGCGTGCCTACAGTGCCCGCGAATCTTCCATGGCGCAAACCCCTGATGGACCTCTTGGCGTTTAGTCGTACGCCGGCCACGCGCATCTGCCATGCTCAATATCCGCAACACGGCTTCAAACAAAGGAACACCGCAATGGACGACGTACAGCAACTGGGTGAGATGCTTCGCCACTACGCAGAAAGCGAAGCGCACAAGAAGCAACTGTTTGAGTCGCAGTCGACCGTGTGGGCGACGCGCATTGGTGAACTGTTCGATCAGATCCAGCAGTGGCTGGAACCGGTCCAGGCGCCGAATCTGCTGGAGGTCAGCCGCGAAGCGTACGTCGCTTCGGGCCCGAGCGTGCCGGTCGAGACTTCGACCTTCAGGACCGAGAAGCTGAGCATTGTGATCGCCGGCAAACCGGTGGAATTCGTGCCGGATGTGATGGGCGCGGGTGGACAGATTTCACTCGCGGTGATGGGGCTGACGGCGGCGCGGTACGGCAGCATTTCGCTGGTGTGCCAGCCGCCGTCGAGCAGTTGGCAATGGCGCAAGACCAACGGCTTGAAAGACCCGGATACCTTCGTGTTTGACGCGAACTTCCTGGCGCAGCAGTTGCAGAGTCTGATCCCCCGCGAGCGCAGCTAAATCCCTCACCCCTCACACCAATCCCTGTAGGAGCGAGCCTGCTCGCGATGGCGGTATATCAGCCGACGTCAATGTTGACTGATACG
>NZ_RWIN01000122.1 GCF_009761815.1 Pseudomonas sp. PB120
TCCCACATTGGATTTGCGTACGCCACAAATCAAATGTGGGAGCGAGCCTGCTCGCGATGGGGGCCTCAAGGACGACGCATCCCGATATGCGGAATACCATCCTCAACATACTCCTCACCCGCCACGACAAACCCGTACCGCCCGTAATACCCCTGCAAGTGCGCCTGGGCCGAGAGATAAACCGGCACATCGGGCCAGCGTTTTTCGGTTTGTTTCAACGCCTGGGCCATCAACTCATGCCCAAGCCCGGTGCCGCGCACGCCGGGGGCAATGATCACCCGTCCGATCACCACGTCGCCGCCCTGCAACTGCGGGTCGAGCAGGCGCAAGTAAGCCACCAGCCGATCCCCGTCCCAGGCCATCAAGTGGCAGGTGTCGCCCTCCAGGTCCTGGCCATCGATGTCCTGATACACGCATTTCTGCTCAACGACGAACACCTCGGCCCGTAACTGCAAAATGGCGTATAGCTGCTCTTTGCCCAGATCGTTGTGGTGTTTGCAGATCCAATCGACTGTCATCTTCACATTCCTTGACCAAGTCGTTCCGATACTAAGCGCCCGGGTGAAAGATGTCTTCAAGACGAAGAAATCTGTGACAAAGGCCAAAATGCCATCATTCATTTCGTGCGGCGTTGTCTTCTTTGTGTAATCTTCGATGACGCGCTTTGCAGTGGCTTCAATGAGCTAAGGTAAGACCGGAGTCATGTCGGTACAGAGCCTGAGAGTTTTGGCTGAAAACACGCCGGGCAGCCCGCCCGCTAAGGATTTTCTAGCATGCCGCGATTGCATCGAGCGTTTGCTTTGATTGGATTGCTGTTGCTGACTCAAAGCGCGGCAGCGGAAAAGCTGCGGCTGGTGGCCGATGCCTGGCCGCCCTTTACCGACGCCACGCTGGTCAACGGCGGATTGGCCACCGACATCGTCAGCACCGCGCTGGCCCGGGCCGGCTATGCCAGTGATTTCGAACAGGTGCCGTGGGCGCGGGCCTTGCTGGGGTTGGGCGAGGGCCGATACGACGTGTTGGTCAACGCCTGGTACACCGACGAGCGCACCAAGCTTGGTCAGTTTTCCGGCGAATACCTGCTCAATCGCGTGCGCTTTCTCAAGCGCAAAGACGCGCCCATCGAATTCAACAACCTGCAGCAACTGCACACCTATCCGATAGCGGTGGTGCGCGGGTACGCCTATTCGCCGGCATTCGATGACGACGCATCGATGCAAAAAATTCCGGTGCACAGCTTTGCCATGGCTGTGCGCATGCTCGCGGCCGATCGGGTCAAGCTAACCCTGGAAGACGAGTACGTCGCCCGTTACTACCTGGCCCGGGAATCAGCCAAGGTGCGCAACGCCGTAGAGTTCTTGCCCAAGCCGCTGAGCGAGAACAGCCTGCATATTCTGGTCAGCCTGAAGAACCCCAAGCATGAACAGATCGTCGCCGGTTTCGACCGCGAGATTGCGGCGATGAAGGCGGATGGGAGTTATGGGCGGTTGATGAAGCAGCATGGGATGTGAGTTTTTCCGATGAGGCCATCAGCCACACCTCTCAATCCTCACTCGTATCCTTGATCAAATGCGCCGCCAATGTCCGCAACGGCCCAAGCTGCCGACAGATCAACCCCAACTGCGTCTGCACCAGCCGCTGGCCTTCGTCGATCTCATCCGGCATCTGCTCCAGTTCGTTGGCCAGCGCCTCTTCCTCATCGCTCTGAATCGCAATCGGCGATTTGCTTGCCAGGCCCTGGGCGATTTCGTCGATGCTGGCGGCCAGCCTCACACCGGCACCGTCGATCAAATGCTCGCGGACGTCCGGTGGTAACGGGGTTTCCCGGTGGGCGCCCAGGCCGGACAAATAGCTGAGCAAGGTGTGTGACAGCACCAGGAAACGGAACCCGACGTCCGCCTCCTTACGGAAATGTCCTGGCTCCATCAGCATGTTGGCCAGTGTCGTCGACAACGCAGCATCCGCGTTATGGGCATTGCGCCGTGCCAGGCGATACGCGAGGTCGTCGCTTTTGCCGGCGGCGTATTGCTGCATGATCTGGCGCAGATAAATGCTGTTGCAGGTCAGGGTGTTGGCCAGCACCTTGTTCAGGCGTCGGCCCTGCCAGTCGGGCAGGAACAGGAACACCGCCAGCCCGGCGATCAGGCTGCCGAGTAACGTATCCATCAGCCGTGGCAGGAACAACCCGTAACCGTCGCCCACTTGGTTGAAGCAGAACAGCACCATCAAGGTGATTGCGGCCGTGGCCAGCGTGTAGCGGGTGGTGCGGTTGGTAAAGAACACCACGCCGGCGGCAATGGCGAAGCATGACTGGATCAACGGGTTCGGGAACAGGTCGAAAAGCGCCCAGGCCAGGGTCAGGCCGATGGCGGTGCCGATAATCCGCTGACCGAGTTTACGCCGTGTGGCGCCGTAGTTCGGCTGGCAGACGAACAGGGTGGTGAGGATGATCCAGTAACCCTGGGACGGGTGGATCAAATGCACCATGCCGTAGCCGATGCACAACGCCAGGGGCAAGCGCAGGGCGTGGCGGAACAGCAGCGAAGTCGGCGTCAGTTGAGTGCGCAAGCGCACCCACACATCGTTGAGGTTGCGCGGCGAGCGGTCGAGCAGGCTGCTGTCAGTGGCGTCGGCCAGGGCATCGGGGTTGCTGGCGTCGCTGAGCAAGCGGTCGAGTGTGCCGAGGTTGGCCGCCAATGCCCGCAACGACCGGAGCAAGCCGCGCCAGGCCGGGTTGCTCTGAATGCGCAGGTGTTCGAGGGAGGCGTGCAAATCACCCAAGGCCTCGGCGAAGCTCGCGTCATAGATGAATGGCTGGCGCATCTGGATCGACTCGGCCAGCGCTCGGCAGGCCTTGCCCTGCTGGCGCAGCAGGCGCTGACAGCGGAACAGCACGTCGCTGTGGAAAAAGGCTTCCGCCAGGGCGTTGTAAGGGTAGTGCGATGAGCTGGCGCGCTCGTGGATGTCCTGGGCCAGGAAATACAGCTTGAGGTAGCGGCTGACTTTCGAGCCCGGTCGACCATTGCCGACCCGGTGCAGAATGATTTCCTTGGCCGCGTTCAATGCCGCCACCACGCGACCGTTCTGTTGGGCCAGTTCCAGTCGGCGTGCTTCCACGTCCATCTGGCGGATCGGCTCGAACAACGACGATTTCAGCTTGAGGTAAAAACCCAGTTCGCGGAACAACCGCGCCAGGCTCTGCTGCACCGGCTGATTGGAAAACAGGGCTTGCCACAACACCGAGAGCAAGCCGTACCAGGTCGCGCCGGCCACCAGCAACACCGGCTCGTGCCAGAAATCGGTCACCGCGCCGCCGCGCTGGTCCACGCCGATCATGGTGTAGACCGACAGAATCAGCGTCGCCGAGGCAATCGCGCCATAGCGTTCGCCCAAGGCGCCGAGCATTGTCAGGCAGAAGGCCGCGAGGGCGAAGGCGATGATAAAAAAGACGGGGTAGGGGAACAGCAGTTCAACCGACAGCGCGGCGACGAGGAAACACACCAGCGTCACGGCCAGCGCATTGAGACGGCCCTGCCAACTGTCGTCGGTTTCGGCCAGGGCGCTGGCGATAATCCCGAGGAACAACGGGATCAGCAGCCCCATTTGATCCTGGTACCAACACACCGCCATGGTGCCGGTCAGGGCAATGAACACCCGCACGCTGTAGCTGAATTTATCCAGCGCCCAGAGGCGACGCAGAGACTGACTGAACGAGGTCGATGACATGAAGTGCGAAGGCCTTCCGAGGCAATGCCGCTAAATTGAGCCAGTAATGACGCCGACGCAATGGCGCCGATCACATCTGACAGCAAAATCTGTTCCTTCCTTGTGGCAACCTCAGGCTTGCATCGTCCCCTGTGGCGAGGGAGCTTGCTCCCGCTCGGCGGCGCAGCCGTCGTAAATCCTGCGCAATGAGTGTGTCAGGCTGACCGTGGTGACAGGTGTTGGGCCCGCTTCGCAGGCCAGCGGGAGCAAGCTCCCTCGCCACAAGGTGCGCTTGTCAGACGAATTGCGCAGCCGCGTACCCGGAAGCCCAGGCCCACTGGAAGTTGAAGCCGCCCAGGTGCCCGGTCACGTCGAGCACCTCGCCGATGAAGTACAGGCCAGGGCTTTTCAGCGATTCCATGGTTTTCGACGACACTTCGTTGGTGTCGACGCCACCCAGGGTCACTTCGGCCGTGCGGTAGCCTTCCGTGCCGGCCGGCACAACTTTCCAGCTCGCCAGTTTTTCGGCGATGTCGGCGATTTCCGCGTGGGTGTATTGCTTCATCGGTTTGGAGACGAACCAGTTGTCCGCCAGCAAGTTGGCCATCTTCTTGGTGAAGAGTTCACCGAGCAGGGTTTTCAGCTCGCTGTTCGGGCGTTCGGCCTGCTGCTGTTGCAGCCAGCTCGGCACGTCGTGGTCCGGCAGGAGGTTGATCTCCACCGTATCGCCGGATTGCCAGAACGACGAAATCTGCAAAATCGCCGGGCCGCTGAGGCCGCGATGGGTAAACAGGATGTTCTCGCGAAAGCTCTGGTCGTTGCAGCTCACCAGGCAATCCACCGACGTGCCGGACAGTTCGGTGCACAGCTCCTTGAGCTGATCGGTGATGGTAAACGGCACCAGGCCGGCGCGGGTGGGCAGCAGGTCGTGCCCGAACTGCTTGGCCACTTGATAGCCGAAACCGGTCGCGCCCAGGGTCGGGATCGACAAGCCACCGGTGGCGATCACCAGCGATTCGCAGGTCAACTGGCCGAGCGTCGTGTCCAGCAAGTAGCCGTTTTCGAGCTTCTCGATGGTCTGGATCGACGTGTCCAGGTGCAGGCTGACGCCGACCTGATCGCATTCGTTGAGCAGCATTTCGAGGATGTCGCTGGATTTGTTATCGCAGAACAATTGGCCGAGCTTTTTCTCGTGGTACGGCACGCCGTGTTTGGCGACCATTCCGATGAAATCCCACTGGGTGTAGCGCGCCAGTGCGGATTTGCAAAAGTGCTCGTTTTGCGAGAGAAAATTGCCCGGTTCGGTGTACATGTTGGTGAAATTGCAGCGGCCGCCGCCCGACATCAGGATTTTCTTGCCAGCCTTGTTCGCATGGTCGATCAACATGACGTTGCGCCCACGCCCGGCGGCGGTCAGTGCACACATCAACCCTGCGGCGCCAGCGCCAATGATCACGACTTCGGTAGAGCGCAAAACGGTGTCCTCACACAAAACTGATGCGGTCCCTGTAGGAGCGAGCTTGCTCGCGAAAAACCTGAGACCGCTGCGGGGTGTCAGGCTTTCAGCGTGATCGTTGACGACCATCGCGAGCAAGCTCGCTCCTACAGGGGGGAAGTGCGTTGTTCTTACAGGATACGCACGCGCAGCGAGCGGCCCTTGATCTTGCCATCGTTCAGACGTTGCATGGCCTGCTTGGCAACTCCGCGTTCCACGGCCACGTAGGCCTGGAAGTCGAAGATCGCGATCTTGCCGACCTGGGCACCCGGAATGCCGGCATCGCCCGTCAGTGCACCCAGGATGTCGCCCGGACGCACTTTGTCTTTACGGCCAGCGCCGATGACCAGGGTGCTCATTTGCGGCAGCAGCGGGCCACCGCCCTGGGATTTGAGGTTGTCCAGCTGATCCCAGCTCAACGGCGACTTCTGCAGCAGTTCGATGGCCTGGGCGCGGTGCGCTTCGGACGGGGCAACCAGGCTGATCGCGATCCCTTTCTCACCGGCGCGGCCCGTACGGCCTACACGGTGAATGTGGATTTCCGAATCACGGGCCAGCTCGACGTTGATCACCATGTCCAGTGCATCGATGTCGAGGCCACGCGCGGCGACGTCGGTGGCTACCAGTACCGACGTACTGCGGTTGGCGAACATTGCCAGTACCTGGTCACGGTCACGCTGTTCCAGATCGCCGTGCAGGCCGACGGCAGAGATGCCTTTGGCGGTCAGGTGATCAACGGTTTCCTGAACCTGCTGCTTGGTGAAGCAGAAGGCCACGCAGGACGCCGGACGGTGATGCGCGAGGACTTTGACCACGGCGTCCATGCGCTCTTCCGGAGAAATCTCGTAGAAGCGCTGCTCGATCTGCGTGTCGTCGTGGAACGCTTCGGCCTTCACTTGCTGCGGGTTGCGCATGAACTTGGAGGCCAACTGCTTGATGCCCACCGGGTAGGTGGCGGAGAACAGCAGGGTCTGACGGCGTTCCGGGCACTGGGCAATGATTTCTTCGATGGAATCGTAGAAACCCATGTCGAGCATGCGGTCGGCTTCGTCGAGGATCAGCGTGTTCAGGCCGTGCAGTATCAGCGAACCCTTGCGCAGGTGCTGCTGGATACGACCCGGGGTGCCGACGATGATGTGCGCGCCGTGCTCCAGCGAGCCGATCTGCGGGCCGAAGGACACGCCGCCGCACAGGGTCAGGACCTTGATGTTGTCTTCGGCGCGGGCCAGGCGACGGATTTCCTTGGCGACCTGGTCAGCCAGCTCGCGAGTCGGGCAGATAACCAGCGCCTGGCAACCGAAGAAGCGCGGGTTGATCGGATTCAACAGGCCGATACCAAAGGCCGCGGTCTTGCCGCTGCCGGTTTTGGCCTGGGCGATCAAGTCCATCCCCTTGAGGATCACCGGCAAGCTTTGCGCCTGGATCGGCGTCATCTCGGCATAACCCAAAGAGTCGAGGTTAGCCAGCATGGCGGCGGACAGCGGCAAAGTATTAAAAGCGGTGGCGATGGTGGTCACGGGACTGGCCTGCAAAACAAAATGTCGCGCAGTGTACCAGCCCAGTGGCCATTCGCCCTAAGGCTCTATGTGCTCTTCCGGACGCTTGACGCGCCGTCCGTCTTCTCTCGACAGTTGCGAGAAGATGGTCGCAGCCAGCATCGCCATGATTCCGACCGTCACGAAGGTCAGCTGGAACGCGCCCAGAATCGTGTCCACGCCATCATTTCCGACCTCCGCAGTGAACCCGCCGAGGAGGGCGCCCGCGCAAGCAACCCCGAGGCTCAAGGACAATTGTGCAACCACCGACAGCAAGCTGTTGCCGCTGCTGGCGCTGGCGTCGTCGAGGTCGATGAGCGTGACGGTGTTCATCGCGGTGAACTGCAGCGAGTTGATCGCGCCGAGAATCGCCAGCATTCCCAGCAGCAGCCAGTACGGCGTTTGCTCGCTGACCAGGCCCATGCTCGCCAGCATCAGCCCCAGGGCCAGGGTGTTGCCGGTCAGCACGATCCGGTAGCCGAGGCGCTCGATCATCGGTCGCGCGACAGACTTGGCGACCATCGCCGCCGCCGCCAGCGGCAACATGCTCATCCCGGCCTGGGACGGCGAATAACCCAGCGCGACTTGCAGCAGCAAGGGCACGAGAAACGGCAGGGCGCCACTACCGAGGCGGGCGAACAGGTTGCCGAGGATGCCCACGGCGAAGGTTCGGGTCTTGAACAGCGAGGGCGCAAACAGCGGATTCTCGATGTGCCCCGCGCGCAACCAATACGCCGCCAGGCACGCCATGCCGCCGAACAGCAACAACATCACCCGCAAGTGCGGCAGGTGCAGTTCGCCCAGGCCTTCCATGGCGATGGTGATCAGTACCATCGCCGCGCCAAACAGCAAAAAGCCCAGGCTGTCGAAGCGCGTGCGTTCACTGCCGCGCAGGTCGGGGATGAACCGCCACACCGCGTAGCAGCCGATGGCTCCGACCGGCAAGTTGATCAGGAAGATCCAGTGCCAGGTCAGGTATTCCACCATCCAGCCGCCCATGGTCGGGCCGATCAAGGGGCCGAGCAGGCCGGGAATGGTGATGAAACCCATGATCCGCACCAGCTCCGAACGCGGGTAAGCGCGCAGCACCACGAGCCGGCCGACGGGCAGCATCAGCGCGCCGCCCAGGCCTTGAATCACCCGGGCACCAATCAGCAAGCTCAGGCTGCTCGACAGCGCGCAGAGCAGCGAGCCGATGCTGAACAACAGGATCGCGCCGAAGAAGATTTTCTTGGTGCCGAACCGGTCGGCGATCCAGCCCGAGGCGGGGATCAGCAAGGCGACGGTGAGCATGTAGGCGATGATCACGCCCTGCATGCGCAACGGGTCTTCCGCCAGGTCGCGGGCCATGGCCGGCAGCGCGGTGTTGAGGATCGTCCCGTCGAGGGACTGCATGAAGAAAGCAATGGCGACGACCCACGGGACCCAGCGGGCGGTGACAGCGTCGAGAGGTTGGCGATTGGGCATGGGACCTCATGTCGGTCGGAATTTATGCAAGGTCATGGCTGGCACTGACCTCTGTGGCGAGGGAGCTTGCTCCCGCTCGGCTGCGAAGCAGTCGTAAACCCTGAGAATGCGGTTTAACGGGTAAACCGCATGTACCGGTTTGGGGTCGCTCTGCGACCCAGCGGGAGCAAGCTCCCTCGCCACAGGGTTTGGTGTTTACAGGGTCAAGGTGAGTCGGCTGATGAGCGCGCCCGGCAACAACGCCGAAGCCGTGGCCCGTTGGCTGTAGGTGCTCGCCGAGAGCAACAACTCGCGCTCCTCGGTCAACGCTTCCAGCTGCGAACCCAGCAAACTGTAGGCGCTGTCATCAAAGCGCATGGTGCTGACCGGCGCCTGTATCTCGCCGTTTTCGACCCAGAACGTCGCGAACCGGGTCATCCCCGTCATGCGTGCCATCGGCTGATCCGAGTAGTTCAGGTACCAGAGATTGCTGATGTACAAACCGGTGCCCAGTTGCTTGAGAATCTCTGCATCAGGCAAGGTCCCGGCCGCCATGTTCAACGCGCCCGGCATTTCACCGCCGCTGGCACCGTTGGCCGTCAGGCCATACTCGGCGGCACTGCGCGAACTCACCATTTGCGCACCGGCTTTACCGCCGACGATCAACGCCAGATCACTGCGCGGATAGCCTTCGCCGGAAAACGCAGGACTCAATGAGCCGCTGACTTTTTCGTCCAGCGATACCAAGGGGCTGAACGCATTGTCGCCGCCGTAGAGCTTCTGCAGCGGGCTGCTCTTGCTGGCAATCGACTGCGCCGAGAAACCGCCCCAGGACAGCATGCCCATGATTTCTTCCAGTGCCGCCGGAGCCAGGTACGCGCGGTATTGACCCGGTGCCAGCGTGCGCAGCGGCCGACCCAGAAACGCCAATTGCTCGCGCGCCTGCTGGAAGCGTTTGGCGAACGCTTCACTGTTCCAGTCGTGCCCGGCGAAGCTGGCCTTCACCGCCTGGCCGTTTTCGTGGAACAGGCTGAAATCGAAGTTGAAGCTGTTGGCCTGATGCCAGCCGAACGCGCCCGAGGAACTGGCGAAGCCACGGCTGATCGGGCCGGCGGCGTAGAAACCCACCAGGTCCAGCCCTTCGGCAGCCTGGGTGATTTCGGCCACGACCTGCTCGGTGTCCGGCAGCGGATGTTCCTGCACACTCTTGCTCTGCCAACCGGTGTAGTTGAGCAGCAGGTACGGATCCTGCGGCAACAACGGCAAGGTGTCGCGCAGCTGCTGCAGGCCTTCGGCCAGCCGCTGAAGGTCAACTTGCGCGTCGCCCGACAGCGTGATGTCGAGGTCGGCATGCCGGCCCTCGTTGATCAGTTTGAAACCGATGCTCGCCTGCTGCACCTGCCCGGCCTGACGCACCTTGGCGTGATTGAAACGCACAAAGGCCGAGAACTCGGCGGCGTAGCTGAGGGTGAACTGTTCCGGCTCGCGAATGGCCTCGCGCAGCCAGTTGACCAAGGCCTTGAACGCCTCGACCTGATTTTTTGAATCGCTCATCAGGCGTCTCCCCCAAACACATCCACGTTGCTGAACACACAGGCCGGCGACGCATGGCCGACGCGGATCACCTGGTTCGGTTCGCCCTTGCCGCAGTTCGGCGTGCCGAGCACCTTGAAGGTGCTGGCGTCGCCCACGGCGCTAAGGCTTTTCCAGAACTGTGCGGAAATCGCCCGGTAGTTCGGGTTCTTCACCACGCCTTTGAGTTCGCCGTTTTCGATCAATTGCGCCCATTCGCAACCGAACTGGAATTTGTTGCGCGCATCGTCGATGGACCACGAGCGGTTGGTGCTCATCAAAATACCGTGCTCGATGTTGCCGATCAGTTGCTCCAGCGGCTGATCGCCGGGCTCGATGTTCAGGTTGGCCATGCGGTCGATGGGCGGACGGTTCCAGCCGCAGGCGCGGCTGTTGGCGACGCCGTCCAGGCCGGCACGAAACTGCGACAACGCACCGCCCAATGGCCGCATCAACAGGCCTTCCTTGATCAGGAACTGCTTGCTGGCAAGCGTGCCGTCGTCGTCATGGCCATAACTGGCGAGCTGCTCGGGAATGTCCGGGTCGAAGGTCACGTTGAGCAGTGTCGAGCCGTATTGCAGGTGGCCGAAGTCCGCTGCCTTGACGAAACTGGTGCCGGCGTAATTGCGCTCATCACCGAGGATGCGATCCAGCTCCAGCGGGTGACCGATGGACTCGTGGATCTGCAGCATCATCTGATCGGGCATCAACAACAGATCGCGCGGCCCTTGCGGCGTGTTCGGCGCCAGCAGCAATTGCAGCGCCTGATCAGCGACCTGCGGTCCGGCACCGACCAGGCCACAACGACTGATCACATCGGCGCCGCCTTGCTGGCCGAAGTTCTCACGGCCCAGGCTGCGAGTCTGGCTGTCGTTGCCGTCGTAGGCCGTGACGTCCAGGCCCGGGTAGACGAAGCGTTGTGCCTGGCGCAGCTCGGCGCCTGCGCTGTTGAGGTAGATCTGCTCGACGTGGGTGATGCCGATGCTCACTTGCCAGTTCACCAGACGCTCGTCCTTGGGCACCGAAGCGGATTCGGCGCCGAGCAATTGGTAGCAATCACTGAGGGACGGGAAGGGCTGGTCGAGGTTCGGCGAAAAATAGTCGGCGCGGTCGCTGGAAACGGCTTGCTCGCGCAAGTCGAGCAACGCGTGAGGTTTGAGTCGACGGGCTTGCTGCTCGGCGCGGTCGAGGGCGGATTGCAGGCCCTGTTGCGACAGGTCGTTGGTCGCGGCGTAGGTTTCAACGCCGTTGACTCGCACGGTCAGCATGGCGCCTTCGTCCCGGCTCAGGCTTGGAGGTTCGGCAACATTCTTGCGCACCGACAGGTACTGGCCGGATTCGCGCACATAACGCAGCGAAAAGAATTCAGCGCCCGTGCGCAAGGCAGCGAAACGCTGCTTGAGCTGGGGGTGGAAATCGAACATTCGGGAACCTCCTTGGTAGGGAGTGGCGGTGCAGCGGTGTTGCGAAAGGGGAGGGGTGAAACGTTTGCGTGGCGCTAGATTAGGCTTGCGCGGGGAGGGATATCAAGGGCGGAGCGGCGTGGGGAAGTATTACGAGGATATGCCAGATGGAAATGTGTTGCTGGGTCGGGCCCCATCGCCGGCAAGCCGGTCTCACTCCCACATTTGATCTTCGGTGTTCACAGAATTTGTATTCACCGAAGATTCCCTGTGGGAGCGAGCCTGCTCGCGATGGCCGTGACGCGGTGTCAAGCCTTACTGAGCCGTAGGACCTACTTCCCGCAACGGCTTGCCACGCACCGGTGCATCACCGGCCACGAAGTAATCGGCGGTGCTGCGCGGCAATGGCTTGCGGCCACGGATCTTGTCGGCGATTTTCTCGGCGATCATGATCGTTGGCGCGTTCAGGTTGCCCGTGGTGATGATCGGCATGATCGACGCATCCACCACACGCAGGCCTTGCATGCCGTGCACGCGACCTTCGCCATCGACCACGGCCATCTCGTCGGTGCCCATCTTGCACGAGCAGGACGGGTGGAACGCGGTTTCGGCGTGTTCACGGATGAACTGGTCGAGCTGCTCATCGGTTTGCACGTCGATGCCCGGGCTGATTTCGCGGCCACGGAACGCGTCCAGTGCTGGCTGTTGCATGATTTCACGGGTCAGGCGGATGCCGTCGCGGAATTCCTGCCAGTCCTGCTCGGTAGCCATGTAGTTGAACAGGATGCTCGGGTACTCGCGCGGGTCCTTCGACTTGGCCTGGATGCGACCGCGGCTTGGCGAACGCATGGAACCCATGTGTGCCTGGAAGCCGTGTTCTTTCACGCCGTTGCTGCCGTTGTAGTTAATCGCCACCGGCAGGAAGTGGTACTGGATGTTCGGCCAATCGAATTCCGGGCGGGTACGGATGAAGCCGCCGGCTTCAAACTGGTTGCTGGCGCCGATGCCGGTGCCGTTGAACAGCCATTCGGCGCCGATGGCTGGCTGGTTGTACCAGAGCAGCGACGGGTACAGCGAAACCGGTTGGGTGCACGCGTATTGCAGGTACAACTCGAGGTGGTCCTGCAGGTTTTCGCCGACGCCTGGCAGGTCGTGAACCACCGGGATGTCGAGTTTGTTCAGCAGTGCGGCCGGGCCGACGCCGGAGCGTTGCAAAATCTGCGGCGACGCGATGGCGCCGGAGCACAGCAGCACTTCCTTGCGGGCACGGACTTCGACACGCTCTTCAGCGGCGCCGATCAGGTAACGCACGCCGACCGCGCGCTTGCCTTCGAACAGGATCTTGTCGGTCAGGGCGTGGGTGACAATGGTCAGGGTCGAACGCTTTTTGGCGACGTCCAGGTAACCGCGCGCGGTGCTGGCGCGACGGCCTTTGGGCGTCACGGTGCGGTCCATCGGACCAAAGCCTTCCTGCTGATAGCCGTTCAGGTCTTCGGTGCGCGGGTAACCGGCCTGCACGCCGGCTTCGACCATGGCGTGGAACAGCGGGTTGTTGCCGGCTTTCGGCGTGGTCACGCTGACCGGACCGTCGCCACCGTGGTAGTCGTTCGGGCCGATGTCGCGGGTTTCCGCCTTGCGGAAATACGGCAGGCAGTTGAGGTAGTCCCAGTCTTCAAGACCTGGCAGTTTCGCCCAGTTGTCGTAGTCCATGGCGTTGCCGCGGATGTAGCACATGCCGTTGATCAGCGAAGAGCCACCTAGGCCCTTGCCGCGACCGCATTCCATCCGACGGCCGTCCATGTGTGGCTCTGGATCGGTTTCGTACGCCCAGTTGTAGCGACGACCTTGCAGCGGGAACGCCAGGGCAGCCGGCATTTGTGTGCGGAAGTCGAAACGGTAATCCGGGCCGCCGGCTTCGAGCAGCAGGACGGTGACGCCGGCGTCTTCGGTCAGACGGGTCGCCAGGGTGTTACCGGCCGAGCCGGCACCGATGATGATGTAATCGAATTCTTGGGACATTGAATGCACCCTCTTTGAAGTTGGTTCAGGTCTGGCCATGGCGAGTGCTGCGCACTCGATCGCCAGCAGGCTGGCTCCCACATTGGAATGCGTATTCCTGTGGGAGCCAGCCTGCTGGCGATGACGGCCTCGCAGGCGAAGCGGATATCGCCTTAGAACACCGAGGCGTAGTCGCCCAGTTCGACCTGTACCGATTTGATGCGGGTGAAGTTGTTCAGCGAGCTGATGCCGTTCTCACGGCCCACACCCGATTGCTTGTAACCGCCGACCGGCATCTTCGCGTCGGACTCGCCCCAGGCGTTGATCCAGCAGATACCGGCTTCCAGTTGATGAATCACGCGGTGAGCACGGTTCAGGTCCTGGGTCACGACGCCTGCGGCCAGGCCGAAGTCGGTGTCGTTGGCGCGGCGGATCACTTCTTCTTCGGTCTCGTAAGTCAGGATGCTCATCACCGGGCCGAAGATTTCTTCGCGAACGATGGTCATCTCGTCTGTGCAGTCGGTGAACACGGTCGGGGCCACGAACGCGCCCTTGGCGAATTCGCCTTCGGTCAGACGGCCGCCGCCGCACAGTACGCGAGCACCTTCTTCCTTACCTTTTGCGATGTAGCCCAACACGCTTTCCATGTGGGCGAAGCTGACCAGCGGGCCGAAGTTGGTGTTTTCGTCTTCCGGGTTGCCGACGCGGATGCGTGCAACGCGCTCGACGATCTTGGCTTCGAACGCCGCTTTCAGGTGGCTCGGGACGAACACGCGAGTGCCGTTGGTGCAGACCTGGCCGGAGCTGTAGAAGTTGGCCATCATCGCGGTGTCGGCGGCGCGATCGAGGTCGGCGTCGTCGAAAATGATCAGCGGGGATTTGCCGCCCAGTTCCATGGTCACGTCTTTGAGCGACGACGCCGAAGCGCTGGCCATGACCTTCTTGCCGGTGTCAGTGCCGCCGGTAAAGGAGATTTTTTCAATGCGGGGGTGCTCGGTCAGCCAGGTGCCGACTTCACGGCCGCTGCCGGTCAACACGTTGAACACGCCGGCAGGCAGGCCCGCTTCGGTGTAGATCTCGGCCAGTTTCAGCGTGGTCAGGGAAGTGACTTCGCTTGGCTTGAAGATCATCGCGTTACCGGCCGCCAGGGCCGGTGCGGATTTCCACAGCGCGATCTGGATCGGGTAGTTCCACGCGCCGATACCGGCCACGACGCCCAGCGGTTCGCGACGGGTGTAGACAAACGACGTGGTGCGCAGCGGGATCTGCTCGCCTTCGATGGCGGGCACCAGGCCTGCGTAGTATTCCAGCACGTCAGCGCCGGTCACGATGTCGACGTACTTGGTTTCGGAGAATGACTTGCCGGTGTCCAGGGTTTCCAGGGCAGCCAGTTCATCGTTGCGCTCGCGCAGGATGTCCACGGCGCGACGCAGGATGCGCGAACGCTCCATGGCGGTCATGGCGGCCCAGATTTTCTGGCCCTTTTCAGCGCTGACCACGGCACGCTCGACGTCATCGAAGGTGGCGCGCTGTACTTTTGCGAGGACTTCACCGTTCGCCGGGTTGATGGCTTCGAAGGTGGCGTCGCTGCCAGCGTCGGAGTAACCGCCATCGATGTAGAGTTTTTGCAGTTCGAAACGGGCCATAAAGTCCTCGCAAGTGCATAAGTGGTTGGCGCGTCCGGGTGTCGAGCGTTCTGTTGTGCTCTAACTCACCCGCTTGGCCAGTTGGAAATCCATGTATTCGTAAGCGATCCGGTGCGCCTGCTCGGTGTCGAAAGCATCTCCGGACAGCGCGCCGCGCAACCACAAACCGTCAATGAGGGCTGCCAGGCCCCGGGCTGCACTGCGCGCGTCATCGAGCGGCAGTACGCGGCGGAACTGGCAGCACAGGTTGGAATACAGACGGTGATCGTTGATCCGCTGCAACCTGTGCAAAGACGGGTGGTGCATGCTGGTGGCCCAGAAGGCCAGCCAGGTTTTCATTGCCGGGCCATTGACCTGGCTGGCGTCGAAGTTGCCTTCGATAATCACCTGCAGATGCGCCCGCGGGCTTTCATCTGTCAGCGCCTGACGGCGTGCGGTGACGTTCTCGGCGAGGACACTCATCAGGTACTGCGCCGTGGCAGCGATCAGGCCGTTCTTGTCCTGAAAATAGTGACTGATGATGCCATTCGAGACACCGGCCAAACGGGCGATCAGCGCAATGCTGGCGTCCCCCATTCCGACCTGATCGACGGCCAGCAAGGTGGCTTCGATCAATTGCTGGCGACGGATGGGTTGCATACCGACCTTGGGCATCTTGCACATCTCCTTAGGCCTTCCGGCAGACGTCAAACGGCTACCGGGTTGAAGGCCAGTCTATTTTGTTTTGATTGAACGTTCAATCAACAAAGAATAAGCTCTGCGACAAATCGTCGCTGCGTGCTGAATTTTCCTACGCGTAGCGGCGAATAAATCGACTTCCGAAACTGCTCGAAACCTACGCGCCACGGCGTTCCAAGGGCTTCGGGCTTTTTTCGGGCTGTCTTTATATCACCCACTGGTCGGCTGCCCACTAACCGATTAGTCGGGTGGCTCGTTTGCCTTGCGTTCTTCTCTCGCACTGCCCGGAGCTTCTGTGCCATGAGTTCTGCCTCTCTTATAAAGACCCCACCCGATAAGGTGACGGTCAACGGTTGGGTGTTCTACACCTCTACCGCGTTGATTCTGTTGCTGACCGCCATTCTGATCATCGCCCCGCAAGAGGCCGGCAGATTGCTCGGCATTGCCCAGGCCTGGCTGTCCCGCAGCTTTGGCTGGTACTACATGGTGGTGATTGCCGCCTACCTCGTATTCGTCGTTGGCCTGGCGTTTTCGTCCTACGGCAAACTCAAACTGGGCAGTAAGGACGACACCCCGGACTTCAGCTACGGCGCCTGGGCGGGGATGCTCTTCTCGTCGGGTATCGGCATCTCGCTGCTGTACTTCGGTGCTTCCGAGCCGCTGGACCATTACTTCAATCCGCCGGAAGGCGTTTCGGCCAGCAACATGGCCGCGCGTCAGGCTGTGCAGCTGACGTTCCTGCACTGGGGCCTGCATGGCTGGGCGATCTACGCGTTGGTCGGCCTGGCCGTGGCGTACTTTGCTTACCGTCATAACCAGCCGCTGGCATTGCGTTCGGCGCTGTATCCGCTGGTGGGCGAGCGTTGGGTCAAAGGCGCGGCCGGTCATGCGGTGGACGGCTTTGGCATGTTCGTGACCCTGCTGGGCCTGGTGACGAACCTGGGGATTGGTTCGCTGCAAGTGTCTTCCGGGCTGGAAAACCTGTTCGGCATGGAACACAGCAACACCAACCTGCTGATCGTGATCATCGTGATGAGCACGGTCGCGACCATTGCTGCCGTGTCCGGCGTGGAAAACGGTATTCGCCGCCTGTCCAACCTGAACATCGTGCTGTTCAGCGGTCTGCTGATTTTCGTGCTGCTGTTCGGCCCGACCCTGCACTTGCTTAACGGCTTTGTGCAAAACATCGGTGACTACTTGAACGGCGTGGTGCTGAAGACTTTCGACCTCTACGTGTACGAAGGCGACAGTGAGAAGTCCGACCGTTGGTTGGGCCTGTGGACCCTGTTCTACTGGGCCTGGTGGATTTCCTGGGCACCCTTTGTAGGCATGTTCATCGCGCGCATTTCCCGTGGTCGCACGGTGCGTGAACTGGTCGCCGGTGTGCTGCTGATTCCGCTGGGTTTCACCCTGGCGTGGCTGTCGATCTTCGGTAACTCGGCCCTCGACCTGGTGATGAACCATGGGGCGGTGGAGCTTGGGAAGACGGCGCTGGAACAGCCGTCCATGGCGATCTACCAGTTGCTCGAGCATTACCCGGCGTCGAAAGTGGTGATCGGCGTGTCGATTTTCGTCGGTTTCGTGCTGTTCCTGACCCCGGCGGATTCCGGCGCGGTGATGATGGCCAACCTTTCGTGCAAGGGCGGTAACGTCGACGAAGATGCCCCGCACTGGCTGCGGATCTTCTGGTCGGCGGTGATCACGCTGGTGACCATCGGCCTGCTGTTCGCCGGTAACTTCGAAGCCATGCAAACCATGGTGGTGCTGGCCGGCCTGCCGTTCTCGGTGGTGCTGGTGTTCTTCATGTTCGGCTTGCACAAGGCCATGCGCCAGGACGTGCAGATCGAACAGGAGCAAGCGGAACTGGCCGCACGCGGCCGTCGTGGTTTCAGCGAGCGGTTGACGCAACTGGACTTGCAGCCGAACCAGTCGATCGTTCAGCGCTTCATGGACAAGCAAGTCAGCCCGGCGCTGGAAGATGCGGCGACGCAATTGCGCGCTCAGGGGTTGAACGTGCAGACGCTGCTGGGTAAATCGAAGCGTTGCATGGGCGTGCGGATTGACCGGGAAGAGGGCAATCCATTTGTCTACGAAGTGAGCCTGGATGGTTATCTGGCCGCGGCGAGCGAAACGGTGTCGGCTGAAAGCGCCGATGAGCCCCGCGCGCGCTACTACCGCGCCGAGGTGTATTTGCACAACGGCAGCCAGGACTACGACTTGATGGGCTTCACTCAGGATCAGATCACCCGTGACGTGCTCGATCAGTTCGAAAGCCATCGGCAGCTCCTTGGCCGGGTTTATAGCTGAGTTGTGAAGTGATGCGGTAAAGCTGTTGTGGCGAGGGAGCTTGCTCCCGCTCGGCTGCGAAGCAGTCGTAAATCCGGATAACGCGTTCTTTCTGAAGTACTGCGGTGTAAGGTTTTGGGGTTGCTTCGCAACCCAGCGGGAGCAAGCTCCCTCGCCACATTCAGCCTTTCAAGCTGAATATCTGTACTAACAAAAACGCCGCGATCCTCTCGCGGCGTTTTTGTGTCTGTTGCCTTACCCCAGGTTCTTGCCGAGTAGCGCGTGATACAACTCGCTGTCGCCGAGAATCCCCACCACTCTGTTGTTGTCGTGCAGCACCAGCTTGTTACCGGTGTGATAACGGATCTGCAGCGCATCGCGCATGCCGATGTTTGAGTCCACCAGCGTCGGGCGACGACCCAGTCCTTCAACCGCTTCCCCCGGGGTCCAGTTTTGCAGGTCCAGGCTCGCGCCGTTCTGGCGTGCGCCCTTGATGGTGTTACCTTCGGCCAGGTCCAGCCACGAATCGCCGCCCGGATCGAGGCAGACCGAACCGTTGATGCGTTTGCAGTTGTCCAGTGTGCGCATCAGGCTGCGACCGCACAGCACGTTCAGCGGATTGGTGTGGGCCACGAAGGTCCGCACGTAGTCGTCCGCAGGGTTCAGGACGATTTCTTCAGGCTTGCTGTATTGAATGATCCGGCCGTCTTTCATGATCGCGATGCGACTGCCGAGTTTCAGCGCTTCATCGAGGTCGTGGCTCACGAACACGATGGTTTTGTTCAGCTTGCGTTGCAGTTCCAGCAGTTCGTCCTGCAGGCCCTGGCGGATCAAGGGGTCGAGTGCCGAGAACGGTTCGTCCATCAGCAGAATGTCGGCGTCCATCGCCAGTGCACGCGCCAGGCCCACACGCTGTTGCATGCCGCCGGACAGCTCATCGGGCTTCTTGTTGCGCCATTGGGTCAGGCCCACCAGCTCAAGTTTTTCATCGACGAGTTTCTTGCGTTCTTTCTCCGGGCGCCCCTGCATTTCCAAGCCGAAGCTGATGTTTTCGCGCACGGTCAGCCAAGGCATCAGGGCGAACTTCTGGAACACCATCGCGATGCGCTTGGTGCGCATCATTTTCAGTTCGGCGTCGGAGCAGGCTGCAATGTTGATCTGCTTGCCTTCGTGCTCGACAAACAGCTTGCCGCGGCTGACGGTGTTGAGGCCGTTGATGCAACGCAGCAGGCTGGACTTGCCGGAGCCGGACAGGCCCATCAGCACACAGATTTCACCTTTTTCGATATCCAGGCTGGCCTTTTCGACCCCGACGATCTGCCCGGTCTTTTTCAGGATCTCGCTGCGGGTCAGGCCTTGATCGAGAAGTTTCAGCGCCTCGCGCGGATCTTTAGTGAAGATTACGTCGACGTCTTCGAAGCGAATTATGCTCATGCGTCACCCCCTACTTTAGCGTCGGGTTGTTTGCAGATACGGTCGAGCATGATCGCCAGCAGTACGATCGCCAGGCCCGCTTCGAAGCCCAGGGCGATATCAGCAGTGTTCAGTGCGTTGACCACCGGTTTGCCCAGTCCGTCGGCGCCCACCAGTGCCGCGATCACCACCATCGACAACGACAGCATGATGCACTGGGTGATGCCGGCCGCGATGCTTGGCATGGCGTGGGGCAGTTCAATCCTTGTGAGCAGTTGGCGACGCGAGCAGCCGAAGGCTTTGCCGGCGTCCATCAATTCTGCAGGGACATCGCGGATGCCCAGGTAGGTCAGGCGGATCGGTGCGGCAATGGCGAACACCACCGTGGAGATCAGGCCCGGGACCACACCCAGCCCGAAGAGGGTCAGGGTAGGAATGAGGTAAACGAAGGTCGGTACGGTCTGCATCAGATCGAGTACCGGACGCATTAAAGTGTAGAACATCGGCTTGTGCGCGGCGACGATGCCCAGCGGCACGCCGATGACCACGCAGACCAGGGTGGCGAACAACACCTGGGCGAGGGTTTCCATGGTTTCCTGCCAGTACCCCAGATTGAGGATCAGCAGGAAGGAGGCGATGACGAAAACGGTCAGGCCCCATTTGCGTTGAATGAAGTGTGCCAGTAGTGCAATGAGGCCGATCAATGCCAGCGGGTTGAACCAGGTCAGCGCAAAAGTCACGCCGTGGATCATCGTTTCCAGTGTCACGGCGATTGCGTCGAAGGTGCTGGCGCCGTGTTGCGTCAACCATTCAACGAAGCCCGCGATGTACTGGCCTAGGGGTATTTTCTGATCAATCAGCATGGTAGTGAACGTCCGCATGCAAGGAAATAAACAGCCCGGGCGAGCACGCTCGCCCGGCGTAAGCGATTACTGTGCGAGCTTGGCTTTCACGGCCTCCAGGCCTGGTTTACCGTCAATGGTGGTCACGCCAGCGAGCCAGGTATCGAGCACCTGTGGATTCTTTTTCAGCCAGGCCTTGGCGGCCGCGTCAGGCTTCATCTTGTCGTCCAGGATGTTGCCCATCAGCGAGCTTTCCATGTCGACGGTGAATTCGAGGTTTTTCAGCAGTTGGCCTACGTTGCTGCACTCTTGGGTATACCCCTTGCGGGTGTTGGTCGCAACGGTGGCGGCACCGAAGTCAGGGCCGAAGAAATCATCGCCACCGGTCAGGTACTGGATTTTGAAGCGCTTGTTCATCGGGTGCGGTGCCCAGCCGAGGAACACCACGGCGGTATCGCGTTTCTGGGCTCGGTCGACTTGCGAGAGCATGCCTGCTTCGCTCGACTCTACGACTTTGAAGCCGGCGTCCTTGAGGCCGAAGGCGTTCTTGTCGATCATGGTCTGGATCAGACGGTTGCCGTCGTTGCCTGGCTCGATGCCGTAGATCTTGCCGTCCAGTTCCTTCTTGAATTTGGCGATGTCGGCGAAGTCATGCAGCCCTTTGTCGTACAGCGCTTGCGGAACAGCCAGGGTGTATTTGGCGCCGGTGAGGTTGGTGCGCACGACATCCACAGTGCCTGCATCACGGTAGGCCTTGATGTCGTTTTCCATGGTCGGCATCCAGTTGCCCAGGAAAATGTCCATGTTCTTGCCGTCGGCCAGGGACTTGTAGGTTACCGGCACGGAAATCATGGTGGTCTTGGTCTTGTACCCCAGGGCGTCGAGCACGACGCTGGTGGTGGCAGTTGTCGCGGTGATGTCGGTCCAGCCGACATCAGAGAAGTTGACGGTACTGCACTGAGCGGGTTCAGCAGCTTGAGCCAGTAACGGCAGACTCAGCATGGCGGCCAACAACAACGACGGGGAACCTTTCATGGATGGACTCCTTGGTGTTTTTTTTGGCAGTGTTCCGACTGGACCACCGCACTTATAGGTTGCGGTTGGATGGCGTTCTGGAGACAGCTTTACCACGGCGCCTTGCAATCGAGTCGATACGATCATGTACCAGTGAAAATCTGACGCCTACAGGGTGCGTCGTAACCAGTACAGGGATGGTCGCATCCAGTGTCGGTGACGTCGTTTACAGATTTTTTCAGCCCCCTTTACCCCTCTGAGCCGCAAAAAAACGGCGAAAACATAGCGTAAAACGCGCACGGCGTTAGTGGACAAGAGTGCGTCGGTGTGAGACGTCGAACGACACCATAAAAGCCTGATGATGCAGCCATATCGGCGGATTGCAGCTTGAGCGTAGCAGCTCCGTCACTGGGCGTTTTTGCGTCCGGGATTGGCACATCCAGGAGTTCGGCAGTAATGGCTATCAGCGTTTTCGACCTGTTCAAAATCGGCATCGGCCCTTCCAGTTCGCACACCGTAGGGCCTATGCGCGCCGCGGCGCTGTTCGTGCAGGGGCTGCGTGAACAGGGGCTTCTGGAACAGGTGCGGCGTGTCGAAGTCCAGCTTTATGGGTCGCTGTCGGCCACGGGCATCGGTCACGGCAGCGACAACGCGGTGATCATGGGCCTGATGGGCGAGTGGCCGGACGCGATCGACCCGTCGCAAATCGGCATTCGCATTGAAACCCTGCGCGAAACCCACACGCTGCTGCTCGACGGTCGTTTGTCGGTTCCGTTCATCTGGGCGCGGGACATGCACCTGATCGACGAGAACCTGCCGTTCCACCCCAATGCCATGACCCTGATTGTCGAAGGTGATGACGGCGAGTTGCATCGCGACACCTACTATTCCGTCGGCGGCGGTTTTGTCGTGGACGAGGCGCAGGCTTCAAGCGGCGTGGTCGACCTGGATCGCACCGAATTGCCTTACGACTTCTCCAGCGCGGTCGAACTGCTGAGCCTGTGCAAGCAGCACAACCTGCGCGTGGCCGATTTGATGATGGCCAACGAGCGGGTCTGGCGCAGCGAAGAGGAAATCCGCAGCGGCCTGATGAAACTCTGGCGCGCCATGCAGGATTGCGTCGACCAGGGCCTCAAACACGAAGGCATCCTGCCCGGCGGTTTGAATGTGCGCCGTCGTGCCGCCAAATTGCACCGTAGCCTGCAGGAACTGGGAAAACCCAATGTGATCGGCTCGACGCTGAGCGCGATGGAGTGGGTCAACCTGTTCGCCCTGGCGGTCAACGAAGAAAACGCGGCCGGTGGGCGCATGGTCACGGCGCCGACCAATGGCGCTGCGGGGATTATCCCGGCGGTGTTGCACTACTTTATGAAGTTCAGCGAGGCCGTGACCGACGCCAATGTCGTCGATTACTTCCTCGGCGCGGCGGCGGTGGGGATTCTGTGCAAAAAGAACGCCTCGATCTCAGGCGCCGAGGTCGGTTGCCAGGGGGAGGTCGGCTCGGCCTGCGCCATGGCGGCGGCCGGGTTGGCCGAGATTCTCGGCGCAACGCCGGAGCAGCTGTGCAACGCGGCGGAAATCGGCCTGGAGCACAACCTCGGCCTGACCTGCGACCCGGTGGGCGGACTGGTACAAGTGCCGTGCATCGAGCGCAACGCGATTGCGGCGGTGAAAGCGATCAACGCGGCGCAGATGGCTCTGCGGGGTGATGGTCAGCACTTTATTTCGCTGGACCGGGTGATTCGCACCATGCGTGATACCGGGGCGGATATGCATGACAAATATAAGGAGACGTCGCGGGGTGGGTTGGCGGTTAGTGCGGTTGAGTGCTGACACCGCATCGATCCTATCGCCAGCAGGCTGGCTCCCACAGATTTTGTGGCCGATACAAATCTACTGTGGGAGCCAGCCTGCTGGCGATAGGGACAGACCAGTCAAAACTGCGCACTTAGTGAACACATAATCTCAAACGCGCCACGTTTTGGCGCGTCGCTCACAGATAAGCGCCTCGCATCGCGTCAGGGATCCAACCCAGCCTTGACCGTCCGTCCCTCGTGCCTGCGGTGACACTCTTTCCGAAGTCTCCGCAGCCCTGTTCCCACAAGTGCTACCGATTTGCTCACCCGCGTCGGGGCAAGGCACTTATCGCCGTTGATGGCCCTTATAACCCCTACTCGCCGCGCGTCATATATAGACACATTCCGACGTCGTTTTCAGGAGTTATTGAACGCGCATTCAAATTTAGGCATGGCAATTGCTCTGTCATTACAAAGCCCGTCTCCCACGCGAGAACGATGGCAATAACAAGAGCCTCCGCCTGAGGCCATCACCCGCTTTGTGTGAGGAGATACCGCGATGACGACGTTCAACTCCGGGGCCCAACCCCAGAACCGTGCGCCTCAATCCATCGGCTTTTTGCTGCTGGACAATTTCACGCTGATTTCTCTGGCCTCCGCAGTAGAACCTCTGCGCATGGCCAACCAATTGTCCGGTCGCGAACTGTATCGCTGGACCACGCTCACCGTCGACGGCGGTCAGGTCTGGGCCAGTGATGGCCTGCAGATCACTCCCGACGCCTCCATGCACAAAGCACCCTCCATGGACACCATCATTGTCTGCGGGGGTATCGGCATTCAGCGCACCGTGACCCGTGAGCACGTGTCTTGGCTGCAAAGCCAGGCGCGTCAATCCAAGCGTCTCGGTGCCGTCTGCACCGGCAGCTGGGCCCTGGCCTGCGCCGGCCTGCTGGACGGTTTCGATTGCAGCGTGCACTGGGAATGCCTGGCAGCGATGCAGGAAGCCTTCCCTCGTGTGGCAATGAGCACGCGCCTGTTCACCCTCGACCGTAACCGCTTCACCAGCTCTGGCGGCACCGCGCCGCTGGACATGATGCTGCACCTGATCAGCCGCGATCATGGTCGCGAACTGTCGGCCGCGATCTCTGAAATGTTCGTCTACGAACGCATCCGCAACGAGCAGGATCACCAGCGTGTGCCGCTCAAGCACATGCTCGGTACTAACCAGCCGAAGTTGCAGGAAATCGTCGCGCTGATGGAAGCCAACCTGGAAGAGCCGATCGACCTCGACGAACTCGCGGTGTACGTCGCCGTGTCCCGTCGTCAGCTGGAAAGGTTGTTCCAGAAGTACCTGCATTGCTCGCCGTCGCGTTACTACCTGAAACTGCGCCTGATCCGCGCCCGGCAACTGCTCAAGCAAACGCCGATGTCGATCATCGAAGTGGCGTCGGTGTGCGGGTTTGTGTCCACGCCGCACTTCTCCAAGTGCTACCGCGAATACTTCGGCATTCCGCCGCGTGACGAACGCGTGGGGTCCAACACCACCCAGCAAGTGGCGATGATGCCGCTGCCGCAAGCGCTGGTGCTGTCGCCGTTGTCCGGGCCGTTGTCGGCGCTGAGTCAGGCGCGTAATGAGTCGACGTTTGCCAGCGTAAGGCTTTAAACCATTGTGGCGAGGGAGCTTGCTCCCGCTCGAGCGCGAAGCGGTCGCAAAAACCAGCTAATGCGGTCTGTTTGAAAGACCGCATTTACTGGTTTTGGGGCTGCTTCGCAGCCCAGCGGGAGCAAGCTCCCTCGCCACAGGTCAGGCGCTACGGCTCTGCTGATACTCCGCCAAGGCCGGCAACAACTGTCTATCAATTGCCTGACGCACCGCCGGCAAAATGGTCGCACTGCTGGTGTACATCTGCTTGACCATAGTGCGCAGCACTATCGCCCGTTCGTTGTTCAAACCCCTTACCGCACACTCGCAAGCCTGCTCGGCTGTCGCGCCGCTCGGTACTTGAAATCCCAACGACTTCAGTTGGCCCAACAGGTCTTCCTGGTCAATCAAATCGGCGTGCATCATGACGCAATCCTTCTTCAGGGAACGGTGTCGTGGTTCGATTCTCATAGGGGGGCGGGGCGGCGGCAAGGGCGATTTGTCGCAATGGCCGCAATACCTATGAACAGGTCGTTTTCGGCTAACTTGCCAGCGGGCAGAGTGGGCACACTGGATTCAGCTGGCTTCACGAAGGTTTGGTCACCCTCGCGCAACGGCTCCTCAACAGTACCCACCTCTGCCCCGATCCTGTCACGGCTTGATCGGGGTTTTTTTTGGCTGTGAATCCGGGTTTATGGGGTGCCCGGGCTGACGCCTTCGCGGGCAAGCCTCGCTCCTACAAAAGCAATACAAAACCTGTAGGAGCGAGGCTTGCCCGCGAAGAACGATGACGCGGTTTTACCGTTGCAGCACCAGAATCCGCGACAACAACTCATCCCGATCCACATAGCACCCCTGGAAATGCCGGGCGCCGCTGGTGGGGTCGAAGGCATTGCGCGCGTGCAGCGTGCGGCGGTTGTCGAAGCACCACAACTCACCCGGATTGAGCCGCGTCATCACCCGGAACTGCGCCTCGCGCGTCATGGCGATGAAGCGGCGGTAAGCGCGATAGAGGCGGGGCATTTGTTCCACGGAGGTATCGAACGGGCCGCGCAAAAAGTTCGCCATGCGGATTTCCGACACTTGCCCCAATGCATCCAGGGCGATGACTGGCGCGAGGCAACGGTAGTCGCTGTGGCGATCCTTGTTGCGGAACTCCACGGGAATCTCGCAGAGGCTGTTGAACGACTCGGGATCCTCCTCGCGCAGCGCTTCGGCGATGGCAAAACCATCGACAAAAATACTCTCGCCACCGTCGGCGTCATTGACCAGGCAATGCAGAAACTGCAGCCCCGGTTGCAACTCGCGGGTCGGCAAATCGCTGTGCAAGGGCAGGTTGAAAGCGGTGTAGGCATTGCTGTCGGCATCGGCCTTGGATTGCACGTTGAACAGCACGCCGAAATTGCTCTCGCGGATGAAGGAAATTCGCTGGGCAATCAGTTTCAGCGAGCCGGGTTCGGTGGGTACGCCACGGACTTGGGTCAACCCGATATCGCGCACGGCCAGCAGCCATTGGAGCAGGGCGTCGTTGTCGCTCATAAGTGCCGGGTAGTCGAACACCGGCAGCTGCAAGTCACTGCGCCAGAGCCTGGCTTTGGGTTTGCCGGCCCGGCGTTCGGCGCGGGACTCGTCGTCATAGGCGTGCGCCCGCAGCCAACCCGGATCGAAGCGGCTCAAGTGGCCGTCCTGCCACTCGACACACAGGCAACCTTCAACGTCGACGCTGGCGTTGGCCGCCGTCAGGTCCTCTGCCACATCGACGATTTCCAGCACTTGCTCGCGTGTCACGGTGTAGACGCATTGCGGGCACGGACAGTTGTCCCGTAGCCATTGATGGTGGAAGGGGCTGAGGCGACCGTCAGCCCACTTCACTTGTATCCGGTCCGCCAAGGCCTGCACGCCACTTAGCGCGCTGATCAACGGATAAGTACGAAAGTCGGCAAACGCAGCGGCGGTGTTCATGGCGATCTCCTTGTTATTTTTTTGGGGGTAATGCGATCACTCGGCCAATGTAGGCGGGGGCGGGCAAGTCGGTCTGTTCGGCGACGATGGCTTGCAACTTGCCCAGGGTCTGCTCGCTGAACGGTGCGGCGCTGGGTCCGGCGAGGTCGACATGGAGCAGCATTTGTTCGTTGCCTGCCAGTTCCTTGTCGTCGCCGACCAAGTGCAGGCTGTGATAGAGGTGCAGGCGTTTGCTGTCGTGGCCGATGATCTGCGTGCGCACTTCGACGTCAGCGTCGAGCTTCACTTCGTGCAGGTAATTGAGGTGCAGTTCGAGGGTGAACAGCGAGTTGCCACTGGCTTCGCGGTTGTTGCTGTCCATGCCTAGCCGGTCCATCAGTGCGTCGGTGGCGTAGCTGAAAATCAGCAGGTAGAACGCGTCGCGCAGGTGGCCGTTGTAGTCGACCCAGTCGGGGATGATTTTGGTTTGGTAGGTGGTGAGTGCGGGCATGATGGCTGATCCAGAACAGAGGGTGATTGGAATGCCGTCATCGCCAGCAGGCTGGCTCCCACATTGGTATGCGTTCTCCTGTGGGAGCCAGCCTGCTGGCGATGGGGCCGGGCCTGCGGTCTGATTACTCGCTGAACGCCATCCCATGCTTCTCTTTGGTGGTCTTCACCGCTTCCAGCACCGCCAGCAAGCAATCATCACGATAGCGCTCCAGCGCCGAAATGCTGTGCCTGCCCAACTGATCGCTGGTCCCGTCCACCACATCATCGATCAGTTTGTCGGTCAGCTCGGGCGCCGGCAAGTAAGTCCAGGGCAACTGCAACGCCGGACCGAACTGTGCCATGAAGTGCCGCATGCCCGCATCGCCGCCCGCCAGGGTGTAGGTCAGGAACGTGCCCATGAACGACCAGCGCAGGCCCGCGCCAAACCGGATCGCATCGTCGATCTCGCCGGTGGTCGCCACCCCGTCGTTGACCAGGTGCAGCGCCTCGCGCCACAACGCTTCAAGCAAACGGTCAGCGATGAACCCGGGCACTTCCTTGCGCACGTGCAGCGGACGCATGCCCAGGGATTCGTAGACTTTGATTGCCGCTTGAATCGCTTCCGGGGCGGTATTCTTGCCGCCCACCACTTCCACCAGCGGCAGCAGGTAAACCGGGTTGAACGGATGCCCGACCACGCAGCGTTCCGGGTGCGTCGAACTCTCGTAGAACTCGCTCGGCAACAGGCCTGAGGTGCTGGAGCCGATCAACGCATTGGGCTTGGCCGCCGCGCTGATTTTGCTATGCAGTTCCAGTTTCAGGTCGAGGCGCTCAGGGGCGCTTTCCTGAATGAAATCCGCGTCACGTACGCACTCTTCAATCGTCGCGACAAAGCGCAACCGATCCTGCGAAGCGCCGGGTGCCAAGCCTTGTTTCTCCAGTGCGCCCCAGGCATTGGCGACGCGTTTGCGCAGCGCGGCTTCAGCGCCCGGCGCCGGGTCCCAGGCCACGACATCAAGGCCATGGGCGAGGGCGCGGGATACCCAGCCGCTGCCGATAACACCGCTGCCCAGCGCGGCGAAGGTTTTGATTTCGGTGATGAAGGTCATGGCAACTTCCTGAATGTGGCTCGAAAAAACTGTGGGAGCGAGCCTGCTCGCGATGGCGGTAGTCCTGTCGCAGATGATGCTTCGGATGTGCCGACGTCATCGCGAGCAGGCTCGCTCCCACAGGGGGAAAGGTGTGTGGGATTAACCGCGCTTGGTCAGGCCCATTTTTGCCCGGCCTTCTGCCGGGGTCAGAACGCGGGCGCCGAGGCGACTGAGGATTTCGCCGGCGCGTTCGACCAGTTGTCCGTTGGTGGCCAATACCCCTTTGTCCAGCCAGATGTTGTCTTCCAGACCGACCCGCACGTTGCCGCCCAGCAGCACCGCTTGCGCCGCCATCGGCATCTGCATGCGACCGATGCCGAAGCCTGCCCACACGGCGTTTGCCGGCAGGTTGTCGACCATGGCTTTCATGGTGGTGGTATCGGCCGGGGCACCCCAAGGGATGCCCAGGCACAACTGGAACAGCGGATCGTCGAGCAGTCCTTCCTTGATCAACTGTTTGGCAAACCACAGGTGACCGGTGTCGAAAATTTCCAGCTCGGCTTTCACGCCCAGCTCTTGAATGCGTTTGGCGCCAGCGCGCAGCTGCGCCGGGGTGGAGACGTAAATGGTGTCGCCATCGCCGAAATTCAGGGTGCCGCAATCGAGGGTGCAGATTTCCGGCAGCAGCGCCTCGACGTGAGCCAGACGGGTCAGCGGGCCGACCAGGTCGGTGTTCGGGCCGAACTCCATCGGGTTCTCGCCTGCGCCGATTTCCAGGTCGCCGCCCATGCCGGCGGTGAGATTGACGATGATGTCGACGTCAGCCTCGCGGATGCGCTCCATCACTTCGCGGTACAGCGCGACATCACGGCTGAACTTACCGGTTTCGGGGTTGCGCACGTGGCAATGGACCACGGTGGCGCCAGCCTTGGCGGCTTCCACGGCGGCAGCGGCGATTTGTTTCGGGGTGACCGGCACGTGCGGGCTCTTGGCGGTCGTGTCGCCAGCACCGGTGAGTGCGCAGGTGATGATGACGTCGTGGTTCATTTTTTCGGTTCCTTGCAGGCGTAGGTGTGCCGTTCGCAGCCCGTTCGGGCTGCGATCCGGTGGTTCAATCAGGGGTTATTTGCTGGTCAGCTTCAGGTTTTCAGCCGCTGGCTTGCCATCGAAGGTGGTGACGCCTTCAAGCCAGCGTTGCTTGTCTTGCGGGTGATCTTTCAGCCATTGCTTGGCCGATTCGAAGGCGTCCTTGTGATCGAGCAGCGGCTGCATCATCCGGCTCTCGTCTTCGGCGGTGAACGTCAGGTTGCTCAGCAGTTTGCCGATGTTCGGGCACTGCTCGGCGTAGGTCGGCGCGGTGACGGTCCAGACCGTGGCCATGCCTTCGTTCGGGCCGAGAGCGTCTTCGCTGCCGGTGAGGTAAGTCATTTTCACGTTGACGTTCATCGGGTGCGGTGCCCAGCCGAAGAACACCACGGCTTCGTTGCGGCGCACGGCGCGGTCCACGGCGGCGAGCATGCCGGCTTCACTGGACTCGACCAGCTGGAACTTGCCGAGGCCAAACTGGTTCTTGGTGATCATTGCCTTGATCTGGGTGTTGGCGCCCGAGCCTGGTTCGATACCGTAGATCTTGCCGCCCAGTTCTTTTTCAAACTTGGCGATGTCGGCGAAGGTTTTCAGGCCCTTGTCGTAGAGGTAGGTCGGCACGGCGAGGGTGGCGCGGGCGTCTTTCAGGCTGGGCGCCTGAAGCACCTTGACCTGATTGGCGTCAACGAACGGGGTGATGGTCTGGGTCATCAGCGGGTTCCAGTAACCCGTGAACAGGTCCAGGCGCTGATCGCGGATGCCGGCAAAGATGATTTGCTGGGAGGCGCTGGTTTGTTTGGTGTTGTAGCCGAGGCCATCGAGCAGGACCTGGGTCATGGCGCTGGTAGCGATTACGTCGGTCCAGTTCACGACGCCCATGCGTACGTTCTGGCATGACGCGGGTTCGGCGGCCATGACGCTGGCGCTCAACAAAGCGGTACCGCTGAGTGCAAGAACACAGCTGCTGATCAGTCGTTTCATCTCAGGTTCCTCGGCAGTTCGTTATTGTGGGTCCGGTCGTCTTCGTGCGCCGGTGATGCCAAGTTACGCAGCATAGACCTGTTGAAAGCGCACTACGGCGACCAGCTCTTGCACTGCAGCGACCTGACCTCTTGAATGCTGCCCGCAACTGGCGTATCAACATCCACACGCTGCCCGTCACCGAGTGCGCTCCATGTCCCAGGATTTCTACTTCATGTTGATGCCGGGTTTCTCGGCCATCGGTTTTATCTCGGCCATCGAGCCGCTGCGAGTTGCCAATCGTTTTCGTGGCGAGTTGTATCGCTGGCACGTGCTGAGCGCCGACGGCGGGGCGGTACTGGCCAGCAACGGCATGTCGGTCAACGCTGATGCCGCGCTCGAGCCGCTGAAGAAAGGCGCAACCTTGCTGGTCGTCGCCGGGTTCGAGCCCCTGAAATTCGCCACTCCGGCGCTGGAACACTGGCTACGCCGGCTGGACATCGAAGGCGTGACGCTCGGCGCCATCGACACCGGCAGCTTCGTCCTCGCCGAGGCCGGTTTACTGGATGGTCATCGCCTGACCCTGCACTGGGAAGCCATCGACGCCTTCAAGGAGTCCTATCCGCAACTCAGCGTCACTCAGGAACTGTTCGAGATCGACCGCCGCCGCATCACCTCCGCCGGCGGCACCGCCTCCATCGACCTGATGCTCGACCTCATCGCCCAGTCCCACGGCTCTGAACTGGCGATCCAGGTCAGCGAGCAATTTGTGCTCGGCCGCATCCGCCCGCGCAAAGACCACCAGCGCATGGAAGTTGCCAGCCGGTATGGCATCAACAACAAGAAACTGGTGCAGGTGATTGGCGAGATGGAGCAGCACAGCGAGCCGCCGTTGAGCACGCTGCAATTGGCGGAATCGATCAAGGTGACCCGCCGGCAGCTGGAGCGGTTGTTTCGGCTGCATTTGAACGATACGCCAAGCAATTTCTACTTGCGCTTACGGCTGGAGAAGGCGCGGCAGTTACTGCGTCAGACAGACATGAGTGTGCTGGAAGTGAGCATTGCGTGCGGGTTTGAATCGCCGTCGTATTTCACCCGCAGTTATCGGGCGAAATATGAGCGGTGCCCGCGAGAAGATCGGCGTACCGCGAAAGTATAAACACTCGAAAACTCTGTGGGAGCCAGCCTGCTGGCGATAGCGGTCTGTCAGACACATAAATGTCGACTGGTGCACCGCCATCGCCAGCAGGCTGGCTCCCACAGTAATTTGTTCTGTCAGGGAGGCCGGTTACTTCTTCAGCAGCGCAGAACATGCCGCCTTGTAAGCCTCATGCTGATACTTGTTCAGCGTCCCCGGCAGTTCAAAATTGTGCTTTTTGGCCTGCGCATTAATCGTCTGCGGCGACAGCAGCGTCACGTCGCAACTCTCCAGCAACTGAAAAATGCCTTCGATCTTGAACGTGGTCGGTCCACCGGCGAACTCGCCTTTCTTGCTGCGCTTCTTGATCGCAATCCGGTCGATGGAATTCTCCCGTACGAACGAAGCGACCTGAGCGGCGAAGACTTTGACGTTGGCGGCTTCGTCGTCATCGTCGAGGGCGATTTTCTTGGTGCCCAGTGCAACGTGGCTTAGCGCCGAGCCTTCAAGGGATGCCACGGCGATAATCGCTTCGCTGCCTTTGATTTCAATGCCGCAGATTTTCATTTCGATCCCTTCAACAGTGGGTTGGGTACAACTTACAGCTCTAGCTGATTGGCAGAGATACCAAACGCAGCCGCAATTTTCTCGCGAGTAGCTTTTCGTGGCTTTGCGACGGTCTCTTGCTGGGCAAAAGCCGGTTGAGAAATGCCCAAGCGTTTGGCCACTTCATCCTGGGTAAGGTTCAGATGTTCGCGCCAGGCGCGAATCGGTGTTGCGCCATCGACGATACGACTGACCACTTCATGGGGGATCAGATCGGGCTCAATTTTCTGCGCCACATATTGCGCGTAGGGAATGACCACGAACGCAGGATTTCCCTCTGCGTCGTTGATGATTTGAACGTCAGTAGGTGCGTTCATCGCGTTTTTTGACCTCTTGAATACTGACCACTTTGATTGCGCCATCCCAGTCGAACATGACTCGATAGTTTCCCACTCGAAGTCGATAGGCGTATTCGTGCCCGACCAGTGCTTTGACGTTGCCTATATCAGGCATGCCACTCAGCACCGTAACGGCATCACGGACCTGGATCTGGTGAACTGAATGCAATTTCAGAAGCTGCTTAACGGCCTTTCGAGTCCAGTGAATGCTATTCATGGGAAGAATATAAGTCTTTTATAAGATTTGCGAATCTTTACTTATATTTCTTCATCGGCCAATTAACGAAGCATGTCGGGATGTTGCCCGACTATCAGGGTCTGCTTTGAGGCATTGAAAGCGCTGTAGGCCTAGTCAGCCATGAGTGTAGGAAACGGCTTCTGTAGAGAGTTGAAAGCTGGCGAAACCGCCAGCATTCCACAGCTGATCAGGCTCACTCCTGCCCAATCGACTCCAAAAACTCCGATCGCTCATCACTCATCCGCGCCACGCAATCGTTTTGCGCAATGGTGAAGGCCTTGCTGCCGCTGGTCGCCGGGAACGCTTCGACTGCGCAATCCGCATCCCGGGTCTTGAGCCACTGCTGCTGGGCAGCCTTGAGCTTGGTGGTGATGTCGGCCAGTTGGGTCGGGTTCTTGCCGTACGCCGTTTGCATACGCTCGGTCAGGCCCTTGAAGTTGTCCTTGAGCAGGTCTTCGGCGGTGGTTCTGCTGTAGACCGAGCATTCCAGGGTCTGGACGTCGTTTTCGACTGCATCGCAGGGGTTGATGTCGGACTCTTCTGCCGCCTGTACGCCGGTCGCTATCAGTGCCAAAGCCAGGATGATCGATTTCATTGCGCCGCAGCCCCTTTTATTCAGTGCATTTCCAGTGATGCGGCGAATTCTGGCCCAAGCCGAGGCCCTTGAACAGCAGGGTGATCACGTCCGGCGACGACCCTTTGTCGCAGATTGACGCTTTCGGCAAACCCCCTGTCGTTTTTGCACCCGGCTGCACAGGTGCCTAGGCATATGCTGGCCCCAAAGCGCCGGCACACGATTCGGCGCATGAATCGCTAATAGGGGACAGCCTGATGAGCCCAGCCGAATTGCACGCAGACAGCATCGTTATCGACGGGCTGATTATCGCCAAGTGGAACCGTGAGCTGTTTGAAGACATGCGCAAGGGCGGTCTGACTGCGGCCAACTGCACCGTGTCGGTGTGGGAGGGCTTCCAGGCCACCGTCAACAACATCGCCGCCAGCCAGAAACTGATTCGCGAAAACAGCGACCTGGTGATTCCGGTGCGCACCACCGCCGACATCCGCAAAGCCAAGGAGCAGGGCAAGACCGGCATCCTGTTCGGCTTCCAGAATGCCCACGCGTTCGAAGACCAGATCGGCTATGTCGAAGTGTTCAAGCAGCTGGGCGTCGGTATCGTGCAGATGTGCTACAACACCCAGAACCTGGTGGGCACCGGTTGCTACGAGCGCGATGGCGGCCTGTCGGGTTTCGGTCGTGAAATCGTTGCCGAGATGAACCGCGTCGGCGTGATGTGCGACCTGTCCCACGTCGGTTCCAAGACCTCTGAAGAAGTCATCCTCGAATCGAAAAAACCGGTCTGCTACTCCCACTGCCTGCCGTCGGGTCTCAAAGAGCACCCGCGCAACAAGTCCGATGAAGAGCTCAAGTTCATTGCCGACCACGGCGGGTTCGTCGGCGTGACCATGTTCGCGCCGTTCCTGGCCAAGGGCATCGATTCGACCATCGACGACTACGCCGAAGCCATCGAATACACCCTGAACATCGTTGGCGAAGACTCCATCGGCATCGGCACCGACTTTACCCAGGGCCATGGCCAGGACTTCTTCGAATACCTGACCCACGACAAGGGCTACGCCCGCCGCCTGACCAGCTTCGGCAAGATCATCAACCCGCTGGGCATCCGCACCGTCGGCGAGTTCCCGAACCTCACCGAAACCTTGCTCAAGCGCGGCCATTCCGAGCGCGTGGTGCGCAAGATCATGGGCGAGAACTGGGTCAACGTCTTGAAAGACGTCTGGGGCGAATAAAACCGGCCTCCATACAACCAACCCTGTAGCAGCTGCCGAGGCACGAGGCTGCGTTGGGCTGCGAAGCGGCCCCCCGAGGGCGGTCCTGCGGACACGCAACGCAGCCTCGCAGGCTCGGCAGCTGCTACAGGGCTACGACACGACAACACAACGAATTTTTCTGGAGTTAAGTTTCCATGGCCAAGATCGCCCCGCAATTGCCAATCGAAGTCGACAGCGAAACTGGTGTCTGGACCTCCGACGCCCTGCCGATGCTGTATGTGCCGCGCCATTTCTTCGTCAACAACCACATGGGCATCGAAGAGGTCCTGGGCGCTGAAGCCTACGCCGAGATTCTCTACAAGGCCGGCTACAAATCCGCCTGGCACTGGTGTGAAAAAGAAGCGGAATGCCACGGCCTGGAAGGCGTCGCGGTGTTCGAGCACTACATGAAGCGCCTGTCGCAACGCGGCTGGGGCCTGTTCAAGATCCAGGACATCGACCTCGACAAAGGCACCGCCAGCGTCAAGCTCGAACACTCGGCGTTCGTCTACGTGTACGGCAAGGTCGGGCGCAAGGTCGACTACATGTTCACCGGTTGGTTTGCCGGCGCCATGGACCAGATCCTGCAAGCCCGTGGCAGCAAGATCCGCACCGTTGCCGAGCAAGTCTACGGTGGCTCCGAAGAAGGCCACGACGACGGTTTGTTCACCGTCAAGCCGTTGTAAGTCGAGGAACCCGCCATGGCTTTCGAAGCAATGTTCCAGCCGATCCAGATCGGCAAACTGACCGTCCGCAACCGTGTGCTCAGCACCGCGCACGCCGAGGTCTACGCGACCGACGGCGGCATGACCACCGACCGGTACGTCAAGTATTACGAAGAGAAAGCCAAGGGCGGGATCGGCCTGGCGATTTGCGGCGGTTCTTCCAGCGTGGCCATCGACAGCCCGCAGGGCTGGTGGAAGTCGGTCAACCTGGCCGACGACCGGATCATTCCGCACTTCCAGAACCTGGCCGATGCCATGCACAAGCATGGCGCCAAGATCATGATCCAGATTACCCACATGGGCCGCCGTTCGCGTTGGGACGGCGAGCATTGGCCAACCCTGCTGTCGCCGTCGGGCATCCGTGAACCGGTGCACCGCGCAACCTGCAAAACCATTGAGCCGGAAGAAATCTGGCGAGTGATCGGCAACTACGCCAGCGCCGCCGCGCGGGCCAAGGCCGGTGGCCTGGACGGCGTCGAGCTGTCCGCCGTGCACCAGCACATGATCGACCAGTTCTGGAGCCCACGGGTCAACAAGCGCACCGACGAATGGGGCGGCAGCTTCGAAAACCGCATGCGTTTCGGCCTGGAAGTCTTGAAGGCCGTGCGCGCCGAGGTCGGCCCGGATTTCTGCGTCGGCATCCGTCTGTGCGGTGATGAGTTCCACCCGGACGGCTTGTCCCACGAGGACATGAAGCAGATCGCCAAGTATTACGACGACACCGGCATGATCGACTTCATCGGTGTGGTCGGCTCGGGTTGCGACACCCACAACACCCTGGCCAACGTCATCCCGAACATGAGTTATCCACCGGAGCCGTTCCTGCACCTGGCCGCCGGTATCAAGGAAGTGGTGAAGGCCCCGGTACTGCACGCGCAGAACATCAAGGACCCGAACCAGGCCACGCGGATTCTGGAAGGCGGCTACGTCGACATGGTCGGCATGACCCGCGCCCACATCGCCGACCCGCACCTGATCGCCAAGATCAAAATGGGCCAGGTCGATCAGATCAAGCAATGCGTCGGCGCCAACTACTGCATCGACCGTCAGTACCAAGGGCTGGACGTGCTGTGCATCCAGAACGCCGCGACGTCCCGCGAATACATGGGCGTGCCGCACATCATCGAGAAAACCACCGGCGTGAAACGCAAAGTGGTGATCGTCGGTGCCGGTCCGGCCGGGATGGAAGCGGCTCGCGTTTCGGCTGAACGGGGCCACGACGTGACCCTGTTCGAGAAAAAAGAATTTATCGGCGGCCAGATCACGACCGCCTCGAAAGCGCCGCAACGGGACCAGATCGCCGGCATCACACGCTGGTTCCAGCTGGAGCTGGCACGTCTGAAAGTCGACCTGCGCCTGGGCGTGGCAGCCGACGCGGCAACCATTCTCGACCTGCGTCCGGACGTGGTGGTGCTGGCGGTGGGCGGCCATCCATTCCTGGAGCAGAACGAACACTGGGGTGCGGCTGAAGGCCTGGTGGTCAGCAGCTGGGACATCCTCGACGGCAAGGTGGCGCCGGGCAAGAACGTGCTGGTCTACGACACCATTTGCGAATTTACCGGGATGTCGGCCGCCGACTTCCTCGCCGACAAGGGCAGCCAGGTCGAGATCGTCACTGACGACATCAAGCCGGGCGTGGCGATTGGCGGCACCTCGTTCCCGACGTACTACCGCAGCATGTACCCCAAGGAAGTGATCATGACCGGGGACATGATGCTGGAGAAGGTCTACCGCGAAGGCGACAAGCTGGTGGCGGTGCTGGAAAACGAATACACCGGCGCCAAAGAGGAGCGGGTGGTGGATCAGGTCGTCGTGGAAAACGGCGTGCGTCCGGACGAAGAAATCTATTACGCCATGAAGGAAGGCTCGCGCAACAAAGGCCAGATGGACATCGAAGCCCTGTTCGCGATCAAGCCCCAGCCTTCGTTGAGCCAGGCGGGCGACGGCTACTTGCTGTTCCGCATCGGCGACTGCGTGGCGCAGCGCAACACTCACGCGGCGATCTATGACGCGCTGCGGTTGTGCAAGGATTTCTAACGGATTACCACCATCTCCTGTGGCGAGGGAGCTTGCTCCCGCTGGGCTGCGAAGCAGCCCCAAATCCTGCAGTCGAGGATGTGCACCAGAGGCTGTTTTGGGAGCGCTTCGCACTCCAGCGGGAGCAAGCTCCCTCGCCACAAGTAGGTGCGTCGCTCTCATCGGCGCGCACATGACCCCGAGGTCTTTGGGAGCTCCACCATGTTGAACACCCTTCTTCCAATCCTGTTGTTCGCTGCCCTGGGCCTGGCTGTCCTGGGCGCGTTGCGGCGGGTATCCATGTGGCGACGTGGCCGGGCCTCCAAGGTCGACCTGATCGGCGGCCTGCTCGCCATGCCCAAGCGCTACATGGTCGATTTGCACCATGTCGTCGCGCGGGACAAATACATCGCCAACACCCACGTCGCCACGGCCGGTGGCGCGGTGGGGTCCGTCGTGCTGGCGATTCTGGTGCACGGGTTTGGCCTGCATAACCGCTTCCTCGGTTACGCACTGCTGTTGATGACGGCGGTGATGTTCGTCGGCGCGATTTTTGTGTACCTGCGTCGGCGCAACCCACCGGCCCGTTTGTCCAAGGGCCCGTGGATGCGTCTGCCGAAAAGCCTGCTGGCCTTCTCGGCGTCATTCTTCCTGGTCACCCTGCCGGTGGCGGGCATCCTCCCGGAGAATTTCGGTGGGTGGCTGTTGGCGGTGATCCTCGGGATCGGCGTGCTGTGGGGCGTTTCGGAATTGTTCTTCGGCATGACCTGGGGCGGGCCGATGAAGCACGCCTTCGCCGGTGCCCTGCACCTGGCCTGGCACCGTCGCGCCGAGCGTTTTGGCGGTGGTCGTTCCACGGGTTTGAAACCGCTGGACCTGAACGATCCAGACGCACCGCTGGGCGTGGAAAAACCCAAGGATTTCACCTGGAACCAACTGCTCGGTTTCGACGCCTGCGTGCAGTGCGGTAAATGCGAAGCCGCGTGCCCGGCGTTCGCCGCTGGCCAGCCCCTGAACCCGAAAAAATTGATTCAGGACATGGTGGTCGGCCTGGCCGGTGGCACCGATGCCAAATTCGCGGGCAGCCCGTACCCGGGCAAAGCCATCGGCGAGCACGCCGGCAATCCGCATCAACCGATCGTCAATGGCCTGGTGGACGCTGAAACCCTGTGGTCCTGCACCACCTGCCGCGCGTGCGTCGAGGAATGTCCGATGATGATCGAGCACGTCGATGCCATCGTCGACATGCGCCGTCACCTGACCCTGGAAAAAGGCGCGACCCCGAACAAGGGCGCCGAAGTCCTGGAAAACCTGATCGCCACCGACAACCCGGGCGGCTTTGCGCCGGGCGGGCGGATGAACTGGGCGGCGGACTTGAACCTCAACCTGCTCAGCGAAAAGAAATCCACCGACGTGCTGTTCTGGGTCGGCGACGGTGCGTTCGACATGCGCAACCAGCGCACTTTGCGCGCCTTCGTCAAAGTGCTGAAAGCGGCCAAGGTCGACTTCGCGGTGCTGGGCCTTGAAGAGCGCGACAGCGGTGATGTCGCGCGCCGCTTGGGCGACGAAGCGACTTTCCAGTTGCTGGCCAAGCGCAACATCCAGACGTTGGCCAAGTACAGTTTCAACCGCATCGTCACCTGCGATCCGCACAGCTTCCACGTGCTGAAAAACGAATACGGCGCCTTCGATGGCAACTACCTGGTGCAGCACCACAGCACCTACATGGCAGAAATCATCGATGCTGGTGCGCTGAACCTCGGCCAGCACAAAGGTAGCAGCGTGACGTATCACGATCCGTGCTACCTCGGCCGCTACAACGGCGAATACGAGGCGCCGCGTGAAGTGCTGCGCGCCCTCGGGATCGAAGTGAAAGAGATGCAACGCTCCGGGTTCCGTTCACGGTGCTGTGGCGGTGGCGGCGGTGCGCCGATCACGGACATCCCGGGCAAGCAACGGATCCCCGACATGCGCATGGAAGACATCCGCGAAACCGGCGCCGAGCTGGTGGCCGTGGGTTGTCCACAATGCACCGCGATGCTCGAAGGCGTGGTCGAACCGCGTCCGTTGATCAAGGACATTGCCGAACTGGTGGCCGATGCGTTGCTTGACGACGCCGCGCCCGCCAAGACACCCGTCAAGCGTGAACCTGCGGAGGCCCACTGATGAGCGACATTATCCGCCGCGACCCCCGCGCCGAATGGATTGCCCGCAACCGCCTGCACCCGCTGCACGCGGCCATGCAACCGGCGCAGCACAGCTGGATGGGGCCTAACGGCGTCATCCGCAAGAATCTGCATGGCATCGGTTTTATCGGCCCCAACGGCATCAAGCGCATTGACCGCAGCGGCGCGCAACAGGGCGGGGCGACCAAACGCTCGGCCGCCGTTGAAGTGCAATTGCCGCTGCATCAAGTGCCGGCGCCTGCGTTCTACGTCAGCGTGGTGCCGGACATGGTCGGCGGTCGCTTGAGCAGCCATGACCGCGACTTGCTCGGCCTCGCTCACCAATTGGCCGGCAATGACGGCGCGGTGTTGGCCGTGGTCTTCGGTGAACACAAAGAAAACACCTTCGCCACCGCCGGCGTTGATCGCTTGCTGGTGCTGGAAGGTGACGAATACAGCGGTTATGCACCGGAGCAACGAGTCCAGGGCCTGCGGGCTGTGGATAACCAGTTCAGCCCGCGTCACTGGTTGCTGCCCGACAGCCGCAGCGGCGGTGGCGAACTCGGTCGACGCTTTGCGGCGGCACTGGGCGAACGCCCGGCCACGCGGGTCTGGCAGGTCAAGGATCAGGAATGCATCGGCCGCGCCGGTGCTGGGCTACAAGACTTGGCGCGTCCGGTTGCACGGTTGATCCTGGCCGCTGCCGAATGCGCCGAACCGGTCAGCGAAACCCGTCACGAAGCCTTGCCCGTGGAGTTATCCACAGCCGTGGCGCGCAGCCTGTCGCGCATCGAAGATCTGGGCGCGGTGGCGGTCGATCCGGCGGCGATTCCGATGGCCGAAGCGGAGTTCATCTTCTCCGGTGGCAACGGGGTCAAGGACTGGGGACTTTTCCACAGGACCGCCGAAGCGTTGGGCGCTACCGAAGGCGCCTCGCGGGTGGCCGTGGACGATGGCTTCATGGCGCGCGACCGTCAGGTCGGCGCGTCCGGTACGTGGGTTACCGCGCGGGTCTACGTGGCGGTGGGCATTTCCGGGGCGATCCAGCACCTGCAAGGCATCGGTGCCTGCGACAAGGTGGTGGCGATCAACCTCGACCCGGGCTGCGACATGATCAAACGGGCCGACCTGTCGGTGATCGGCGAGAGTGCCGAGATTCTTCAAGCCTTGATCGAGGCGGTAGCGGCTTACCGCAACGACGCCAAGCGCGATGCGGCTTAAGGAAAGGAAAGGGTTATGAGCACGAAAATCATCAGCCTGGTGTCCATCGGCGCCCACCCGACCTCCGGCCGGCCACGTCGCGCGGAGCAGGATGCGCGGGCGGTGGAGCTGGGCCTGCAGCTGGCTGGGGATAACTTGCAAGTGCTGCATGCCGGCGATGTGGCGGAGCCTGCGCTACGCGCTTATCTGGGCATGGGCCTGGAACAGTTGCACGTGTTGGAACAACCGGTCGGCGCCGATGCGCTGCCCGCGTTGACTGCCTATCTGCGCGATGCCGGGGCGCAAGTCGTGCTGACCGGCAGTCAGGCAGAAACCGGTGAAGGCTCGGGCATGCTGCCGTTCCTGTTGGCGGAAAGCCTGGGCTGGCCGCTGGTGGTGGGGCTGGCGCAGGTCGAATCCATCGACGGCAGTTCGGCGTTGGTGCTGCAAGCCTTGCCTCGTGGTCAGCGCCGTCGTCTGAAGGTGCGGCTGCCGTTTCTCGCGACGGTGGATAACGCGGCGCCCAAGCCGCGTCAAAGCGCCTACGGCCCGGCTCGGCGCGGGGTGTTGCAGGCCGATGAAGTCGAAGTGATCGACGATGAACTGTTGGCAGTCGCCACACTGCAACCAGCCAAACCACGGCCAAAACGCTTGAAGGTGATCAAGGCAAAAAGCGGTGCGGACCGGATGAAAGCCGCAACGGCCAAGGCCAGTGGCGGGGGCGGGCAAGTGCTTAAAGGCGTGACCGCGCAAGCGGGTGCCGAGGCGATTCTCAAATTGCTGATCGAAGAAGGCGTGGTTCGCTAATTCAGCTTCAGCACAATCTACTGTAGGAGCGAGCCTGCTCGCGATGGATGTTAACGATAACGCGTGTTTTCTGGAAACCCGCGTCGCCCTCAAGTGCATCGCGAGCAGGCTCGCTCCTACAGTTTTGATCTCCCACCGCATGACCATAATTCATGAGGAACTAATGGCAGTTGAATTTCGTTCCGCGGTGCGCGCGGATGCGCGGGAGATCGCCCGTTTGTTTCAGATTTCATCCGAAGGCGCTTCAGATTACATCTGGAGCCAACTCGCCGAACCCGGCCAGGATCTGCTGGACGTAGGCGCGGCCCGCTACGCCCGCGACGACGTGGATTTCTCCTACCAGAACTGCCTCATCGCCGAGGCGGACGGCCACGTTATTGGCATGATGCACAGCTATGTGATGCGTCACGATCCATTGGCGGAGCCCACGACCGACCCGGTCCTGGCGCCATATGCCGACATGGAAATTCCCGATACGTTGTATATCTCGAGCCTGGCCTTGCACGAGGGTTGGCGTAACCAGGGCCTGGGCAAGCAGTTCCTCGCCCACGCTCACGAGCGCGTCAGTCAGTTGGGCCTCAAGGGCTTGAGCCTGATCGACTACGCGGTGAACACCGGGGCCCGCCGGTTTTACGAGCGTCATGGCTTCCGGATCGTCGACACCTGCCAGATCACGCCGCATCCGATGATTCGGGTGACGGGTGACGCCTACCTCATGCAATGGCCCTAGTAAGCTACATTGTCCTGTGAGCTGCCCTGGGTGGCAGCAATGGGTTGAACATGAGAGCGGTCAGTCGGCGTGAGACATGCCTGATCTGTGGCGCGAGTTTGAAAGGGTCATTGATCCTTGTTGGACTCTGTTTGTGTTTCGCCGCGGGCGCGATGGCAGAAAGCGCCCGGGCTGGATCTGATTTTGATAGATGGATGGAATCCGAACAGGGTCAAAAAGCTTCCCCGGCGCAGATGAAACAGCGCTGCGACACGGTGATGGACGCTGAGGAACACCTGAGTTGCTCAGTCTCCGTTCTCGCCCGTCTGTTCGAATCCAAAGCGGCCAACCTACTTCCCGAATTCTACCTCGCTACCAAACGCCGACATGCCCGGGCCATCGAGCAGGACCCGGAGCTCAAAGCCCTGTTTTCCATGTTTGGTGACCAATCCCTTGAGGCCCTGCGCGCTGTCGGCAATTTTTCGTTGACGCGGGCCAAGCAGCGCGAGGTGCTGCCGATCCACCCGTTCCCCAGTGATCATTACGTGACGGACGAAGTGCTGCCCTACATCGAGGTCAAGGCGGCCAATGGTGTCACGTCTCGGTTCATCGTGGACACGGGGGCGCCGCAGACGCGGGTCAACCTCGACACTGCGAAGTTGATGGGTATCCAGTTGCTGCCCGACGCCCGCTACAGATACAGCACGTTCTACGGTGAGCATGACCTGTCTGCCAGCCTCGGGATCTTCGAGTCCTTGAGGATAGGCACAAGCGAATTCAGGAATGTCCTGGTATTCGTCAGTGACCGGGACAACTTGCTGGGGCTGGATCTGCTCGCAAAGCTCGGGCGATTGAAGGTCACGAAAAAGACGCTGACGCTTAACGCCGAACCGCCTGCGCGCTGCGATTCGCCCATCACTTACACGCGCCTGGACATCAATCAGCGGCTGACCCTTCCCGCTCGGCTCGAGCACCGGGCGACGGTGGCCATTATCGACACCGGCAACGTGGACTACCTGACGTCCGCATTACCGGGCAGCACTGCGATTCAGGTCACCGGCAAGCCTCGATCGCAGACGTTCCGGGGCGAATTGAGCATGGGTGGACATATTCAATTGAGTACCTACAAATATTTCCCGGACTTCACGATCCCTCCGTCGATGCTGCTCGGCAAGTACGTTCCCTCTATTTTGCTCGGGTGGCAGGCGTTTAAAGATTTTGAATTGAATCTGGACGTCGATTCGGGCCGGTCGTGTTTCAACAGGATCTGAGCGTGATTACCCACAATCCCTGTGCGCGCCTCTGTGGATAACATGTTTGTCCTTCGCTGCAGGCCTTACAAACCAGGCCCTGTACGCCTTTGAGCAAAAAACAACCTCCGTTACCCGATACTCAGTCTCATAAATGTCCACTCCCTTTAGTTGTGCTGATATTTCAGTGTGTAACTTTAATGATTTTATTTAAGCGTCGAATTAAATGTTGAAAGGTGCTGATACACTTAAAATATGGTCAGCTAATTTGAATTTTTGTAGGCGTTGCAGGAAATATTTAGATCGAATATGTGCAGGTTCAAATGCTTTACAGGGAAGAGAGTGGGTTATTAAGCTTCGTGCCAGTTCAATGCTGAAGACGTGCGGGGAGATAATTAATTCTCATGCAAATCTGAAGTTAAACATTTTGTGCAGGTGCTTATATTCATGGATTTTAGAGATTTCGGAAATGCGCTGCTGGGCAAATATAAGGAAGTTAGCATTATATTTCCCGACCACAGTGATTATGAGGCGGCCAGGCAGCTTTATAATCGAATGCATAACCTCTATCCCTCAATGATTATAAGAACACTGAATCAGTCAGCGTTGAAAGAGCTTGTTCACTATGTGGCGATCAATAATATTGAACTGGCCATTCGGGGGGGAGGGCACCATATCGCCGGGTTTGGCTCTACTCAAGGAGGAATACTGCTCGATTTCTCTATTTACAGGGATGTTGGCATTGATGAGGAAAATCGTATTGCGAGCGTTTCCCCTGGCGCTCGCTTGGGTGATGTAGATCAAGCACTCTGTCAGAAGGGGTACGTCATCCCTACCGGAACAGTCAGTGATACCGGTATCGCCGGTTTGACCTTGGGCGGCGGGATTGGCTGGCTTCTGGGAACGTATGGGTTTACGTGTGAGAACCTGGTGGGGGCCGACGTTTTACTGGCTTCGGGTGAAATTGTCAGGGCTGAAGATCCAGGCCATGAAGACCTGTTGTGGGCGCTACGAGGTGGGGGCGGGAACTTTGGCATTGTGCTCGAATTCAGGTATGCATTATCGAAACTACCCCGTGTCTATTGCGGAACAATAGAGGTATTGGGTAAGGACATTGAAGGTGTACTGAACAGCCTGATTGTCTATCTGGGCAAGCATTGCCCGTCCAATCTGGTGGTCGCGCCTGTGCTCCAGAACCTGGGCCATGATCGAGGCTGCTGCCTTTCCATCGACTTTTGTCTCAGTGGCTCAGAAGACCACATGGAAATCATCAGGCTCGAAGAATATTTGGGTTTACCGCAGAAGCACCTATTTCTAACGAGTGATTTTGTGTCATGGCAGTCGTGGTCCGACGAGCGTTTCGCGCAACCCATGAGAGGGTACTGGAAGTCTGTTTGTCCAGACGCGTTCGGAGAGGAAATCTGGTCGTCCCTGTTGAAGTGGATCGAAAGAGTGCCTGGTTCCAATTGCAGCATCACCATTGAACATCTCAATCCCTCCCGCCGGCTTGAGACGCGTGTGGATTCAGCGCTCCCGATCGCAGAAAAAAATTACGGAATTTTGTTTTCAGCTCGCTGGCTAACCCCAAGTGATGACCTGGAATACATGAACTGGGTAAGAGGCGCTGTTGAATCCATAACGAGTAGTCAACGCTGTTCCTCCTACTCGAACTACACGTTTGAGGGGGAAAATGACGACCAGGCTGCGCGCGTCATCGAAGGAGGCAGGTTGGTCCAGACAAAGCAAAAATATGACCCGTCCAATGTATTAAGACGTAATCATAATATTCATCGCGACACGTTATGAGTGCAAGTATTGGGTACTCAATAACCTGATTCATTGATTGTGAAAAATCCAAAAGCTCAATAACAGGAACGCATTCATGTGTGGAATATTCGCTGCGTACTCCCCTGCCGGTGACATACAGGTTGAGTCTGTCACCCGCGCACTCGCAGAGTTGAATCATAGAGGTCCGGATTTTAATGACTACTATGTTTCGGCCGATAGAAAAGTTGCCTTGGGGCACACATTGTTGGCAATAGCCGATGCGGCTGAGTTTAGTGGGCAGCCTATTCAGTTTGAACATTTGCAGATGACATACAACGGAGAGATATACAACGTTTCAGACGTCAGAAAAGATCTAATCTCCAGAGGTGCGACTGTAACAACGGTATCCGACAGCGAATTGCTGATCAAGGCCATCTATTATTTTGGCCTGGAGTACTTGAAGAAAATAACCGGTTGCTACGCGTTCGTTGTTTTCGATAGTCGACAAGGCGAACTTTATTTCGGGCGAGACCCTTACGGCGAAAAGCAACTGGTCTGGACTCAAACGGATAGCGGGGCTGTAGTGATTAGCTCGGAATCCAAAGCGTTGAAGCACGTCCCTGGTGTTCAGCTCAGAACCAACATAAAACGGGTCTGGCAAGACTTTATCTTCGGCTTCTATTCGCCCCGTGATGAGACTTATTTTGAAAGTATTCATAATGCAGAGCCTGGCGTTATTTTTTCTGTAGATGCCATGGGGAAAGTCTCCGAGCATATGAAGATCGATTCTTCTGTTCTGCTTCCCTATTCAGATGAGGCATTGCTCGGCGCATTGTCATGTGCTGTGAAAAATCAGATCCCGGAAAGATACCCGTCTGCCGTCATTTTGTCGGGCGGCTTGGACAGCAGCATCATCACGTCTTTGTTGGATGAGCAATGCACCCATATCCAGGCATTCACGGCGTACCACGAGGGGACGGTTAGCGCCGATTTCTCCAGTGCCGAAAAATTGGTGAGCACCCTCAGCAATACGACATTGCAGCCGGTCTGTGTCACGCCTGATGAAGGCGCTGATTTGTTCTCTAAAGTTACTTATTCATTGGAAGAGCCACTTTTAGATCAAGTTTACATTTCTCAATACCTGCTCTACAGATCTGTGTCGCAGCAGGGACTGCGTGTTGCAATGAACGGGCAGGGAGCAGACGAATTCTGGTGTGGTTACAACCAGCACTATGATTTTCCTACCCAGAGCCAGGCCATATTGAACCATCGGTGGCACGGCTACTATTTCCAAAAAGCGATCGACTCGGGGCTGGGTTTAATGCTCACCGAACGTGAGATCAAAACCCTGATTGAAGAGCATCTGCCTGATGCACGGGGGAAAGAGCCGTTAGAGGTCCTTACAGATTTCTCAATAAAAAACCATCTTAGGGCGATGCTTTGCCACGAGGATCGACTGTCGATGGCCTCGTCGGTTGAGGTCAGGCTGCCTTTTCTGGACAGGCATGTCACCAGCCTGGCCTTGCATTTGGCTGCAAAGGCCAAAGTTGTCGATGGGGTGGAGAAGATGCCTTTGCGCAGAGCATTTGCCGATAGGCTTCCTCCGGAAATATCACAGCGACGAAAACTGGCGTTTCCAGATGCACCCGCAAAAAATTACAGCGAAATATTGGCATCAAATATCAATGCCAATTTTTTTGATGGCCTTTTTTCCCACGAAGATTTCAAACGATTCGAAGTGGATGGGAAAAGTCCGTGGGCCATGTTTGGTGTGAATGCGTTCGATAATGTGTTGTGTAGAAGAAGCTAAAACTCTGCCTATACCAGCACTATTTTTGACGAGGGGGTGTTTTTATCCACAACAGCCTGTGAGTAATGTGTGGGTAACAGACCGTTCCCTTGTCAAAAAATGGCGAAAATCTACGCGCAGTGTCATCCACACCCCAATTTTGGCTCCAACTACAAATTCTTCTCACCGTTTTAGGGGATAACTTTGCAGTCGACTCAACAGTTGCCCCCAATCTCTGTTGGTGCTTCTGTGGATAAGATGTTCGCTGTCCGCTACAGGCCATATAAAACGGGGCTTTCAGTGGCTTGATTAAAAAACGTTCAATTATCCTGATTTGACCCTGGCTACCTACGTAACCCTCTGATTTTAAGCGGCCTCCAGCGTTTTTCCACAGTAACGTGGAAGTTGCCCCCAAAGTCTGTTGGCGCTTCTGTGGATAAGGTGTTTGCCATCCTCTTCAGCCCATACAAACCGTGCCTTACAGGCTTCTGGTTAAAAAACAACCAGCCGCTGTTTAAAACACACTATTTGGATAAGTCACGGATTTTCTTTGGTTTCTGTGGAAAAAGTTATTCGTGAACACACACTTGTCCCCAATACCTGTGGGTGGAGGTGTGGATAACTTGTTCGCGGAAGGCTGGGAACCACGGGCGGCATAGTGCTGAACGGAATAGATCATATTTCGTACAGTTCTAGTTGGAGGATCGCTCGCAAGCCCCTGTAGGAGCGAGCTTGCTCGCGATGGTCGTTAACGGTAACGCGCTAAATCAGGTTGCCAGCGGCGCTCTTGAGTTTTTCGCGAGCAAGCTCGCTCCTACAGTGGATTGTTAGCCCTGTACGGGAACACCTTTGAGGTAAGGCGCAGGCTCGGCACCGAGGTTGTTCAGCAGGCGCTCGCTGTACCAGTCGACAAAGTTCACCACACCAAACTCGTAGGTCTTGGAGTATGGCCCTGGCTCGTAAGCCGTGGAGTTGATTCCGCGCTGGTTTTCTTCGGCCAGGCGACGGTCCTGGTTGTTGGTTTCATCCCAGACTTTGCGCATGCGTTCCACGTCGTAATCCACGCCTTCAACCGCATCCTTGTGCACGATCCACTTGGTGGTGACCATGGTTTCCTGAGCACTGATCGGCCACACAGTGAAGACGATGATGTGATCGCCCATGCAGTGGTTCCACGAGTGCGGCAGGTGCAGGATGCGCATCGAGCCCAGGTCCGGGTTCTTGATGCGGCCCATGAGCTTGGCGCAACCCTGTTTGCCGTCCAGGGTCATCGACACGGTGCCCTTGAGCAGCGGCATGCGCACGATGCGGTTACGCAGGCCGAAGCTGGCGTGGGCGTAAGGAATCTTTTCGGCTTCCCAGGCAGCGGCGGACGCAGCCACGTGGTCCTTGAAGGCCTGGTCGGCGCGCGGGTCGGTGACGTCGTCCCATTCCAGCAGGGTTTTCAACAGTTCCGGGTGCGACGCGTTGCAGTGATAGCACTCGCGGTTGTTTTCCAGCACCAGTTTCCAGTTGGCTTTTTCGTACAGGTTGGTCTGGATCGCCACCTTGGTGTTTTCCATGTCGTACGGTTCCATGTAATGGTTCAGCGTCGACAGGAAGTCATCAATGGCCGGCGGGTTTTCCGACAGGCTGATGAAGATGTAACCACCGGCGGTCTTCACGTTCACCGGTTTGAGGCCGTACTGCTTCATGTCGAAGTCGGCGCCCATTTCGGTGCCGGCGAACAACAGGCGACCGTCCAGTTCGTACGTCCACTGGTGGTAATGGCAAACCAGTTTGGCGACCTTGCCTTTTTCACTGGTGCACAGTCGCGAACCCCGGTGACGGCAGACGTTGTGGAAGGCGTGAACCACACCCTCGGCGCCGCGAATCACGATGATCGGGTTCTTGCCGATTTGCAGGGTCAGGTAGTTGCCCTTGCTCGGGATCTCGCAGGTCATGCCGGCGATCAACCACTCTTTCTGGAAAATTTCCTGCATGTCGATATCAAACAGCCGCTCGTCAGAGTAGAACGGCTGCGGCAGCGAGAAAGTACGCTCGCGTTCTTGCAGCATCTGCGCGGTGGCCTTGCGTGCGGGTTCCAGTGGATCGCCCAGGCTCAGGGTAGTGGTGACGTCCATCATTTAATCCTCAAGGCCATTCTGTGTGGCCGGCGAAAGTGACTAATCAGGTTTGTACGCAAGGTGTAAAGGTTGTGTCTTGGTATGGGGCGAGTGTGGGGCCGGCGTTGCCCGGAACCTTATCCATGGGCGACATGGCCCAATCTGTTCCCGACGCGCAACCCCCGGTAGTTGTGGGCTGGTCGCGATAAGTATGTGAATGTCGCAGATAGGTAAATGGCGGGTTCGCGCTATACGCAGAATCGCCAACATAAGGCCGACCATCGGCGGTGGAGAACAGCATGTCCAACAGCTTCCTGAATCCGGTAACCACCCAGACCTGGGCCAATGGCCGGCACATCGTCCGTTGCGTCAAAGTCATCCAGGAAACCTGGGACGTACGCACCTTCTGTTTCATGGCCGACCAGCCGATCCTGTTCTTCTTCAAACCGGGGCAATTCGTCACCCTGGAACTGGAAATCGAAGGCGTGCCGATCATGCGCTCCTACACGATTTCCAGTTCGCCATCGGTACCCTACAGCTTTTCGGTGACCATCAAGCGTGTACCGGGCGGCAAGGTGTCCAACTGGCTGCACGACACGCTGCATGAGGGCCAGGAATTGGCCGTGCACGGTCCGGTCGGCCTGTTCAACGCCATGGACTTTCCTGCGCCCAAGGTCCTGTACCTCAGTGGCGGTGTCGGTATAACGCCGTGCATGTCGATGGCGCGCTGGTTCTACGACACCAACGGCAATGTCGACATGGTGTTTATCCACAGCGCCCGTTCGCCGAAAGACATCATTTATCACCGCGAACTGGAACACATGGCGTCGCGGATCGATAACTTCAGCCTGCACCTGATTTGTGAGAAACACGGTCTGGGCGAGCCCTGGGCCGGTTATCGCGGCTACCTGAACCACAAGATGCTTGAGCTGATGACGCCGGACTTCATGGAGCGCGAAGTGTTCTGCTGCGGCCCGACGCCGTACATGAACGCGGTCAAGCGCATGCTCGAGGCCGCAGGCTTCGATATGAAGCGCTATCACGAGGAGTCCTTCGGCGCGACGCCGCCGGAAGCGCGTGCCGATGCGGTGGAACAGGCCGAAATCGCAGCAGACGCGCCGGAAGTCGATTTGGCGGACCTCCATCAAGTCGAATTTATTTCGTCCGGCAAGAGTATTCGGGTGGCCCCGGGTGAAACCGTGCATGCGGCGGCGGCCAAGCTTGGCCTGCTGATTCCGAAGGCGTGCGGCATGGGCATCTGCGGCACGTGCAAGGTATTGAAGCTGGGGGGCGAGGTCGAAATGGACCACAACGGCGGGATTACCGAGGAAGACGAAGCCGAGGGTTACATCCTGTCGTGCTGCAGCGTGCCGAAGGGCGACGTGCGTATCGAGTTTTAATCGACCCTGTAGGAGCGAGCTTGCTCGCGATGGATGCTAACGATAACGCTCACTGCCTGAATAAACGCGGCGTCATCAAGTCCATCGCGAGCAAGCTCGCTCCTACAGGGGATGCGTGTCAATCGATGAACAGGTCAGGCATCAGCGTGTCGTTGCTGTCGGGGGCGAACCGATAGTGTTCGAATTCGGTGGTGCCGTTTTCTCGCAGAATCTCTTCATCCACTAGCAACCGCCCGGTAATGCTGCGCCCGCTGCTGTCCAGAATCACATGGGCGGCATCCGCCATGATCGCGGGCGTTCGCGCATGCTTGAACGACTCCCTTGAGCCCAACTGAAACTCGATGGCAGCCGTCGCGATCATCGTCTGCGGCCACAGCGAATTGACGCTGATACCGTAATGCTTGAATTCCTCGCTCATCCCCAGCGTCAGCATGCTCATGCCGTACTTGGTCACGGTGTAGGGGCTGTATTGCGCGAACCATTTCGTCGCCAGGTTCAGCGGTGGCGACAGGTTGAGAATGTGGCCACTGGATTGTTTCAGGTAGGGCAGGACGGCCTGACTGCACAGCAACACGGCGCGGGTGTTGATCTGGTGCATCAGGTCGAAACGCTTGAGTTCGAGGTGTTGAACGCCCGTCAGCTTGATCGCCCCGGCGTTGTTGACCAGCGCATCAATGCCGCCGAATTGCTCATGGGCCTGGGCCAATGCCTCACGCACCGCGACGTCATCACGCACGTCCACCTGCAACGGCAACGCCTGGCCGCCGGCGGCCTCGACTTCCCTGGCCACGCTGAAAATCGTGCCCGGCAACTTGGGGTGCGGCTCGGCACTTTTCGCCGCAATCACAATGTTGGCCCCGTCGTGTGCGGCCCGCAGCGCGATCTCCCGACCAATCCCCCGGCTGGCGCCGGTAATGAACAGGGTTTTGCCTTTCAATGACATGCGTACGCTCCTGATTATTGTTATGTGAGCGGATAGAAGCGGCTCGCCAGTCAATGTAGACCAGGACAGCGTGAGGGCTCGGCGCGGAAGGTATTTTGTGTAAGGGATTTTGTGGCGAGGGAGCTTGCTCCCGCTCGGCGGTGAAGCCGTCGTAAAACCTGCCAATGCGGTCTGCCTGACGGACCGCATTTTCAGTATTTGGGGCCGCTTCGCAGCCCAGCGGGAGCAAGCTCCCTCGCCACAGGGAGCGGGTCCGTGCGTAGGAAATTAGCGGGACATGACCTCGCGGATATCCGCCGCCAGTTCACGTACGCGTTCTTCCTCGGTGTCCCACGAGCACATGAAGCGTGCGCCGCCGTTGCCGATGAAGGTGTAGAAGCGCCAGCCCTTGGCGGTCAGGGCCGCGATGGCCGGTTCCGACAGCTGCAGGAACACGCCGTTGGCCTGCACCGGGAACATCAGTTCCACGCCAGGAATGTCGCTTACCAGCTCCGCCAGCAATTGCGCGCAACGGTTGGCGTGTTGGGCGTATTTCAGCCACGCGTCGTTTTCCAGAATCCCGACCCACGGTGCTGACAGGAAACGCATCTTCGAGGCCAACTGCCCGGCCTGCTTGCAGCGGTAGTCGAAGTCTTCGGCCAGTTTGTGGTTGAAGAACAGGATCGCCTCACCCACCGCCATGCCGTTTTTGGTGCCGCCAAAGCACAACACATCGACGCCGGCCTTCCAGGTCAGGTCCGCGGGCGTACAGCCCAGGAATGCGCAGGCGTTGGAGAAGCGCGCGCCGTCCATGTGCAGGTTCAAGCCGAGTTCTTTGCAGGTGGCGCTGATGGCGCGGATTTCTTCCGGGGTGTAGACGCTGCCCACTTCAGTGGCCTGGGTCAGGGTCACGACGCGCGGTTTCGGGTAGTGGATGTCCTGGCGCTTGAGCGCGACTTCGCGGATCGATTCCGGGGTCAGCTTGCCGTTCTCGGTGCGCGCGAGCAGCAGCTTGGAGCCGTTGGAGAAGAATTCCGGCGCGCCACATTCGTCGGTTTCGACGTGGGCGGTTTCCGAGCAGATCACGCTGTGGTAACTCTGGCACAACGACGACAGGGCCAGCGAGTTGGCGGCGGTGCCGTTGAAGGCGAAGAACACTTCGCAGTCGGTTTCGAACAGTTTGCGGAAATCATCGGACGCGCGAGCGGTCCATTCATCGTCGCCGTAAGCGCGCTGGTGGCCGTGGTTGGCCTGTTCCATCGCCGCCCAGGCTTCGGGGCAGATACCGGAATAGTTGTCGCTGGCGAATTGTTGGCTCTTATCGGTCATGGCCCTGCTTTCCGTGATCGGGACGCTTATGGTGAAGCGTCTCGTGGTCAATGATGGTGCGCACTTTACCGAAGATCATCCGGCGAGCACACGCGATGTGTCTGACAGAAAAATACAAAGACGACGGGCAATTATGCACATGACTCAACGCGAGGGTGCACTGGATCTGCTGAAGTGGCTGGCGGTGCTGTGCATGGTGCTCGATCACCTGCGATATGTCGGCTATTCCGTTGATCTGCTGTATGTGCCCGGGCGTCTGGCGTTCCCGTGGTTTTGCCTGGCGATGGCGGCAAATTTGTCGCGTTCGCAAGCAGCGACCCATGAATGGCACTATCTGGGTTGGCTGCTGTTGTTCAGTGCTGTCAGCGAAGTTCCTTACCGGTTGTTCATTCCTGATCACGACACCTTGAATGTGTTGCCTACACTGGCTCTGGGCCTGCTGGTTGCCCGTGGATGGCAGGACAGGACGCTGCAATCGCGACTGCTCGCGATGGGTGCTTTGATCCTGGCGGGAGTGTTCTCCGGGCACTTGATGTTCGGCTTCTTTGGCGTGCTGTTGCCGCTGGCGACATTGTTGGTGATCCGGCGGCCCTGGTACGCCAGCCTCCTGCCGGGCGTGGTCTGCCTGGCGGCCAATCAATGGCACGTGCTGTATTACGCCGCCAAACTGGGCAACAGCGCCGCCGTCCCCGGCATCGTCGCGTGCCTGATTGCGCCATTGCTGGGACTGTTCCTGTTGCGACATGCACGACGCTTCCACCCGCCACCGATGCGGCGTTGGGCGTATGCGCTCTATCCCGCTCACTTCCTGCTTCTACTGCTCGTCCGCCAGATCGCCGCATAACCCTGTAGGAGTGAGCCTGCTCGCGATGAGGCCATAACAGTCGGCAATGATGTTGCCTGACCCACCGCTATCGCGAGCAGGCTCGCTCCCACAGGGTTCTTTGCCGGTTTGGGGAGTGTGTTCGGCATGCCATTTCCCGCCATGTCGTAAACGCACCTTTGCGTGGCGTCCGTAGGCATTTGACCTGTCTGCGCCGGTCATACCATCGCTATCAAAGGGCACTGCCGAAACGCCGTGCCTTACCGAGACGAATGGCGCACAGATGCCGCTGGGAGAGACGCGATGTTCAGCAAGCAAGACCAGATCAAGGGTTACGACGATGCACTGCTGGCGGCGATGAATGCCGAGGAGCAACGCCAGGAAGATCACATCGAGCTGATCGCGTCAGAGAACTACACCAGCAAACGCGTCATGGAAGCGCAAGGCAGTGGCCTGACCAACAAATACGCCGAAGGCTATCCGGGCAAGCGCTACTACGGTGGCTGCGAGCACGTGGACAAGGTTGAAGCCTTGGCCATCGAGCGCGCCAAGCAACTGTTCGGTGCCGATTACGCCAACGTGCAGCCGCACTCCGGTTCTTCGGCCAACAGCGCCGTGTACCTGGCGCTGCTGCAAGCCGGCGACACCATCCTGGGCATGAGCCTGGCCCACGGCGGTCACCTGACCCACGGCGCCAAAGTGTCCTCCTCGGGCAAGCTGTACAACGCCGTTCAGTACGGCATCGACACCAAAACCGGGCTGATCGACTACGACGAAGTCGAGCGCCTGGCCGTCGAATGCAAACCGAAAATGATCGTTGCCGGTTTCTCGGCTTACTCCAAGACCCTCGACTTCCCGCGCTTCCGTCAGATCGCTGACAAAGTCGGTGCGCTGCTGTTCGTCGACATGGCGCACGTCGCCGGTCTGGTCGCTGCCGGCCTGTACCCGAACCCGCTGCCGTACGCCGACGTGGTCACCACCACCACCCACAAGACCCTGCGCGGTCCACGTGGCGGCCTGATCCTGTGCAAGGCCAACGAAGAAATCGAGAAGAAGCTCAACGCCGCCGTGTTCCCGGGTGCCCAGGGTGGCCCGCTGATGCACGTGATCGCCGGTAAAGCGGTGTGCTTCAAGGAAGCGCTGGAGCCCGGCTTCAAGGCCTACCAGCAACAAGTAATCGACAACGCCCAGGCCATGGCCGGCGTATTTATCAAACGCGGCTACGATGTAGTGTCCGGCGGCACCGATAACCACCTGTTCCTGGTCAGCCTGATTCGTCAGGGACTCACCGGCAAAGAGGCGGATGCAGCACTCGGTCGCGCCCACATCACCGTGAACAAGAACGCTGTCCCGAACGATCCACAGTCGCCGTTCGTGACCTCCGGCCTGCGTATCGGCACCCCGGCGGTTACCACTCGCGGCTTCAAGGTGACCCAGTGCGTCACGCTGGCCGGCTGGATCTGCGACATCCTCGACAACCTCGGCGACGCCGATGTCGAAGCCAATGTCGCGCAGCAAGTGTCAGCCCTGTGCGCGGACTTCCCGGTTTATCGCTGAGCGCGGTTTTGGAGTAAATGACTATGCAACGCTACTCAGGCTTCGGCCTCTTCAAACACTCCCTCAGCCATCACGAAAACTGGCAGAAAATGTGGCGCACGCCGACCCCTAAAAAGGTCTACGACGTGGTCATCGTCGGCGGCGGCGGGCACGGTCTCGCCACGGCCTACTACCTGGCGAAAGAGCACGGCATCACCAACGTGGCCGTGGTCGAAAAGGGCTGGCTGGGCGGCGGTAACACCGCGCGCAACACCACCATCGTTCGCTCCAACTACCTGTGGGACGAGTCGGCGCACCTGTACGAACACGCGATGAAACTGTGGGAAGGCCTGTCCCAGGACCTGAACTACAACGTGATGTTCTCCCAGCGCGGCGTCTACAACCTGTGCCACACCCTGCAGGACATTCGTGATTCCGAGCGTCGTGTCAGCGCCAACCGCCTCAACGGCGTGGACGGCGAACTGCTCGATGCCAAGCAAGTGGCGGACGAGATCCCGTACCTCGACTGCTCCAAGAACACCCGCTACCCGGTGATGGGCGCCACCGTCCAGCGCCGCGGCGGCGTGGCGCGTCACGATGCCGTGGCCTGGGGCTTTGCCCGTGCCGCTGACGCACTGGGCGTGGACCTGATCCAGCAGACCGAAGTGATCGGTTTCCGCAAGGAAAACGGCGTGTGCATCGGCGTTGAAACCAACAAGGGTTTCATCGGCGCCAAGCGTGTCGGCGTGGTCACGGCCGGTAACTCCGGGCACATGGCCAAGCTCGCCGGCTTCCGTCTGCCGATCGAATCCCACCCGCTGCAAGCGCTGGTGTCCGAGCCGATCAAGCCGATCATCGACAGCGTGATCATGTCCAACGCCGTACACGGTTACATCAGCCAGTCCGACAAGGGCGACCTGGTGATCGGCGCCGGTATCGACGGCTACAACGGCTACGGCCAGCGTGGTTCGTACCCGGTGATCGAGCACACCATCCAGGCCATCGTCGAGATGTTCCCGGTGCTGTCCCGCGTACGCATGAACCGTCAGTGGGGCGGCATCGTCGACACCACGCCGGATGCGTGCCCGATCATTTCGAAAACCCCGGTCCCGAACATGTTCTTCAACTGCGGTTGGGGCACCGGTGGCTTCAAGGCCACACCTGGCTCGGGCAACGTGTTTGCCGCAAGCCTGGCCAAGGGTGAAATGCACCCATTGGCCGCACCTTTCTCCATCGACCGTTTCCACAACGGTGCGTTGATCGATGAACACGGCGCTGCTGCGGTTGCCCACTAACAGGAGAAATCCCCATGTTGCATATCTTCTGTCCTCACTGCGGCGAACTGCGCTCCGAAGAGGAATTCCACGCATCCGGCCAGGCGCATATTCCGCGTCCACTGGATCCGAGCACCTGCACCGACGAGGAGTGGGGCGACTACATGTTCTTCCGCGATAACCCTCGCGGCCTGCACCACGAGCTGTGGGATCACGTTGCCGGTTGCCGTCAGTATTTCAACGTGACTCGCGACACCGTGACCTACGAGATTCTCGAAACCTACAAGATCGGCACCAAGCCGCAGTTCACCGACAAGACCGATAGCCCGAAAGCGGCCAGCACGGCTCTGGGAGAGAAGGTATGAGCCAGATCAATCGCCTGTCCAACGGCGGACGGATCGACCGTAACAAAGTCCTGAGCTTCACCTTCAACGGCCAGAGCTACAAAGGCTTCGAAGGCGACTCGCTGGCCGCTGCACTGCTGGCCAACGGTGTCGATATCATCGGCCGCAGCTTCAAGTATTCCCGTCCGCGCGGCATCTTTGCTGCCGGCGCCGAAGAGCCGAACGCCGTGCTGCAGATCGGCGCGACCGAAGCCACGCAAATTCCGAACGTACGCGCCACGCAACAAGCGCTGTACCAGGGCCTGGTCGCCACCAGCACCAACGGCTGGCCAAGCGTGAACAACGACATGATGGGCATTCTCGGTAAGGTCGGCGGCAAGCTGATGCCGCCGGGCTTCTACTACAAAACCTTCATGTACCCGCAATCGTTCTGGATGACTTACGAGAAGTACATCCGCAAGGCAGCCGGTCTTGGCCGCTCGCCGACCGAGAACGATCCGGACACCTACGACTACATGAACCAGCACTGCGACGTGCTGATCGTCGGCGGTGGCCCCGCTGGTCTGGCCGCTGCACTGGCGGCGGCCCGCAGCGGTGCCCGCGTGATCCTGGCCGATGAGCAGGAAGAGTTCGGCGGCAGCCTGCTCGATTCCCGCGAAAGCCTCGACGGCAAGCCTGCCGTGGAGTGGGTCGCCAGCGTCATCTCCGAGCTGAAAAATACTCCGGACGTGCTGCTGTTGCCGCGCGCCACGGTCAACGGGTACCACGACCATAACTTCCTGACCATTCACGAGCGCCTGACCGATCACCTCGGCGACCGCGCACCGATTGGCCAGGTGCGTCAGCGCATCCACCGGGTTCGCGCCAAGCGTGTGGTCCTGGCGACCGGCGCTCACGAGCGTCCACTGGTCTACGGCAACAACGACGTACCGGGCAACATGCTCGCCGGCGCCGTGTCGACTTACGTGCGCCGTTACGGCGTGGCACCGGGCAAGAAGCTGGTGCTGTCGACCAACAACGATCACGCCTATCGCGTTGCCCTGGATTGGCTCGACGCCAGCCTGCAAGTGGTGGCCATCGCCGACGCCCGCAGCAATCCGCGTGGCGCACTGGTAGAAGAAGCGCGCGCCAAAGGCATCCGCATCCTGACCGGTAGCGCCGTGATCGAGGCCCGTGGCAGCAAGCATGTAACCGCTGCCCGCGTCGCCGCGATCGATGTCAAAGGACACAAAGTCACCAGCCCTGGCGAGTGGCTTGAATGCGACCTGGTGGCCAGCTCCGGCGGTTACAGCCCGGTGGTTCACCTGGCTTCGCACCTGGGCGGCAAGCCGATCTGGCGTGAAGACATCCTCGGTTTCGTACCGGGCGAAGCACCACAGAAACGCGTGTGCGTCGGTGGTATCAACGGCGTCTACGGTCTCGCCGATTCGTTGGCCGATGGTTTTGAAGGCGGCGCTCGCGCGGCCAGTGAAGCCGGTTTCGGTGTGGTCGAAGGCACCCTGCCGAAAGCCCTGAGCCGTCTGGAAGAGCCGACGCTGGCGCTGTTCCAGGTGCCGCACGAAAAGAACACCGCACGGGCGCCGAAGCAATTCGTTGACCTGCAAAATGACGTCACCGCTGCCGCCATTGAACTGGCGACCCGCGAGGGCTTCGAGTCCGTCGAACACGTCAAGCGCTACACAGCACTAGGCTTCGGCACCGATCAGGGCAAGCTCGGCAACGTCAACGGCCTGGCCATCGCCGCTCGTTCGCTGAACGTGACCATCCCGCAGATGGGCACCACCATGTTCCGTCCGAACTACACGCCGGTGACTTTCGGCGCCGTGGCCGGTCGTCACTGTGGGCACATCTTCGAGCCGGTTCGCCACACTGCGCTGCATCACTGGCACGTGAAAAATGGCGCCGAGTTCGAAGACGTCGGTCAGTGGAAACGTCCGTGGTACTTCCCGAAAAACGGTGAAGACCTGCACACGGCCGTGAAACGTGAATGCAAGGCCGTGCGCGACAGCGTGGGCCTGCTGGATGCGTCGACCCTGGGCAAAATCGACATTCAGGGTCCGGATGCGCGTGAATTTCTCAACCGCATCTATACCAACGCCTGGACCAAGCTCGACGTGGGCAAGGCCCGTTACGGCCTGATGTGCAAAGAAGACGGCATGGTCTTCGACGACGGCGTAACCGCCTGTCTCGCCGACAACCATTTCGTGATGACCACCACCACCGGCGGCGCTGCACGCGTGCTGCAATGGCTGGAAATCTACTCTCAGACCGAATGGCCAGAACTGAAGGTGTACTTCACCTCCGTGACGGACCACTGGGCAACCATGACCCTGTCCGGGCCGAACAGCCGCAAGCTGCTCAGCCAGGTCACCGACATCGACCTGAGCAACGAAGCCTTCCCGTTCATGACCTGGAAAGAAGGCCTGGTCGGCGGTGTGCCGGCGCGGGTGTTCCGGATTTCGTTTACCGGTGAGCTGTCGTACGAAGTCAACGTGCAAGCCGACTACGCCATGGGCGTGCTCGAGAAAATCGTCGAGGCCGGCAAGCAGTACAACCTGACGCCGTATGGCACTGAAACCATGCACGTGCTGCGGGCCGAGAAGGGCTTCATCATCGTCGGCCAGGACACTGACGGCTCGATGACCCCGGACGACCTGAACATGGGCTGGTGTGTCGGTCGCACCAAACCGTTCTCGTGGATCGGCTGGCGGGGGATGAACCGCGAGGACTGCGTGCGTGATCAACGCAAACAGCTGGTCGGCCTGAAGCCGATCGATCCGACCAAATGGCTGCCGGAAGGCGCGCAACTGGTGTTCAACACCAAGCAAGCGATTCCGATGAGCATGGTCGGTCACGTCACCTCCAGCTATGCCCACAACTCCCTTGGCTATTCGTTTGCCATGGGCGTGGTCAAGGGCGGCCTGAGCCGCCTGGGTGAGCGTGTGTTCGCACCGCTGGCCGACGGCAGCGTGATCGAGGCGGAAATCGTTTCTTCGGTGTTCTTCGATCCGAAAGGCGAACGCCAGAACATTTGATGGCCTCGGGATCTGTGGGCTGGCGCCCACAGGGAAACGCGGTCGAATGTGGGAGCTAGCCTGCTGGCGATGACGGCAGTGCAGCCCCACAGGAATCAACAGAATTCAGGAACAGGTGCTTTATGACCGCAGCCAATGTTTACCAACAACGCCCAACCACCGGGGCCAAGGCCGAGTCGTCGCTGCATCACGCCGACCTCGCCAGCCTGGTGGGCAAGGGTCGTAAAAGCGCCGGTGTGACCGTGCGTGAAAAGAAACTCCTCGGCCACCTGACCATTCGTGGCGATGGCCACGATGCCGCGTTCGCCGCCGGCGTGCACAAGGCGCTGGGCATCGAATTGCCGAGCGCGCTGACCGTCGTGATCAAAGGCGAAACCAGCCTGCAATGGATGGGGCCGGATGAATGGCTGCTGATCGTGCCGACCGGTGAAGAATTCGCCGCCGAGCAAAAACTCCGTGAAGCGCTGGGCGACTTGCACATCGCAATCACCAACGTCAGCGGCGGCCAGCAGATTCTCGAATTGAGCGGTCCGAACGTGCGTCAGGTGCTGATGAAGTCCACCAGCTACGACGTGCACCCGAACAGCTTCCCGGTCGGCAAGGCCGTCGGCACAGTGTTCGCCAAGTCGCAGCTGGTGATCCGCCATACCGCCGAAGACACCTGGGAACTGTTGATTCGTCGCAGCTTCTCGGATTACTGGTGGTTGTGGTTGCAGGATGCTTCGGCCGAGTACGGGTTGAGCGTCCAGGCGTAATTCGGTGCATGACTGCTTTTGTGGCGAGGGAGCTTGCTCCCGCTCGGCTGCGTAGCAGTCGTAAAACCTGATTCCGTGTTCCTCCAGCAGGAACGCGGATGTTGATTTTGGGGCTGCTTCGCAACCCAGCGGGAGCAAGCTCCCTCGCCACAAGGTTCTCTTTGATCACGATGTAGCAGCAGGAGTCACCGCACTATGAGCCGCGCACCAGACACATGGATTCTGACCGCCGACTGCCCCAGCGTTCTCGGCACCGTGGACGCGGTGACGCGCTTTCTGTTCGAGCAGGGCTGCTACGTCACTGAGCACCACTCCTTCGATGACCGGCTCTCCGGGCGGTTCTTCATCCGCGTGGAATTCCGTCAGCCCGACGGCTTCGTCGAGGAAGCCTTCCGCGCCGGCCTTGAAGAGCGTGGCCAAGCCTTCGGCATGAACTTCGAGCTGACCGCGCCGAACTACCGGCCGAAAGTGGTGATCATGGTTTCCAAGGCCGATCACTGCCTCAACGATTTGCTCTACCGCCAGCGCATCGGCCAGTTGTCGATGGACGTGGCCGCCGTGGTCTCCAACCACCCGGACCTCAAGCCGCTGGCCGACTGGCACCAGATTCCGTACTACCACTTCCCGCTGGACCCGAACGACAAGCCGTCGCAAGAGCGTCAGGTGTTGCAGGTCATCGAAGAGTCTGGCGCCGAACTGGTGATCCTTGCCCGCTACATGCAGGTCCTGTCGCCGGAGCTGTGCCGCAAACTCGACGGCAAGGCGATCAACATTCACCACTCCCTGCTGCCCGGTTTCAAAGGCGCCAAGCCGTATCACCAGGCCTACAACAAAGGCGTGAAACTGGTGGGAGCCACGGCGCACTACATCAACAACGACCTGGACGAAGGACCGATCATTGCCCAGGGCGTGGAGGTGGTGGACCACAGTCATTACCCGGAAGATTTGATCGCCAAGGGGCGGGATATCGAGGGGCTGACATTGGCGCGGGCCGTTGGTTATCACATTGAAAGAAGGGTGTTCCTCAACGCTAACAGGACAGTCGTTCTTTAGATTGCTATCGCCAGCAGGCTAGCTTCCACAGGGTTTTGGGTTGTTCACACACGATGTATCCACCCGAATCATTGTGGGAGCCAGCCTGCTGGCGATGGGGCCCTTACCGGCAACACAAGAAACAGCATCTGTACCCGAGCATTTAACGCGCTGCCTGCCTGGGCAACGCGGTTCCATAAAAACAACAGCGAGGTGAAAGCATGTCTGGCAATCGTGGTGTGGTGTATCTCGGCGCTGGCAAGGTCGAAGTTCAGAAAATCGACTATCCGAAAATGCAGGATCCGCGTGGCAGGAAGATCAACCACGCCGTCATCCTGCGTGTGGTTTCCACCAACATCTGTGGCTCCGACCAGCACATGGTGCGCGGCCGTACCACCGCTCAAACCGGTCTGGTGCTGGGGCACGAAATCACCGGTGAAGTGATCGAGAAGGGCAGCGACGTCGAGAACCTGCAGATCGGCGACCTGGTGTCCGTTCCGTTCAACGTGGCGTGCGGGCGCTGCCGTTCCTGCAAGGAAATGCACACGGGTGTCTGCCTCAGCGTTAACCCGGCCCGCCCGGGCGGTGCTTATGGTTACGTCGACATGGGCGACTGGACCGGTGGCCAGGCTGAATACGCGATGGTGCCGTACGCCGACTTCAACCTGCTCAAGCTTCCTGATCGCGATCGCGCGATGGAAAAAATCCGCGACCTGACCTGCCTCTCCGACATCCTGCCAACCGGTTACCACGGCGCAGTGACCGCCGGCGTTGGTCCTGGTAGCACGGTTTATATCGCGGGTGCCGGCCCGGTCGGTCTGGCTGCTGCGGCTTCCGCTCGCCTGCTGGGCGCGGCGGTGGTGATCATCGGCGACGTCAACACCGTCCGTTTGGCACACGCCAAGGCGCAGGGTTTCGAAATCGCTGACCTGTCCCTCGACACGCCGCTGCACGAGCAAATCGCGGCGCTACTGGGCGAACCCGAAGTGGATTGCGCCGTCGACGCCGTGGGCTTCGAAGCGCGCGGTCATGGCCATGACGGCGTGAAACACGAAGCTCCGGCCACCGTGCTCAACTCGCTGATGGGCGTGGTCCGTGTGGCCGGCAAAATCGGTATCCCGGGCCTGTACGTGACCGAAGATCCAGGTGCCGTGGACGCCGCCGCAAAAATGGGCAGCCTGAGCATTCGTTTCGGTCTGGGCTGGGCCAAATCCCACAGCTTCCACACCGGCCAGACGCCAGTGATGAAGTACAACCGCCAGCTGATGCAGGCGATCATGTGGGACCGTATCAACATCGCCGAAGTGGTGGGCGTGCAGGTGATCAGTCTGGATCAGGCACCGCAAGGTTATGGCGAGTTCGATGCGGGCGTGCCTAAGAAGTTTGTGATTGATCCGCATAAGTTGTTTAGTGCGGCGTAGTTACTTTAGTGGAAAGGAGCGACAGGGTGTCGCTCCTTTTTGTTAGCTAGGTGCTTCAGTCTGTATAGACGGTGAAATATACATTCGTCATTTGCAGTGGAAATTACATTACCTGTTGTCGAATGTTTTTTTGGGTTTTCATTGCTTTTTCATGCAGATTGAAACGTCTTTCCAACTCTGCAAGTGAGGAAAAACCTGCGCTGTCGACAATATGAGGGATGTCGTACGGATTGTTTATACCTATAGTTTTTAGTTGATTTGGTGTCGTGCCGGGGAATTCACCTGTTGCGATATCCCATGCTTGCTGAATAGAGTTTTTATTTTGCGCTAGTGTTTTCGGTTTCAATAATCGTGAGACCGAAATTTTTGCTTCATTTACGAATTTGAACATTTTTGATGAGGTTGCACTCAGGGCGGAGATGTCTTTCCCTTTAAGATTCCCGATAATCGAGCCCATGACATCAGGCATGTTTTCAAATGGTTGGAAATCTCCCATGGGATTTTCAAGGCGAGGCATTCTTTTGTTGGCGGCTGCTACTGCTTTGGGGAAATGTTTCTGCATCAGACTTGGCCAGTTTACGTGCCCGGTCGGATCCAGCCGATTCACTGGGTCTCCCACGCAATACGCATAGGCATTCAAACCGCCCTCCCCAAACGGGCTCCAACTGTCCGGACTGTTAAACCGCATCAACACCGGATTAAGCGCCCGATAACCATTGCCCAACAAATAATGACCGGTGACGGGATCCGGTTGTTCGCCGTTGAAACCGAGCCGACCGGGCAACCCCCACTGCGCAATACGATGTCCGTAAGGAGTGTAGGAGAGTGCACGAGGGCCGGTTGCGTTGAGAACGCTCAATACCGTGCGTTGTTGATCAGTAGCGAGCAGGGTCGTTGCACGCCGATCATGAGGGTCAATAAAGTGCAGCTTTTCGTGATTGGACTGCATGAGCCGGCCCCCCCCAATAAGTCTTAAATTTCAGGATTTCACTATGGGGGAGTCGGGCAAGGCTGGCTACTATCAGAACTGATAGTGTCTCTGGAAGATCGCGGTATCGCGTCTTTTCAAAGCGCGGCCAACGCACCTTGATACAGCACCGGCCCCGTTGGCTGCCCGGTCGGTGAGCCGCCTTTCGGTTCAAGGCTGACCGCCAGCGCGACAGGCTTGCCGATCAGCACTTTCTGCGCGTCGCTCAGTTCAATCCTGCCGCTGCCATCCGCCGGAATAAAACCGAGGGAAATCGGTTTGCCGTCCGCTGGAATCGCCCACAATTCCAGGCTGCGTCCCGGCTCGACGGCCGCGAGGGTCAGCGGTTCGACTTTCAGATAATCCTTGTGCGCTTCGACCTTCAGCGCAGGCTGAGCATTGGCGGTCAGCAACGTCGCGCTGTACCGCGCACTGTCGCGGGTATAGATCACGCCCAACGTCACGGCGACGACCAGCGAACAAACCGCCGCCGTCACCCGTAACCAGTTCCAGAACGGACGCCGCGCAGGCACATGCAGCACTTGCGGTTCTATCCGCGCCGTAATCCTCCTCCAGACGCGATCCGGCACCGGGTGCTCGGGCAGTGCGTCGGTCAAGCTGGCCAGGCTTTCCTGCCAGTGCGCCAGTTCCACGCGCAATGCCGCGTCCTCCAGCAGCAACGCTTCGAACCGTCGACGCGCGGCCGAAGGCATCAGGCCGATGGCGTAGTCGGCGGCGAGGGCGCGGCGCAGGGTCGGGGTCTGGTAGTTCATGATTCAAGGCACCTGCGCAGGCGTTCCATGCCACGGCGGATCCAGGATTTCACCGAGCCCAGGGGCGCGGCCAGGTGTTCGGCGAGTTCGGAGCATGACAGCCCCTGAAAATACGCCACGGTGATCGATTGACGCTGCATGCCGTCCAGGCTTTCCAGGCAGCGATTCAAGGCGTTGGCCTCGCGGGCGCTGCTCAATTGGTCGTGGGCCGAGGGGCTTTCATCCACCAGCGCCTGTTCTTCCAAATCGGTCAACGGCCGGTCACGGTGTTTGCGCAACTGGTCGATGGCCTGATGGCGAGTGATGTTGATCATCCACGTCAGCGGTGCCGACAGATGCGGTTCGTAGCGCGAGGCGTTGTTCCAGATGCGCACGAAGCTCTCCTGCAACACTTCCTCAGCCAGGTCCGGACGTCCCATGAAACGCAAGGCAACACCATGCAAACGCGGGCCGACGCTGCGGTACAGCGTCTCGAATGCGCGGCGGTCACCCAGTGAACACTGGGCCAGCAGTTGCCTGAGCTGATCGGCGTCGGCGATGGGAATAGCGGTTCTCCAATCAGTCGCGTGAGCCCAAGAGGGTAGTTCACGGCACGCAGTTGTTCCATTCACGGGCGGGCCCTCTCGGAACGACGCCGACCCTGATGCGCAGGATCGACGTCATACCTCACTCAGCTTTTGGGCATCAGCACTTTGTCGATGACCTGAATCACGCCGTTGGACTGGTACACGTCGTAGGTGGTGATGTCGGCGACGTCACCTTTTTCATCCTTGATGGTGATGTTGTGCGGGCCGTTCATCATCGCCCACAGCTTGCCGCCAGCGACGGTGGTGAGCTCGGTCTTGCCGCCACCGGCCTTGATCTTCTCGGCCAGGGTTGCCATGTCGAGTTTTCCTGCGACCACGTGGTACGTCAGGAGCTTGCTCAGGGTGGCTTTGTTTTCCGGTTTCAGCAGGGTGTCGACGGTGCCGGCGGGCAGGGCGGTGAAGGCCGAGTTGACCGGGGCGAACACGGTGAACGGGCCTTTGCCTTTGAGGGTGTCGACCAGGCCGGCGGCCTTCACGGCGGCGACCAGTGTGGTGTGGTCAGCGGAGTTCACCGCGTTATCGACGATGTCCTTGCTCGGCAGCATGGTCTGGCCGCCGACCATCACGCTGTCGTGGCTCATGGTTGCCGCTTGCACGGTGTTGAGGGCGAATCCGCCGCCAAGGGCCAGGGTCAGCAGGCTGGCAATCAACGGTGTTTTGATCGAAGTGCGTGTCATGGTGATGATCCTTGTGGGGAGAATCGGCCAGGAATGTCTGTCCGTGCTTGATATACGCGGCCGGGGCGGGACTGGATGCAGCCCCAACCAATTGTTTTTGGTAAACGTGATTCCTGTAGGAGCGAGCTCGCTCGCGATTGACCTGAGAGCGCCACGTTAAGTCAGAAAAAACGCGTTATCGTTGACGTCCATCGTCGGAACGCCGCCCGGAGCTAGCTCGCTCCTACAGGGGCTGGGAACATTCCCTGGGAATGCCAGTCAAACGCGCAGTTTTGCGCCGCCCCATCGGCAGGCGATTTTCATGGCTCAAGAGGATGTCTGGATGAAGATTTCACGCGGTTTTGCACTGGCGTCGCTGATGAGTCTGGCGGGCAGCCCGGTCTTCGCCGGTTTCAGCCTGGATGATGTGACCAAGGCTGCCTCGAGCATGCAGGGCGGCAACGCAGCCACGGCCGCGGCGCCCACGACGGAAACGGCCGGCCTGCTCGGTGCGTTGACCTCGGAGCTGAACATCACCCCGCAACAGGCCGTCGGCGGCACCGGGGCCATGCTCGGCCTGGCGAAGAATCAATTGAGTTCCACCGATTACTCGCAACTGGCCAAAAGCGTACCGGGCCTGGACGTGCTCTCGGGCGGCGGTCAATTGGGCGCGCTCAGCGGTCTGCTGGGAGGGGCCGGTCAATCGGCGGGCCTGGAGAATGCGCTGGGCAGCGTGAAAAACACCAGCGACCTGGACAGCGCATTCGGCGCGTTGGGGATGGACGACAGCATGGTCGGCCAGTTCGCCCCGGTGATCCTCAAGTACCTCGGCGATCAAGGCGTGGGCGGCCCGTTGCTGGAAAGCCTGGGTGGAATCTGGTCGGCCGGCACCGGCAGTTGATTCAGCGGCGCTCGGCGCGCAAGGCGTCGATGCGCTGGTCCTTGTCGATCCAGAGCTGGTTGACCCAGTTCTGGATCGTTTCGCGAAATAGCGGGTCGTTCTCGTAATCGCCCTGCCACAGCGCCGGGTTGAGATCGCGGGTCTGGATGTCGATGATGATCCTTGGCACGTTGCCGCTGAGCAGCTCCCAGAACCCCGGAATCGTCGGCTGCGGATACACCACGGTGACATCGAGAATGGCGTCGAGCTGTTCGCCCATGGCCGCCAGCACAAACGCCACGCCACCTGCCTTGGGTTTGAGCAGATGGGTGAAAGGCGATTGTTGCCCAGCACGCTTTGCCGCCGTGAAACGCGTGCCTTCCAGATAATTCACCACCGTCACCGGCTGGCGCTTGTACAGCTCGCACGCCGCTTTGGTGATCTCCAGATCCTTGCCGGCCAGTTCCGGGTTCTTCGCCAGGAACGCCTTGGTGTAACGCTTCATGAACGGATAATCCAGCGCCCACCACGCCAGCCCGAGAAACGGCACCCAGATCAGTTCCTTCTTGAGGAAGAATTTGAAGAACGGCGTGCGTCGGTTGAGGGTCTGAATCAGCGCCGGGATATCCACCCACGATTGATGGTTGCTGATCACCAGATAAGAGGTGTCGCGGCGCAGGTCATCGCCGCCCCGCACGTCCCATTGGGTGGGGATGCACAGGCGGAAGATCAGCTTGTCGATTTCGGCCCAGGTCTCGGCGATCCACATCACCGCGTTGGAGGCGTAGTCGCGCAAGCGCCCGGGCAGGACCAGTTTGAGCAAAGCAAACACCATCAGCGGTCCGAACAGGACCAGGGTGTTGAGCAACAGCAGCAGGGTGACGAAACAGCCGGTGAGCAGGCGGCGCATAAATAACTCTTGCAAGCGTTTGGGCGCGCCATGATAAGCAGCTTCGGGCGGCAGGCCAAATCGGTGGTGACGAATGTTTCACCTTTGGCTCGTTATGCTGGATTGATAGGTGACCCAACGAACGAATTCTTTACTGACGGTCTAAAATCCCGCTGCCCACTTCCCAAGGATGCCCATACGTGAAATCGCTCCTCGCACTGCTTTCCCTGGTAGCCCTGCCGGTGCTGGCCGCCGAGCCAACCCTGTACGGGCGCTACGAATACATCGCGGTGCCGGAAATCGGCGGCGAAGTGCTCAAGGCCAAAATGGACACCGGCGCTTTGACCGCATCGCTGTCGGCCAAGGACATCGAAACCTTCACCCGCGACGGCGAAGACTGGGTGCGTTTCCGCCTCGCCACCAAGGACGCGAGTAACAAGGTCTACGAACACAAGGTCGCGCGGATCAGCAAGATCAAGACCCGCTCGGAAGAAGACGAGGATGAAAAGGACGTGGTCGAACCGACCAAGCGCCCGGTGATTGATCTGGAATTGTGCCTGGGTAACGTCAAGCGCACGGTTGAGGTCAACCTGACCGACCGCAGCAGTTTCAACTACCCGTTGCTGATTGGAGCCAAGGCGTTGCGTGAGTTTGGAGCGGCGGTGAATCCGGCTCGGCGGTTTACGGCGGATAAACCGGATTGTTAAACGAGCGCGATCGACCCTTATATCGTCGGATGAGAGCTGCGAACCTGCTTTATTTGATCAGCAAGTTTGGCGATGTCCATGTTTACAAGATCTAGCATCAATTGGCGTCTTGCTCTGGTGTCGCCAGGCGGGTCGGAGGCAAGTCTTTTTGCGATGTTGACTCTTGCTAGCACAAGGTTCGCCAGCTTCTCTTTAGGGTCAGTTTTATGTGTTACGCGGATGGGGAATTCTAATTTTTTCTCTTGCGCATTGCTGTGAAGGTTGATGGCTGATTTTGCGTTGTAATTCAGCTCTAACTCAGCAGGGCTTAAGCTATTCACGTCAAAATCCTTGGCTTCACTCAATGCGCTCGTGTTATGGCTTTTCGATGAGGACTGTTCGTGGCTTGTTGGCGGTTTGATTGTGGATGTAGATTTTCCAATATCAAATTTGCTTGGCGTTCTGACACCAATTCGGTTTCTGAAACCCTCCAGAAACTCATCAATGGTGAGCTTGAGTGCCCCTCCAACTCGACTCTGTTCATGGGGTCTCCGAAGCAATACACATACGCATTCAACCCACCCGCCCCAAACGGACTCCAACTGTCCGGGCTGTTAAACCGCATCAACACTGGATTGAACTGCCGATACCCATTCCCCAAATGATAATGCCCGGTCAGCGAGTCCGGCCGTTCGCCGTTGAACCCAAGCAAACTGAACAAGCCGTTTTCCCGTGGACGATAGCCGTAGGGTGAATAGGCAAGGTCGTGTGAGTGACCCACATCGAGTGCGTTCATCACCGACCGTTGTTGATCGGTCGCCAGCAGAATTGTTTTGCGAGAATCCATAGGCATTGTCTGAGCTCCGAGCAAGGTCCCAAAAACCGGACCTCCAGCATCGGAGCTTTTTCAGTGTTTGCCCACTATCAGAACTGCTAGGCCAAGCCTCAACTCAGACTGCCGATTGACGCCGAATCAACCTTGGTTCACCGTTCGCCCACTTAACTGCGGGCTCGGACGCCATGCCTCATATCCTGATTGTCGAAGACGAAGCGGCGATTGCCGATACCCTGATTTTTGCGCTGCAAGGCGAAGGATTCACCACCACCTGGTTGAGCCTTGGCGCGGCTGCGCTTGAGCATCAGCGCCAGACGCCGGCCGACCTGATCATTCTGGACATAGGTCTGCCAGACATCAGCGGCTTTGAAACCTGCAAACAGTTGCGGCGTTTCAGCGAAGTGCCGGTGATCTTCCTGAGCGCCCGCGATGCCGAAATCGACCGCGTAGTCGGGCTGGAAATCGGCGCCGACGATTACGTCGTCAAACCGTTCAGCCCCCGGGAAGTGGCGGCGCGCGTCCGGGCGATTCTGAAGCGTATAGCGCCGCGCGTGTCCGTCGATGCCCCTTTGGTGTTACTGCGCATCGACAGCGAACGCATGCAAATCAGCTATCGCAATCAGCCCTTGAATCTCACCCGCCATGAATTTCGCCTGCTGCAATGCCTGGTCGAGCAACCCGAGCGTGTCTTCAGCCGCGAGCAGTTGCTCGACGCGCTGGGGGTGGCGGCCGATGCCGGGTACGACCGCAGCATCGACAGTCACATCAAGAGCGTGCGCGCCAAGTTGCGCTCGGTGAAGGCCGATGCGGAACCGATCCAGACCCATCGCGGCCTCGGTTACAGCTACAGTCCGGGGCACAGCTGATGCCGCTGGGAATCCGGATCTTCCTGGTCTACGTGCTGTTCATCGGCCTGACCGGCTACTTCGTGCTGAACACCGTGATGGAGGAAATCCGCCCCGGTGTGCGCCAGTCGACTGAGGAAACCCTGGTCGACACCGCCAACCTGATGGCCGAGATCCTGCGCGATGACTTCAAGGCCGGGACGCTCAACCAGAACCGTTGGCCCGAGCTGCTCAAGGCCTACGGCGAGCGGCAGCCGAAGGCGACTATCTGGGGCCTGCCGAAAAATCAGGTCAACCATCGCATCTACGTCACCGACGCGAAAGGCATCGTCGTGCTGGATTCCAGCGGTATGGCGGTTGGGCAGGACTACTCGCGGTGGAACGACGTGCTGCTGACCCTGCGCGGTGAGTACGGCGCCCGTTCCAGCCGCAGCGATCCGAACGATGCGAACTCTTCGGTGATGCACGTCGGCGCGCCGATCCGCGACAACGGCCAGATCATTGGCGTGGTCACCGTGGCCAAACCAAACAGTTCGTTACAGCCTTATGTGGATCGCACCGAGCGCCGGTTGCTCATATACGGCGCTGGTTTGATCGGTCTTGGCCTGCTGTTTGGCGCGCTGTTGTCCTGGTGGTTGAGCGCCGCGCTGCGACGGTTGACCGCGTATGCCCAGGCGGTAAGCGAAGGCCGTCGAGTCGAGGTGCCGCATTACCGTGGTGGGGAGTTGGAACAACTGGCCACGGCGGTCGAGCACATGCGCACGCAGTTGGAGGGCAAAGCCTACGTCGAGCGTTACGTGCACACGCTGACCCACGAATTGAAGAGCCCGCTGGCGGCGATTCGCGGAGCGGCGGAATTGCTGCAAGGCGAGATGCCGCAGGCCCAACGGCATCGGTTCGTCAGCAATATCGACAGCGAAAGCGTGCGGATGCAGCAGTTGATCGAACGGTTGCTGAACCTGGCGCAGGTAGAACAGCGTCAGGGGCTGGAAGAACAGGTCGCGGTGCCGTTGGCGGCTTTGGTGCAAGAGTTACTGAACGCGCAGGCGGCGCGAATCGAAGGCAGGCACGTGCGCGTGGAGCAGACGATTCCAGCGGAGTTGACGATCACCAGCGAGCCGTTCCTGCTGCGCCAGGCCCTGGGCAATCTGCTGGAAAACGCGCTGGATTTTACCCCGGTGAAGGGTGTGCTGCGCTTCAGTGCTGACCGTATCGGGGAGCAAGTCGAGTTCAGGTTGTTCAACCAGGCCGAGGCGATTCCCGACTATGCACTGCCTCGACTGAGCGAGCGCTTTTACTCATTGCCGCGCCCGGACAGTGGTCGCAAGAGCACCGGGCTTGGGCTCAATTTTGTCGAGGAGGTGGTCAAGTTGCACGGTGGTGAAATGAGCATCGGCAATGTTGAGGGCGGGGTTGAAGTCAGGTTGCGCCTGGCTTAGGACCGAGTTGCGGCAATCGCGAGCAGGCTCACTCCCACATGGGTTTGCGTAGAATCTGTAGGAGTGAGCCTGCTCGCGAAGAGGTCGGTGAAGTCTCCACACACTCTCCACATTCCCCCCACAAACCCTCCACACACCGCCCCCAGACTCTCCCCATTCCAAACAAGGAGAGTCCCATGAACCGAAACCTGACCCTGAAACTCGGGGCCATTGCCCTGCTGATCCTGTTGTTGCTGATCCCGCTATTGATGATCAACGGCGTCATCCAGGACCGCCAGCAACTGCGCGACGGTGTGCTTGAAGACATCGCCCGCAGCTCCAGCTACAGCCAGCAACTCAGCGGCCCGCTGATGGTGGTGCCGTACCGCAAAGTGGTGCGCACCTGGAAGCTCAACGAAAAAACCAACGAACGCTACCAGGACATCGGTGAAGAACGCGGTCGCCTGTATTTCCTGCCGGAGCATTTCGAACTCGACGGCGAGGTCCAGACAGAGCTGCGTTCCCGAGGTATTTATGAGGCGCGTCTGTTCCATGCCGATAACCGCATCACCGGGCATTTTTCGGTGCCGGCGCAATTGGGCATCAAGGAAAATTTTGTCGATTACCAGTTTGACCAACCCTTTCTGGCCGTGGGCATCAGCGACATTCGTGGCATCGAGAATGCGCTGAAACTCGAACTCAACGGTGATCGCCTGGACTTCGTTCCCGGTAGCCAGGTGGGCTGGTTGGGCGAAGGGGTGCATGTGGTGCTGCCGGCGCTCGACGCAAAACAAGCCACAGAACTGGTCTTCGGTTTCGACCTGCGTTTGCAAGGCACTGGCCAGTTGCAGATCCTCCCGGTGGGCAAGACCAGCAAGGTATCGCTAACCTCAAAATGGCCGCACCCAAGCTTCATCGGCAACTTCCTGCCGGCCCAGCGCGACGTCACCGATCAAGGTTTCAGCGCACACTGGCAGACCTCGTTTTTCTCCACCAACCTGCAAGAAGCGTTGAGCAGTTGCGTGGCCAGCGGCGTGTGCGAAGCGTTCACCGCTCGCAGCTTCGGCGTGAGTTTCATCGACCCCGTCGACCAGTACCTGAAGAGCGACCGGGCGATCAAATACGCACTGCTGTTCATCGTCCTGACGTTCGCGGGTTTCTTTCTGTTCGAAGTGCTGAAAAGCCTGGCGGTGCACCCGGTTCAATATGCGCTGGTGGGCGTGGCGCTCGCGTTTTTCTACCTGCTGCTGTTGTCGCTTTCTGAACACATCGGCTTTGCCCTGGCGTATCTGATATCGGCCAGCGGTTGTGTGTTGTTGATCGGGTTTTATGTCTGCCACGTGCTGCGCAGCGTGCGCCACGGCTTGAGTTTCTCGGCGGGGCTGGCGGCGTTGTATGGGCTGCTTTATGGACTGTTGAGTGCCGAGGATTACGCGTTGCTGATGGGGTCGTTGTTGCTGTTCGGGTTGCTGGGTGTGTTTATGGTGCTGACCCGCAAGCTGGATTGGTATGGGGTGGGGCAGAAGGCGGCGAAGCCATTGGAGTTTGATATCGGGGTGGTGGAATGAGCCGGTTGTTGGGGTTGCGGGAGGATCAGCGGGAGGGGGAAGCGTTGGTCGCGCGGATTACTCTATTGTTTCCGGTGAATTCGGTGTGGTGCCATCGCGAGCAAGGCATCTCCAGTGAGCACAAGGTGTGTGCCTCCCGTAGATGCAATGGAGGGCAAGCTTGCCCGCGATGAGATCAGAACCGTCAGTGAAGCGCTAAAGAGTCGGCATCGTCGCCAACATCGAAGGCCGCTGGCTCACCTCGAAATACCACGCCGCCAGCTGCGGATTCGCGTCGCGCCATGCCAGGTCCGCGTGGCGCAAATCCAGGTAACCCAGTGCACACGCGACGCTGATCGCCGCGACATCGAAATGACTGGTGAGCTCGGCAATCGCTTCCGCTTCCAGTACCGCCAGGGCGCGGCGGATTTTGTCGCGCTGGCCGTCGAGCCATTCGTCCCAGTGTTTTTCCGGGGCGCGCAAGGCGACTTCGTAGCGGGTCAGCACGGCGGCGTCCATGATCCCGTCGGCCATGGAGGCCAGGGTCAGGCGGCGCCAGCGGGCCGAGCCTTCGCGGGGGATCAGCGGGTTGCCGACGTGTTGGTGATCGAGGTAATCGAGGATCACCCGGCTGTCGTGGATGACGTTGCCATCAGCCAGACGCAGGGCCGGGATTTTGCTCAGGGGGTTGTCGTTGATCAGCGTCAGGTCCGGGGCGAGCGGCGTCAGCACGCAGTTTTGCAGGGCGACGCGGTCTTGCTGACCGGTTTCGTGCAACAGCACCATGACTTTGCGAACGAAAGGGGAGAGGGGATTGTGGTAAAGGGTCATGCTTGGGGCTGACATGGCAACGTCTCGGTCGGTGGCAGTGTCGGGCAGCATAGCGTGTTGAGGCTGTAGCTCAATGCGCTGATTCCTTGTAGGAGCGAGCCTGCTCGCGAAAAACTCAAAGGCGCCGAGGGGTCTCTGGTTTAACGCGTTATCGTTCACGACCATCGCGAGCAGGCTCACTCCTACAGGTTTTGCGGTTTAGCTGGCGGGTACTGCGGCCTGCAGGTTTGGCGCAGCCTGCTGAGGCTTCAATTCACGCGCAACCGTCCAGACGATAAATGCGGCCGCAATGTCAAAAATCGCCAGCACCACGAACAGCGGGCTGTAGCCGATCTTGGTCACCATCACGCCGAACACCATCGTGAACGCCGCCGCGCCGAGGTAGCCGAACATCCCGCCCATGCCCGTGGCGGTGGCCACTTCATTCTTGCCGAACGAGTCGGAAGTGATCGCGTACAGCGCGCCGGACAAGGTCTGGTGCGCGAAACCGCCGATGCACAGCAGCGCAATGGCCGTGTACGGGCTGGCCACCAGGCCGATGCAGGCCGGGCCGATCATGCACGACGCGCCGAACAGCAGAACCATTTTGCGCGAGGTGAACAACGACACGTTCAAGTGCTTATGAAAGAACGGGCTCAGGTAGCCACCGAGCACGCAGCCCAGGTCGGCGGCCAGGAACGGCAGCCAGGCGAACATCGCGATTTCTTTGATGTTCATGTGGCGTTCGGTCATCAGGTACAGCGGGATCCACGCGTTGAACGTCTGCCAGGCCGGCTCCGACAACATGCGTGCACTGGCGATGGCGTAGAAGTTGCGGCTGCCGATGATCTTCTTCCAGCTGCCCTTTTTGGTTGCCGGGTCTTTGAAGTGGTCTTCCTGGCCGCTGAGGATGTAGTCCCGCTCTTCATCGCTCAGGCGTTTTTGATCACGCGGATGTTTGTAGAGAATCATCCACAGGAAACTCCAGGCTACGCCCAGCCCGCCGACGATCAGGAACGCCAATTCCCAGCCGCTGTGCAGGATCGCCCAGACCACCAGTGGCGGCGCCAGCAGCGCACCAATCGATGAACCGATGTTGAACCAGCCGATGGCGACCGAACGCTCCTTGGCCGGAAACCATTCGGTGGAAGCCTTCACTGCCGCGGGCAGGCCGGCGGCTTCGGTCAGGCCAAGCAAGCCCCGGACAAACGCCAGCCCTTGCCAGCCGGTCGCGAGCGCCGCGAGTGCGCAGGCAATCGACCAGGCGAACGCAAAAATCGCGAAGCCCATTTTCGTGCCAATGGCATCAATGATGTAGCCGGCCACCGGTTGCATCAGCGCGTAGCACACCTGCCAGGCGACGACGATGTGCGAGTACTGCTCGGTGCTGATGTTCATTTCGCTCATCAGGGTCGGGGCGGCCACTGAGAGGGTATTACGAGCCAGGTAGTTGACCATCAGACCAGCCGTCACCAGGCCGACCATCCACCAGCGGATGCCTTTGACTTTCATCGCTTCACCAGATTATTTTTGGATTTTGGTGTTGTTGTAGGTTGTCGTACAACGTGCGTCTTTATAGAAGTGCAAGGGTAAAACTGTCAATAAATATGTCATGGGATTTGCTGGATAAGGCGACGACCTGTAGGAGCGAGCTGCTCGCGATGGGCCCGAGAGCGCCAAGGGGTATCAGGCCCCCAGCGTTATCGTTAACGTCCATCGCGAGCAGGCTCGCTCCTACAAGGGTCAGTGGCGTTGCAGGAGGCCGCGTAGGGCGAGGAAGGCAGGAATGCCGAGGCCAAGCCAACTCAGCGCATCCCACACGCCATCGCCCAGCAACGCGGCAAACAGGCCTGCGGCGCTGAGCAGCGCAATCACGACCGGGGTCGCGAAGACTTTCCAGAAATTCGACTGCCGGGGTTTCATGCCGTGGCCTCCGCTTTTTCCAGCACGGGCTTCACGGCCTTGCGCCGCACCACCCACAGGTAAACGCCGCTACCCAGCACGATGATGGTCAGCCCATCGAGGGTGGCCCACAGGATCTTCATCGGCATGCCACCGTAGTCGCCGAAGTGCAGCGGTTGCGACATGCCCATGGCGTCCATGTACCACGGCCGCTCGGCCACCGCAGTCACCTGCAAAGTGCTGGCGTCGATCAGCACCGGGGTCAGCAGGTGTGAGGTCAGGTGTGTGCTGCCTTTCATGAACACGGCGTAGTGGTGTTCGCTGGAAAAGCGTGTGCCGGGGAAGGCGATGAAATCCGGTTGCATGCCCGGCGCGACGTCCTTGGCGATGTCCAGCAGCCGAGTAGCCGGCGCGAGTTGTGTCAGCGGCGGTGCATCGCGGTACGGCGCGACCATCGCGCTCAAACTGTCGTTGCGCCACGCGGCGATCAGCAGGTCGGCGCAGGCGCTGATCACGCCGGTCACGCCGACCACCAGCGCCCAGGTCAGGGTGACCACACCGATCAGGTTGTGCAGGTCGAGCCAGCGCAGGCGGGTGGATTTGTCCTGGCGCACGGTGGCGAATTTCAAGCGCCGCATGAACGGCAGGTACAGCACCGTCCCGGACACAATCGCCGTCACGAACAATATCCCCATGAATGCCAGCAACAACTTGCCCGGCAACCCGGCGAACAGGTCAACGTGCAGACGCAGCATGACCATCATCAAACCGCCGTTGGCCGACGGCATCTCCAGCGCTTCGCCGGTGCGGGCGTCGAGCATGAAGGTGTGGGACGAATTCGGCTCGGTGCCGGCCGTCGGCGCCATGATCGTGACCACGCCGTTGGGCTCGTCATCCTCGTAGCCGAAATACTGCACGACGTCGCCGGGGCGATGTTTTTCCGCTGCCTGCACCAATTGCTGCAGATTCAGCTGCGGGGTGTCCGCCGGCATCGGCTTCAACTCGGCGGCATCGCCCAGCCAGTGGTCGATCTCGTGATGGAAGATCAGTGGCAAACCGGTGAGTGCCAGCATCAGCAGGAAGACGGTGCAGATCAGGCTGGTCCAGGTGTGGACAGCGGACCAGCGGCGAATTTTTTTACTTTTCATTTCGTGGCCTTCAGAAATACCAAAGCCGTCCTTGCGGGACGGCTGGGTACAGGGTGTATCAGGTCAAGCGATTACCACTTGTAAGTAGCACTGGCGACGACGCTGCGTTCATCGCCGTAGTAGCAGTAGAAACTGTCGCAGGTGGAGAGGTAGTCCTTGTCGAACAGGTTGGTCGCGTTGACGGCCAGCGACGCGCCTTTGAGGCTGTTGTCGAGGCGGCCGAGGTCATAGTGGACGGATGCATCGAACACGGTATAGGCATCCGCCTTGCCGAGTTCGGTGTTGGCCTGATCGCCATAAGTGTTGCCGGTATAGCGAACGCCACCGCCGATACCGAAACCGTCCAGCACGCCGTTGTGCCAGGTGTAATCAGCCCACATCGAAGCGGTCTGGTTAGGCATCAGTTGCAGGCGATTGCCCTTGAACGTGCCGTCTTGCACTTCGGATTTGGCCAGGGTGTACGCAGCGGTCAGCTTGAGGTTTTCAGTCACGTCGGAGACGGCTTCCAGCTCCAGACCCTTGACCTTCACTTCACCGGTCTGGCTGGTGACCGGAATACCACCGACGTTGTTGGTGACCGAGACATTTTTCTGGGTCAGGTCATACACCGCAGCGGTCAGCAGCGTGTTGCTGCCCGGTGGCTGGTACTTGATACCCAGTTCCCATTGCTTGCCTTCGGTTGGCTTGAACGACTCTGTGGTGGAGGTATCGGCGTTGCTCGCCGGCTGGAACGATTCGGCGTAGGACAGGTACGGCACGAAGCCGTTGTCGAACACGTAGCTGATCGCTGCGTTGCCGCTGAAGTTCTTGTTGCGGTCGGTGTTGGTGGCATCGCCCTTGTTGAAGAACTTGGTGCTGGTGTGAACCCAGTCTTCACGACCGCCCAGCGTCAGGCGCCATTGATCCAGAGCCATCTGATCCTGCACGTACAGGCCGGTCTGATAGGTCTTCTGGTCGTAATCGTAGAAAGCCGACGAACGTGGTGGACGCACGATTGGCAAGCCATAGACCGGGTTGTTGACGTTGGTGGTCAGGCCGTCGCCGAAAATCGAGGTGTAGTTGGTGTTCGTGCGCTGGTGATCGAGACCGATCAGCAAGGTATGCCGGACGTCGCCGGTGGCGAAGTCACCTTGCATGTTGTTGTCCACGGCGAACTGACTGATGTCTTCGTCGGTCGTGGTGCTGGTACGGCCAACGTTACCATTGGCATCGACCTGGGTGAATGGGTAAGCACCAGGAGTGAGGGCCTGGAAGGACAGGTCCGACTTGGTGTAACGCAGGTTTTGGCGGAACTGCCAGACATCGTTCAAGCGATGTTCGAAGGCGTAGCCCAACGCGTAGTAGGTACGGTCGTAGAATTCCCAGTCCGGATCACCCAGGTTCTTGTGATGGGAAATCTCGCCCAGTGGCGAGTGGATCTTGGTGCCCTGGATCGGACGGAACTGGCTGGTGATACCGGTATCGTCACGGGTGAATTGGGTGAGCAGGGTGAGTCGGGTGTCTTCGTCGATGTTCCAGGTCAGGCTCGGCGCAATGTTGTAACGCTTGTCGTCGATATGGTCGATGGGTGTGCCGCCATCGCGCACTACACCGCTGAGGCCGTAGAGGAACTGGCCTTCATCGTCGATCTTGCCGGTGCTGGCGAAGTTGATCTGACGGTGATTGTCGCTGCCGTATTGCAGTTGGACTTCATTGCTCGATTCGGCGCTTGGACGACGGCTGACCATGTCCAGCAAGCCACCTGGCGGGGTCTGGCCGTACACGGACGAAGCGGGGCCACGCAGCACGGCGAGACGATCCAGGTTCCAGGTTTCCTGCTTGGGGTTGGCATAGACGCCCTTGGGCAGCGGCAGACCGTCGAGGAATTGGGTCGGTTCGAAACCGCGTACGCGCAACCAGTCAGCACGAGTATCGCTGCCGAAACTGGCGCCAGTGGTGCCCGGCAAGTAGCGGACGGCGGCGTCCAGTGTGTGCACGTTGCGATCGTCCATCTGCTCGCGGGTTACAACCGAAATGGAGCGCGGCGCTTCGACCAGTGCGGTATCGGTCTTGGTGCCGGCGGCGGAGCGTTTGGCCAAGTAACCTTCCACCGGACCCCAGGCACTTTCAGTGTTTTCGACGCCGATCACGCTGGTCGTAGGCAAATCCAATACACCTTCGGGCACCGCTACCAGGCTGAAAGTGCCCGCACTGCTTTGCTCCAGTTGCAGACCGGTGCCGCGCAAGGCTTCGCGCAGGGCGCCGGCCGCATCGAACTGACCCTTGACCGGTGCCGAGGTTTTGCCCGCCGCCAGCGACGGGTTCAACGACAGCGCCAGACCGGCCTGGCTGGCGATCTGATTCAGGGTGCTGGCCAATGGCGCAGCCGGCAGGTTGTAGGCGCGAACGCTGGACGCCTGTTCCGCGGCGATCAGTTGACCGCTGGCGAGCGGGGCGCAAAGGGCAATGGCAACCGCCAGCAAACTGGGGCGCAACAAGGTGTCTAGCGAACGGGACATAAAGCGGCTCCTGAAAGGTAATACTTCTCAATTGCCTAGGTGCCGAACGAAAATCCAAAAGTGATAGGGCTGGATGAAAATAATTTCGATTCAGCATTTGTGGTGAGTCTGATGGCCTCTTCGCGGGCAAGCCATGCTCCTGCGAGATTTGCGTCATTCGTGAATCACGCACAATCCTGTGGGAGCATGGCTTGCCCGCGAAGGCGTCCTGTCAGGCACACCAAATATCAGGGCTTGGCATCAGCCTTCGCCACCGTCACCCACCACGCCGTGTGCTGATGGATCTGCACGGGCAGGGTCGGCAGCAGCGCAGTCAGGGCTTTGTCTGTGTCGTTCAACGGGAAGCTGCCGGTGATCCGCAAGTCGGCAATCTCTGGAGCAACCCCCAGATGCCCGCGTCGATAACGACCGAGCTCGTGAATCAGGTCTTCCAACCGTGCGTTGTCGACCACCAGCATGCCGCGGGTCCAGGCATCGGCGCCGAGGTTGAGCGCGAGGATCGGCCCGAGCCCATTGCTGCGCATCAATACCTGCTGGCCTTCGTGCAAAATCTGTTCATCAAGATTCGACTCGGGGTGAGCCGCCACGGCTGATTTCAACACGCTCAACCGCGTGCCTTCTTCCTCACGCTTGACCAGGAACCGCGTGCCCAGTGCACGCATGCTGCCTTCGCGAGTCTCGACGATAAATGGCCGGGCATCGCCATGGCCGGTTTCGACGAGAATTTCCCCTTCCTGAAGAATGATCCGACGTTGCTTCTCGTCGAATCGCACATCGAGGGCGCTGTGAGTGTTGAGGTTGATCAGTGTGCCGTCGCTCAGGCGCAACATGCGTTGCTCGCCAGTGGCGGTGCGTTCGTCAGCCAGCCAGTAGTCGATGGGCAGATAACGGTCCCCGGCGAACAGCGCCAGCCCAATCACCGCGACGATGCTGGCAACGCCGTTGCCCAGCTGACGAACCCGTCGGCGAATACCTTCCCGCGATTGCAGTAACGCGGTGCGAGCCGGGCCGCTGGCGGCGCTGAAACGCTGGTCGAGCATGCCCAGCTGGCGCCAGGCGCGAGCATGTTCTTCGTGGGCCGCGTGCCATTTTGCGAACTCTTCACGCTCTATCGGGTTGGCTGAATCGAGGGACAATTGCCAGGCAATCGCCGCATCCAGCACCTGTGCCGACACGGGGCGGGAACTGGCCGGACTCATACCGGCTCACCGTACAGCGCGATGTAGCACTGACGAATGCCTTGGGCCAGGTATTGGCGCACGCGTGGCACTGACACCCCCAAACGCTCGGCGATTTCAGCGTGACTGAGGCCGTCGAGACGGTTGTAGAGGAAGGCGGCCCGGGCCTTGCTGGAGAGCTTGCCGAGCAGGCGGTCGATGGCCTTGAGGTCTTCGAGGATCATCTGCTGCTCTTCCACCGACGGTTGTTCGCCGACAGGAATCAGCATCAACTCGGTGAGGTAAGCCTGCTCCAGCGCGGCACGGCGGAAGTAGTCGAACAGCAGGCCCTTGGCAATCGCCACCAGAAACGCCCGGGGTTCGCGCGGTTCTTTGAGTTCATCCCGGCCCAGCAAGCGCACGAAGGTGTCCTGGCTCAGGTCTTCGGCCCGTTGTGGACAGGCCACGTTGCGTCGCAGCCAACCCAAAAGCCAACCGCGATGGTCGCGATATAACGCACCGACGAGCTCACTGTGGGGGCTTTGGACTGACGACACGCCGTATCACCGATTGGGAAGTGTTAACTAACGAGAATAGTTCGCGATTGTGGCAGAGGCGGGGGAGGTAAGCAATTGGCCGCTGGTCAGTTGGGGATGTACCTGGTTTTAACCGACACAATCCCTTGTAGCAGCTGCCGAAGGCTGCGTTCGGCTGCGCAGCAGCCGTAATATCGACGAGCAGGTAAGCCCTGGCGGCAGGAATGACGACTGCTACGCAGCCGAACGCAGCCTGCGGCAGCTGCTACATAAGGGCGCGGTGGCTGTTAGAAGGAATGAGACCGCTGCCGCCGCTTCCACTGACTCAACCGCTGCTGCAGGTTCAGCGGGCTATGAATCTGTTGCTGCCGCGCACGGCTGAACAAAATCAGCGCCAGCTCGGCGGTGGCCAGCGCATCGGCACTGGCATTGTGGCGCTCGAACACCTCGAGCTTGAACCAGTCGATCCATTCATCCAGCCCGGCCTCACGAATGTTCGCCTGGGGACACAGCAATGGCGCAATGTCTGCCACATCCAGAAACGAATGCTGCAACTTGTAGCCCAGGTGATCCTTCAACGCGCGCCCGAGCATGTGTTGATCGAACGACGCATGGAACGCCAGCACCGGGCTGTCGCCCACAAACTCCATCAACTCAAGCAACGCCTGCGCCGGGTCGCTTCCCGCCGCAATCGCGCTAGGGCCCAGGCCATGGATCAGCACGCTGGGGGCCACTTTCATGTCGGCGCATTGCAGCGTGCGTTCGAACTGCTGGCTTAAGTCGATGGCCCCGTCTTCAATCACCACCGCACCGATGGACAGTACCCGATCCCGGTTCAGGTTCAGCCCGGTGGTTTCCAGGTCAAGCACCACCCAGCGTTGTTCGCGAAGGCTGCAGTCGCTCAGCGCAGCGATGGGTGGCAAGCGTTCCAGGCGTTGTTTCAGTTCGGCAGCAAGCACAGGGGTAGCCGGGCGCAACCATGAAAACAGGCTCATAGCTGATACCGCAGGGTCAGGCTGCTTTGCAGGCGTTGCGCCTGGCGCAGGGATTCACGCAGGATCCGTCGATCAAGGTGATTGAGGCTGTCAGGATCGACCCGGTTGGAGTAAGGCAAGTTCTCGCGGGTTTGTAGCTGATGTTGCTGCATGCGGGTTTGCTGGATGAAGTGATACGCTTCTTCGTACGCCGCACCGTCCAGCCGTTCGATGACTTCTTTAGCCACCAACTGGCGAAAGCGTTCCAGCGTGTTGTTGGCTTCGATGCCGTGGGCCAGCGCCAAAAGCCGAGCGCCATCGACAAAGGGCGTCAGGCCCTGAATTTTCAGGTCCAGCGTGGCTTTCTCGCCATTCTTGCGCGCCAGCACAAACTCACGGAAACGGCCTACAGGTGGACGGTTACGCAGGGCATTCTCGGCCATCATTCTCTGGAACAACCGGTTATCACCGACTTGATCGAGAATCCCCCGGCGCAGCTGCTCGCAGCCTTGCTCATCGCCCCAGACCACCCGCAAATCGAAGTAAATGCTCGAACCCAGCAGGTTCTCCGGCGTCGCTTCGCGAATGAACGCCGCAAACCGCCGCGCCCATTCCGCCCGGGACAAACACAGCTCGGGGTTGCCGGCCATGATGTTGCCCTTGCACAGGGTAAAGCCGCACAGCGCCAGGCTCTGGTTGATGTGCGCGGCGATGGGCAACAGCTTGCCGCGAATCTCGGCGGCGTGGGCCGCGTCCCGCGCTTCGAACAGAATGCCGTTGTCCTGATCGGTGTGCAGCGTCTGTTCACGGCGGCCTTCACTGCCGAAGCACAGCCAACTGAACGGCACGCCTGGGTCGCCTTTCTCGGCGAGGGTCAGTTCGATAACCCGGCACACGGTGTGATCGTTGAGCAACGTAATGATGTGAGTGATCTGGGTCGAAGAGGCGCCATGGGCCAGCATGCGTTCCACCAATTGCCCGATTTCACCGCGCATGGCGACCAGATTTTCCACGCGCTGGGCGCTGCGAATCGTCCGCGCCAGGTGCACCAGATCGACCCGTTGCAGAGAAAACAGGTCCCGCTCCGAGACCACGCCACACAGGCGTTGATCCTTGACCAGGCAGACGTGGGCGATGTGCCGCTCGGTCATCGCGATCGCCGCATCAAAGGCGCTGTGGTCCGGCGTCAGGAAAAACGGCGACTGGGTCATGTGCCGTTCGATGGCTTCGTTGAAGTCGTTGGTGCCGTTGGCCACCACTTGTCGCAAGTCGCGCAGGGTAAAAATGCCCAGCGGCGCTTTGTGTTCATCGACCACCACAATGCTGCCGACCTGCTGCTCATGCATCAGCGTCACGGCTTCACGCAGGGGCGTGTCGGGGCGGCAGGTCACCGGGTGGCGCATGGCCAATTCACCCAGACGGGTATTGAGCGAGTATTGGGTGCCGAGGGTTTCCACGGCTTTTTGCTGGACTTGCTGGTTGACCTGATCCAGCAGGCTGCTGACGCCGCGCAGGGCAAAGTCGCGAAATGCGTTGGACAGCGCGAACAGCTTGATGAACGCCAGCTTGTTCAGCTGCAGGCAAAAGGTGTCTTCGGCGGCCAGATGCTCGGTGCGGGTCGCACGTTCGCCCAGCAGCGCAGCGAGCGGGAAGCACTCGCCGGTGGTGATTTCGAAGGTGGTTTCGGTCCCGCCCTTGGCCGTGTGCGGGCGCTCACCCACCACGCGGCCTTGCTTGACGATGTAGAAATGCTCAACCGGGCCGTCGGCGGGTTTGATGATGCTCTCGCCGGGCGCATAAAAACGCAGCTGACATTGCTCGACCAGGTACGCCAGGTGCGTGTGGTCCATCTGATTGAACGGCGGGAAGCGCTGAAGAAATTGCAAAGTGCCCTGGATGTTCTGCAACACCGCGGTTTTCCCTGCCTGGGTGAAGGCGTCCGCTTTACTCATAACCATTACCGCAGTCTTTTTTTTGAATTGTTGTCGTCGGATGACTCAGCCATGGTCGGCCCCCGCGCGCAGGGTGCCCATTGGACGTAAGTCTAGGTAGGCGATGTACGAGGGGTAATGTCGGAAGCGCCCTACGCGATTGTCGGAAAAACCTCTGCGTTCCCCTATTGGAAAAATATCCGACGAAGTGCACATTGAAGGTCTGCTTAGCGATGTCTCACCACTGTGCTAGGGAATTGAATTTGAAAACGTAGAGAACGCCATGTCCGACCACGATATTTTGAGTGATGCCGAGCGCGAAGCGCTCAGTGCCGTCATGATGGAACCTGATCTGCCGCCACAGCGAGTGCTGATCGTCGATGACGATAAAGACGCGCGCGAGCTGCTCTCAGAGATCCTGGGTCTGGATGGTATTCGCTGCCTCACCGCGGCCAGCGGTGAAACCGCACTCAAGATGCTGGAGGACAAGCCTTCGATTGGTCTGGTCATCACCGATTTGCGCATGGGGCATGTCGATGGCCTGGACCTGATACGTCAGGTACGTGAATCGGTTCGGGCGGCAATGCCGTTCATCATCGTCTCCGGCGACGCCGACGTGAAAGACGCCATTGCCGCGATGCATTTGAGCGTGGTGGATTTCCTGCTCAAGCCCATCGACAGCGGCAAGTTGCTGGGGCTGGTCAAGCATGAGTTGGGGATGGAACCGTAGTTCAAACCTATCCGTCACTCGCACTCCCTGTGGTAGTGAGCTTGTGTGGCGAGGGAGCTTGCTCCCGCTTGAGTGGGCAGCACTCACAACAGGGCGGCTACGCAGCCCAGCGGGAGCAAGCTCCCTCGCCACAAAGGCTCGCACTTACTTGTAGCCCTATTCGCAAACAAAAAAGCCCTGATCGAAAGATCAGGGCTTTTTCATGTGCGGCGTCAGCCTTCAGTTACAGGCCGTTGGCAGCCTTGAACTCGCGACGACGACGGTGCAGGACCGGCTCGGTGTAGCCGTTCGGCTGTTTGGTACCTTCGACCACCAGTTCGACTGCCGCCTGGAAGGCGATGTTGCTGTCGAAGTTCGGAGCCAACGGACGATACAGCGAGTCATTGGCGTTCTGACGGTCCACCACCGGCGCCATGCGCTTGAGGCTTTCCATAACCTGGTCTTCGGTGACGATGCCATGACGCAGCCAGTTGGCGATGTGCTGGCTGGAAATACGCAGCGTGGCACGGTCTTCCATCAGGCCGACGTCGTTGATGTCCGGCACTTTCGAGCAGCCAACACCCTGGTCGATCCAGCGCACCACGTAACCGAGAATGCCCTGGGCGTTGTTGTCCAGTTCGTTCTTGATCTGTTCGGCGGTCCACTGAGGGTTTACTGCCAGCGGGATGGTCAGGATGTCGTCCACCGAAGCGCGCGCACGTTTGGCCAATTCGGCCTGACGGGCGAACACGTCGACCTTGTGGTAGTGCAACGCGTGCAGCGCAGCCGCGGTCGGCGATGGTACCCAGGCGGTGTTGGCACCGGCCAGCGGGTGAGCGATTTTCTGTTCAAGCATCGCGGCCATCAGGTCCGGCATGGCCCACATGCCTTTACCAATCTGTGCGCGACCTTGCAGGCCGGTACTCAAACCGATATCGACGTTCCAGTTCTCGTAGGCGCCGATCCATTTCTCAGCCTTCATGTCCGCCTTGCGCACCATCGGGCCGGCTTCCATGGAGGTATGGATTTCGTCGCCCGTGCGGTCCAGGAAGCCGGTGTTGATGAACACCACGCGCTCGCTGGCGGCCTGGATGCACGCCTTGAGGTTGACCGTGGTGCGGCGCTCCTCGTCCATGATCCCGACTTTCAGGGTGTTGCGCGGCAGGCCCAGCACGTCTTCGATGCGACCGAACAGCTCGTTGGTGAACGCGGCTTCTTCCGGGCCGTGCATCTTCGGCTTCACGATGTAGACCGAACCGGTGCGGCTGTTCTTGCGCGAGCTGTTGCCGTTGAGGCTGTGGATCGACGCGAGGCAAGTCACCAGGCCGTCGAGAATGCCTTCCGGCACTTCGTTGCCCTCTTTATCGAGGATCGCATCGATGGTCATCAGGTGACCCACGTTGCGCACGAACAACAGCGAACGACCGTGCAGGCTCAGTTCTTTGCCATCGACACCGGTGTAGGTGCGGTCGGCGTTCATGGTGCGGGTAAAAGTCTGACCGCCCTTGGAGACTTCTTCCGACAGGTCGCCCTTCATCAGGCCGAGCCAGTTGCGGTAGATCACCACTTTGTCATCGGCATCGACGGCGGCGACGGAGTCTTCGCAGTCCATGATGGTGGTCAGTGCGGCTTCCATCAGGATGTCTTTGACACCGGCGGCATCGGTCTGGCCGACCGGGGTGCTGGCGTCGACCTGGATTTCGAAATGCAGGCCGTTGTTCTTCAGCAGAATCGCCGTCGGTGCCGCGGCGTCACCGTGGAAACCGATCAACTGAGCATCGTTGCGCAGACCGCTGTTGCTGCCACCTTTAAGGGCGACCACCAGTTTGCCGTCAACGATTTTGTAACCGGTGGAATCGACGTGCGAGCCGGCGGCCAATGGCGCGGCTTCGTCGAGGAAGGCACGGGCGAAGGCAATGACCTTGTCGCCGCGAACCTTGTTGTAGCCTTTGCCTTTTTCCGCGCCGTCAGCTTCGCTGATGGCGTCGGTGCCGTAGAGCGCGTCGTACAGCGAACCCCAGCGGGCGTTCGAGGCGTTGAGCGCAAAGCGGGCATTCATCACCGGCACCACAAGTTGTGGACCGGCCATGCGGGCGATTTCGTCATCGACGTTTTGCGTCGTTGCCTGGAAATCGGCCGCTTCTGGCAGCAGATAACCGATGTCTTGCAGGAAGGCTTTATAGGCCACGGCGTCATGCGCCTGACCGGCACGGGATTGGTGCCAGCCATCGATACGAGCCTGGAAATCATCGCGTTTGGCGAGTAGGGCTTTGTTCTTCGGCGCCAGGTCGTGAATGACCTTGTCGGCACCGGCCCAGAATTTTTCGGCGGTGAGGCCGGTTCCGGGAATGGCTTCGTTGTTCACGAAGTCGAACAGGACTTTGGCGACCTGCAGGCCACCGACTTGAACGTGTTCAGTCATTGCTTGCCTCACTCTGCTCAGCTATTTCGCTTTTCAGCTCTTCAATTTTGACAATGAAGCCTCTGGCCATTTAAACCACAAACCCGTGCGCCAGTACATGCCCTTTCAGGCGGCTGGGTGAGGACCAATCAACGGCTTTGAGGCCTTGCTGACGGGGCTTTCAGGGTTGCGGATGTGCCGGTGGCAGACATCGATCCAACGTTATGTAGTGCGCGCTGCGGCATACTACATGATGAATTGCGGTTGTGAAAATTAGACTAATTACGTCGTTCTGCGACCCCGTGACGCATTGCAGTCACGCCGGGGAACGGGATGTTCTCAAAAAACTGGAGGATTGTTCCAGTTAAATATCGAAACTTGTACACATAATCTTTGCGTGCGGCGTTGGGGCTTAGATTTCATGTGGCGAGGGAGCTTGCTCCCGCTCGACTGCGCAGCAGTCGTAAAAAGGCATCGGGCTTGCTCCGCAAGCCAGCGGGAGCAAGCTCCCTCGCCACAAAAAGCATTGCCGCGCTGAATAGTTCCGCTTGCCTATACTTGGACTTCTATAACAAAAGAGGGCTGCGCCATGGACCACCTCGTACTCACCGTATTCGCGCCAGACAAGGCTGGGCAGGTCGAGCGCATCGCCCAATGCATCGCCGAGCACGGCGGCAACTGGCTGGAAAGCCGCATGTCGCGCATGGCGGGGCAGTTTGCCGGGATTCTTCGGGTGGGCGTGCCGGCTGAGGCCTACGATGAGCTGGTCGATGCGTTGCAGGCATTGTCTGCCCAAGGGATTCGCGTGTTGATCGCCGAAAGCGGCATCGAGCAATCCTGCACCTGGAAGCCGATTGCCATGGAGCTGGTCGGCAATGATCGTCCCGGCATCGTGCGCGACATCACCCGTCTGCTGAGCGAGCAGGGCGTGAATCTGGAGCGACTGGTGACGGAAGTGCGCCCCGCACCCATGAGCAGCGAGCCACTGTTCCACGCCGAAGCGATTCTCGCGGTGCCGCTGACTTTGTCGCTGGACGTGTTGCAGTCGCGCCTGGAAACCCTGGCGGATGATTTGATGGTCGAACTCGTGTTGCGCAGTGAGCCCTGACAGGGTTATCCAAGTTAAACGTGCACCTGCCTGTGGATAACCTGTAGAGACAGCCCGCCAGCCCACGCCGGCCGGCCTTCTTCAGGATCTGATCAAAAAACCATCAGTTTCAACAAGTTGCGCACAAACGCCGGGGATCACGCTGTGGATAACCTTGGGAAGGATGCTTGCAGGCCACGATGGACGTGGCCTGTAGGGGTTTGTATGTTTTTTGATCAGCTGCGGCGGCGCAAACTTATCCACGCATCGACGCTGTAAACCGCCAGTCCAGCCCAAATGAAGACGAATGCCACCAAGGTACTGGACGAAAAATGCTCGCCAAACAGCAGCACCGCCTGCAGCAGCACCAGCGTCGGCGCGATGTACTGGAGAAATCCGAGTGTGGTGTAGGGCAAATGCCGTGCGGCGGCGTTGAAACAGACCAGCGGCACCAGCGTGACCGGGCCGGCCGCCACCAGCCACCAGGCCTCGGAGGTGGTCCAGAACTCAGGCTGGGCAGTGGCAGCTGTCTGATTGAATAACAGCCAGGCAATAGCAATCGGCACCAGCATCCAGGTTTCCACCACCAGGCCCGGTAACGCCTTGACCGGCGCCTGCTTACGGATCAGCCCGTAGAAGCCAAACGTCAGCGCCAGCACCAGCGACACCCACGGCAAGCTGCCGACTTGCCACACTTGTTGCGCCACGCCGACCGCTGCCAGGCCGACCGCGATCCACTGCATGCGCCGCAGTCGTTCGCCGAGGATCACCATGCCCAGCAGCACGTTCACCAGCGGATTGATGTAATACCCGAGACTGGCTTCGAGCATGCGGCCGTTGTTCACCGACCACACGTAGATCAGCCAGTTGGACGCAATCAGTGTGCCGCTCAGGGCCAGGATCGCCAGCCGTTTCGGGTTGTCACGCAGTTCGCGCCACCATCCCGGGTGCTTCCAGACCATCAGTAACAAGGCACCGAACAGCGCGGACCAGAGGACCCGATGGATGACGATCTCCACGGCGGGCACGCTGGCGATGGCTTTGAAGTAGAGCGGGAAAAGTCCCCAGGCAGTGTAGGCACTCAGGCCCAGGATGTACCCGCGACGCGGGTTGGCGACTTGCATGCAGAATCCTTGCTTAGGCAGCTCACAAAGAGGGAATTGTAAGGAGATTTGTTTACGGATGTCCTGCCTGATCAAGTAGGACAATTGTGAACACAATACCTGTGGGAGTGAGCCTGCTCGCGATGGCGGTGTATCAGGTAAAAATCAGCAACTGACAAATTGCTATCGCGAGCAGGCTCACTCCTACAGGGTTCACGGTGTGTCAGAAGAGCTTCAGCGGTTCTTCGTTGAGCGCCGCAAGCTGCTCGCGCAATGCCAACACCTGGTCACCCCAATACCGCTCGGTGCCGAACCACGGAAAACTGTGGGGGAACGCCGGGTCGTCCCAGCGGCGGGCCAGCCAGGCGCTGTAATGCATCAGGCGCAACGCACGCAGCGGTTCGATCAGCGCCAATTCCCGTGGGTCGAAGTCGTGAAATTCGTTGTAGCCGTCCATCAATTCCGACAATTGGCCCAGGCATTCCTGACGATCGCCGGCGAGCATCATCCAGATGTCCTGGACGGCGGGGCCCATGCGGCAGTCATCGAGGTCGACGATGTGGAACATCTCGTCGCGGCACATCATGTTGCCGGGGTGGCAATCGCCGTGCATGCGGATGTTCTGGTGCGGCGTGGCCTTGTAGACCTCTTCCACACGCTTGAGCAGGTCGCGCGCCACGGACTCGTAGGCCGGCAGCAGGCTTTTGGGTACGAAATTGCCTTCCAGCAAGGTGTTCAGCGAATCGTGACCGAAGTTCTTCACTCCCAGCGCTTCACGGTGCTCGAACGGCTTGGTTGCACCGACGGCGTGCAGGCGACCAAGCAATTGACCCAGGCGATACAGCTGATCGAGATTGCCCGGCTCCGGCGCGCGGCCGCCACGGCGGGGGAACAGGGTGAACCGGAAACCGTTGTGTTCGTGCAGGCTGGCGCCGTTGTGAATCATCGGCGCAACGACGGGCACGTCGCACTCGGCGAGCTCGAAGGTGAACTGGTGTTCTTCGAGAATCGCTTCGTTGGTCCAGCGCTGCGGACGGTAGAACTTGGCAATCAGCGGCTCGGAGTCTTCGATGCCGACCTGATAGACGCGGTTTTCATAGCTGTTGAGCGCCAGAACACGCGCGTCGCTGAGAAAGCCGATGCTTTCGACGGCATCGAGCACGAGGTCTGGGGTGAGGGTTGCAAACGGGTGGGCCATGCTGACTCCTGCGCGCAGCAGGCTGCCGCGTCCGGCCAAGCATGGTAGCGCAGACGGGGCTTCTTTAGGGGGTGGGCTTGAGATGAGTGTTGTCTGGGCTGACGCTTTCGTCGGAGTGCCGCCCAGACCAAGCCTTGCTCCTACAGGGTGATGTGTCCACCAATCCAGTGTGGGAGCGAGCCTGCTCGCGATAGAGCCCTGTCAGGCGCCGACGATCCCGCCATCTTCACGCGTGATGGCCATCACCGAAGACCGCGGCTTGCCATTCGGCAAATGCTCAGGGAAGGTCGACCCACCGTTTTCCCCCGGATGCTGAATCCCGACAAACAGGGTCTTCTGATCCGGCGAGAAGCTGATCCCGGTGACTTCGCAGCCAATCGGCCCGACCATGAAGCGACGGATCTCCCCGGTCGCCGGATCGGCGCACAGCATCTGGTTGTTCCCCATGCCCGCAAAGTCACCGGCGTTGCTCACATCGCCGTCGGTGAGAATCCACAAGCGCCCGGCCTTGTCGAAGCCCAGGCCATCGGGGCTGTTGAACATGTTCTGCGGCGTAATGTTCGACGAACCGCCCTTCGGCTTGCCGGCATGGACGCCCGGGTTGCCGGCGACCACAAACAGGTCCCAGGCAAAGCTGTTCGAACCGTGATCATCGCGATCCGTGCGCCAGCGCAGGATCTGCCCGTAGACGTTCTTCTCGCGGGGGTTCGGCCCGCCCACCGGTTGACCGTCCTCACCGCGCTTGGCGTTGTTGGTCAGGGTGCAATAAACCTGGCCATCCTGGGGGCTGACGACGATCCACTCCGGACGGTCCATGCGCGTGGCTTTCACCACGCTGGCCGCCAGGCGGGCATGAATCAGCACTTCGGCCTGACTGGCAAAACCGCTGCTGGCGTCGATGCCGTTTTTGCCGTGAGTCAGTTCGACCCATTCGCCCTGGCCTTTCGGGTGATCGGCATTGCCGTCGCCCGCGTCGAAACGCGCCACGTACAACGTGCCGTGGTCGAGCAGGTCGCGGTTGGCCTTGGGGTTTTTGTGGTTGATCTTGTCGCGGCTGACGAATTTGTAGATGAATTCGCCGCGTTCGTCGTCGCCCATGTACACCACGGCGTGACCGTCGCGGGTCTCGGCCAGGGCCGCGTTTTCATGTTTGAAGCGGCCCAGCGCCGTGCGTTTGACCGGGGTCGATTTCGGATCGAACGGATCAATCTCCACCACCCAGCCGTGACGGTTGAGTTCGTTGGGGTTCTTCGCCAGGTCAAAGCGTTCGTCGTGGGGGTGCCAGTTGATCTCTTTGCTGGCGGCTACCGCGCCGTAGCGTTTCTGCGCAGCATTGAATGCCTGCTCGGCGTTGCTGCTGCCGAAGCAGTCGGTAAAGTTCTCTTCGCACGTCAGATAAGTGCCCCACGGCGTCTTGCCATTGGCGCAGTTCTGAAAGGTGCCGAGGACATTTTTGCCGTGCGGGTCGGCACTGGTTTTGAGCAAGTCGTGGCCGGCGGCCGGGCCGCTCAGGCTGATCGGTGCATTGCCGTGGATGCGTCGGTTGTAACGCGAGCCCTGGACGAATTGCCATTGACCGTTCTTGCGATGCACCTCGATCACCGACACGCCTTCGCAAGCCAGCGCCTTGCGCACGTCTTGCGCCGATTGCGGCATGCCGCCGTGCGGGTAGAGGTAGCGGTAGTTGGTGTATTCGTTGTTGATCGCCATCAGCGCCCGGTCTTTTTCACCCGGGAATTCGAACAGGCTCATGCCGTCGTTGTTGTCGCCGAACTGGACTTCCTGATGCTCGGCGGTGCCGTTACCGCTCGGATCGAACGCCGGGCCGTTCTGATGCAAGGGTTGACCCCAGCTGATCAGCACCGAGGATGTGTAACCCGGCGGCAGCGTGATGGCGTCGCTGGTGGCGGCGGGGATGCTGTCAAAACCCAACAGTTTGCTGTTGCCTGCGCTGACACTGTCGGCAAGCACGCTGCGGCTCAGCAGGTTGCCACCCAGGAACATCGCCGCACCGCAAAGGGCGCCTGCGCTGATGAAACCACGACGGCTGAGGCCGACCATTTTCTCGAGGTCGGTGGATTGATTGTCTTCTAATAGGCTCACATCAGGCTCCCTGCTGGTTTTTTCAGTCACCATAAGTCGCCTAAATGACGCTTGTGTTTCAGAGCGGCGTGCCGAGCAGGACGTTGGAGGGCGAGAACTGCACCAGTACTGATTTATCCGTGCCAAGGCCAAGGGTTCTCAGGTGCAGCGGTTCGGCCAGGGCGCAGAGGGTCTGGCCATTGGGCAGGCCGATGCGCACCTCGCTGGGGCCATCTTCGGCGTCGAGGACTTCTTCGATAATGCCCTTCAAGCAATTGTTACCGGATGTTGGCGATTGATCGATGCCCAGCAATTCCATCCAGCCAGCCTTGATCAGCGCAAACACTTCGGCGCCGGGTTCCAGGTCCAGCCGCAGGGTGCTGTCATGGGTGATCTGCGCGTCGATACTCACGCCGCCAGCCAGTTCAAGGCGGATCAGGTCGTTGCGCCCTTGGGATTCAATGGCCGTCACCTTGCCGTGCAGCTGGTTGCGTGCGCTGGTTCTGAGCATCAACCGACTGAGCAGGTCGAGGTCGCTGGCGTCTTCGGCGGCTTCCAGTACTTGTGCCTGCAAGACTTGCAGCTTTTGATACAGCCTCAATACCCGCTCGCCCTCGCTGGAGAGTTTGGCGCCACCACCGCCCTTGCCGCCGACGCTGCGCTCCACCAAGGGCTTTAGCGCGAGATTGTTCAGCTCGTCGATGGCGTCCCACGCAGCCTTGTAACTGAGGCCTGCGCTTTTCGCGGCGCGGGTGATCGAGCCCTGTTCGGCGATGTGTTGCAGCAACGCGATGCGTTGCGGGCGGCGGACAATGTGCTGGGACAACAACGTAGGCAAGGACATGGGGAGCGGCTTTGGGTTGTGGCAATGGAAGGACGTTGGCGGCTTGGGCTGTGAGAGTCAAGTCAGCCGATTTCTTTGTGGGAGCGAGCCTGCTCGCGATTGGGCCATCACAGTCAATATTGATGTCGACTGTACTGACGCTATCGCGAGCAGGCTCACTCCTACAATGAATATCACTAGGTCCCAGGCTTTGGGGTGCGGGCCAGGCAGTAAACGTCGACCTGGGCGGCACCGGCGTCCATCAACAGGCGAGCCAGGGCCTGGGCTGTGGCGCCGGTGGTCAGCACGTCGTCGATCAGCGCCAGGTGCAGGCCTTTGACGGACGCTCCGGGTGCCAGGGCGAAGGCGTTGTGCAGGTTTTTGCGGCGAGCCTCGGCATTCAGGTCCTGCTGTGCGCTGGTGTCCTGAACCCTCAAAAGCAGCGATTCATCGCAAGGTATATCCAGGCTGACGCCGAGCCAGCCGGCGAGCATCGCTGCCTGATTGAAGCCCCGTTGGCGCCGCCGCTTGGTCGCCAACGGCACAGGAATCAAAAGGTGAGGGCGCTCAAGGCCTTCATCGAAACGATGGTCCAGAAACTGCGCAAGAAGTTCGGCGAGCAGGCGACCCAGCGGCCATTTCGCGCTGTGTTTAAAGCGAGTGATCAGGCTGTCGACGGGAAAGCTGTACGTCCAGGGCGCAATGACCCGCTCAAAGGCCCGCGGCTGGTCCAGGCATTGGCCGCACGTCAGGCCTGATGCGGGCAACGGCAGGGCGCAGGTCTGGCAATGATCGCCAAGCCAGGGCAATTCGGTTTCGCACGCCGTGCAAATAGGCATGCTGCGTTCGGACGGTTCCGAACACAGTAAACAGCATTGATCAATATTTAACCACTTGTAAACCGATCCTGTGTATCGTGGTTGACAGCGCATGAGTCTTCCTTAAATATGCCGAGCATCCGTGTTGCGCCTGTGGGTATTCCGTTCCCCGGCCGCAAGCCAAGCATAAAACAAAGGAAACGCCCATGAGCGCCAGCACCTCTGCAACCCTGCGTCATGACTGGTCTTTGGCCGAAGTCAAAGCACTCTTCGTTCAGCCTTTCAACGACCTGTTGTTCCAGGCGCAGATGGTGCACCGCGCGCATTTCGACGCCAACCGCGTCCAGGTGTCGACGCTGCTGTCGATCAAAACCGGCGCATGCCCGGAAGATTGCAAATATTGTCCGCAGTCCGGTCACTACAACACCGGCCTGGAAAAAGAAAAACTGATGGAAGTGCAGAAGGTCCTCGAAGAGGCCGCTCGCGCCAAGGCCATCGGTTCGACCCGTTTCTGCATGGGCGCAGCGTGGAAACACCCGTCGGCCAAAGACATGCCGTACGTCCTGAAGATGGTCGAAGGCGTGAAAGCCCTGGGCCTGGAAACCTGCATGACCCTCGGTCGCCTGGATCAGGATCAGACTGAAGCGCTGGCCAAGGCTGGCCTCGACTACTACAACCACAACCTCGACACCTCGCCGGATTTCTATACCAGCATCATCACCACCCGCACTTACAGCGAGCGCCTGCAAACCCTGGCCTACGTGCGTGAATCGGGGATGAAGATTTGCTCCGGCGGTATCCTCGGCATGGGCGAGTCCCTTGATGACCGTGCGAACCTGCTGATCCAGCTGGCCAACCTGCCGGAGCATCCGGAGTCGGTGCCCATCAACATGCTGGTAAAAGTCGCCGGCACGCCGTTGGAAAACGCCGAAGACATCGACCCGTTCGACTTCATCCGCATGCTGGCCGTGGCGCGCATCCTGATGCCGCAATCCCACGTGCGCCTGTCCGCCGGTCGTGAAGCGATGAACGAGCAGATGCAGGCCCTGGCGTTCTTCGCCGGCGCCAACTCGATTTTCTACGGCGAAAAACTGTTGACCACCGCCAACCCGCAGGCCGACAAGGACATGCAACTGTTCTCGCGCCTGGGCATCCTGCCGGAAGCGCGCGAAGAGCACGCCGATGAAGTGCATCAAGCGGCTATCGAGCAGGCGTTGGTGGAGCAGAAGAGCAGCGAGCAGTTCTATAACGCGGCTGTTTGAAGCATTCGCTGATCTTACTGATGGAATGCACCCTTTGTAGGAGCGAGCTTGCTCGCGATGGAGTATCAGCTGGATCGGTGTCGACTGACACACCATCGCGAGCAAGCTCGCTCCTACAGGTTCTGCGACATTTCTGACTGCCCGAGGCCTGCATGTCTTTCGATCTCGCCGCACGCCTTGCTGCCCGTCGTGCCGAAAACCTTTACCGCCAGCGCCCATTGCTCGAAAGCCCTCAGGGCCCGGAAGTGGTGGTCGATGGCCAGCCGTTGCTGGCGTTCTGTAACAACGACTACCTCGGCCTGGCCAATCACCCGCAAGTGATTGAAGCCTGGCGCGCCGGTGCGTCCCGTTGGGGCGTTGGCGGTGGTGCGTCGCACTTGGTCATCGGTCACAGCACGCCGCATCACGAGCTCGAAGAAGCCTTGGCCGACCTGACCGGGCGCCCGCGTGCGTTGCTGTTTACCACCGGCTACATGGCCAATCTCGGCGCGGTGACCGCGCTGGTGGGGCAGGGTGATACGGTGCTGGAAGACCGGCTCAACCATGCCTCATTGCTGGATGCGGGGTTGTTGTCCGGTGCGCGCTTCAATCGCTACCTGCACAACGACGCCGCAAGCCTGGCCAAACGCCTTGAGAAAGCCACCGGCAACACCCTGGTCGCCACCGACGGGGTGTTCAGCATGGATGGCGATATCGCCGACCTGCCAGCGCTGGCGCGTGAAGCGAAGGCCAAGGGCGCGTGGCTGATGGTCGATGACGCGCACGGTTTTGGCCCGTTGGGTGCCCATGGCGGCGGGATCGTCGAGCATTTCGGTTTGAGCCAGGAAGAGGTGCCGGTGCTGGTCGGCACCCTCGGCAAAGCGTTTGGCACCGCTGGCGCCTTTGTGGCGGGCAGCGAAGAACTGATCGAGAGTCTGGTCCAGTTCGCTCGTCCGTACATTTACACCACCAGCCAACCACCGGCATTGGCTTGCGCAACCCTGAAAAGCCTCGAGTTGCTGCGCAGCGAACACTGGCGGCGTGAACACCTGCAGACGCTGATCCGCCAGTTCCGGCAGGGTGCGGAGCAAATTGGCCTGGAGTTGATGGACAGCTTCACGCCGATCCAGCCGATCATGATCGGTGACGCTGGCCGCGCTGTACGACTGTCGCAAATGCTGCGCGAACGCGGGTTGATGGTCACGGCGATCCGTCCGCCAACCGTGCCCGCCGGCAGCGCCCGATTGCGCGTGACCCTGACCGCCGCGCACAGCGAAGCGCAGGTGCAGCTATTGTTAAATGGACTGGCCGACTGTTTTGCACAACTGGGACCGGAGCCAAGCCATGCGTGATCGTCTGATTCTGCTGCCTGGTTGGGGCCTGGGCATTTCACCGCTCGAGCCATTGGCTGCCGCGTTGCAGGGGCTGGACGAGCACCTGCGGGTCGAAATCGAACCGCTGCCCGAGCTGGAATCGAGCGATATTGAAGAATGGCTCGATGAGCTGGATGCGACCTTGCCTCAAGACGCCTGGCTGGGCGGCTGGTCCCTCGGCGGCATGCTCGCCTCCGGGCTGGCGGCGCGCCGGGGCGATCGTTGCTGCGGCTTGCTGACCCTGGCGAGCAATCCCTGTTTCGTGGCGTGGGCGGGTTGGACAAACGCCATGCACGAAGACACGTTCAATGCCTTCCTCGACGGTTGCCGTCTTGATCCCGGCGCAACCTTGAAGCGCTTCAGCCTGTTGTGCTCGCAAGGCTCTGAAGACCCGCGTTCTCTTGCACGACTGTTGTTGGCGGGCGCCCCGAAAACCTCGGCCCCGGTGCTGCTCAGCGGCCTGGAGTTGTTGGGTGGGTTAAACATGCGCCAGGCCTTGCTGGATTTTCAGGGGCCACAGTTGCATCTGTTTGCCGGCCATGACGGCCTGGTCCCGGCCGAAGCCGCCGGGGAACTGCTGGCGTTGCTGCCAGATGTCGAAATCGGTCTGATTGAACAGGCCGGCCACGCGTTTCTTCTGGAAGACCCCCACGGTGTGGCGGGGGCAATCCAGGCCTTTTTGCATGAGTCCGGTGATGACTGATTTATCCCTTCCCAACCTCTCGGGTGGTTTGCCAGACAAGCGCCAGGTGGCGGCGTCCTTTTCCCGCGCGGCGGCGAGCTACGACAGCGTGGCCGAGTTTCAGCGCGATGTTGGCAACCAATTGTCGAACCGTTTGCCAGGCGATTTTGTGCCGGGGCGATGGCTGGACCTGGGCTGCGGCACCGGGCATTTCAGCCGTGCGCTGGGTGAGCGTTTTCCGACCAGCCACGGGGTGGCGCTGGACATCGCCGAAGGCATGCTCAATCACGCGCGCCCACTGGGCGGCGCTGCGCATTTCGTTGCTGGCGATGCCGAACGTTTGCCGCTGCAGGATTCCACTTGCGACCTGATCTTCTCCAGCCTGGCCGTGCAGTGGTGCGCAGACTTTTCCTCGGTGCTCAGTGAAGCATATCGGGTGCTGAAACCCGGCGGCGTTTTCGCGTTTGCTAGTCTGTGCGTGGGAACCCTGTACGAGTTGCGAGACAGTTGGCGTCAGGTCGACGGCATGGTGCACGTCAACCGCTTCCGTGAGTTCGGGGTTTATCAACAGCTGTGCGCGAACAGCGGCTTGAAGGTGGTGTGCCTGGAAACGCGTCCGCATGTGTTGCATTACCCGGACGTGCGCAGCCTGACCCATGAACTCAAGGCGCTGGGTGCGCACAACCTGAATCCCGGTCGCCCGGGCGGTTTGACCGGACGGGCGCGGATCCTCGGACTGGTCGAGGCTTATGAGCAGTTTCGTCAGGCCGAAGGCCTGCCGGCGACTTATCAAGTGGTGTACGCCGTTTTGGAGAAACCCTTATGAGCGCAGCGTATTTCATCACCGGCACGGACACGGATGTCGGCAAGACAACGGTAGCCGCTGGCCTGCTGCATGCCGCGCGGTCGGCGGGCATGAGCACGGCGGCGGGCAAGCCGGTCGCTTCGGGTTGCGTTGTGACGCCCAAGGGCTTGCGCAATGCTGACGCCTTGGCGTTGCTGGCGGAGTGCTCGGTGCCGCTGACGTATGCACAGGTCAACCCGGTGGCGTTCGAGCCGGCGATCGCGCCGCATCTGGCGGCGCGAGAGGCTGGCGTGGCGCTGACGGTGCAATCCTTGTTGACGCCGATGCAGCAGATTCTGGAGATGCAGGCGGATTTCACCTTGATCGAAGGCGCCGGCGGTTGGCGTGTGCCGTTGGCGGATCAGGACAACCTGTCGGACCTGGCCATGGCACTGGACCTGCCGGTGATTCTGGTGGTTGGTGTGCGGCTGGGGTGCATCAACCATGCGCTGTTGACGGCCGAAGCGATTGCCCAGGACGGTTTGCAGCTGGCGGGGTGGGTGGCCAACATCATCGATGCGAAGACGTCGCGCCTGGAGGAAAACCTGGCCACACTGGCCGAGCGTATTCCCGCGCCTTGCCTGGGCCGGGTGCCAAAACTGAAGGTGGTAACGGCTGAGGCGGTGGCGGAGCATCTTCAGCTGGATCTGCTGGACTAGGGTTTTAGCTATGACAAGGCACTGTGCCATTAGTGTTTTTGTCGGGCCTTTTGCTGGCGGGTCTGCTTCAATGGCCGCAGTCAATCCTTTGCAAGGACGAGTTCTCCCATGGAAATCTCAGGTAACACCGCTTTTTATGCCGGTCTGAGCACTCTTCAGACAGGGCAGAACCGTGTCGATCAAGCCGCCGGCCAGATCGCCAATACGACCATCGAACACTCGGTGACCAGCCAGTCGTCCGAGGCTCAGGCTGACCGTCTGCGTTCGGTAGATCGGAGCCAACAGTCGGACCTGTCCAGCAATCTGGTCGAGATGGAGCAGGGCAAGTTTCAGGTCGAGGCCGGCGCTAAAGTCGCCAAGGCTTCCGACGAAGTGCTCGGCACCTTGATCGATACCTTCGCTTGATCCCTCGCTGAATCCGCACCTCCAACGCCGCGATCATTCGCGGCGTTTTTCTGTGTAAGTCTTTCTTTCGACACTTTATCTTTTTAATACTTCGTGTTGCATCGGCAATGGCGGGGAGCGGCTGTACGCGCTTTTTTCCACCTCGCGATGACGAACGGCAAAAGATCGGCGCTTGACAAGATTTGGGCGTAAACGTATGTTTCAAACAACTGTTTGACCGTCACAACAAATCACAACGGTCGTTCATTCCCGGTTACATCAGCAGAGGTTTATCGCTATGCCTGACTACAAGGCCCCCTTGCGTGATATTCGCTTCGTTCGTGACGAACTGCTCGGCTACGAAGCGCACTATCAGAGCCTTCCGGCTTGTGCAGACGCAACTCCAGACATGGTTGACGCCATTCTCGAAGAAGGCGCCAAGTTTTGTGAGCAGGTACTGGCTCCGCTGAACCGCGTGGGTGACACCGAAGGCTGCACCTGGAGCGAGTCCGGCGTTAAAACCCCGACTGGTTTCAAAGAAGCCTACAAACAATTCGTCGAAGGCGGCTGGCCAAGCCTGGCTCACGACGTAGAGCACGGTGGCCAAGGCCTGCCGGAGTCTCTGGGTCTGGCCGTCAGCGAAATGGTTGGCGAGTCCAACTGGTCGTGGGGCATGTACCCAGGCCTGTCCCATGGCGCGATGAACACCATTTCCGAGCACGGTACGCCTGAGCAGCAACACGCCTACCTGACCAAACTGGTTTCCGGCGAGTGGACCGGCACCATGTGCCTGACCGAACCGCACTGCGGCACCGACCTGGGCATGCTGCGCACCAAGGCTGAACCTCAGGCCGACGGTTCCTACAAAGTCTCCGGCACCAAGATCTTCATCTCGGCCGGTGAACACGACATGGCCGATAACATCGTCCACATCGTGCTGGCACGTCTGCCGGATGCACCGGCTGGCACCAAAGGCATTTCCCTGTTCATCGTTCCAAAGTTCCTGCCGAACGAAGATGGCTCGATCGGCGCGCGTAACGCCGTGTCCTGTGGTTCCCTGGAACACAAGATGGGCATCCACGGTAACGCCACGTGCGTGATGAACTTCGACGCGGCCACCGGTTTCCTGATCGGCCCGGCGAACAAAGGCCTGAACTGCATGTTCACCTTCATGAACACCGCACGCCTGGGTACCGCGCTGCAAGGTCTGGCCCACGCCGAGATCGGCTTCCAGGGCGGCCTGAAATACGCGCGTGATCGCCTGCAAATGCGTTCCCTGACTGGCCCGAAAGCGCCGGAAAAAGCCGCTGACCCGATCATCGTTCACCCCGACGTACGTCGCATGCTGTTGACCATGAAGGCATTCGCCGAAGGCAACCGCGCGATGGTCTACTTCACCGCCAAGCAAGTCGACATCGTCAAGTACGGCGTGGATGAAGAAGAGAAGAAGAAAGCCGACGCTCTGCTGGCCTTCATGACCCCAATCGCCAAGGCATTCATGACCGAAGTCGGTTTTGAATCCGCTAACCACGGCGTGCAAATCTACGGCGGCCACGGTTTCATCGCCGAGTGGGGCATGGAACAGAACGTTCGCGACAGCCGCATTTCGATGCTGTACGAAGGCACCACCGGCATCCAGGCACTCGACCTGCTGGGCCGTAAAGTGCTGATGACTCAAGGCGAGGCCCTCAAAGGCTTCACCAAGATCGTCCACAAGTTCTGCCAGACCAACGAAGGCAACGAAGCCGTTCAAGAGTTCGTCGCACCGCTGGCTGCATTGAACAAAGAGTGGGGCGAGCTGACCATGAAGGTCGGTATGGCCGCCATGAAAGACCGCGAAGAAGTCGGCGCGGCTTCCGTGGACTACCTGATGTACTCCGGTTATGCCTGCCTCGCCTACTTCTGGGCAGACATGGCCCGCCTGGCTGCCGAGAAACTGGCGGCCGGCACGACCGAAGAAGCGTTCTACACCGCTAAACTGCAGACTGCGCGCTTCTACTTCCAGCGCATCCTGCCGCGTACCCGCACACACGTTGCAACCATGCTGTCGGGCGCCAACAACCTGATGGACATGAAAGAAGAGAACTTCGACCTGGGCTACTAAGCCTTAACGCAGTCCTTCAAAAAACCGCCGCTCCTTCGGGAGCGGCGGTTTTTTTGCGCGTTTGTCAGCCTTGGTTCACCACGGGGTCGGGTCCAGAGGGCCGACACCTGTTGGTGTGCTGACGCCTTCTCCGTTACGCAAGAACGGCAGGTGCCAAAAGTCGTTCGGGACAACGGGGTCGCCGGGTTTGACGTTTTCTGGAAAGATGAACTCAAACACCGGTGCCACGTATTGTCCGGCGATCAGCCCATTGGCCACCGTCTGCTTGCTGGCGTTCTGGATGCAGTTATCCACAGCCGTTTGCGAGGCCGACTGCTGCGGAACACACAGTGAGCGCGCAACGACACGCAAGGTGCGGGTCGGCTGGCTGAGCAGGCCGGCCGGTGCCTTCGTCGCGCGTATTCTTGCGCGTTGTGGTTGAGGGCCGATGTTCTGGGTGGTGATGCCGCCGGAGGCACCCAGGCAACTCGCCGCAAGGTTCTGCGCCGGATTGCATTCGCCTGTCATCTCATAGGGCGTGACCCAGCGATTGGTTTGCACGCCCGTCGTTGGATTGACATCGATCAGGTAGATATCCACTGGTGTCTTGATATCGGTGGTTGAGGCTTCAAGGAATATCCGGTCCTGCGTTTCCTGATCCGCCCCGCCAATGGCCGTTGCTGCCGGGTCGGCCGTACCGATCCCGAATTCCCCGATAGACAGGTAGCTGGGTTGTGAGCCGGGCTGCGTGTAGATCCCGACGTTCGCCTCGATCGTGTGCGCGGAAATAAAGTCCGGGGCCCCCGATGTGGCGGATTTGAACAGGGTGCCGGCGTAACTGATGAAGTCGCCGACTTCAAAGGGCGCCTGTTGCATCGGGTCGGGATCTGTCGCGGTACGCGAAGCATCGCTGAATCTCTTCATGACGAACTGGCTGCAATAGACCTGGCCCACGGCCGGCCGGGACAGCTCTCCACTGGCTGGCAGTGTCACGCCGGCCTGGCTGAAGTTACGGCAGTTATTGGTGGTGGTGGGGGTAACCACTTTTGGCCGGTTTTTCTGCGGACAGAGCGCATCGTCACCGGAAATCGTGCGTGGCACGCACATCGGGTAGCCAGTGGCGGAGTGAATTGTCGGATTTGCATCATCAACGGAGAAACGAGGGTCAGGGCTTTGGGCACGGCCAAAACGGCCATTCGGATCGTTGATCTGGATGATCGTTGGTTGCGACGAGTTGCCGCTGTCAACTTCGAGGTTGCCGTTGGTGTAGTCGATCCGGGTGATGACACCGCTACCGGCGTTGGCTGATTGCTGGGAGACAAAAATCAGTCCGGCGATCTGCTTGTTGCCGACGGTATTGCCCACCACATGGATTTCGAACGAGGGGTAGGACAGCGGCGCCTTGTTGAGACCCAGCGGTCCGCCCCTGACAAAATCAGCCCAGGTCAGGGTATTGGCGGGCATTTGGAGAACCGTGTTGCAGGGGACCGTGATGGTTACCCCGTTCAGTTCGACCGTGCCCCCGTAACGGCCGGGATCGCTGGTATTCGGGCAATTCGCATTGGAGGAATCCAGGGTCATGTTCTGGATGAAACCCGTCATGTCGAAGCCATGAATCGCATCCGGGTTGGTGAAGACCGGGTTGGGCAGCGTGGGGGTCGAAAACGGCGAGGGCGCGCCTTTGACGGGTTTGGCGGTCCCCCCTTGCGCAAACGCATCACCACCCCCAAGGGTCAGTGTGACGGCGACTGAGCAGGCGAGTAACGCGTGACGGCCGAGTCGTTTGTGGAGCAGCGATACAGCGAGCGTCTTTGTGTGTACAGATAAGCTCATGGTTCTCTCCAGAATCTTGCAGGACCAGTTCCCGGCCAATCGACTTGCAGGCCTGCTGATGCGCTGAGTCCCGCGCAAGAAAGACGGAAAGGCGTGAGCGTCGAGTGGGCTCGATCCGGAAGAAAAGTGGCTGCGATTTTGGACAGTCGATACGTGATCGCCACTCACCCCCCGGATGCAATGCGCGCTGTGTTGGCCGGTTAGGGACACCATCGCGAGAGACATTTCCGTGAGCCTGAGGCGTGCTAAGCAGTTGTCGTGCCTGTCCGGCACAAACAATCGTTAGTGCATATAAAATGCGGGCTGCGCCGCTGTTATCGGCATTGCGCGAAAGGCTGCCGATTGATATCCACCAATATAGGGGGGTATATATACCCATATTAGGGTTTAAGTAAAAAAGTTTTAATTCTGTTCTGGTCGGTTTTTTCACCATCCAGTTAATGAGAAGTGTTGCTTATATGTACTCTGAGTGGGAATGGTTGGCAAGCAGTATTTTTGTTGTCTGTAGCATTAAAGTTGTATTGGTTGATTGTAAATAAAAAAGCAATAGCTCACGCAGTGCAACTTGCGCACGCATGAAACTAGTGTATTTGACTAATGCTCCGTAATGAGTCTTAGCAAGAAATTTGCCAGGTTTAAAAACAATCATTAGACGTATTTTTATCCATATATATCAACGAATTAAGTATTCTCATGGACACCGGACTATGGCTGTTGGGGAATGCCACCCATATGTGGGGGGGGAAGTGCACCAATAATGATGAAACGCGTTGATTTACACCTCGCTGGGTTTTTGTTGAGCGGTTTTTACTTGTCGACGCCAAAATAAAAAATATTGTTTTTCGCTGTTGAAATCTCTTGTTACAGCTAGAGTTGGATTAAGTGCCCCCTGAGGCGCGACAGAGAAAGTTTGAATAAAGCCTGAGCCAAGAGAGTACTTTGCCAGCGAAGCATTGCCCTGCCTGCCAACTTTAACGTTGGTTCGATCGCAGGCGCGAGTGGCCGGATTCATGGCGATGAGTTCATCTCGCAACAGGATAATCACGGAGCCTGGCTACTCCGTACTGAATCGAGAATGTCATCATGGTTAAGTACTTGAGCATCTTTCGAACTCCCCGCCTGGCCTGTGCGATGGCGGGCGCTTTACTGGTCGGCGGCCTGCCGGTCATGAAAGCATGGGCCGCCGCCGCGCCGGAGATAGATCCGCCCGTGCCCGAGGTACCCACTCTGCAATCATTGCGCGGCATGACTCCGCCTGACCCCTCGGGAACCGAAGGCGGGCGCAAAGTCGATCTGATGAGCGACTACGTGCTCAATCGCAGCGCGGCGATTCTCTTGGGCAAGGCCCTGTTCTGGGACATGGAGGTCGGCAGCGACAGCGCCACCGCCTGTGCGTCCTGCCACTTCCACGCGGGCGTCGATCACCGCATCACCAACCAGATCAACCCCGGCCAGGCGAACACCAACGCTAACGTCACGTCGATCTTCAACAAACCCTTTGTCGCGTCGGGTATTCCTGGCGACGTCGCGACTTACGCAACCCTGTCCGGCGGCAAGGGCGGGCCGAATTACACGCTCAAGAAAACCGACTTCCCCACCCACGTGCTGGCTGATCCGCTGAATCGCAACTCGCCCATTCTCTTTTCGACGGACGATGTGATCGGCTCACAAGGCGTGGTCGACGCCAACTTCGTCAAACCCAACCAGCCGCGCTTCGACAAATGCACGCAGCAGCCGGATGGCGTTTTCCAGGTGGGAGGCATCAATGTCCGCCGTGCAACGGGGCGTAACGCACCGTCGGTGATCAACGCAGCCTTCAACGTACGCAATTTCTGGGACGGTCGGGCCAATAACGTGTTCAACGGGTTTTCGCCCTTCGGCAACCGCGACCCCGATGCCGGGATCTTCGTCACCAAAGACGCTAGCGGCGTGGCGACTAAAGTGCGGCTGGCGCTCAACGATGCGTCGGCGGCCTCGCAAGCCGTAGGCCCACCGGGCAGTCCGGTCGAGATGTCCTGCGGCGGGCGTACGTTTGCGGACATCGGCCGGCGCATGCTCGACACGCTGATGCTCAAGCAGCAGCGGATTTCGTCCACCGACTCGGTGCTCGGCCCGGTGTCCGGCGCGCGGCGGCCCACTTACCGCGAGCTGATCAAAAACGCCTTCCAGCCTCGGTTGTGGAACGCCACACAGCAGGTTTCGCTGGGTGGCGCGCCGTACACGCAAATGGAAGCCAACTTCCCACTGTTCTTCGGGCTCGCGATCCAGATGTATGAATCGACGCTGATTTCGGACCAGGCGCCGCTGGACGCCTACCTGCAAGGCGATCATCAAGCGATGAATGCCCAGCAGGTCGAGGGGATGAATCTGTTCCTCGGCAAGGGCAAGTGCGTGAGTTGCCATGGTGGCGCGGAACTGACCAACGCCGGCAGCCGCTTGCTGTTCCATCCGCGTGAACGCATTGAACGGATGGTGATGGCGGACAACCTGACCACGCTGTACGACAACGGGTTCTACAACACGGGCGTGCGTCCGACCTCGGAAGACCTGGCGCTCGGCGGAACCGACGCATGGGGTAACCCGCTGGCGTTCACCCGTGAATACAACACGCAGATCCAGGGCGGCAAAATTCCTGACTCGCTGGACGTCGACGTGTGCACCTTTGAAGCGCCCTTGAGTGCGGCATTGCCTTGCGATGCGACGCTCAAGCCCAATCCCGGCTTCCGCGATGCGGTCGACGGTGCGTTCAAGACGCCGACCCTGCGCAATATCGCGTTGACCGGGCCGTATTTCCACAACGGCAGCCGCGCGACGCTCAAACAGGTCATGGAGTTCTACAACCGGGGCGGCGACCGGCGCGGCGAGGACGCGAACAACACCAGCGGTTTCGAGCACCCTGCCGTGAACCAGCACAACACCTCGAACCTCGACCCGGATATGACGAACCTGAACCTGACACCCGATGAGGTCGATGCCCTGGTCAAATTCATGGAGGTCGGCCTGACCGATCCGCGTGTGGCCTGGGAGCAAGCCCCGTTCGATCATCCGTCGCTGGTAATACCGCAAGGGCATGTGGGGGATGAAAACGCGGTGACACCAAAACCGGTCAGTCCGAAGATCACCACCCGGCAAGGCGCGGATGCGCTGGTAACGCTCAAACCGGTCGGTGCGGAAGGTCGCGCTGTCAGCGAGGGGCCGTTGCAGCCGTTCAATAACGATCTTTGACGGCGGTGAAAGGCGCATTACTGGCTGCCGGGAGTGCAGTCAGTAATGCGGCGTCAAAAAAACCTTGGCGAACGCTCAGAAAATCAGGGTTACTGCCGTTAAAGTAGAGGGCACAATGCCATCTATCGATATGACGGTCGGAGCTTTACCCTTGCCGCGTTCTTCCGCTGTACGTTTCAGTCATTTCCTACCGTCACTTCTGCTTTTGATTGCGGGGCTCGCGGCTGCGTATGTAAAGGACCTGAACGTCTTTTTCACTTCGCTGTTCAACGTGCTGCCAACCCTGGTGCTGTTGCTGGGCGGTGCTTACTGCGCGGTTTACCGACGCCAGCGTGAACTGTTTCTGATGGTCACGGTGTACATCGCCTACTTTCTGCTCGACACCCAAACCGACTATTACCGCGACAACGGCAAGGTGCGTGACGACGCCGCCGTGGTCTTTCACTTGTGTTGCCTGCTGCTGCCGCTGTTGTTTGGCGTATTCGCGGCGTGGCAGGAGCGCACCCACCTGTTCCAGGACATGGTGGCGCGTTTCGCCGTGTTACTGGCGGTGGGCAGCGTGGCACTGGGGCTGGAACAAAGTTACCCACAGGCGCTGTTGATATGGCTGTCGGAAATCCGTTGGCCTGCCCTTCATGGCGCATGGATGAGCCTGATTCAGCTGTCCTACCCCGTGTTCATTGCCTCGTTCCTTCTGTTGAGCTGGCAATACTGGCGTAATCCGCGCCCCTTGCACGCCGCACAATTGGTGGGCTTGCTCGGGTTGTTCTGGGCGCTGCCGAAAACCTTCATCCTGCCGTTTACCCTGAACATCATGTGCAGCCAGGTCATGCTGATGATCGCCGCCGCCGTCGCACACGAGGCTTATCAAATGGCCTTCCGCGACGAGCTGACCGGTTTGCCCGGCCGTCGCGCCCTGAACGAGCGCATGCAACGGCTGGGGCGCAATTACGTGCTGGCCATGAGCGACGTCGACCACTTCAAGAAATTCAACGACACCCACGGTCACGATGTCGGCGACCAAGTGCTGCGACTGGTTGCCAGCAAACTCTCTAAAATCGGCGGCGGCGGTAGGGCGTATCGCTACGGCGGCGAGGAATTTGCCCTGGTGTTCGCGGGCAAGACGCTCGAAGAGTGCATGCCGCACCTGGAAGTCATCCGTGAGTCCATCGCGACCTACAACATTCAGCTGCGCAATCAGGACAGCCGGCCGCAGGACGATCAGCAGGGGCGCCAGAAGCGTTCGGGTTCGGGCGCGTCAAGTGTGTCGGTCACTGTCAGCATCGGCGTTGCCGAGCGGGTGGAGCAGCGCACGCCCGAAAAAGTGCTCAAGTCGGCGGATGAAGCGCTCTACAGCGCGAAAGGCGCGGGGCGAAACTGTGTGGTGGCATTCGGTCAGACCCGCCGTGGCGCGGTACGGATGGATGCCGCTGCAGGTTGAGTGATGATGGCGCATTCAGCGCCTGCACTGTGATTGTGAGGGAAGGTCGGCAGCAGTAGGTTTGAGCCATCTGCTGCCGGAGAAATGACCATGCCCGAGTACAAAGCTCCCCTGCGCGACATGCGCTTTCTGATCGACCACGTCTTCGACTTTCACAGCAACTACGCCGCGCTGGGTGCCACTGACGCCAGCCCGGACATGGTCAACGCGATCCTGGAAGAGGGCGCCCGATTCTGTGAAAACGTTCTGGCACCGCTCAATCGCAGCGGCGACGAGGAAGGCTGCCATTTCGACAATGGCGTGGTCACCACACCTGCGGGCTTCAAGCAGGCATTCGCCCAATACGTCGAGGGCGGCTGGCATGGCCTGGCGGCCGATCCGGCTTATGGCGGCCAGGGCTTGCCGAGTTCACTGGGGTTGGTCATCAGCGAAATGATCGCTTCCAGCAACACCTCCTGGGGCATGTACCCGGGGCTGACCCACGGTGCAATGTCGGCCATCCACGCCCACGGCACCGACGAGCAAAAGCACACCTACCTGAGCAAACTCACCGCCGGCCAATGGACCGGCACCATGTGCCTGACCGAAGCCCATTGCGGCACCGACCTGGGCATTATCAAGACCCGCGCCATGCCTGCCGCCGATGGCAGTTACGCGATCTCCGGCAGCAAGATCTTCATCTCGGCCGGCGAGCACGACATGAGCGACAACATCATTCACCTGGTGCTGGCGAAACTGCCGGACGCTCCTGCGGGAACCAAGGGCATTTCGCTGTTCATCGTTCCTAAATTCCTGCCGAATGCCCAGGGTGAAGCCGGCGAGCGCAACGGTGTTTCCTGTGGCTCGATCGAACACAAAATGGGCATCAAAGCGTCGGCCACCTGCGTGCTGAACTTCGACGAAGCCAAGGGCTTCTTGATCGGTGAGCCGAACAAAGGCCTCAACTGCATGTTCACCATGATGAACCATGCGCGCCTGGGCACCGGTATGCAGGGGCTGTGTCTGGGCGAGGCGAGCTTCCAGGGTGCGATCAAATACGCCAATGACCGCCTGCAAATGCGTTCGCTGACCGGCCCGAAAGCGCCAGAGAAAGCCGCCGACCCGATCATCGTCCACCCGGATGTGCGCCGGATGTTGCTGACCATGAAGGCCTTCAACGAAGGCAATCGGGCGCTGACCTATTTCACTGCGCAACTGCTGGATGTCGCGCACCTGAGCCCGGATGAAACCGCGCGTCAGGATGCCGAAGACCTGCTGGCGTTTCTGACACCGATCTGCAAAGCGTTCATGACTGACACCGGGCTGGAAGTGACCAACCACGGGATGCAGGTGTTTGGTGGCCACGGTTTCATCCGTGAGTGGGGCATGGAGCAGCTGGTTCGCGATTGCCGGATTGCACCGATCTATGAAGGCACCAACGGCATTCAGGCGCTGGACCTGCTGGGGCGTAAAGTGCTCGGCAGCCAGGGCAAACTGCTGCGAGGCTTCACCAAAATCGTTCACAAATTCTGCGCAACGAATGCCGGTCATCCGCAGCTTTCCAGCTACGTGGCGCAGCTCAACGATCTGAATCGGCAGTGGGGCGAGTTGACCACGCAAGTCGGCATGGCGGCGATGAAAAATCCGGACGAAGTGGGTGCCGCGTCGGTGGATTACCTGATGTACAGCGGCTACATCATCCTCGGCTATTTGTGGCTGCGCATGGCGCTGGTGGCTCAGGCTCAGCTCGATGCAGGCAGCGGAGACAGCGATTACTGCCAGGGCAAACTGGCAACCTGCGAGTTTTACTTCAAGCGTCTGCTACCGCGAACCACCGCTCATCGCGCCGCCGTAGAAGCGGGCAGCGATTGCCTGATGAAGCTGCCGGCGGAGCTGTTTGCGCTTTAATCTTTCAAAACCAGTCACAAAGGAGCCCGCTTAACTGCGGGCTTTTTTATGACCAGATGGTCGATGACTAAAAATTACAAAAGGGTCATGGGCTGACCCTATGTGTCGCAAAAGTTGTTGAGTTACACTCGGGCCAACGAAAGTACCACCCTACGAATCACCTGTTTAGTTCTTGTGAGGTTTGCCATGGCTGACTACAAAGCGCCCCTGCGCGATATGCGCTTCGTCCTCAATGAAGTTTTCGAGGTCGCCAAACTCTGGGCCCAGTTGCCTGCGCTGGCCGAGACCGTGGACGCGGAAACCGTCGAAGCCATTCTGGAAGAAGCCGGTAAAGTCACCAGCAAAAGCATCGCCCCACTGAGCCGTGCGGCTGACGAAGAAGGGTGCCATTGGGCGGACGGTGCCGTCACCACGCCGGCAGGTTTCCCACAGGCTTATCAGACTTACGCCGAAGGCGGATGGGTCGGTGTCGGTGGCGATCCAACCTACGGCGGCATGGGCATGCCCAAGGCCGTTTCGGCTCAGGTCGAAGAAATGGTCAACTCCGCCAGCCTGGCCTTCGGTCTGTACCCGATGCTGACCGCCGGCGCCTGCCTGTCGATCAATGCCCACGCCAGCGAAGAACTGAAAGCTGCGTACCTGCCGAACATGTACGCCGGTGTCTGGGCCGGTTCCATGTGCCTGACCGAACCACATGCCGGTACAGACCTGGGAATTATCCGCACCAAGGCCGAGCCTCAGGCCGACGGTTCCTACAAGGTCAGCGGCACCAAGATCTTCATCACCGGTGGTGAGCATGACCTGACCGAAAACATCATCCACCTGGTGCTGGCCAAACTGCCGGATGCACCGGCGGGTCCGAAGGGCATTTCGCTGTTCCTGGTGCCGAAGTTCATGGTCAATGCCGATGGCAGCCTGGGCGCGCGTAACCCGGCGAATTGCGGTTCGATCGAACACAAGATGGGCATCCAGGCGTCCGCCACCTGCGTGATGAACTTCGACGAGGCCGTGGGTTACCTGGTTGGCGAGCCGAACAAAGGTTTGGCGGCAATGTTCACCATGATGAACTACGAGCGTCTGGGCGTAGGTATTCAGGGCCTGGCGACTGGCGAGCGTTCGTACCAGAACGCCGTCGAATACGCCCGCGACCGCCTGCAAAGCCGTTCGCCAAGCGGTGCACAAAACAAGGACAAGGTTGCAGACCCGATTATCGTCCACCCGGACGTGCGTCGCATGCTGTTGACCATGAAAGCGTCGAACGAAGGTGGCCGTGCATTCTCCACTTACGTGGCGATGCAACTCGATACCGCCAAGTTCAGCGAGGACGCCACGACCCGCAAACGTGCAGAAGATCTGGTCGCGTTGCTGACGCCGGTGGCCAAGGCGTTCCTGACCGATCTCGGTCTGGAAACCACCGTTCATGGCCAGCAGGTGTTCGGCGGCCACGGTTACATCCGTGAGTGGGGCCAGGAGCAACTGGTGCGTGACGTGCGCATCACCCAGATCTACGAAGGCACCAATGGCATCCAGGCGCTCGACCTGGTCGGGCGCAAAATCGTCGGTACCGGCGGGGCGTTCTACAACCTGTTCGCGGATGAAATCCGTCACTTCACGGCGACGGCCAGTGCTGACCTGACCGAGTTCACCAAGCCGCTGAACGATGCCGTCACCACCCTCGACGAACTGACGGCGTGGCTGCTGGACCGTGCGAAAAACAACCCGAATGAAATCGGCGCCGCGTCGGTCGAGTATCTGCAAACCTTCGGTTATGTGGCTTACGCTTACATGTGGGCCCTGATGGCCAAGGCGGCTTTGGGTAAAGAAGCGCAAGACGATTTCTACGCGAGCAAGCTGGGTACGGCGCGGTTTTACTTCGCACGCCTGCTGCCGCGTATTCACTCGTTGAGTGCGTCGGTGAAGGCGGGCAGCGAGTCGCTGTTCCTGCTGGACGCTGCGCAGTTCTGATACTGTGTCGCTTTGTAAGCATTCACTTACATGACGTGCTGCTGTTCTCCCATAGAAGCAAATTGGATCCACAGCTAATCTACTTTACATGGACGTAGCGCAGGAAGCGCAAAGCAACAACACGGACACGTAGGATTCTGCCAGGACGGCGGAGTGAAATGGATGTCAGGGAAACAGTCTGCAAAGCCCCGCTTCGGCGGGGTTTTCTTTTGCCCGCAGAAAAGTGTTCAGCTCAGCCCATCAAGGGTTTTCGTGCTGTTCAGGCGCCCATCAGGGCTGTTCATCACCTCTTCCAAGAGTGTGCGCAGCAAGGCCAGCGAAGCCTGTTGTCGCTGCACATCGCGACACACCAATCCCACTTTCAACGGCACCCGTGGTTCGGTCAGCGGTTTCCACAGCAGTTCATGGGTATCGAGCGTCTTTTGCGAACGCCCGGGCAGCACGGTGGCCAATCGGGTGTGTGGCAGGCTGTCGAGGATCCCCGCCATGTTGTTCAGCTCAGCCTGAACGTGCGGTCGCCGCCCCAGCGCGGTCAGTTGCGCCTGCCAGATCTGCCGTACCTGAAACTCTTCCCCCAACAGCAGCATCGGCAACTCGGCGGCCTGGCTCATGGACACTTTCTTGAATTCCCGCAAAGGGTGATCCGCCGGGATGACCAGCGTCAGTTCATCTTCGTACAGCATCACGCCGTGCAATCCCGGCTGGCGAGGCGGCAGGTAGCTGATCCCGATGTCCAGAGAACCATTGAGCAAGCGTCGTTCGATTTCCAGGCCTGTCAGTTCGTAGATCTGAACCACAAGATGCGGCTGCGCCTTGCGTACACGCTCAAGCATTTGCGGCACCAGGCTGGTGTGAACGGTTTGCAGCACGCCAATGGCCAGGGTGCGCAGCGCTTGTCCCTTGAAATTGCCCAACGCTTCACGCGCCCGTTGCAAACCATCGAGCAAGGGCAGGGCGTGGTTGTACAACGTGTGGGCCGCCAATGTCGGCAGCAGGCGTTTGCTGCTGCGCTCGAACAGGCTCACATCGAGGTTTTGTTCAAGGTGGCGAATCTGCTGGGACAGCGCGGGTTGAGAGATTGAAAGCCGTTCGGCAGCCCGGCCCACATGGCCTTCTTCGTAGACCGCGACGAAATATCGCAGTTGCTTGAAATCCATAAGTAACTCTTATCGAAAATGCTCGGAAATCGAAATGGCCCAAGGCCGTGGCTGAGCCTAGTCTAACCGCATTCAAAAGGCTTACAGGGCCAAAGAGCGCAATGAATACCGTTTATGCCAAGGGCGTTTACATAGGTAAGGCAAAAAACCTCAAGCAAGGTTTTTTCAAATGAATCTGTTCAGTTTGCGGCGCACTCCACCGAGCCTCGATGACCTGGCCTTGGACGATTTCCTGCCGGCCAAAGGGGACAACCTGTCCAGCGAATGCCTGATGCCCAGCGTCGAACGCCCGAAACAGGTTTTTGTGCGCGGCCAGGGCTCCTGGCTCTGGGACAGCAATGACCGCGCTTATCTGGATTTCTGCCAGGGAGGCGGCGTCAACAGCCTTGGACACAGCCCTTCGGCAGTGGTCCGCGCCATTTCGGAACACGCCCAATCGCTGATCAATCCGGGTTTTGGCCTGCACAACCGCGGCATGCTCAACCTGGCCGAACGGCTTTGCGCCCACACAGGCAGTGACCAGGCGTATTTTCTGAACAGCGGCACTGAAGCCTGTGAAGCGGCGGTCAAACTGGCGCGCAAATGGGGGCAACTGCATCGCGGCGGCGCTTCGCGCATTATCGTTGCCAGCAATGGCGCTCATGGTCGTAGTCTCGGAGCGATGTCGGCGTCGGACTTCCACCACGTTCCCTTCAACGATCTTGCGGCGATGCACGCGGCTGTCGACGCCGAAACTGTGGCAATCCTGCTTGAGCCGGTACAGAGCCGGACCGGGGTGATTCCGGCCACCGAACATTACCTCAAAGGGGTCGAACGCCTGTGTCGAGAACTGGGCATTCTGTTGATCCTCGATGAAGTACACACCGGTATCGGTCGCTGTAGCACCTTGCTCGCGGAACAATCCTACGGCGTTCGGGCCGATATCGTTGTCCTGGGCGAAGGGCTCGGCGGCGGAGTGCCATTGGCTGCATTGCTGGCGCGCGGTAAGGCCTGCTGTTTCGACATCGGCGAACTCAGCGGCACGCACCATGGCAACGCACTGATGACAGCGGCCGGTGTTGCCGTGCTCGACAGCGTCCAGGACAAAGGTTTTCTCCACCATGTGCAGGAAGCGGGGCAGCACCTGCGCGAAGGCCTGGCGCGTTTGTCCCATCGCTACGCCCATGGGGAGCTACGGGGTCAAGGGCTGCTCTGGGGGCTTACGCTGTCGGACGATTCGGCTGAGGCCTTGGTCAAAGCTGCGTTGCACGAAGGCTTGTTGCTCGACGCCCCGCAGCCTGATTGCCTGCGCTTTACCCCAGCACTCACCATCAGCAAGGTCAACATCGACGAAATGCTTCTGCGCCTGGCCCGTGCCTTCTCTCGTGTGCGCACCGCACAACTCCAGTGCCGCAAAGGAATTGCCGTCTGATCAGACCGGTCCTACACGAATTCCAGAACCGTCTTGCGGTATAACGCACGCCTCACGCCTGATTCTTTCGGCGTGGGGCGTTTTTTTGTCTTCATAAACAGCGATAGCACTTTGGCTCGATGACACTGAACCCTGACGAACGGCAAGGGTCGATTAGAGGTATGGCTCGCATGAGCCCACTTCAAATCAGGAGCTGACCCCATGGATTTCATTCGAATCATCATCGCCATTCTGTTGCCGCCATTGGGTGTGTTTCTGCAAGTCGGTTTCGCCGGGGCGTTCTGGCTGAATATTCTGCTGACGTTGTGCGGTTACATTCCGGGGATCGTGCATGCGGTGTACATCATCGCCAAGCGCTAGGTGCTACAGCGTCAGATAGGCCCCCATCGTCGGAACGCCGCCCGTAGCCGGCTAGCTCCCACATTAGATCTGTGGCGAACACAAGCCTGTGGGAGCTAGCCGGCTACGGGCGGCGTTCCGACGATGGGGGCGCCACACTTTCCGCACGCGGCACGACCTTCAGTCCGCCGCCATCACCCGCCGATAAAACAACCATTCCTGCTCCAGCGCGTGGGCCTGATTCCTGGCCTTGCGGAAGCCGTGGCGTTCGTCCGCGTAATAATGCGCTTCCACCAGGATGCCGTTTTTCTGCAACGCCTCGACCATGTCGCGAGTCTGCTGTGGCACGACGACAGCATCCAGCTCACCCTGAAAGAAAATCACCGGCACGCTAATGTTGCTCGCATGCAGTAACGGCGTCCGTGCAGCGTATCGCTCGACGTCTTGCACGGGATCGCCAATCAGCCAATCCAGATAATCGCCTTCGAACTTGTGCGTTGCCCGACCCAATGCAACGGGATCGCTGACGCCATACAGGCTGGCGCCGGCGCGGAAGACTTTACGAAACGCCAATGCGCACAGCGTGGTGTACCCGCCGGCACTGCCGCCGCGGATAAACGCCCTGCTGCCGTCAATCATCCCGCGTTCGGCGAGGTAGCTGACCACCGAGCAAGCATCTTCGACATCGACATCCCCCCAGCTCAAATGCAGCGCCTGACGATATCCCCGGCCATAGCCACTGCTGCCCCGATAGTTAAGGTCCGCGACGGCAAAGCCTCGTTGCGCCCAGTACTGGATGCGCGGGTCGAGCATCGGGTAGCACGCCGATGTCGGGCCGCCGTGGATGAACACCACCAGCGGCGGCTTGGCGTCGTTGGTCATCGGCGGATAGAAGAAACCATGGGCCTCACCCGAACCGCTCGGGTAACGCAGGGTTTGCGGGCGGCTGATTTGCTCGGCGGGTAGCGGGGTAGTCCCGCCCGCCAGGACCTTGACCTTGCGGGTGTTGCGGTCGATGGCGATCACGGCCGATGAACTGACGGGCGAAGCGGCGATGCAGTAAATGAATTGCGCATCCAGTGCCAGATGACGGAAGCGGCTGTAGTCGCCGGTAAAGTCTTCACAAGTGTCGCCGCAAAACCCCAATTTTCCGAACCCGCCTTCGGTCCAACTGGCCAAATAACGCGCGTCGCCCAGAGGCAACCAAGTGTTGCCACCCAACTGCCACGGTGCCGGTCCGTGATCCGCCGCAGCACTGGGCAGCGGGCTCAGGCCGTCGGCTGATTCCACCCACGGCTGCCAATAGCCGCCACGATCGGTCAGGCAAAACAGGCGGGAGTCGCTATCGAAACGCGGCTGTTGCAGCGACTCCTGAATAGCCTCGCCAGCGACACAGCGCGGTTCTGCAAAGCGGCCGTCGCTTTGGCGTTCGGCGACCTTCAGTCGGGTGGCGGTCCAGGGCTGATCGGGGCGACTCCATTCGATCCACGCCAGTCGTTGCGAGTCGGGGCTCAGTGTCGGTGCGGCGTAAAAATCGGCGCCCTCCGCCAACACATGGTGCGTTCCAGCCGCCACATCAATCGCCACCAATCGATGCCGGTCACGGTTTTCCTCAACGGCCAGCACCTGGCCGTTGGCGAATTGCAGATCACCGTAACGGCACTCATTCGAGGTCAGCCGTTCAGGCGTTTCGCCCTTTAGCGACTGCCGATACATCTGCTGGTCTGCCTCGTTGACGAAAATCACCCCGTCATCGGTCAGACAAAACGCCCCACCGCCATATTCGTACACCCGACTGCGCACACTGAAACCCGACGGCGTCAGGCAATGCGCTTGCCCGTCGCGCCAATGCCAGATCCGGCACGCGGCATCTTCGGGGCGGTACTCGTTCCAGAACAGGCCATGAGGGCCCACCTGCAATTCGGCGAAATCGATACCGGCGGCGACCGCTCTGATGGCGCTGAAGGGTTCAGCTTTTGGCGATGAGTCTTGAGTTTCGTTCATTGCGAAAGGCCAGTTGTTCAATGGTCTGGGTCGCGTGCTCGGCTTCTTCGCGGGCCTTGAGAATCACGTCGTGATGTTGCGACTTGCTGCACACCGGGTCGGCGTTGCTCGCGTCATCCGTGAGCATGAAAGCCTGGCAGCGGCAGCCGCCGAAGTCCTTTTCCTTCTCGTCGCACGAACGGCACGGCTCGGGCATCCAGTCGTAACCGCGAAAGCGGTTGAAGCCGAACGAGTCGTACCAGATGTGCTGCATGCTGTGGTCGCGCACATTGGGAAATTGCACCGGCATCTGTCGGGCGCCGTGACAGGGTAGCGCCGTTCCGTCCGGGGTCACTGTCAGAAAAATACTGCCCCAGCCGTTCATGCAGGCTTTCGGGCGTTCTTCGTAATAGTCCGGCGTGACGAAAATCAGCTTGCACGGATGCCCTTCGGCTTCCAGTTTGGCGCGGTATTCGTTGGTGATGCGCTCTGCGCGGACCAGCTGTTCCTTGGTGGGCAACAGCCCGACCCGATTGAGCTGTGCCCAACCGTAAAACTGGCAGGTGGCAAGCTCCACAAAGTCAGCTTCAAGGGCGATGCACAGCTCGATAATCCGGTCGATTTTGTCGATGTTGTGGCGATGGGTCACAAAGTTGAGCACCATCGGGTAGCCGTGGGCTTTGACCGCGCGCGCCATTTCCAGCTTTTGGGCGAAGGCTTTCTTCGAGCCGGCCAGCAGGTTGTTTACCTGCTCGTCGCTGGCCTGGAAGCTGATCTGAATGTGGTCCAAGCCGGCCTTTTTGAAATCACTGATTTTCTGCTCGGTCAGGCCGATGCCGGACGTGATCAGGTTGGTGTAGAACCCCAGTTTGCGCGCTTCGGCAATCAGCTCCGCGAGGTCCTGGCGCACCAGCGGTTCACCGCCGGAAAAGCCCAACTGTGCCGCGCCCATCTCCCGCGCTTCGCGAAATACCTTGATCCACTGTTCGGTGCTCAGCTCTTTGCCTTGTTCGGCGAAATCCAGCGGGTTGGAACAGTAGGGGCATTGCAACGGGCAGCGATATGTCAGCTCGGCCAGCAACCACAGCGGCAGGCCGATTTCGGGTTTTGGCGGTAACGTGTCTGACGCGGCGTCAGGCAAGTTCGATCCAGTGCTGAGCACGGGCGACCTCCATGAATTGCTCGATGTCTTCACCGAGCTCGGGCACCCCGGGGAACTGCGCGTCCAGTTCAGCAATGATCGCCGCGATGTCACGTTCGCCGTCAATCAAGCCGCCAATCAGCGCAGCGCTTTCATTGAGTTTGATCATGCCTTCCGGGTACAGCAGCACGTGGCCTTTTTGCGCCGGTTCGTACTGAAAGCGGTAGCCGGGGCGCCAGGTCGGGGTCTTGCTGCGATCGAAACTCATAAGGTGATTCCTTTGTGCCAGACCCGTTGTTCGGTCACGCTGTGATAGGGAGGGCGCTTCAGTTCGTAGGCCATGCTCATGGCATCGAGCATGCTCCAAAGAATGTCCAGTTTGAACTGGAGAATTTCCAGCATGCGCTCCTGGCCTTCCCGCGTCGTGTAGTGCTGCAAAGTGATCGCCAGGCCGTGCTCGACGTCACGTCGGGCCTGGCCCAGACGGGTACGGAAATACTCGTACCCGGCCGGGTCGATCCATGGGTAATGCTGCGGCCAGCTGTCCAGGCGCGACTGGTGGATTTGCGGCGCAAATAGCTCGGTCAGCGAGCTGCTGGCGGCTTCCTGCCAACTGGCGCGGCGGGCGAAGTTGACGTAAGCGTCGACGGCGAAACGTACGCCGGGCAGCACCAGTTCCTGTGAGCGCAGCTGGTCCGGGTCCAGGCCGACGGCTTGGCCCAGGCGCAACCAGGCCTCGATACCGCCGTCTTCGCCGGGGGCGCCGTCGTGGTCCAGCAAGCGTTGAATCCACTCGCGACGAATCTCGCGGTCCGGGCAGTTGGCAAGGATCGCCGCGTCTTTCAGGGGAATGTTCACCTGGTAGTAGAAGCGATTGGCGACCCAGCCCTGGATCTGCTCGCGGGTCGCCCGGCCTTCATACATCGCCACGTGATACGGGTGATGAATGTGGTAATAGGCGCCTTTGGCCCGCAGGGCGGCTTCGAATTCGGCGGTGGACAGCGGGGTGTCGGTCATTGCGGTTCTCCGGAATACAACCGGTGGATTCTTTGGTATCTACACTGGCCTCATCGCCAGCAGGCTGGCTCCCACAGTGGGTCGCATTCCCCTGTGGGAGCGAGCCTGCTCGCGATAGACCGCGAAGCGGTCTCGGCGTCCTACAACACAATACTCATGCCGTCATACGCCACTTCAATCTGACGCCGGGCCAGCTCGGCACGCTCCGGCGAATCCTCATCGAGAATCGGGTTGGTGTTGTTGATATGGATAAGCACTTTGCGCTGCTTGGGCAGTTGTTCCAGCACTTCCAGCATGCCGCCGGGGCCGTTCTGCGCGAGGTGGCCCATTTCCCGACCGGTGCGGGTGCCGACGCCACGGCGCTGCATTTCGTCGTCATCCCACATCGTGCCGTCGACCAACAGGCAATCGCTGCCGGCCATGATCTCCAGCAATGGCGCATCGACCTTGCCCAGCCCTGGCGCATAGAACAACTTGCCGCCGGTGTTCAGGTCTTCGACGATCAAGCCTATGTTGTCGCCCGGGTGCGGGTCGAAGCGGTGGGGCGAGTAGGGCGGCGCGGCGCTGCGCAGGGGCAGCGGGGTGAAACGCAGGCCCGCACAGGCCGGAATGGTGAAGCTGCGGTCGAGTTCGATGCGATTCCAGTTCAGCCCGCCGTTCCAATGGGTCAACATGGTGAACAGCGGGAACCCGGTGCTCAAGTCCTCATGGACCATGTCGGTGCACCAGACATTGTGCGGGCAACCTTCGCGCAGGCTGAGCAGGCCGGTGGTGTGATCGATCTGGCTGTCCATCAGAATGATCGCGCTGATACCGGTATCACGCAGGGCGCGACCGGGTTGCATCGGGCTGTAGCTTTGAAGCTGGGCGCGGATGTCAGGCGAGGCGTTGCACAGTACCCAGTTCACGCCGTCATCGGAAATCGCGATGGACGACTGGGTCCGCGCCTTGGCCCGTACGGTGCCACTGCGAAAGCCTGCACAGTTCACGCAGTTGCAGTTCCACTGCGGGAAACCACCGCCGGCGGCGGAACCTAGAATCTGGACGAACATGATCGCTCCCTATCGACGCTGAAAATAAAAACGCCTCGGTAAACCGAGGCGTTGCACTTCTATACAAACTTAGCGGCTTGCGAAGTACATGGTGACTTCAAAGCCGATACGCAGGTCGGTGTAAGCAGGTTTGGACCAGGACATGGGAGCGCTCCTTCAGGTGATGGGACAGTTGAGATCTATACATATAGTCCACCTCCAGCCGGAGATGTTCAGATAGTTAGGTGGCTATGTTACTCAAAATTACAGACTGATTGCCCAGCATTCTCGGAAAAAGCTAATTGCACCAGCGGTAATGATCATTTTGCCACTTGCCAGATTGCGCTTGGGCAGGGTTCGCTGGCCAGGCAGCGCCAGCCACCTTCGGCCTGATTCAGCCGTTGGACCGCGGCTGACAGCGCCGGACGATCGATCAGCAAAATGGCCTCGGTCAGTTGTTCACGATAATCCGACGAGTGGCCGGCCTGTTTGCCCTGCCAAAGCAACTCTGCGGCCTGCGCCATGGGCAACGCCGCACTGTCGAACTGCTCGGCCAATGACTGGCGCTGCTCGATGATGGCCGCGTCGTCCATGCTGTCGAGCATCCCCTCCAGACTCCGTAAGAACTGTTCGACATGTTCCAGCAAGTCCGAAGGGGTGACGTTTGGAGATTGCACGCCGAACAGCAGTCCCGTCTGCCCATGAATCTGTCGAAGGGCGCTGAACACCGCATAGCCGAGTTGCAATTCGACTCTCAGACGCTGGTAGAACGGCGTCTGTCCAAGATGAGCGAGCAAACGCCAGACGGCTTCATCGGCGATGTCCTGAGTCGGGGCCGGACAGAAGAGTAGCAGCGCGTGTTCGCTGGAGCCGGTGTCGACACTGTTCCATAGACGCTGAGTGCGGATCGATGGCGCAGGTGTCAGTTGATTGCCCGCAACGCCGGGCACGCGACTCAAGCCCAGACCCATGGCCGCTTGGGTCTGAGCGGACAGACCGATCGCCAGCCCATCCCAGCGTGCGGTGGCCCAGAGTTGTTGCAAGTCATTCGACTCGGCGGTGGATTCAAGACAGCGCTCGGGCAAAGCCTTGAGTAATTGCCGAATCGGTATCAGCCCAGCGCTTGGCGTTTCTTTCTGTGAGAGAACGGCATCAGGATTTGTCAGCTCTTTCAGCGCATGTTCGAGGACGGTAGGCATTGGTTCCTGAAGCCCCGTCATTTTCAACAGCCATTCATTTCCCGATGCGCTGAAGGAAACGTCGACGCCGGCCTGACGGGCATCTTCACGCAGGGGGGCAAGGCGATTCTCAAGGTGCGACTGGAGGCTGGATGCGGGCCTATGGTCGAGCCGCCAGCGCAGATAAATCACCCCTTCATCGGTGTTATCCGGCAACGCCTGACTGAACTGTATCGGGGAGTTTTCGCGACGACTGCGCGAGCGATCCTGGGCAAACGTGCGCAGACCGCGATGTTTACTGGTTTGGCCACGAATCAGGCCGGCATGGGTCACCGGCGCCTCGACGGGTAAAAACGGATTAGGCGTCGGCAGTTGCCACTCGCCGCTGAAGTTATCCACAGCACCGATTTTCTTCAGGATGTCCTTGAGCGCGATAACGCCCTGTTCCGATAGCCCGGCCTCAAGCTGCTCGACATCCTGTTGCGCCAATTGCAAAGCCCCGCTGACTTGCTGCTGGCGCTGTAGCAGGGTGGCGTATTCGGCGCGCAGACTGGCCCACTCTTTTTGAGCAGCAAAAAAGCCCAGCCAATCCAGAAGCCGCTCGCGGATGACGTGGTCGGGTTGGGCAGTGCTGAGCTCAACGTGCAATAACGCTTGGCCGGCGTACTGATACAGCGGCTTGGCCTTCAGGCTGTCGGCCAACCCGTTTTTTTGCAATCCATCCAGCAACCCGCCGGCTTTCGCAGCGTTCAGCCAGTGGCACAGAAACGCCAACGCCTCGCGCGAAGCGTCGGGCAGCGCTTCAAGCGCGAACACCAGATCGAGTCGTCGCTCGCTCGCCTGTTGATAACGGTTGTCCGAGGATTCCATCAGCGGTGCAGGCGTTGATTGCGGTATCGCTTCGCCGGCAGGGATCGCAGCACCAAAGTGTTCAGCCAATGCCTGCAACTCATCCAGACTCTGCGGTCCGGCCAGGCTCAACGTCATTTGCCCGGTCCGATAGAAACGCTGATAGAAATCCATTAAGGCTTGCTGGAATTCGGGTTGCGGCACGGGCAGGCTGTCGCGGTTGCCGGCATGAAACCCACGCAGCGGATGCGCAGGCGAAAGCCCCTCGAACAACGCCTGCTGCTGTTGCGCTGTCGGGTCCTGCGACCAGGCGACACATTCTGCGTGCAGCACTTCTCGTTCGCGCTGCTGATCGTCCGGATTCATACATGGGTGCGCGAGCATGTCTGACAGACGCTCCAGCCCACCGCTGAATGCCTGCACCGGCAATTCAAAAAAGAAGTCGGTGGTGCGTTCATTGGTTCGCGCGTTCACCTGTCCGCCATGACCCTGCACGTAGGCCATCAGTGCTTGAGCGGTGGGAAAACGTTCAGTGCCGAGAAACAGCAGGTGTTCGAGAAAGTGCGCCAGTCCGGGCCACTCCAAAGGTACATCATGACTGCCCGCGGCAACCCGCAATGCCGCCGCGCAGCGCTTCAGCGTCGGCGAATGACGCAGCGTTACCCGCAGGCCGTTGGCCAGGGTTTCAGTGTGGGGGCGAAGGGGATTCAACGCAGGCATGAGCACTTCCAGAACAGAGAAACGCTAATGCTAGCGGATATCGGTGGATCAGCGCTTGTTCAGCGTTTCGTAAAGCTCGGGGCGACGATCCAGGAAGTAGCGATTGGCGGCGCGGGAGTCGACCATCAACTGGCGGTCCAGCTCGCCGACAATCAACGCTTCGTCCAGACCGGCCTGGGCGATGCGGCTGCCATCCGGTGCGGCGATGCTGCTCTGGCCGCAATAATAAATCTCGCCTTCGTTGCCGCAGTAATTGGCGTACGCCACGTAACACTGGTTTTCGAAAGCGCGGGCGCGGACGGTGACGTCGGCGACGAAGTCGTAGGGAATCATGTTCGCCGTCGGCACCAGGATCAGCTCTGCGCCGGCCAAGGCCAGGCGCCGTGCGTTTTCCGGGAACTCCACGTCGTAGCAGATGAGGAAGCCGAGCTTCCAGCCATTGAGCTCCACCAGCGGAAAATCATCTTCCCCGGCGCTGAACATCGAGTGGTCGAGGTCGCCGTACAGGTGAGTCTTGCGGTAGTTGCACAGGCGTTCGCCGTTGGCGTCGATCAGTTGCACAGCGTTGTAAATCTGTCCGTCTTCGGCGCGTTCGGGATAGCCATACAAAATGGCGATCCCTACGGTTTTGGCAATGCGCGCAACGTGTTGCGCCGATTCACCGTTGTATACCTCCGCGAGGACGCTGACGGCGTCGACACCGATGTTGTAGCCGGTCAGGAACATCTCCGGCAGCACCAGCAGATCGGCGCCTTTGGCCTCCAGCGCGAGCTGATGCAAGCGTTGCAGATTGCCGGCGACGTCCAGGGGCAGCGGTGGGCATTGGTAAAGGGCTACACGCATTTCGGATTCCTCTTACTCGGGCAGGGCGATCGGACCGATCTCGTTGAACACATCTCCTGGACCCGGGTTCTCGGCGTGAGTTTCACCGCCGAAGTGTTTCATGATGCCCCACACCGCGTTGAGCGAGGTCTGCACCGCGCCTTCCACCCAGGCCGGCGTCCACGAAACGTCGTCGCCGGCGATGAAAATCCCGCGCTGCTCGGCGGGCATGTCGTCCTGCATGAAGTGAGCGTACATGCGCTGGTTGTAGCGGTAATGGCCAGGCAAGGCGCCTTTGAATGCACCGAGGAAATGCGGGTCGGCCTCCCAGGACACGGTGATCGGGTCGCCGATGATCCGCGCGGCGATGTCCACTTTCGGGTAGATCTTTTTCAAGGCGTCCAGCGCCAGCTTCACGCGTTTTTCCACCGGGTGCGGGAGCATTTTCAGCGCGTCGCTCATCCACGAGTACGACAGGCAAATCACGCCGGGCTTGTCGTCGCCGTTGTCGAACAGGTAGGTGCCACGGGTCAGACGATCGGTGAGGGTCATGCTCATCAGGTCGCGGCCGGTTTCCGGGTCCTTGTCCTTCCAGAACGGGCGGTCGACCATCACGAAGGTTTTCGACGATTGCATGTAGCGGGTGCGGTCCAGGGCCATCCACATCTTTTGCGAGAACAGGGTTTCGTCGCACTCGATCTGTGTGGTCAGCAGCCAGCTCTGGCAGGTGGTCAACACGGCAGCGTATTCGCGGGTATCGCCGTAGTTGTCTGTGACTGCAAAGCGGCCATTCGATGCGTGGGCGATTTTTTTCACCCCGGAGCGTGGTGCGCCCCTGTGCAACGAGCTGAGGCTGGTGCCTTCCGGCCAATGTACGCAGCGCTCCGGCACATGGCGCCAGATGCCCAGCGGCACTTGCTCCACGCCGCCGACTACCAAGTGCTGGTGATCGTCGCAATTGGTCATGACCACGCGGAAGATTTCCAGCATCGAATTCGGGAAGTCCGAGTCCCAGCCGCCGGTGCCAAAACCGACCTGGCCGAACACTTCGCGGTGATGGAACGAGAGTTTGGCGAAGGCTTTTGACGTGGCGACGAAGTCGTAGAAGGTGCGGTCGTCCCACAGCGGAACCAGGGTGTTCCACAGCTCTTTGAGGCGCGGCACATCGCGGTCGCGGATCGCTTGCTGGATATCGGCGAACTGCGAACCGGCTTCCAGTGCATCCGCCCAGGCGTCAGCCACTTCCTGGAACAGTGCAGGAAGATCCGCCAGGCTCTGTGCGTAATGGGTTTTGCCTTCCAGGTCGATGACCGTGCTGCCGGAAGCCGGGGTCAGCGGGTTCGGGAAGGGCTTGGTCTGGAGGCCGAGCTTGTCGACGTAGTGATAAAACGCGGTGGAGGACACCGGGAAACGCATCCCGCCAAGCTCGGCAATGATGCCTTCGGCGCCGTTGAATGCCTGGGAGCGCAGACGGCCGCCCATTTTCGAGGCTTCGTAGACGACTGGTTTGAGGCCCAGTTTCATCAATTCATAGGCGGCTACCAATCCAGCGATGCCCGCGCCGACAATCGCCACTTCGGCGCCGTGGTTGTGTGCAGGAATGCGGCCGAGGCCGGCCGGGTGTTCGATCCAGTCGTCGAAGGCAAACGGAAAATCAGGGCCGAAAATGGTGACTGGTTTTTTACCGTCTGCAGGATGGCGATTGTTCTTGTTCATGGCTGACCTTGCTGGCGACCGGACGCGGAGTGCGCATCTGAGTATAGGAAAAGATGCCAGCCATTCTAGAGAGCGTAGAACACGTTAATAAGACGCAATGTGTCGTCGTTTCGCCAGTTATTTGATCAATATGACGAATTAATACTGCACATTGACAATGTAGGAGCAAGGCTTGCCCGCGAAGAGGCCGGATCAGTCACCCGAGAACTACCGGCCCAAAGTCAAACCGGCTGCCCCCGATCAATCTTGCTACTCAATATGATCGATGTGGTCGTCTTCTCCACTCCATCCACGCTGCCAATCTGATCCAGCAACTGATCCAGCTGCTCCGGCGAATCAGTTCTCAACCACGCCACATAATCAAATTCGCCACTGACCGCACACAACTGCTGAACCTGAGCCATGGCGCCGAGGCGACGCAGCACTTCCTTGCCCGACCGCGGTTGCACCGTGATACCAACGTACGCCTGCAACCCGCCATCCACCACCCGCTGGCCCAACCGCACGCCGTACCCGGTAATGACTTTGGTTTTTTCCAGCCGCGCCAGCCGCGAGGTCACGGTCGTGCGCGCGATCCCCAGTTGCCGGGCGAGCATGGCCACGCTTTCGCGGGCATTGATCTGCAGGGCCGCAATCAATTGGCGGTCGATTTCGTCAAGAACGGGTGGGCGAGTGTCAGGCAAGGGGCGTCTCCAGCAACACAAATCAATGGTTCCGCATGTTACAGCACCGCCCGCAACGCGGATCTCTGATCTAGCCTCAGTACCGTTCAGGACATTTTTACCTGCGACAAATTGCCATAAGTAACCAGGTAGTACATTATTCCGCGCTTGTCACAAATGGGGAAAATTTCCGACATGAATACTTCTGGGGCTGCCGCCGGCAGCAAATGGCTGCTGATGGGGCTGGGTGTCCTGATTGCATTGATCGGGCTTGGCCTGGCCGGTGGCGGCGGCTATCTCGTTGCTCTGGGCGGTAGCTGGTATTTCTTGCTGATGGGGCTGGCGATGCTGGTCTCCGGGCTGATGATCGCCCGTTGCAAGCCACAAGGCGCGTGGTTGTATGGCCTGGCGCTGATGCTGACTGCCATCTGGGCCGTCTGGGACACCGGGTTCGAATATTGGCCGCTGGTCTCGCGCGTGCTGACCTTCGCCGTTATTGGTCTGGTTGTCGCGTTGATCTACCCGACCCTGGTGCGTGCGTCGGGCGCGACTGCCGGCCGTGGCGCTTACGGACTTGCGGGTATTCTGGGGCTCGCTGTCGTCGCAACGATGGCTTACATGTTCGTGCCGACCCATGTGGTCAAGGCCAGCAATGAGCCGGCCGTTACGCCGGTCGCACCGGGCGCCGAACAGAAAGACTGGGCCCATTGGGGCAACACCACCGCCGGCAACCGCTTCGCCGCGCTGGACCAGATCAACAAAGGCAATATCGACAAATTGCAGGTGGCGTGGACTTTCCGCACCGGCGATATTCCTGAAAGCACTGGCGCCGGCGCCGAAGATCAAAACACACCGCTGCAAATTGGCGACACGGTCTACACCTGCACCGCTTATGGCAAAGTCTTCGCCCTCGACGCAGATACAGGCACTCAGCGCTGGAAATTCGATCCGCAAGGCACCGCACCAAACTGGCAGCGTTGCCGTGGCCTGGGCTATTCCGAAACGCCTGCATCTTCGGACAATCCGCCGACAGCCTGTACGAAACGTCTGTTTCTGCCGACCGGCGATGCCCGTCTGATTGCAATCAATGCTGAAACCGGCAAGCCGTGCGAAGAGTTTGGCGACAAAGGCACCGTCGACCTGAAAACCGACATGGGCGAAGTCAAACCGGGCTACTACCAGCAAACCTCGACCCCATTGGTCGCTGGTGACGTGGTGATCGTCGGTGGCCGCGTGGCCGATAACTATTCCACCGGCGAACCGCCGGGCGTGGTGCGCGCATATGACGTGCGCAGCGGCGAGCTCGCCTGGGCGTGGGATCCGGGTAATCCCAACACCACCAAACGGCCACCGGCCGGCGAGACGTATACCCGTGGCACGCCGAACGTTTGGTCAGCCATGTCCTACGACGCCAAACTCGGTCTGGTGTACCTGCCCACCGGCAACGCCACTCCGGATTTTTTTGGCGGTCAACGTACGGCCTTCGATGACAAGTGGAACTCGTCCATCGTCGCCATCGACGTGAAGACCGGTCAGGTGCGCTGGCACTTCCAGACCACTCACCACGACCTGTGGGACTTCGACCTCCCGGCGCAGCCGTTGCTGTATGACGTGCCCGACGACAAGGGCGGCCTGCAGCCGGCCTTGGCGCAAGTCACCAAGCAGGGCGAAATCTTCCTGCTCAACCGTGCCACCGGCGAGCCTATCGCCCGCGTCGAAGAGCGCCCGGTACCGCAGGGCAATGTGCCTGGCGAACGCTACTCGCCGACCCAACCTTTCTCGGTGGACATGCCGTCAATCGGCAACAAGACCCTGATCGAAGCTGACATGTGGGGCGCGACGCCGTTCGATCAGTTGATGTGCCGCATCCAGTTCAAAGGCATGCGTCATGAAGGCGTCTACACCCCGCCGGGCCTGGATCGAGCGCTGCAATTCCCGGGCTCGTTGGGCGGCATGAACTGGGGCAGTGTCTCGGTTGATCCGAACACCCACTACATGTTCGTCAACGATATGCGCCTCGGCCTGGCCAACTACATGATCCCGCGCAACAAGATCGCCGCCGGGGCCAGTGGTATCGAAATGGGCGTCGTGCCCCAGGAAGGCACGCCGTTCGGCGCCATGCGCGAACGCTTCCTGTCGGCGGCCGGCATTCCGTGCCAGAAACCACCGTTCGGCACCATGTCCGCCATCGACCTCAAGACCCACAAGCTGATGTGGCAGGTGCCAGTTGGCACCGTGCAGGACACCGGCCCGCTGGGTATCCGCATGCACTTGCCGATTCCGATCGGCATGCCAACCCTGGGCGCCTCCCTGGCCACACAATCCGGCCTGTTGTTCTTTGCCGGTACCCAGGATTTCTACCTGCGCGCTTTCGATACGGGTAACGGCAACGAAATCTGGAAATCCCGTTTGCCTGTGGGCAGTCAGTCGGGTCCGATGACCTACGTTTCGCCGAAGACCGGCAAGCAGTACATCCTGCTGACGGTGGGCGGTGCGCGTCAGTCGACGGATCGTGGGGATTATGTGATTGCGTATGCGTTGCCTGAGTAAGGATTGAACCCCGGGTACGAAAAAGCCGCGCATATGCGCGGTTTTTTTTTGGCTCCTGACTCACCGTCTCAGCGATTGGAGAAATCTAGACGATTCGCAGAAATCATCCCTAACAACTCCATGGCATTTCGGGTGGGCAGCCAGCCGCAGGTGTCTCTACATTTATTCCTTTGAGGTTATATTCCTTAGGTGGCATATTTGTATGAAGTGGGACGTTGAATATACCGATGAGTTTGAAGGTTGGTGGAATGGTCTTAACGAAGCAGAGCAGGACTCGGTTCAGGCAACCGTCATGTTGCTAGGTGATGACGGGCCGCACTTGGGTTTTCCTCACGCCAGCGATATCAAGGGATCGCGACATGGCAAACTTCGCGAGTTACGAGTGCAACACGCTGGAAAACCTTACCGTGTGTTTTATGCCTTTGATCCGCGGCGATGCGCGATCCTGCTGATCGGCGGTAATAAAACCGGGCAGGCTCGATGGTATCTGGAGCATGTGCCACTGGCGGAACGTCTGTACGACGAGCATTTGGAACTATTGAAAAAAGAGGGCTATGAGAATGGCTAAACAATTCGCTGATTTGGTGGCGCAGCGTTCACCAGAGTCTCAAGAGCGCGTCGATGCGCTGGTTCGAAAACTGCGAGCGGAAATGCCGTTGCACGAGTTGCGCCAAGCGCAGGCATTGAGCCAGGAAACGTTGGCCAGGACGCTGCACGTCAATCAGGCGGCGATTTCCAAGATGGAGCGACGCACCGATATGTACATCAGCACGTTGCGCGACTACATCCGTGCAATGGGGGGCGAGCTGGAAATCATTGCGACATTTCCTGAGGGACAGGTAAAAATCGAAAACTTTGCGAAGTGAGCAATTAAACAACAGTTCAAAATAACCAGTCACGCAGACACGAAAAAGCCGCGCATATGCGCGGCTTTCTTGTTTGGTGGGCCCACACGGACTTGAACCGTGGACCAAAGGATTATGAGTCCTCTGCTCTAACCAACTGAGCTATAGGCCCTCAGTAGGCCGCGGATTATAGCGATGGTTTCTCGGCTGTGCTATCCGAAAAATCCAATACAGTTGTACGAAGAAATGTCGCCGCGAATTCGTCCGGTGGTAGCGGCAGGCTGACGATGTAGCCCTGGATCTGTTCGCAGCCTTCCTGCGCGAGAAATTCCTGCTGTGCCAGTGTTTCTACACCTTCGGCGATGACCGTGAACTGCATGCTGCGGCCCAGGGCAATGATGGCGCGAACGATAGCGGCGTCGTGCGGATCATCCGGCAGGCCACGGACGAAAGACTGGTCGATCTTGAGAATGTCCAGCGGCAGTCGTTTGAGGTAACTCAGGGATGAGTAGCCGGTGCCAAAGTCGTCGATGGCCAGTTGTACGCCCAGGTGCTTGAGTTGATGCAAAACCGTCAGCGCCTCTTCGGCCTGGCTCATGATGAAGTTTTCGGTGATTTCCAGTTGCAGTAGGTCGGGGCGGAGGCGGTTGTCCTTGAGCAATTGTTCGATGCGGCCGAGCAAGTTCGGCTGGCGCAGTTGCGCACCGGCGAGGTTGACGGACAACGGGCCGAGAGATTCGTAGAGCTGGCTCCATTCGAACATTTGCCGGCACGCGGTCTCGAGTACCCAGTCGCCGATTTGCAGGATCATGCCGTTTTCTTCGGCCAGCGAAATGAAGTGCTCGGGCGGCACGTCGCCGAAGGTGGGGTGGCGCCAGCGAAGGAGCGCTTCGGCACCGACCAGGCTATGGTCGTCGAGGCTGAGCTTGGGCTGGTAGTGCAGGTGCAGCTCGTTGCGCTCGATGGCGCGCCGCAGTTCATGTTCCAGTGCCACGCGCTCGCTGGCCTGGGCGGTCAGGTCGCGGGTATAACTTTCGACCCGGTTGCGGCCCTTGGCTTTCGAGCGATACATCGCCGCGTCGGCGTTCTTGACCAGGGTGGCGACGTCGCAGCCGTCCTTGGGGTAGAGGCTGGTGCCGATGCTGGCACTGATGAAAAACTCGTGCTCGCCGGCCTGGAACGGCGCACCAAAGCAGTTGAGCAATTTGGTCGCGATATTGTCGGCATCGCTGGATTGTTGCAGTCCGGGCAGCAGGATAATGAACTCGTCGCCGCCCAGTCGCGCCACGGTATCGATGTCGCGCAGTTGCTCCTTGAGGCGCACCGCAATGCCTTTGAGCAGCAAGTCGCCGACCGGATGGCCGAGACTGTCATTGATATGTTTGAAACGGTCCAGGTCCAGGAACAGCACCGCGCCCTGGCCACCGTTTTCCTGCTGGTTATTGAGTGCGGTCAGCAGTCGACTCTCGAACAATGTGCGGTTTGGCAGGCCTGTCAGCGGATCGTGGTGGGCCTGATAATCAAGTTTTGCCTGGGCATGCTTGAGGCTGGAAATATCGGCGAACACGGCGACGAAATGGGTGATGAATTTGTCGCGATTGCGCACCGCGCTGATGGTCAGCCAGCTCGGATAGAGTTCGCCATTCTTGCGCCGGTTGGAGATCTCGCCCTGCCAATGACCCTCGGCCGTCAGTTGATGCCACATGGCCGCATAAAACGCGCTGTCATGCAGGCCCGAGGCGAGGAGGCGAGGGGTGTGGCCCAGCGCTTCGCTCTCGCTGTAACCGGTAATTTCTGTGAACGCGCGATTGACCGCGCTGATGTGTTGCTGGGTGTCGGTGATCAACACGCCCTCGGCCGTGCTCTCGAACACAGTTGCGGCTTGTTGCAGTTTTTCCTGCATCAGATGCCGCTCGGTGATATCCCGGGCGATGGTCAGCATGCAGTCCTCATCGCCGATGGGAAGTGGACGGCTCGACACTTCGCAGAGGCGAATTTGCCCGTCGCTGCGGCGTATATGGCAACTGAAGTCGCGGACGAAACCGTCCCGGTGCAGCAGGTCGAGCATTTGCTTGCGTTCGTTGAGATTGACCCAGATTCCCAGGTCCAGCGCCGAGCGATCGACGGACATGGCGCTGTTGAAGCCGGTGATACGGCTGAAACCCTCGTTGACCTCCAGCAGCAGACCGTCACTCTGTCGGGACAGCAGCAGGCCGTCCGGCGAGGCGTGGAAGGCCTTGGCGAATTTTTCTTCGGAGGTTTGCAGTTGCTGTTGGGTTTCTTTGAGCTGGGTGATATCGCGTACCACCACCACCAGCGCCGGGGTGGTGTCGAGGTCGAACGGTTCCGCGGAGATCAGTCCGGTAAACACTTGGCCATTGTTACGGCGAAAGGGCATTTCCAGGTTACGGATGCTGCCGGCCTGCAACCGCTGCAACAGGCCCGGCCCTACGCCGGGGATGCCCCAGATATTGAGGTCGGTGGCCGTCTGGCCGATCACCTCTTCGGCCTTGAGACCGATCTGCTCTTCGAAGGCTTCGTTGACCTCCAGCAGGCAACCGTCGGAGAGTCTCGCAATGACCAGAATGTCCGGGCATTGCTGGAACACGGAGGCGAATTTCTGTTCCGACAGGCGCAGTGCTTCTTCGGTGCGTTTTGCCTCGCTGATGTCGATCATCAGCCCGCGCATGACCGGTTCATGGCCGTGCTCGATCAGGCTGACGATGTCGCGTACCCAAATGCAGCGGCCATCAGCGGTGATCACCCGGTAGTCGAGGCTGTGATCGCGTCCGGCCAGCACTTCGTGATCGCAGAAGGTCTGGGCGCGGGTCAGGTCGGCGGGGTGGATGATGTTGCGCCAGAAGCCGGGTATCAGCCAATGGGCCAGGGGGTAACCGAGCAATTCTTCAGCGTGAGGCGACACATAGCTGTAGGTGAAATCGGTCATCCGCGCTTCCCAGGCAATGGCCGAAAGGCTCTCGACCAGCCCGCGGTAGTGGTACTCGCTGCTGCGCAGTTCCTGTTCCAGATCCACCCGCCGGGAAATTTCAGAACTCAATCGGCGATTGATACGGATAACCACCACCAGCACGGTAATCAGCAGCAATAACCCCGGCAGGCCGTATACCAGCAGGTCGGACCAGAACGTTCGATGATCCAGAACGGTGCCGACCCAGTGCTCCTGAATGGCACTGATTTCAGCGGGGCTCATGTCTGCCAGGACCTTGTCCAGAATGCCGACCAATACCTTGTTGTCCCGAGGCACACCCATGGCCAGTTGATACCGATAGGGCGTTTCGCCGCTGACATACAGGCCTTCCAGCTTGAGCTGACGCAGGCTCCAGACACTGGAAGCCAGGTCGCCCACCACGGCGTCCACTTCATCGGTGGCCAATGCTTGCAGCGCTGAACTGACGTTGGGCATCGCCACAAGATTCAGGTCTGGATTGTGCGTGCGTAATAGTTCATGCGGTGCGTAGTTTTCCACCACGGCGATTTTCAGGCCGTACAGGTCCTCAAGTTTGCGCGGTTGGGCGCCGCCGACGTGGGCAAGGATGACAATGGGAAAGTCCAGGTAAGGGCGAGTGAAGGACAGGTATGCCTGGCGCTCGGGGGTCGACATGATGCCCGGCAACAAGTCGATTTTTCCTTGTTTGACCTGTTCCAGAACGACCGTCCAGCTCACCGGCTCGATAGGTGTGAGCTGGACCGCCAGGCGCTGGCGTATCACGTCGATGTAATCTGCAGCCAGGCCTTGGTAGCGACCCTGGTCATCGCGAAACTCAAAAGGCGGCCAGGACGCATCGACACCCAGGCGCAAGTCCGGATGGGCCGTCAGCCAGCGACGTTCATCGTCAGTAAGAGTCAGCGCGCCAGCCGTTGCGGTCCAGGTCATCAGCGACAGCAAAAAAAGCACGGTCGGCAGTCTGGGCATAACGGTCTCGTTATGGCTCGGGGGAATGTTTCGAGTGTAGACGGGCAATTCGATGGGGGGGAAGTGCGGGGATTTTTATCTGTAAAAAGCAAAACCCCCGGCCTGGGCCGGGGGTTTTGTGATCACTCGTCGAGGAAAGAGCGCAAATGCTCGCTTCTCGTCGGGTGGCGCAGCTTGCGCAGCGCCTTGGCTTCGATCTGACGAATCCGTTCACGGGTCACGTCGAACTGCTTACCAACCTCCTCGAGGGTGTGGTCGGTATTCATGTCGATACCGAAGCGCATGCGCAGAACCTTGGCTTCACGGGCAGTGAGGCCGGACAGGACTTCGCGAGTCGCTTCTTTAAGGCTCTCAACAGTGGCGACATCGATTGGCGACTGCATGGTCGAGTCTTCGATGAAATCACCCAGATGGGAGTCTTCGTCATCACCGATCGGGGTTTCCATGGAGATCGGCTCTTTAGCGATCTTCAATACCTTGCGGATTTTATCCTCAGGCATTTCCATGCGTTCGCCCAACTCTTCCGGGGTCGGTTCGCGCCCCATTTCCTGCAACATCTGCCGGGAAATACGGTTGAGCTTGTTGATCGTCTCGATCATGTGCACCGGAATACGGATGGTGCGGGCCTGGTCAGCGATCGAGCGAGTGATCGCCTGACGGATCCACCAGGTGGCATAAGTCGAGAATTTGTAGCCGCGGCGGTATTCGAACTTGTCTACCGCTTTCATCAAGCCGATGTTGCCTTCCTGGATCAGATCGAGGAATTGCAGGCCACGGTTGGTGTACTTCTTGGCGATGGAGATCACCAGACGCAAGTTCGCTTCAACCATCTCTTTCTTCGCGCGGCGGGCCTTGGCCTCACCGATCGACATGCGACGGTTGATGTCCTTGATCTCGGCGATCGTCAAACCGGTTTCGGTTTCCAGCGCGGTCAGCTTCTGCTGGCAACGAATGATGTCCGGTTGCAGGCGACCAATGGCTTCAGCGTATTTGCTTTTGCCTTTGGCCAGTGCGTCGGTCCAGCTTTCGTCAACTTCGTTGCCCGGGAACTGGCGCAGGAAGTCGGCACGCGGCATGCGGGCATCACGCACGCACAGCTGCATGATTGCGCGCTCTTGCTGACGCAAGCGATCCAGGGCACTGCGAACACGCTCGACCAGGCCTTCGAATTGCTTCGGCACCAGTTTGATCGGCATGAACAGCTCAGCCAGGGCCAACAGCTCGGCGATGGCCAGCTTATTGGTACGGCCGTGCTTTTTCAGCGCCTTGCGGGTGATCTCCATCTGATCGGAGACCGCGCCGAAACGCTGGGCTGCGATGATCGGATCCGGACCGCTTTCGGCTTCTTCTTCGTCATCAGAGGCTTCGGCGTCATCGTCATCGGTATCGTCGTCCGCTTTCACGGCTTTCGGATCGATGGGCGGCGGCACTTCTGCAGCAGGCGGCGCGATGCCGTCATCCGGGTCGATATAACCGCTCAGGACGTCGGACAGGCGGCCACCTTCGGTGGTGACGCGAGTGTATTCGGAGAGAATATGGTCAACCGTGCCAGGGAAGTGCGCGATTGCGCCCATCACTTCGCGGATGCCCTCTTCAATACGTTTGGCGATTTCGATTTCGCCTTCACGTGTGAGGAGCTCTACCGTACCCATTTCACGCATGTACATGCGCACTGGGTCGGTGGTGCGACCAATGTCGGTCTCGACCGCTGCCAACGCTGCTGCTGCCTCTTCGGCCGCGGCTTCGTCGGTATCGGCGTCGGCCAGCATAAGGGAATCCTTATCTGGCGCAACCTCGAATACGTTGATCCCCATGTCATTGATCATGCGGATGATGTCTTCCACCTGTTCCGGATCTGAAATATCCTCCGGCAGGTGGTCGTTGACCTCCGCGTAAGTCAGGTAACCCTGCTCACGACCAAGTGTGATCAACTCTTTGATACGAGACTGCTGTTGCGCTTTTCCGGACATAACACCCTATCCACTGAAGGTCTTGGCGGGCAAAAAACAAGCCGAGGATTATACCTGAGCTATGACCTCACGCGCCAGTTGAGGTCGGGTTTGATACAGCCATATTGCGTTTTAATAGGTCGCGCATCTGATTTGCGATCTGAGTTGCTTCCTCTGCAGTCAATCCTGGCTGCCTCGCTTTCCTGATGAGTGCTTCCAGGCTATCCGTGTGTTGACCGGCTGATAGCCTAGTAATGGTGTCTAAAAACTGTTGTTCAAGGTTATCGCCGTCAATCAGCCATTCCTTTTCCGCTAATGCCTTGAGAAGGCGGCCCTGTTCGGTCCCGTGCCAGCGAGCCATCAACTGAATTGAGTTTAGCCTAGGATTTTTTTGCACGGCCTCGATAAGGGCCACCAGCAGTTGCGCGTAGGTGTTGCTCTCATTGGCGAAATGATTGGCGGTTTCTACCTTGCCAGCCAGTTCCGGGTGATGAATGAGCGTGCGCAGTGCAATCAAGGTCGGGGCTTCTACGGCGATCGGTTTGCGCGGGGTGCTTTGCTGGTCGTAGTCACCGCCGCGCTTGCCGTTCTTGTCCCAGGGCTTTTTGTCCCACTTCTTGCCGCCGGCGCCGGGTTTTTTCGGTGTCCATTCCTGCTGCGGCACGTACATCTCTTGTGCCTGCGGCTGATGGTGGTCGCTGTAATCCGGCATGGCGTCGTAATCGATGCCCGGGTCGTAAGTCGGTGGCGCTTCCTGCGGTGCGCTTTGCACCAGTTGGCTTACGGCTTCACCGCTGAGCCCGGTAATTTCGCTCAGGCGCTGGCGCATCAGGATGCGCAGGTTGGCGCCCGGGACTTTATCGATCAGCGGCGCGGCGAGGGTGGCCATGTGGGCTTTGCCTTCGAGCGAGCGCGGGTCCGATTCCTCGGTCAGCTGCTGAAAAAAGTAATCCGCCAGCGGTTGAGCGTGTTGATTGATTCGTGCGCGGAAAGCATCCGTCCCTTCGGAGCGGACCAGCGTATCGGGGTCTTCACCCTCGGGCAGGAACAGGAAGCGTGCGCGCCGGCCGTCTTGCAGGCAGGGCAGAGCCGCTTCCAGTGCTCGCCAGGCGGCGTTGCGGCCAGCCTGGTCGCCGTCAAAACAGAACAGCACGTTGGGCACGACACGAAACAGTCGTTTCAAGTGTTCTTCGCTGGTGGCGGTGCCCAGCGTGGCGACGGCATTGCGCAGACCTTGTTGGGCGAGGGCAATGACGTCCATGTAGCCTTCGACGACGATGATTTCGTCGAGATTGCGGTTGTTCTTGCGTGCTTCATAAAGGCCGTAGAGTTCCTGGCCTTTATGGAATACCGGGGTTTCCGGTGAGTTCAGGTATTTCGGCTTGTCATCGCCCAGTACGCGGCCGCCGAAAGCGATGATGCGCCCGCGGCTATCGCGGATCGGGAACATCACGCGATCGCGGAAGCGGTCGTAGCGTTTGCCGGTTTCGGCGTTTTCGATCAACAGGCCGGCATCGACCATGGCTTTTTGTTGCAGGGTGTCGCTGCTCAAGTGCTTGAACAGATTGTCCCAGCCCGGCGGCGCGAAGCCGAGGCCGAAGTCTCTGGCAATCTCGCCGGTCAGTCCACGACCTTTCAAGTAGTCCACCGCGGCTTTGCGTGATGGATGGCTCTTCAGGGCCTGACGGTAAAAGTCGGCGGCGGCGGTGAGCAGGGGGTACAGCGGCGAATCGGTTGGCTGTCGCGGTTTGTGCGGTCGGCCGCTTTCTTCGCGGGGGATTTCCATGCCGGCGGCTTTGGCGAGTTCCTCGACTGCCTGGATGAAATCCAGGTTGTCGTGGTCCATCATGAAGCCGAGGGCGTTGCCGCCAGCGCCGCAGCCAAAGCAATAATAGAACTGCTTGTCAGGGCTGACGCTGAAGGACGGGGTTTTCTCTTTGTGGAACGGGCAGCAGGCCGTGTAATTCTTGCCGGCCTTTTTCATTTGCAGGCGCGAGCTGACCACATCGACGATGTCGGTGCGGTTCAGAAGGTCGTCAATGAAGCTCTGGGGAATTAGCCCGGCCATGGCGTTCTCGTCATCTGCGCTGAAAGGGGCCCGAAACGAAGGGCTGGCGAATGCGGGTCATTGTTTGAGGCACGCAAAATGTGCGGCTCGACCAGTGTCGTCTGCGTAATCGCTGTCGGGAAGTGTATCTGCCGAAAATCCACTGACGTTAATACCCATCAGTATTCGACTATTTGAAAGTGTTGCGCTGAATCCGCTACGGCCAGTCGATAGCCTCGGATAGCTCATAAGCGGGCACGCAAGAAGGTGCCTTGGGCTGATCGTCGTGAGAGGAATCAGTGGGTGTGCTCGTCAGTAGCCTTGGAAGGCTCGTCAGAAAAGACGTGCACCGCTGGCAAAAGAGCCAGGTCTGACGCTGTAAAGCATGTTCGTCTCGGTCGCGTCTGCGGCTTTGACGGTGAAGCATCAAGCGTATTCCGCAAATGCCATTAGCCCGGCTGAGGGCCGGGCTTGGCAGAAGCTTGCTACGATCGTCTGTGTATTAGTACAGACGAACGGCGCGGCGCTGTTCGCGCTGAACTTTCTTGGCGTGACGCTTAACAGCGGCTGCTGCTTTGCGCTTACGCTCAGAAGTCGGCTTCTCGTAGAATTCGCGGCTACGAACTTCAGCCAGTACACCGGCTTTTTCGCAGGAGCGCTTGAAACGACGCAGAGCTACGTCGAAGGGTTCGTTCTCTTTTACTTTGACGGCTGGCATCCAGAGCTACCTTCATTCATTACCGGGGTCAACATCCTCGTGGCAAAAGAGCACTTGAAGACGTCGGTTTTTAAGGGTTGCGGATGTTAACCCCTCATCGCTCGGAATGCAAAGCCTCTGATCGAAAACCGCTGGTCGGGGCATCACGTGGCGACTATTATGCGCGCCTTCGAATTCAGCCTAAACAAGGCGCAAACCCATGCTAGTACTGGGATTAGAAACCTCCTGCGACGAAACCGGTGTCGCACTTTACGACAGTGAACGTGGTTTACTCGCCGACGCGCTGTTCAGTCAGATCGACCTGCACCGTGCCTATGGCGGTGTGGTGCCGGAGCTGGCCTCGCGGGACCACGTAAAGCGCATGCTGCCCTTGATTCGTCAGGTGTTGGCCGAAGCCGACTGTGTGCCGACCGAGATCGACGCCATCGCCTACACCGCGGGTCCTGGCCTGGTGGGGGCTTTGCTCGTGGGCGCTTCCTGCGCTCAGGCGCTCGCCTTTGCCTGGGGCATTCCGGCCCTGGGCGTACACCACATGGAAGGCCACTTGCTGGCACCGATGCTGGAGTCTCAACCACCGGAATTCCCGTTCGTCGCTTTGTTGGTATCCGGCGGTCATACGCAGCTGGTTCAGGTCGACGGGATCGGGCAATACACACTCCTGGGCGAGACCCTCGACGACGCTGCCGGTGAAGCGTTCGACAAGACGGCGAAGATGATGGGGCTCAATTATCCGGGGGGGCCGGAAATCGCTCGTCTGGCGGAGCAGGGTGTCGCAGGACGTTTCCTCTTCCCGCGTCCGATGTGCGACCGCTCGGGCCTGGCTTTCAGCTTCAGCGGCTTGAAAACCTTCGCGCTGAACACCTGGCAGCAGTGCGTCAGCGCCGGGGACGACAGTGAGCAAGCCCGTTGCGACATCTCGCTGGCGTTCCAGCAGGCCGTGGTGGAGACTTTGACCATCAAGTGCAAGCGAGCCCTTAAACAGGCCGGCATGAAGCGCCTGGTGATCGCTGGGGGCGTTAGCGCAAACAAGGCGCTGCGGTCGTCTCTGGAAAAAATGCTCGGCGACATGAAAGGCGATGTGTTTTATGCCCGTCCGGAATTTTGCACCGACAATGGCGCGATGATTGCGTTTGCCGGTTGTCAGCGCTTGCAGGCCGGTCAGCACGAGAGTCTGGCAATCAGTGTGCAGGCGCGCTGGCCGATGGAGCAATTGACGGGCTTGTGATGAAAGGCGTTCATGCCCGGTATTTAAAAATGCCGTTCGCGCCCGGCAAACAGGTCGCGTAGATTGCCGCGATGGCGCCAGACGATCAGTCCCGTGAGTGCGCTCATGGGCAGCAGGGCCGCTGGTTCTTGCCAGGCCAGCAGCGGCAGGGTCAGCGGTGTGGCAATGAGTGCAGCCAGTGAGCTGGTGCGGGTCAGGTAGAACGTCAGCAGCCAGGCGCAGATCGCCAGTAAAGCGGCAGGCGGATACAGGCCGAGCAGCATGCCGGCAGCGGTGGCGACACCCTTGCCGCCGCGAAAGCGAAAATATACGGGGAACAGGTGACCGATGACGGCGCAGACGCCGATCCAGGCCTGTTCTTGCAGGGAAAGGCCGGCAGCGCCTGCAATCAGTACCGGTAGAAGGCCTTTGCAGAGGTCGCCGATCAAGGTCAGGACGGCCAGTTTCTTGCCGGCCAGACGCAACATGTTGGTCGCGCCGGCATTGCCCGAACCACTCATTCGCGGATCGGGATTTCCCGTCAGGCGGCTGAGCAAAATGGCGAAGGACAGCGAGCCGAGCAGGTAGGCGAGGATCGCCAATAACCAAAACATGCTAACTATTCCGGGCGAGGACGCCCTGATTCTAACGGCGCATTGCGCCCTTGTCGTGCAGCGGAGAAAAGTGCTTGGACAGAGTGTTTATCGAGGGCCTGGAAGTCGACACCGTGATTGGTGCCTACGACTGGGAGCGAGGCATCCGACAGTGCTTGCGACTTGATCTGAGTTTTGCCTGGGACAATCGCCCGGCAGCCGCTGGCGATGACCTGACACTGGCGCTTGATTACGCCAGTGTGTCGTCCCGTATCCAGGCGTTTGCCGAGCAGGCGCAGTTCCAGCTGGTCGAGACGTTCGCCGAGCGCCTGGTTGAGGTGCTCATGAGCGAATTCAAGATCACCTGGGTGCGCCTCAAGTTGACTAAACCAGGCGCCGTCCCGGCCGCCACGGGTGGCGTGGGCGTGGAGATCGAGCGCGGATGTCGCTGACACAGGTGTACCTCGGGCTCGGTAGCAATATCGAGCGCGAAACCCATTTGCGCGCAGGCCTGGAAGCCTTGGCGGGTTTTCTGGTGGATTTACGCTGCTCGGCGGTATTCGAAAGCCAGCCAGTGGGCATCAAGAGTGGGCCGTTCTTCAATTTCGTGGTCTCCGCCTACACCGATCTGCCCCTGATGGAGCTCGACCGCCGACTCAAGTTCATCGAGGCAGACAACGGTCGATACGCACCGGATCGCAAGGGCTTGCCGCTGGATATCGACGTGTTGTTGTTTGGCGATCTTGTCGGCAATTTCGACGGATTGATCCTTCCTCGTGCCGAAATTCTGAAAAATGCTTTTGTGTTGTGGCCGTTGTCGCTGATTGCGCCAGACCGTGTGCATCCGGGCGTAGGCAAGCGCTTTGCGGCCTTGTGGGAAGAGGCGCAGATTGATCAGGTGTTGGCGCCGGTGGGATTTGTGTGGCGTGGGGAGCAGCTGACGCCTTCGAATTTGTTGTGAACTGACTGACGCCATCGCGAGCAGGCTCGCTCCTACAGGGTTAAGCAATTCCCTGTGGGAGCGAGCCTGCTCCGGGCGGCGTTCCGACGAAGCTTTTAGGCCGATGCCGCCTCTTTGTAGGCTTTCAGCGCCTTGAGCCGCTCTCGCTTGATCGCTTCTCCCAGCTCCGGTCCCTTGAATCCCTGCTCCAGCAGCGGTTGAACCGCCACACCGCGAGCCGCAGCTGCTGCCCCGCGCAAATAGTCCGCCTGTGGATAACTTCTCTGCTCCAACCCCTTGCGCCCGCGCGCATCCATCTCACACGCCGCAATAAACTCCTCAAAACGCTGCGGTCGTCGGTAAACATCGAAACTCTGCAGCAGCTCCAGCAACGTCGAAGGCTTCAGTTCCAGTGCCCGGTGGCCATGGGTGTGGTATTGACCCACCAACAATGCCAGTTCCTGGCAGTCCTTCGGCGCCTTGAAACGTTCGTTGACCGCTTTGATCGGCTTCAAGCCTTTGTGTTCGTGAGCGATGTGCCGTGGCCACTCGCCCTCGGGTGTCAGCCCTTTACCCACGTCATGCAGCAAGCAAGCCCAGCGCACGGTCAACGGCTGTTTGTGCAGCGCCGCTTGCTCCAGCACGCCTAGGGTATGCACGCCGCTGTCTATTTCCGGGTGATGGATTTCCGGTTGCGGCACACCAAATAACGCGTCGACTTCCGGCATCAGCACCTTGAGCGCGCCGCACTGACGAAGTGTCTCGATGAACACTTGTGGCTGATCTTCCATCAGTGCGCGGGAGATTTCTTTCCAGCTGCGTTCGGCGGTCAAGGCTTCGAGTTCGCCTGATTCGCTGAGCTGGCGCATCAGCTCCAGCGTTTCCGGGGCAACGGTAAAACCCAGCCCCGCATAACGCGCCGCAAAGCGGGCTACGCGTAGAACCCTGAGCGGATCTTCGGCGAAAGCGGGGGAAACGTGGCGGAGTACTCTCGCTTCAAGATCGCGCTGGCCATGGTACGGATCCGTCAGGTTGTGCTGATCGTCTTCGGCCATCGCGTTGATCGTCAGGTCGCGTCGGATAAGGTCTTCTTCGAGGGTGACATCGGGGCTGGCATGGAAGGTGAAACCGCCGTAACCACGTCCGCTTTTGCGTTCGGTGCGGGCGAGGGCGTATTCCTCGCCGCTTTTAGGGTGAAGAAAAACCGGAAAGTCAGCGCCCACCGGGCGATAGCCCTTGGCGAGCATCTCTTCGGTGGTGGCGCCTACCACGACCCAATCGATGTCGGTGACAGGTTTGCCCAGCAGGCGATCACGTACTGCACCGCCGACTTTATAAATCTGCATAAAAAACCTCCGTTAGCTCGACAGAATAACCTTTGCGTCGAACTTCCGGAGGCCGAAACAGAATCAAAGATGGATGACGGCCAAGTCCAGCCGGCCGTAATCGCCTTCGCTGTGCTCGTTTCTGGGCGGCACATGGTGGGTTTTCATCACCTGATCCCCTTGCAGGGTTTCCAGATGGATGTCGAAACCCCAGAGCCGGTGCAGGTGTTTGAGCACTTCCTCGGTGGATTCGCCCAGCGGTTTGCGGTCGTGTTGTTGATGACGCAGGGTCAGGGAGCGGTCGCCACGCCGGTCGATGCTGTAGATCTGCACGTTGGGTTCACGATTGCCAAGGTTGTACTGCGCCGCCAGGGTTTCCCGGATGACGCGGTAGCCATCTTCATCGTGAATCGCCGGGACCAGCAGGTCGTCTTTCTGGTCGTCATCGAGAATGCTGAACAGTTTTAGATCGCGGATCACCTTGGGTGACAAGTACTGCAGGATGAAGCTCTCATCCTTGAAGCTGCTCATGGCGAACTTGATAGTCGACAGCCAATCCGTGCCGGCAATTTCCGGGAACCAGCGGTAATCCTCTTCCGTCGGGCTTTCGCACATGCGCCGAATATCGCGGTACATCGCAAAACCCAAGGTGTAGGGGTTTATCCCGTTGTAGTAAGGGCTGTCGAACCCCGGTTGGTAAACCACGCTGGTATGGGATGTCAGGAACTCCATCATGAAGCCGTCGGTGACCAGGCCTTCGTCGTACAAATCGTTCATCAGGGTGTAGTGCCAGAACGTGGCCCAGCCTTCGTTCATTACCTGTGTCTGGCGTTGTGGATAAAAATACTGGGCAATCTTGCGCACGATCCGCACGATTTCCCGCTGCCACGGTTCCAGCAGCGGCGCGTGTTTTTCGATGAAATAGAGGATGTTTTCCTGAGGTTCGGCGGGGAAGCGCGCGTTGTCCTTGTCGCTGTATTTGTCCGCGCCTTTCGGAATGGTGCGCCACAGATCGTTGATCTGCTTCTGCAAATGCTCCTCCCGATCCTTCTGCCGGCGACGTTCTTCTTCCGCAGAAATCGGATAGGGCCGTTTGTAGCGATCAACGCCGTAATTCATCAGGGCATGGCAAGAGTCGAGCAGATCCTCGACCGCGTCGATACCGTGGCGCTCTTCACATTGCATGATGTACTGCTTGGCGAAGACCAGGTAATCGATGATCGAACTGGCATCGGTCCAGGTCCGGAACAGGTAGTTGCCTTTGAAGAAGCTGTTATGGCCGTAGCAGGCATGTGCCACCACCAGTGCCTGCATGCAGATGGTGTTTTCTTCCATCAGGTAGGCAATGCAAGGGTCCGAGTTGATCACGATCTCGTAGGCCAGGCCCATCTGGCCGCGGGAGTAGGATTTTTCGGTGCTGAGGAAGTGTTTGCCGTAAGACCAATGGTGGTAACCCAGCGGCATACCGACCGACGCATAGGCGTCCATCATCTGCTCGGCGGTGATCACTTCGATCTGGTTGGGGTAGGTATCGAGCGCGTAACCAGCCGCAATACGACTGATTTCGCGGTCGTAGGCCTGGATCAGCTCGAAGGTCCATTCAGAGCCGGTGGAAATGGGTTGGCGCTTCTGCTCTTTGGCGGTCATGTCACTAACCTGCGCTGGAAGAGTTCACGGAAGACCGGATAGATATCCCCGGCCGAGACCAGTTGTTGCTGGGCGAACGTGTCGGAAAAGGCTTCGGCGATGCGTTCGTACTCGAACCACAGGGCCTGGTGTTCCCGCGGGGTTATCTCAACGTAAGTGTAGTACTGCACGAACGGCATGATCTGGTTGATCAAAATGTCGCGGCAGATAGGCGAATCGTCGTTCCAGTTGTCGCCGTCGGAGGCTTGGGCGGCGTAGATGTTCCACTCATTGCTCGGATAGCGCTCGGCCATGATTTCCTGCATCAGCTTCAAGGCGCTGGAGACAATGGTGCCGCCGGTTTCGCGAGAGTAGAAGAATTCTTCCTCGTCGACTTCCCGGGCGCTGGTGTGGTGGCGGATGAACACGACATCAATCTTGTCGTAGTTCCGCTTGAGGAACAGGTACAGCAAGATGAAGAAGCGCTTGGCGATGTCCTTCGTCGCCTGGGTCATCGAGCCGGACACGTCCATCAGGCAGAACATAACGGCCTTCGAACTGGGGTTGGGTTGCTTGATGAGCAGGTTGTACTTGAGGTCGAAAGTATCGAGGAACGGCACGCGGTGAATGCGCGCGCTGAGTTTTTCGATTTCGGCTTCGATTTCCTGGATATCGCCGAAGTTGTCCGGCTCTTCCTGTTTGAGACGCAGCAGTTCTTCTTTGGCTTCACGCAGTTTTGCGCGGCTGCTGCCGGAGAGGGCAATGCGCCGTGCGTGGGCTGAGCGCAGGGTACGGATGATGTTGATCCGCGACGGGTTGCCCTCGTTACTGATCCCGGCTCGAACGGTCTTGAAGGTGTCGGTACCCGTCAGGTTGCGCTTGACCAGGTTCGGCAGCTCAAGGTCCTCGAACATGAATTCAAGAAACTCTTCCTGCGTGATCTGGAAGACGAACTCGTCCATCCCTTCACCCGAGTTGCCGGCCTTGCCGGGGCCTCGACCGCCGCCCCCTCCTGGTGGGCGGGCAATGTGCTCGCCACTGGTGAATTCCTTGTTGCCCGGATGCACGACGGTCTGTTTGCCGCCGCGCCCGTGGTGAAGCACCGGCTCGTCGATGTCGCGGCCGGGAATGCTGATCTGTTCACCGTGTTCCATATCGGTAATGGAACGCCGGCTGACCGCCTCTTCGACGGCTTTCTTGATGTGATCACGGTAGCGCCGCAGAAACCGCTGACGGTTCACCGTGCTCTTGTTCTTGCCATTGAGACGTCGGTCGATCACATAGCTCATAGGCCCTCCGGGGAGCTTCGAGTCATAAGCTTCAAGCTGCAAGACAGAAGCTTCAGAAACAAGCGGCGCGCGACATATGGCCACAAATACTGCGCAAACCAAGCGCTTGTGGCGATACGTTGTCGTTTGCCGCTTGCAGCTCCCTTATTGGGATTTTCTGACCCGCAGGTACCACTCGGACAGCAGTCGTACCTGTTTGTCGGTGTAGCCCCGTTCGACCATTCGAGTGACAAAGTCGTTGTGTTTTTGCTGGTCCTCTTTGCTGGCCTTGGCATTGAAGCTGATGACCGGCAGGAGGTCTTCGGTGTTGGAGAACATTTTCTTCTCGATGACTACCCGCAGTTTTTCGTAGCTGAGCCAGGTCGGATTTTTGCCATTGTTGTTGGCCCGGGCGCGCAAAACGAAGTTGACGATCTCGTTGCGGAAATCCTTGGGATTGCTGATACCAGCCGGTTTTTCGATTTTCTCCAGCTCTTCGTTCAATGCCACACGGTTGAGGATCTCGCCGGTTTCCGGGTCGCGGTATTCCTGGTCCTGGATCCAGAAGTCGGCGTACAGCACATAGCGATCGAAGATGTTCTGGCCGTACTCGCTGTAAGACTCGAGGTAGGCCGTCTGGATTTCTTTGCCGATGAACTCGATATAACGCGGCGCCAGGTACTCTTTGAGGAAGCGCAGGTAGCGTTCGCGGGTTTCAGCCTGGAATTGTTCCTGTTCGATCTGTTGTTCCAGCACATACAACAAATGCACCGGGTTGGCGGCAATTTCGTGCGGGTCGAAGTTGAAGACCTTCGACAGGATCTTGAACGCGAAGCGGGTCGACAGGCCGTTCATGCCTTCGTCGACACCGGCGTTGTCGCGGTATTCCTGGATCGACTTGGCCTTCGGATCGGTGTCCTTGAGGTTCTCGCCGTCATACACGCGCATCTTGGAGTAGATGTTGGAGTTTTCAGGCTCTTTAAGGCGCGACAGTACGGTGAACTGGGCGAGCATCTTCAACGTGTCTGGCGCGCAGTGAGCCTTCGCCAGCGAACTGTTGAACAGCAGTTTGTCGTAGATCTTCACTTCGTCGCTGACCCGCAGGCAGTACGGCACTTTGACGATGTAGATCCGGTCGATGAAGGCTTCGTTGTTTTTGTTGTTACGGAAGGTATGCCATTCCGATTCGTTGGAGTGGGCCAGCAGGATCCCGGTAAACGGAATCGCCCCGAGGCCTTCGGTACTGTTGTAATTGCCTTCCTGGGTGGCGGTCAGGAGTGGGTGCAGCACCTTGATCGGTGCCTTGAACATTTCGACGAATTCCATCAGGCCCTGGTTGGCCCGGCACAGGGCGCCCGAGTAGCTGTAGGCGTCGGCGTCGTTCTGCGGGAATTCTTCCAGTTTGCGGATATCGACCTTGCCCACCAGTGCCGAGATGTCCTGGTTGTTTTCATCTCCCGGCTCGGTTTTGGCCACGGCGATCTGGTTGAGGATCGACGGGTAGAGTTTCACTACGCGGAACTGGCTGATGTCACCACCGAACTCGGCCAGGCGCTTGGTAGCCCATGGCGACATGATGGTGTTGAGGTAGCGACGGGGAATGCCGAAGTCTTCCTCGAGGATCGCGCCATCTTCGGTGGCGTTGAACAGACCCAGGGGCGATTCGAAAACCGGTGAGCCCTTGATTGCATAGAAGGGCACTTTCTCGATCAGTTGTTTCAGCTTCTCGGCCAGGGACGATTTACCGCCACCGACGGGGCCGAGCAGATAGAGGATTTGTTTCTTCTCTTCCAGGCCCTGAGCGGCATGGCGGAAATACGAGACGATCTGGTCGATGCATTCTTCCATCCCGTGGAAGTCTTCAAAGGCCGGATAGCGGCGGATCACCTTGTTGGAAAAGATTCGCGACAGTCTCGAGTTGGTCGAGGTGTCGAGCAGCTCCGGTTCCCCGATGGCCAGCAGCAGACGCTCGGCGGCGGAAACGTAGGCGCTGCGGTCCTTTTTGCACAGCTCAAGATACTCTTGCAGCGAGAGTTCTTCCTGGCGTGTGGACTCGAAGCGTTGTTGGAAGTGGCTAAAGATACTCATGACGTCACCTCGCTCGATACGTGGAGCCGACGCCGGATCACTCAGTCGATGCTGGCAGCAACCGAACAGGCGGTCGCTGTTTACCCCCCAGAACTCTTTCGGAAATGACGACCCCGAAAGCTACTCCCGATGATCCGCGCGCCGGTGTACCGGCTCTCCCCTGTTTTGGATGGCCTGCGCTTAAGGATAGTTGGGAATTCGGGAGGTAAAGGACGGATGCGTAATTAGTTGTGGCAGACCGTTCGTCTGCCACCGCGCTAGCCCGCGGGGGCCGGGGCTTGCGCGTTACAAAAATATTATTCGCTGGTGCCTTGCGCCGTTTCCGCAGGATACGTCGTGCGCCACAGCTCAAAACCGCCATCCATGCTGTAGACGTCGGAGAAACCCTGGCTGATCAGGTAGGCGGCAGCGCCCTGGCTGGAGTTGCCGTGGTAACAGACCACCACGGTCGGCGCATCGAGGTCGGCACCCTGGATAAAGGCATGCAGCGAGTGATTGTCCAGGTGCTTCGAGCCACTGATGTGCAGCGCGGCAAAAGTCGCAGGATCACGGACGTCGACCACCACGGCACCTTGCTCGCGCAGGGCCTGGGCCTGTTCCGGGGGGATACGTTTGAATTCGCTCATGGCGTGCTCCTGTGGCTCGGCTGAAAGCGCAGTCTAGCGCGGGGCGCTGGCTGACGATGGTTCGGAAATGGGTAGGGCGACTGGCGGCACGGCGGCATTGCCATGCTCGTCGCATTTACAGGTCAGGCGTACACCGCTGTCGACGTTCATCAGGGTCAGGGCGCCGCCCCAGACGCAACCGGTGTCGAGTGCCGAAATGCCTGGCTCGTCGCATTGGCCTTCCAGCGCAGCCCAATGGCCGAAAATAATTCGCAGGCCTTTGGTCTTGCGATCCTTGTGCTGGAACCAGGGTTTGTAGCCTGGCGGTGCGGTCCCAAGGCCTTCTTTGGTCTTGAGATCCAATTTGCCGTCGGCAGTACAGAAACGCATGCGGGTGAAATAGTTAGTGATGACTCGAAGGCGCGTAACACCTTTGAGGTCGCCGTCCCATTTCACCGGCTCGTTGCCGTACATGCCATCGAGGTAGGGCGAGAACAGATTATCGTCGCACAGCGCCGTCTCGACCTCGGCAGCGCACTTCAAGGCTTTGCGCAGCGACCATTGCGGTGGAATGCCGGCATGCACCAATGCAACGTTTCGTTGCTCGTCGTAGTGCATGAGTTTTTGCCGACGCAGCCAGTCCAGCAGATCGGCGCAATCGGGTGCCTGGAGGATTTCGCTCAGGGTATCGGCTTTTTTCAAGCGTTCGATGTTCTTCCCGGCGGCCAGCAAATGCAGGTCATGGTTGCCAAGCACGCAGACCAGCGATTCGCGGATGCTATAAAGGAAGCGCAGCGTTTGCAGCGACTGCGGGCCGCGGTTGACCAGGTCGCCCACCAGCCAGAGTTTGTCGTGAGCAGGGTCAAAAGCGACCTGTTTGAGCAGGCACTGCAGTGGCTCGAGGCAACCTTGCAGGTCGCCGACGGCATACGTCGCCATCAGTGCAGGGCTCCAGGGACCGCCAAGCGGAATGGCCTGATGATGGCGTCGAAATGCTTGCCGTCATCGGCGAGCATTTGATAGGTCCCTTGCATGGTGCCGACCTTGGAGGTCATGACAGTGCCGCTGCTGTAGGTGTGGCTCTCGCCTGCCTCGATCAGCGGTTGCTGGCCGACCACCCCCGCACCGCGAACCTCCTCGACATGCCCGTCACCATCGGTGATCACCCAGTGCCGCGACAGCAACTTGGCCGGTAACTCGCCATTGTTGTGCACGGTGATGGTGTAAGCGAAGGCAAAGCGATCTTGCTCGGGTTGCGATTGTTCTGCCAGATAGCGGGTGACGACGCTGACGTCGACCTGATAGCGAGGATCGGACATTCAAGAGGCCTTAAAAACGAAGCGGGACGCGGGGCGTAGCTGACATTAATCAGTCTAGGCCAAGTATCGGATAGTAAACCAGACATGGGCGCTGGTGTCCTACCCGATAAACGCTGGCGGCGTGTCAGATATCGGCAGGCTTTTGCAGGACTTGTTCGCTGAGCTTGTCGGCAAGGCGCACGAAGGCGGCCAGATCGAGCTGCTCGGGGCGCAAGCTGCCGTCGACGCCGGCGGCTGTGATCTCGTCGTTGCTCAGCAGCAGTTTGAGCGTGTTGCGCAGGGTCTTGCGGCGCTGGTTGAAGGCTTCACGCACGACACGTTCCAGCAGCTTGTGATCTTTGGCTGGGTGCGGGAGTACGGCGTGAGGCACCAGGCGCACGATGGCCGAGTCGACTTTCGGCGGCGGATTGAATGCGCCGGGGCCCACATTGAACAGGTGTTCGACCCGGCAGTGATACTGAACCATGATCGATAGACGACCCCAGTCGCCACCGCCAGGACCGGCCGCCATCCGCTCGACCACTTCCTTCTGCAACATGAAGTGCATGTCGCGGATCAGGCTGGCGTTGTGCAGCAGGTGAAAAATCAGCGGTGTAGAGATGTTGTACGGCAGGTTGCCAACCACCCGAAGGCTGCCCGGTGCGGCGTTCAGGCTGTTGAAGTCGAACTTCAGCGCATCGCCCTGATGCAGGTTGAAATTGCTCTTGCCGGCAAACTGCTGGTTGAGAATCGGGATCAGGTCCTTGTCCAGTTCCACCACGTCGAGCTGCGCGCCGCTGCCCAGCAGGCCTTGGGTCAATGCGCCCTGGCCAGGGCCGATTTCCAGCAGACGGTCTTCAGGCTTGGCATGGATGGAGCGCAGGATGCGGTCGATAACGCCCGCATCGTGGAGGAAGTTCTGGCCAAAACGCTTGCGCGCCCGGTGTTGGTAATGCTCGGTCATAAACGGGTCTCGGCCATCTGGTAGGCGGTTTCAAGGGCGACTTGCAGGCTGCCGGTGTCGATTTTTCCGCTGCCGGCCAGGTCCAGGGCGGTGCCGTGGTCAACCGACGTGCGGATGATCGGCAAGCCCAGCGTCACGTTGACGGCTGCGCCGAAGCCTTTGTATTTCAGCACGGGCAGGCCCTGGTCGTGGTACATCGCCAGCACTGCATCGCAGTGCTCCAGATATTTGGGGGTGAACAGAGTGTCGGCGGGCAGGGGGCCACGAAGGTCCATGCCCTCACCGCGCAGGCGCTCTAATGTAGGTTCGATGATGTCGATTTCTTCGTGGCCCAGGTGTCCACCTTCACCGGCGTGGGGGTTGAGCCCGCAAACCAGGATACGTGGCTGGGCGATGCCGAATTTTTGTTGCAGATCGGCGTGCAGGATTCGCGTAACCCGCTCCAGGCGCTCCGGCGTGATCGCATCGGCGATCTCGCGAAGGGGCAGGTGAGTGGTGACCAGCGCCACGCGCAAACCGCGAGTGGCGAGCATCATGACCACTTGCGCGGTATGGGTCAGGTCGGCGAGAAATTCTGTGTGACCGGAAAAGGCGATGCCGGACTCGTTGATCACGCCCTTGTGCACAGGGGCGGTGATCATCCCGGCAAAGTGCCCGTCCAGGCAGCCTTGGCCAGCACGCGTCAGGGTTTCCAGGACAAACGCCGCATTGGCTTTGTCCAGTTGCCCGGCGATGACGTTGGCATTGAGCGGTGTGTCCCAGACATACAGGCTGTTGGCTGGCGCGGGTACATCCGGCCAGCTGTCCGGGGTGACCGGCAGCAAATTGACCGCCACGCCCAGTTGCACGGCCCGCTCAAGGAGCAGGTCGTGGCTGGTAATGGCAATCAGGGGATGTGGCTGGGCTTGCGAGGCGAGCAGCAGGCACAGGTCGGGACCTATGCCGGCCGGTTCGCCGGGTGTCAGCGCGAAACGTTTGGGTTTCACTGTGCTGCCTGGTCTGCACCAGGGAGTTTGATCTCTACGTACGCTTCGTCACGGATCTGACGCAGCCAGGTTTGCAGCTCTTCGTCGTATTTGCGGTTACGCAGTACGGTCATTGCTTGCTGCTCACGAGCCTGGGCGGTGCTGTCAGTGGCGCGACGGCCAAGGACTTCCAGAACGTGCCAGCCATATTGAGTCTTGAACGGCTTGGACAGCTGACCTTGCGGGGTCTTGGCCATCACTTCGCGGAACTCGGGAACCAGTGCGTTCGGGTCGATCCAGTTCAGGTCACCACCGTTGAGGGCGGAACCCGGGTCTTCCGAGTAGCTTTTTGCCAGGTCGCCGAAATCTTCGCCCGCTTCAATTCGGGTGTAGAGCGACTGGGCCAGGGCCTTGGTTTTTTCTTCGTCGCGAATCGGGCTCGGTTTGACCAGGATGTGACGCACATGCACTTCGTCACGCATCTGGGTATCGCCGCCACGCTTCTCGAGGATCTTCAGAATAATGAAGCCGCCTGGCGTGCGCATTGGCTGAGTCACGTCGCCGATAGCCATGGTGCTCAGCATGCGATCGAAGGGCGGTGGCAGTTGAGCGGCTTTACGCCAGCCCATGTCGCCGCCTTCCAGTGCAGTTTCGCTGGCGGATTTGGCGATTGCCATCTGACCGAAGTCAGCGCCTTGCTTGAGCTGCTGGTAAACCGCGTCGGCCTGTTTGGCGGCATTCTGAATCGCGTCGGAGTTAGCGCTTTCCGGCGTAGGAATCAGGATGTTGGCCAAATGGAATTCTTCGGATAGCTGCATTTTGCCCAGGTCGGAAGCGAGGAAGTTCTTCACTTCCTGTTCGGAGACCTGGATGCGCTCGGCCACACGACGCTGGCGCACACGGCTGATGACCATTTCACGGCGAATCTGGTCACGGGCGTCGTCGTAAGACAGACCGTCGTGAGTCAGGGCTGCGCGGAATTGATCCACGGTCATGTTATTGCGCTGGGCAATGGTGCCGACAGCCTGGTTCAGTTCTTCGTCGGTAATGCGGATGCCCGAACGTTCGCCGATCTGCAGTTGCAGGTTTTCGACGATCAGGCGCTCAAGCACCTGCTGATCCAGAACACTGGCTGGCGGTGCGGCGGTACCGCGTTTGGCGATGGTTTGCTGAACCTCATGAACACGTTGGTCCAGTTGGCTCTGCATGACCACGTCGTTGTCGACGATGGCCACCACTTTATCGATGGACTGAACCGCGGCGTTGGCCGCGGTACCCAGGAACAGCGCGCCCAGCATCAGCGGGCGCAGACAATCAGAAAGCTTGGTCTTCACGTTCACGATAACCTTGAATGCCTTTGTCGAGGAAGCTCTCTACTTTGGCGCCAGTGAGGCCGCCGAGTCCCTTCAGAACAATTTGGAGGAATACGCCGTGGTCGCCTTTCTCGTTTTGCGGGGCTTCCTGACTGAATTCGTCATAAGAAACCCAGTAACGGTTGATCAGGCGCAGTTTCCAGCAGCAGTTGTCGTACTCGAAACCACCAAAGGCCTCAAGTGTACGGTTGCGGTTGTAGTCGTACTGCCAGCGACTGATGGCGTTCCACTGCGGCACGACCGGCCAGATCACCGAGAAGTCGTGCTGTTTGATTTTGTAGTAGTCCTTCACGTAACCAGGTTGGCCCGGGGTGCCGTAGTCACCGCCGCCCACCGACCATTTACCGGTGTTCTGGTCGTAACGGACCTGGTCATTACGATAGCGGTAGCCGGCGTTGATGACCTTGTTCGGGTTGTCTTCAGGCTGGTAGTGGAACATCGCGCTGCCCGAGCGAGGGCTGCGGCTGTCCGGGTCCCAGTTGTAGTCGGCGGTGGTGCGCCAATCGCGGTTCCAGCGATATTCGTATTCCAGTGCGTACGGTGAGACGTTGGAATGCGCATCGGCACGGGTATTGGCATCGATACCTGGCAGCTGGACTTCGCGATCCTTGAAGTACAAGGCCTGGCCAACACTGATGCGTTGACGTTCGAAGCCGTTGTCTTCGATCCAGCGGTTGGTCACGCCCAGCGACAGTTTGTTCTCGTCACCGACGCGGTCGGAACCAGAGAAGCGGTTGTCGCGGAACAACGACGCGTAGTTGAAGGTGTATTCGCCGGTGTCGAACACAGGAATGTCTTCCTGGTCCTTCTCTGGTACATAGAGGTAGTACAGGCGCGGCTCAAGGGTCTGGCGATAGTTTTTGCCGAACCATTGGGTATTGCGGTCGAAGTACAGGCCGCTGTCGATGCTGGCGATCGGTACCGAACGGTTCTGATTGCTGCCGAAATGACCGTTGATATTTTGAGTGCCGGCTGCCGCTGCGGCTGCATCCTGAGCATCGATCTGGCTTTTGCCAATACTGTCCAGATCCAGTTGGTACTGGGTGTACTGGTACTTGAGTTTTGGTGTCAGGAAACCATACGTCCAGTTCATCGGCATGCTGATGGACGGTGCAAGGTTGAGGCGGTCGCCGTTGGCGCGTGCCAAACCTTGAACGTTGGTGTCCAGTCGCGGCGTGACGTTGCCGTCTTCGTCGGTGAAATTGCCGTTCCTCAAATCCCGATCAAAACGCACGACTTCTGTTTCGTAATCGAGGTTCAAGCCGCTCGGGTGAGTCGGCAACTGACCGTTGAAAGTGATCTGCGGCAAGCGGTCATACGGCGTGATGTTCGACACAGTCGCCAGCTGATAAGCCTGTGCGTTCACACGAGCGACGTAGCTGTCACCACGGTAGCTGACCGAGCCTTGCTGATTCACATAGTCAGCGCTTTTCACGCCAATCTGATCAGTCTGCAGATCCTGGAAGTAATACGGATCGCTGATCTTGGTGTAATCAACCTGGGTGAATACGCGTGAATCAAGACCACCCTTGTGCTGCCAGTTATACATGTAGCGATTTTTCTGATAATCGCTCTGCTTGCTGCGGTCGGTGTCTTCGTCGTTGAGGTACGCAGCGCCGAACTGGCCTTCGCTGGACTTGGTCAGGTAGCGGAACTCGCCTTCCATCAACAGGCCGTGCTTGCTCATGTAGCGCGGGTACAACGTGGCGTCGTAGTTCGGCGCCAGGTTGAAGTAATACGGTGTAACCAGCATGAAGCCGGTATCGCTGCCGGTGCCGATGGTCGGCGGCAGGAAGCCCGACTGGCGACGGTCGTCGATCGGGAAGTAGATGTACGGCGTGTACAGAACCGGAATGTCCTTCACGCGCAGCGTCACGTTGGTCGCGGTACCGAAACCGGTGGCCGGGTTCAAGGTGATGTTGTTGCCCTTGAGCTGCCAGGCATTGCTGTTCGGTTCGCACGTGGTGTACGTACCATCCTTGAGGCGGATGATCGCGTTTTCGGCACGCTTGGCGTACAGCGCATTACCGCGGATACGGGATTTGTGCATCACGTATTCGGCGTTGTCGACCTTGGCTTCACCCGTGTCGAGCTGCACGTCTGCGTGGTCGCCCACGATCAGGGCGCCGTTGTCGCGGATGCGCACGTCGCCATTGAGTTCGGCGCGGCTCTCGGCCTGATACAGGCTGGCTTCGTCGGACTCGACCTGCATGCTGCCCTGACGCAACACGACGTCACCGGCCAGCGTGCCGACCTGGTCTTCCGTGTTGTAGCGGGAAGCCTTGGCACCGATGAAGGTCGGCGCGTCACTTTTGTTCGTCTTGTCATTCATGCCAGGACGAATTGGTTCGATATAGGAACCAGAGCAGTAAGGACCTGTTTCGGCCAACTGCGCAGCTGTGAGATTCTCGCGGGGAACCCAGTCGAGGTGACTGTAGTCTGCACTGCGCGACTTCAAACCGCGACCTTTGGACTCGGTCACGAGCGCAGGCTTGGCGCCGGTCTCTTCGGTTGAACCGCTCTGGGCTGCGGCTTCGCCGGTGTCGCTGACTGCGCTGCCTTCATGGACAGGGCGCGGTGGCAATGCCGCCGCTGGCGATTTTGGCGCACAGTTCCAGGCACCCGAAGCAGAGACTGAGCAGTCATACTGTTCCGCGGCGACCACGAATGAGGTGGCTAGAGGTTGCAGTGCCAGCAAACTGCCGGTTACCAACAACGGAAATTTTTTACGAAACGCGGGGGATTTCAATGCCATCTTATTAGTCCGGGCTTCCTGCGTGCCATCTGCCCGCGGTGTGGGCCGCACGCCTCTCGATGGTCTGAAAAAGATGCTGGATAATAAAGCATGACCCGCTTGACGGCTAGCGCCGTCGGAGACCCTTGCAATGCCTGACCAAGATGTACGTTTGCAACACCTTAAAGTTTGGCTCGATGAGCAGTTGGCGACCCTCTTTGCAGAGCAAGGCTGGGGCGCCGTACCCCCGGCCACGTTGATCGCGGCCAGTAGCGATGCCAGTTTTCGACGCTATTTCCGCTGGGAGGGCGAGGGCAGAAGTTTCATCGTGATGGACGCGCCTCCGCCCCAGGAAAACTGCAAACCCTTCGTGGATATCGCTTTTTTACTGGCGAAATCCGGAATTAATGTGCCGAAAATTTATGCCGAAGACTTGGAGCGCGGGTTTCTTTTGCTCAATGACCTGGGCAACAAGACTTACCTGGACGTGATCGACAGCGAAAACGCCGACGATTTGTTCGCGGATGCCTTGCAAGCGCTATTGGCTTTTCAACAGTTGCCGATGGTTGCACCGCTGCCGAGTTATGACGTGGCGTTGCTGCGTCGCGAGCTGGAACTGTTTCCAGAGTGGTACGTAAAGCGTGAATTGGGCATTGAGTTCGACGCGGCCCAGCAGTTGCTCTGGCAACAGGTGACCGACTTGCTGATCGACAGCGCCCTGGCCCAGCCGAAAGTCCTGGTGCATCGCGACTACATGCCGCGCAACCTGATGCTCAGCGAGCCCAATCCCGGGGTGCTCGATTTCCAGGATGCAGTCTACGGCCCTGTGACCTACGACGTGACGTGCCTGTTCAAGGACGCCTTCCTCAGTTGGCCCGAAGAGCGTGCGCGCGGCTGGCTGGAAAACTATTGGCAGCAAGCGGCGGCGCAGGGCATCCCGGTGCAGCCCGACTTCGAAGACTTCCTGCGTGCCAGCGACCTGATGGGCGTGCAGCGTCATCTGAAAGTGATCGGCATCTTCGCCCGCATCTGCCACCGCGACGGCAAGCCGCGCTACCTGGCCGACGTGCCGCGCTTCTTTGCCTATATAGAAGCCGTGATCGCCCGTCGTCCTGAACTGGCTGAACTGGATGTGTTGCTGCTGAGCCTGCGTGCCGGAGCGAATGCATGAAGGCGATGATCCTGGCGGCAGGTAAAGGCGAGCGCATGCGGCCGTTGACCCTGACAACGCCCAAACCGCTGGTAAGAGCAGGCGGCGTGCCGCTGATCGAGTACCACTTGAAGGCCTTGGCCACGGCGGGTTTTACCGAGGTGGTGATCAATCACGCCTGGCTCGGCCAGCAGATCGAAAGCTATCTGGGAGACGGCTCGCAATACGGCATGCGCATCCAGTACTCGCCGGAAGGTGAGCCGCTGGAAACGGGCGGCGGGATTTTCCGTGCGCTGCCGTTGTTGGGCGACGACGCCTTCCTGGTGGTCAACGGGGACATCTGGACGGACTACGATTTCAGTGTGCTGCATCAGCCCATCACCGGGCTGGCGCATCTGGTACTGGCGGACAACCCTGCCCACCACCCGAAGGGCGATTTCAGCCTGATCGACGGGCAGGTTCATGACGGGCAGCCAGAAACACCGACCCTGACCTACAGTGGTATCGCGGTGCTGCACCCGCAGTTGTTCGACGGTTGCACGGCGGGGGCGTTCAAGCTTGCACCGCTGCTGCGCAACGCAATGGAGCACGGGCAAGTGACGGGCGAACATTTGAAGGGGCATTGGGTGGATGTCGGCACTCATGAGCGTCTGGCGGAAGTGGAAACCTTGATAGAAGCGAGACACTGATATGTTGTGGCCAGGGACTCTGATTGGAGCCGGAGCGGGTTTTTTCATTGCCAGCATTCCGGGGGCCATGCTCGGTGCTTTATTGGGGCAAGCGCTGGATCGGCGCCTGCACCTGCAGAGCTGGGGGCAATTGCGTGAAAAGCTGGGCGGACGTCCGATGTTGCGCAACGATGAACTGTTGTTCGTGTTGCTGGGGCGGTTGGCCAAGTCTGATGGGCGGGTAACGGATGGTCACATCCAGCAGGCCCGTCAGGAAATGCAAGCGTTGGAAATGCACGAGTCGGCGCAGCGACGGGCGATTGCCGCGTTCAACCGCGGCAAGTCGGGCGATGACGCGTTGCGCGGTTACCTGCGACGCCTGGGGGCTCAACCCCATGCGGCGGAGGGAGTCTTGCGTGCCTGCTGGCGAATGGTCTGGGCTGATGGTCGCGCCGGGACCCGTGAGCTGGCACTGATCAAGCAATGGGGGAAATGGCTGGGGTGGTCGTCCTATCAGGTCCAGGGCCTCTCGGCAGACTACGAGCCGCAGAAGCGTTCATTGGTGAACAGCGCGCCGACCTATCAGGATGCCCTGCGTCTGCTGGGCGTGTCCGCCACCACCGAACCCGCGCAGATTAAACGTGCCTATCGGCGCCTGCTCAGCCGTCATCACCCGGATAAAATTGCCGGCAGCGGTGCGACGGCGTTGCAGGTGCGCGAGGCCACCGATAAGACGCGCGAACTGCAGAGCGCTTACACGTTGATTCGTGAGCGACGGAATTTTCGGTAGTCGTAAAGATGAGTGTTGCCAGTTATGACGCTATCGCCAGCAGGCTGGCTCCCACATTGGATTTGTGAACGACTGAGATCCTCTGTGGGAGCAGGCTGGCTCCCACTTTGGATTTGTGAACGACTGAGATCCTCTGTGGGAGCCAGCCTGCTGGCGATGGGCGCAACGCGGTCTATCAGTTCGCCACATTCTGCGGACTCAACCAGCCACGTACCCGGCGCACCAGCTGTTCCTGTTCTGCCTTGGTGTCACCAGGCAATGCCTTCAAAGAGACTTGGCTAAACGCCGACGATTTCAACCGTTTGCTCGCTTGCAAACGCTCCAGCGCAGCATTGCGATCCAGCGGTTTGTCCTTGTAAAAAATATCGGCGGCGGGCAGCTTCAAGGTCGGCGTCAGTTCGGCCAGCCCGGGCTTGGCGGTGACGGGTGTCTGTGCCGCCACCATCACCAGTTTCTCCACTTGCGATGGCTGCTTCTCGCTCAAATAGCGTGTGGCCCAGTAAGCGCCGGTGCCATGCCCCAAGATGACGATGCGGCGGGCGCTTTGCGATTCGGCATAGGCGACGGCGGCGTCGATGCGCGCGAAGATGCGCTCGGCGTCGGCCTTCGTTTGCTCCTCGGTGGTCTCGGCCACTACCTTATCAGCCACCTCCGCTTCACCGCCTGCCGCTTGTTCGATGGGGGCGGCGGTGGTCGAGTCCTTGGTGTCGGTGTTGGCCGCTTTGGGCGCGGGTGCCACTTCGACGACGCGTGGCGCAATGGCATCGCTTTGCAGGTCCGGCAAGGTGATACTCAGGCTGCTCCACTCGACGTCGGGCAATGTGCGTCGCAACGGGCCGATTGCTTGCGGCCAGTCAACGGTTTCGCCGGCGCCCGGGATGATAATCACCGCGCCTTTGGGTTCGGCGGAATTGGCCGGTTTCCACAAGGCCAGAAATGTATCGGCGCCCGCTTGCAGTTGTTGCTGTTCCTGAACGGGGATTTTGCGCTCCAATGCGCTCGCTTCTTCCTGACTACGCTCAATCAGCGGCTGGCGGTCGGCCGGTTTTTCTTCCGCGGTTTTTTCCGCAGGAGCGGGTGCTGGAGTGGCAGCCGCCTCGACGGAAAAAGCGCAAGGCAGGATCAGCGACAGGCACAATGCTGGCAGCGCCAGGCGGTAGACAGGGGGCATCGGATATTCCAGGCCAGAGGTTATTCCGGCAGCCTAATGGGTTGGTCAGTATTTGTCAGTGTGTGAGACTTCAATGATGCGTTTTCACTGCCTGTGGGTTATCGGCTGTTTGTGGTTTCCCTTGATGGGCTGGGCGGCTGTCGCGCCACCGGCGCACGTCGCACAATTGTCCGCAGGCCAGCAGCAATGGCTGGCACAGCATGACGAATTGCGGGTCGGGTTGGTGTTGCAAGCGCCTTACGCCCAATACGATCGTCGCTTGCAGCGTCTGTCCGGGGTCAACGTCGAGTTGATGAAGTGGCTGGCCAGATCGCTCAAGGTCGAGCTGAGCTGGCGCAACTTTCCCGATCTTGAGCAATTGGAGGCCGCTGCACGCGACGGTGAAATCGACATCGCTCCAGGACTGACCCAAACCCCTGGGGGGCTGCGCTTGTGGCAGTTCACCGATCCGTACATGCGGGTGCCGCAACTGGTGGTCAGCGACCAGAAAAGCACCGGCGTGGTCGAGCTGGAAAAACTCGACAGCCAGACCCGTGTCGCCGTGCGCATGCCCAGCGCCATCGCCGACTACCTGCGCAGCAATTATCCGCACCTGAACCTTCAGGGCGTGCCCATCGAACGCCAGGCATTGCAGCTGTTGCTCAGCCAGCAGGCGAGTTATGCCGTCGTCGATGAGGCGCAACTGGGGCGTCTGTCCATCGAGTCGGAGTTTTCCGGGCTGCTGGTGGTCGGCGATATTGGCCTGCCGCAATTGCTGCGCGTGGCCACGCGTCGGGACTGGCCGGAACTTGCCGGCATTGTCGAAACCGCGTTGCGGGCGATCCCGGCCAAGGACCTGGAGCAACTGCACAACCAATGGCTGCAACCCAAATACCCGCGGCTGACGGAGTCCCCGGGTTTCTGGCAAAACCTCTGCCTGTTATTGCTGGTGCTGACGCTGAGCAGCATGGCCATCGTGTTCTGGCAACGGCGCCAACAGCTCAGCCTGGAGCAACGCCTGTTGGCGGCGCGGGATGACATTGCCCTGCGCGCTGCCAGCGAAGAAGCGCTGCGCCTCACTCAATTTTCCATCGATCAAAGCACGGTCGGCATCCTGTGGGTCAACTGGGACAGCCACGTTCGCTACGCCAACCGCGCCGCCGAAACCATGCTGGGTTATCCGTCGGGCGCACTCATTGAGCGGCCGCTGATCGACTTCGAACCCGGTCTGCACATGGACCGCTGGCTGAACCTGTGGAAGCGGGCTCGCGCCAGCGAAGACGGCCCGCAAAGTTTCGAAACCAACTGTGTGCGCGCCGACGGCAGTATTTTACCCGCCGATGTTTCGTTGAGCTTTCTGCGGTTCCGCGATGGCGAATACCTGGTGGTCTACCTCAACGACGTCACCGAGCGTCGTCGTGCCCTGGCCGCCTTGCAGGAAAGCGAAGCGCGGTTGCAGGGTATCGCCGCCAACGTTCCCGGCCTGGTCTTCAGGCTGGAGCGCGCGCCGGTGACCGGGCAGATCGACTTTGCTTACATCAGCGAAGGCAGCGAAAGCCTGACCGGGTACTCGCCGGCTACTCTGGCCCATCGCGACAAAGGCCTGCGCAGCCTCGTGCATCCGGACGACAAGGCCGGTTATCACCAGACCCAGGATCATGCGCTGGACACCGACAGCGACTGGTCCTGGCAGGGGCGGATTCTGACCCGCTCGGGCGAGCAGCGCTGGGCCGAGATCAAAGCCATCACCCGTCGGCTTGAAGACGGCGCCTACGTCTGGGACGGCATCGTCTGGGACATCAGCGAGAGCAAGCGCATCGAGCTGGAGCTGGCCAGCTCCCGGGAGCAACTGCGCGAATTGTCCGCACACCTGGAGAGCGTTCGGGAAGAGGAAAAGGCCCGCATCGCGCGGGAGGTCCACGACGAACTGGGTCAGATGTTGACGGTGTTGAAGCTGGAAACCTCCATGTGCGAATTGGCCTATGCCCAACTCGATCCCGGATTGAACGAGCGCCTGAACAGCATGAAGCGTCTGATCGCTCAACTGTTCCAGCTGGTTCGGGATGTGGCCACGGCGTTGCGGCCACCGATTCTCGATGCCGGCATCGCGTCGGCCATCGAATGGCAGGCCCGGCGTTTTGAAGCGCGTACGCAGATCCCGTGCCTGGTGCAGGTGCCGGACAATTTGCCGGTGCTCAGTGATGCCAAGGCGATTGGCTTGTTCCGGATCCTTCAGGAGGCGCTGACCAATGTCATGCGCCATGCCCAGGCGCATACTGTCGAACTCACGCTGACCCTCACGGGCGACGAACTGTGCCTGACCGTCAGCGATGATGGTGTAGGGTTTGTCGCTTCTGTCGGCAGGCCGACATCGTTCGGTGTGGTCGGCATGCGCGAGCGCGTGTTGATCATGGGGGGGCAGTTGTTGCTTGAGAGTGAACCGGGGGAGGGGACGACGTTGAGTGTGCGGGTGCCTCTGGATGCAGCTTGATGCATTTTTGTTGATTGTACTGACGCCATCGCCAGCAGGCTCGCTCCCACAGTGGAGCGCGGGTCTTGCTCACGAATGATCTTGAATCTGGAGAAGTCTGTGATCCGTGTACTGGTAGCCGAAGACCACACCATCGTTCGCGAAGGCATCAAGCAGTTGATTGGCCTGGCCAAGGACTTGCTGGTGGTGGGGGAGGCGAGCAATGGCGAGCAGTTGCTCGAGACGCTGCGTCATGTGCCTTGCGAAGTGGTGTTGCTGGACATCTCCATGCCCGGGGTCAATGGCCTGGAGGCGATTCCACGGATTCGTGCGCTGAACAATCCGCCGGCGATTCTGGTGCTGTCGATGCACGACGAAGCGCAAATGGCCGCGCGTGCCTTGAAGGTGGGGGCCGCGGGCTACGCGACCAAGGACAGCGATCCGGCGTTGCTGCTGACGGCAATCCGCAAAGTCGCGGCGGGCGGGCGCTACATCGATCCGGAACTGGCCGACCGCATGGTCTTCGAAGTCGGCCTGACCGACTCGCGGCCGCTGCATTCGTTGCTCTCGGAGCGCGAGTTCTCGGTGTTCGAACGCCTGGCCCAGGGCGCCAACGTCAACGACATCGCCCAGCAACTGGCCTTGAGCAGCAAGACCATCAGCACCCACAAGGCGCGGTTGATGCAAAAGCTCAACATCACCTCCCTGGCGGAGCTGGTGAAATACGCGATGGAACACAAACTCCTCTAAGCCCCACCGCGATCAAACCTGTAGGAGTGAGCCTGCTCGCGATGGCGGTGGATCAGTCACTGCACCGTCGGCTGATCGGGCGCGATCGCGAGCAGGCTTACTCCTACAGAGGGCCTGCGTTGCGGGCATATCCAATAGCGACAACCCTTTTTGCCCGTTCTTGGGGCTTGCCGCCCGGCTCCCGCAACTGGCTTGCCCAATCACGCCATCCTTGTAGGGCAATCCCTACCCCCAACCTTCCATCCGGCTGAGGCGATTCTCTCCTGCGCCCCGATTTGCGTGCTACCCAGCGTCCACTAGGCTTAGTCCACAGCAGTCATCAACAACAAAGGTGTGGGTATGAGCCAGGTCGATTCAAACGCAGGGGCCAGTGACATTCTGGTCAGCTTTCGTGGAGTGCAGAAAAGCTACGACGGCGAGAACCTGATCGTCAAAGACCTCAACCTGGACATTCGCAAAGGCGAATTCCTCACCTTGCTCGGGCCTTCCGGCTCCGGCAAGACCACCAGCCTGATGATGCTCGCCGGTTTCGAAACACCGACCGCAGGCGAAATCCTGCTGGCCGGGCGTTCCATCAACAACGTGCCGCCCCACAAGCGTGACATCGGCATGGTGTTCCAGAACTACGCGCTGTTCCCGCACATGACGGTCGCCGAGAACCTTGCGTTCCCCCTGACCGTGCGCGGCTTGAACAAGAGCGACGTCAGCGACCGGGTCAAACGTGTCTTGAGCATGGTTCAGCTCGACACCTTCGCCCAGCGTTATCCGGGCCAACTCTCTGGCGGCCAGCAGCAACGTGTGGCCCTGGCCCGCGCCTTGGTGTTCGAGCCGCAGCTGGTGTTGATGGACGAACCGCTCGGCGCGCTCGACAAGCAACTGCGCGAACACATGCAGATGGAAATCAAGCACCTGCACCAGCGCCTCGGTGTGACCGTGGTCTACGTGACCCACGACCAGGGTGAAGCCCTGACCATGTCTGACCGTGTGGCGGTGTTCCATCAAGGTGAAATCCAGCAGATCGCCCCGCCGCGCACTCTCTACGAAGAGCCGAAAAACACCTTCGTCGCCAACTTCATCGGCGAGAACAACCGCCTCAACGGTCGCTTGCACAGCCAGACCGGCGATCGCTGCATCGTCGAACTCGGTCGCGGTGAAAAGGTTGAAGCGCTCGCGGTCAACGTCGGCAAGACCGGCGAGCCCGTCACGCTATCGATTCGTCCGGAACGCGTGAGCCTCAACGGCTCCAGCGAGTCCTGCGTCAACCGCTTCTCAGGGAGGGTGGCGGAATTCATCTATCTGGGCGATCACGTCCGGGTTCGCCTGGAAGTCTGCGGCAAGACCGACTTCTTCGTGAAACAACCGATTGCCGAGCTTGATCCTGCGCTCGCCGTCGGCGACGTGGTACCGCTTGGCTGGCAGGTCGAGCACGTTCGCGCGCTCGACCCACTTTTAGAGGCGAACTGATCGCCCCCTGCTTCAACCAACCCTGCACGTGGAGAAAACAATAAATGTTGAGATCCCTGAAATTCACCGCTTTGGTCATGGGCATGATCGGCGCGGCACACGCGATGGCGGCGGGCCCGGACCTGACCGTGGTGTCCTTTGGCGGGGCGAACAAGGCGGCGCAGGTCAAAGCCTTCTACGCACCGTGGGAAGCGGCAGGCAACGGCAAGATCGTGGCGGGCGAGTACAACGGCGAAATGGCCAAGGTCAAAGCCATGGTCGACACCAAGAGCGTGTCCTGGGACCTGGTGGAAGTTGAATCGCCAGAGCTGTCCCGTGGTTGCGACGAAGACATGTTCGAACAACTCGACCCGGCACTGTTCGGCAAAACCGAAGATTACGTCAAAGGCGCTATCCAGCCTTGCGGCGTAGGTTTCTTCGTGTGGTCGACCGTGTTGGCCTACAACGCAGACAAGCTGGCTTCCGCACCGACCAGCTGGGTCGATTTCTGGGACACCAAGAAATTCCCTGGCAAGCGCGGCCTGCGTAAAGGCGCCAAGTACACCCTGGAATTCGCACTGATGGCTGACGGCGTTGCGCCGAAAGACGTCTACAAGGTGCTGGCTGGCAAGGACGGTCAGGACCGTGCGTTCAAGAAGCTTGATGAACTCAAGCCGAATATCCAGTGGTGGGAAGCCGGCGCGCAACCGCCGCAATACCTCGCTTCGGGTGACGTGGTCATGAGCTCGGCCTACAACGGCCGGATCGCTGCCGTGCAGAAAGAAAGCAACCTCAAAGTCGTGTGGAACGGCGGCATCTACGACTTCGACGCATGGGCCATTCCAAAAGGCCTGGACAAGGCACGTGCTGAAGCGGCGAAGAAATTCATCGCCTACTCGGTCATGCCGCAGCAGCAGAAGACCTACTCGGAAAACATCGCCTACGGCCCGGCCAACACCCAAGCCGTACCGTTGCTGGCCAAGGATGTCCTGAAAGACATGCCGACCACCCCGGAAAACATCGCCAACCAGGTGCAGATCGACGTCAGCTTCTGGGCTGACAACGGCGAGCAACTGGAACAGCGCTTCAATTCCTGGGCAGCGAAGTAAGAAGAGGGCTCGCCCTCCTGTGAGATCAGCTTTTGTGGCGAGGGAGCTTGCTCCCGCTTGAGTGCGCAGCACTCACAAAATTGGCAACTGGCAACAGAATTTTGGGGCTGCTCCGCAGCCCAGCGCGAGCAAGCTCGCTCGCCACACAAGCTGGCTCCCACATCATCGATTGATCAAAGATTTCCGGAGTACGCCATGGCCACCGCCATTCCCCTGAACGCGGGCACTGACCCCACCTTGAAGCAGCGGCTCAAGCACGCCGAGCGGGTTAACCGCTGGAAGGCCCAGGCCTTGATCGCGCCGCTGGTGCTGTTTCTGTTGCTGGTGTTCCTGGTGCCCATCGTGGCGCTGCTCTACAAAAGCGTTGGTAACCCGGAAGTGGTCGGCGGCATGCCGCGCACCGTGGCGGCCATCGCCAGTTGGGACGGCCGAGGCCTTCCTGCTGAACCCGTCTACAAAGCGGCCAGCGAAGACCTCGCTGAAGCGCGCAAGAATCAGACCCTGGGCGACCTGTCCAAGCGCTTGAACATGGAGTTGGCCGGCTACCGCAGCCTGCTGACCAAAACCGCCCGCGCCTTGCCGTTCGCCACTGAACCGGCCTCTTATAAAGAAGCGCTGGAAGGGCTCGACGAGCGCTGGGGTGACCCGGCCTATTGGCAAGCCGTTCGCCGCAACACCAGCAACATCACGCCTTACTACCTGCTGGCGGCGGTCGATCACCGGATCGACGACCTCGGCGAACTGGCCCCGGCCACACCGGATCAGGCGATCTATCTCGACATCTTCGCCCGGACTTTCTGGATGGGCCTGATCATCACCGGGATCTGCCTGTTGCTGGCCTACCCGCTGGCCTACCTGCTGGCGAACCTGCCGTCACGCCAAAGCAACCTGCTGATGATTCTGGTGCTGCTGCCCTTCTGGACCTCAATCCTGGTGCGGGTCGCCGCGTGGATCGTGCTGCTGCAATCGGGCGGCTTGATCAACAGTGGCCTGATGGCCATGGGCATCATCGATAAGCCGCTGGAGCTGGTGTTCAACCGCACCGGGGTCTACATCTCCATGGTGCACATCCTGCTGCCGTTCATGATCCTGCCAATCTACAGCGTGATGAAAGGCATCTCGCCAACCTACATGCGTGCAGCGATTTCCCTCGGTTGCCACCCGTTCGCGAGCTTCTGGCGCGTGTACTTCCCGCAGACCTACGCCGGTGTCGGCGCCGGTTGCCTGCTGGTGTTCATCCTCGCGATTGGCTACTACATCACCCCGGCCTTGCTGGGCAGCCCGAACGATCAGATGGTCAGTTATTTCGTCGCTTTCTACACCAACACCAGCATCAACTGGGGTATGGCGACCGCACTCGGTGGGTTGCTGCTGTTGGCGACCGTGGTGCTTTACCTGATTTACAGCTGGCTGGTGGGCGCCAGTCGCCTGCGCCTGAGCTAAGGGGAGAATGAAATGCTGAGTCCTTATATGTCTCCCGTTGAACGGGTGTGGTTCTACAGTTTGCGGATTCTCTGCGGCCTGGTTCTGTTGTTCCTGATTCTGCCGGTACTGGTGATCATTCCGCTGTCGTTCAACTCGGGCAGCTTCCTGGTCTACCCGCTGCAAGGTTTCTCGCTGCACTGGTATCAGGACTTCTTCGCCTCGGCCGAGTGGATGCGCTCTCTGAAGAACAGCATCATCGTCGCCCCGGCCGCCACCGTGCTGGCCATGGTGTTCGGTACGCTGGCGGCGATCGGCCTGACGCGGGGCGACTTCCCGGGCAAGGCGCTGGTGATGGCGCTGGTGATTTCGCCGATGGTGGTGCCGGTGGTGATTATCGGTGTGGCGAGCTATCTGTTTTTCGCCCCGCTGGGCCTGGGCAACAGCTTCTTCTCGCTGATCGTGGTGCACGCGGTGTTGGGTGTGCCGTTTGTGATCATCACCGTGTCGGCGACGTTGCAGGGTTTTAACCACAACCTTGTGCGTGCTGCTGCGAGCCTGGGTGCTTCGCCACTGGTGGCTTTCCGTCGTGTGACCTTGCCATTGATTGCGCCGGGTGTGATTTCCGGGGCGCTGTTCGCCTTCGCCACCTCGTTCGATGAAGTGGTGGTGACGCTGTTCCTTGCCGGTCCTGAACAAGCGACCTTGCCCCGGCAGATGTTCAGCGGCATCCGCGAAAACCTCAGCCCGACGATTGCCGCTGCCGCGACGCTGCTGATTGCCTTCTCGGTGATCCTGCTGCTGACCCTGGAATGGCTACGTGGCCGAAGCGAAAAACTGCGTACCGCACAGGTCTAAAACCGCAGAGACCCACTGTAGGAGCGAGCTTGCTCGCGATGGACGTCAACGATGACACGGGGATTCTGAATCACCGTGTCGTCCTCAGGTTCATCGCGAGCGAGCTCGCTCCTACAGGGGTTTTGTGTCGCTTTCGGGGTTGATGGTCATTCACCGCCTGAATAGCAGACAAACCCCAATCCCCAGCTACTATTGTGCCCAGCTCCCCATCTATAAGAGGCTGCGCACATGAGTCTTTCCTCTTTCAAAATCGCTCACAAACTGATCACCGGCGCAGGGGCTATCGAGCAACTGGCGTCTGAACTGACGCGCCTGGACATCGACAACCCGCTGATCGTCACCGACGCCGTGCTGGTCAAGTCCGGCACGGTCGCGTTGGCGCTCGCGCAGCTGGGGGATCGGAGCTACGAGATTTTCGACCGCGTATTGCCGGACCCGGAAATCGCCATCGTCGAAGATTGCATGCGGGTGTACCGCGAAGGCGGGCATGACGGCTTGATCGGTCTGGGCGGCGGCAGCGCCATCGACATCGCCAAGAGCGTGGCGGCCTATGCCGGTTACCACGGCGCGCTGGAGGATTTGTTCGGCATTGATCAGGTCCCGCGCAAAGGCCCGCCATTGATCGCCATCCCGACCACCGCCGGCACCGGCTCGGAAGTGACCAACGTCGCGATCCTTTCCGACAAGGTCGCGCAGCTGAAAAAAGGCATCGTCAGCGACTATCTGTTACCGGACGTGGCGCTGGTCAGCCCGCAAATGACCCTGACCTGTCCACGCAGCGTCACGGCCGCCAGTGGCGTGGATGCGTTGGTGCACGCCATTGAGTCTTACCTGTCGGTCAACGCCTCGGCGATCACCGACGCCCTGGCCATCGGCGCGATCAAGTTGATTGCCAAGGCACTGCCCAAGGCCTACGCCAATCCGTCCAACCTGCAAGCCCGGGAAGACATGGCCACCGCCAGCCTGATGGCCGGCATGGCGTTCGGCAATGCCGGAGTCGGCGCGGTGCATGCGCTGGCGTATCCGCTGGGGGGACGTTTCAACATTGCCCACGGTGTCAGCAATGCCTTGTTGCTGCCGTATGTCATGACCTGGAACAAGATGGCCTGTGTCGAACGCATGCAGGATATTGCCGAAGCCATGGGCGTGAAAACCGCTCACCTGAGCGCCAATGAAGCCGCCGACAAAGCCGTCGAGGCGATGATCGAGCTGTGCGCCGCCGTGGAAATCCCGTCGGGCCTGCGCAGTTTCGGCGTTCCGGAAGAGGCGATCCCGGCCATGGCTGCCGAAGCCGCGGGTATCGAACGCCTGATGCGCAACAATCCGCGGAAATTGAGCGCCATCGATATCGAAAAGATCTACCGAGCGGCGTACTAGAGCCTGCGGTCACATATTGATTGAAGGCAGGCCCAATCATCGCGGCCACAGTGCGCGCGCCAAAGCATGAGGTATACAATGCGCGCCATTGTGATTCTGCTCAGAAAAGGTGCGTCATGCAGCCCTTCGTAATTGCTCCGTCGATTCTCTCCGCCGACTTCGCCCGCCTGGGTGAAGAAGTGGACAATGTCCTGGCCGCTGGCGCCGACTTCGTGCACTTCGATGTCATGGACAACCACTACGTGCCGAACCTGACCATCGGCCCGATGGTCTGTGCCGCGCTGCGCAAATACGGCGTGACCGCGCCCATCGACGCGCACCTGATGGTCAGCCCGGTGGACCGCATCGTCGGTGACTTCATCGAGGCGGGCGCGACCTACATCACCTTCCACCCGGAAGCCTCGCAGCATGTCGACCGTTCCCTGCAACTGATCCGCGAAGGCGGCTGCAAGTCGGGCCTGGTGTTCAACCCGGCAACCCCGCTGAGCGTGCTCGAATACGTGATGGACAAGGTCGACATGATCCTGCTGATGAGCGTCAACCCGGGCTTCGGCGGGCAGAAGTTTATCCCCGGCACTCTCGACAAGCTGCGCCAGGCGCGGGCCTTGATCGATGCGTCCGGGCGTGACATTCGTCTGGAAATCGACGGCGGCGTGAACGTGAACAACATCCGTGAAATCGCGGCGGCTGGCGCGGACACCTTCGTGGCCGGCTCGGCGATCTTCAATGCGCCGAACTACCAGGAAGTGATCGAGAAAATGCGTGCCGAACTGGCGCTGGCCCGCCCATGAGCGGGTTTGAGCAGCTGTTCCCGGGGCGTCTGCCACGGCTGGTGATGTTCGATCTGGATGGCACGCTGATCGATTCGGTCCCCGACCTCGCAGCGGCTGTGGATAACATGCTGCTCTCCCTTGGGCGTCAACCGGCCGGCATCGAATCGGTGCGCGACTGGGTCGGCAACGGCGTGCACATGCTGGTGCGCCGGGCCCTGGCCAATCACATCGACGCCCAGGGTGTCGACGAGGTCGAGGCGGAGCATGCCCTGGAATTGTTTAACGGCTTTTATGAAGCCGGCCACGACCTGACGGTGGTTTACCCCGGCGTGCGGGACACGCTCAAGTGGCTGAACAAGCAAGGCGTGGAAATGGCCCTGATCACCAATAAGCCGGAGCGCTTCGTCGCGCCGCTGCTGGATCAGATGAAAATCGGCCGTTACTTCAAGTGGATCATCGGTGGCGATACCCTGCCACAGAAGAAACCGGACCCGGCCGCGCTGTTTTTCGTGATGAAAATGGCCAACATCCCGGCGTCGCAATCGCTGTTCGTTGGCGATTCGCGCAGCGACGTGCTGGCGGCGAAAGCGGCGGGGGTCAAGTGCGTGGCCCTCAGTTATGGCTATAACCATGGCCGACCGATTGCCGAAGAGTCGCCGGCGCTGGTGATTGACGACCTGCGCAAGCTAATTCCCGGTTGCCTGGATCCGGCCGCTGAGATAACGTTGGCCGACTCTGTTCAACCCCCTTCTGGAAACGCCATCGTGGTGGTCACTCGCAAACTCTGGATGAAAGTCATCAAGGCCCTGGCCCGCTGGCGTTGGCGCGCCTGACTTGTTCCTGGCCGGTATACCGGCGCGTTTGCATACCTGACTGTTAGACCCTCAAGCCACGAGGCTACCCCATGATCCGCGAAGAATTCCTGCGTTTGGCCGCTGCCGGCTATAACCGCATCCCGCTTGCCTGCGAAACCCTGGCCGACTTCGACACACCGCTGTCGATCTACCTGAAACTGGCCGATGAGCCCAACTCCTACCTGCTCGAATCCGTTCAAGGCGGGGAGAAGTGGGGGCGTTACTCGATCATCGGCCTGCCGTGCCGCACCGTGCTGCGGGTTCATGACCATCGCATCAGTGTGACCCACGACGGCGTCGAGATCGAAAGCCACGAATCGGAAGACCCGCTGGCGTTCGTCGAAGCGTTCAAGGCCCGCTACAACGTGCCGACCATCGCCGGCCTGCCGCGTTTCAACGGTGGCCTGGTGGGTTACTTCGGTTACGACTGCGTGCGTTATGTCGAGAAGCGTTTGGGCAAGTGCCCGAACCCGGATCCGCTGGGCGTACCGGACATCCTGCTGATGGTCTCCGACGCGGTGGTGGTGTTCGACAACCTGGCTGGCAAGATGCACGCCATCGTCCTGGCCGACCCGTCGCAGGGCGATGCCTTTGAGCAAGGTCAGGCGCGCCTGCAAGAGCTGCTGGAAAAACTCCGCCAGCCGATCACTCCGCGCCGTGGCCTGGATTTCAGCAAACAGCAGTCGGCTGACCCGGTGTTCCGCTCCAGTTTCACCCAGGACGATTACGAAAAAGCCGTCGACACCATCAAGGAATACATCCTGGCGGGCGACTGCATGCAGGTCGTGCCGTCCCAGCGCATGTCGATCGACTTCAAGGCTGCGCCGATCGATTTGTACCGGGCGCTGCGCTGCTTCAACCCGACGCCATATATGTACTTCTTCAACTTCGGCGACTTCCACGTCGTCGGCAGTTCGCCGGAAGTGCTGGTGCGAGTCGAAGACAACCTGATCACCGTTCGCCCGATTGCCGGCACACGCCCGCGCGGGGCCAACGAAGAGGCGGACCTGGCGCTGGAGAAAGACCTGCTCTCCGACGACAAGGAAATCGCCGAACACCTGATGCTGATCGACCTGGGTCGTAACGACACCGGTCGTGTATCGGAAATCGGTTCGGTGAAGCTCACCGAAAAAATGGTCATCGAGCGTTATTCCAACGTGATGCACATTGTGTCCAACGTCACCGGCCAGCTGAAAGCCGGGCTGACGGCGATGGACGCCCTGCGGGCGATCCTTCCAGCGGGCACCTTGTCCGGCGCACCGAAGATTCGTGCGATGGAAATCATCGACGAACTGGAACCGGTCAAGCGTGGCGTCTATGGCGGCGCGGTCGGTTACTTTGCCTGGAACGGCAACATGGACACCGCCATCGCAATCCGCACGGCGGTGATCAAGAACGGCGAACTGCACGTGCAGGCCGGTGGCGGCATCGTCGCCGACTCGGTCCCGGCGCTGGAATGGGAAGAAACCCTGAACAAGCGTCGCGCCATGTTCCGTGCAGTGGCCCTGGCTGAACAAACTCCGGAAAGCTGACCGATGAGTGTTGCCCGTATGACATGCCGCTTTGATTGACAAAGCGCTGGACGCTGCGGGCAACCCGTTCGAAGGCTGTATTTAAAGTCAGTGAATTCAAGAGGTTTCAAGCCATGTTGCTGATGATCGATAACTACGACTCTTTTACCTACAACGTTGTGCAATACCTTGGTGAGCTCGGCTCCCAGGTCAAAGTCGTGCGCAACGATGAGCTCACCATCGCCGAAATCGAAGCCCTCAACCCTGAGCGGATCGTCGTCTCTCCGGGGCCTTGCACCCCGACCGAAGCCGGCATTTCAATTGAAGCGATCAAGCATTTCGCTGGAAAACTGCCGATTCTGGGTGTTTGCCTGGGGCATCAGTCCATCGGCCAGGCCTTTGGCGGCGATGTGGTTCGCGCCCGTCAGGTCATGCACGGCAAGACCAGCCCGGTGTTCCACGAGGACAAAGGCGTTTTCGAAGGCCTGAACCATCCGCTGACGGTGACCCGCTATCACTCGCTGATCGTCAAGCGCGAAACCCTGCCAGACTGTCTGGAGCTGACGGCCTGGACCCAGCTCGAAGACGGTTCGGTCGACGAGATCATGGGCCTGCGCCACAAGACACTGAACATCGAAGGTGTGCAATTCCACCCTGAGTCGATCCTGACCGAGCAGGGCCACGAACTGTTTGCCAACTTCCTCAAACAAACCGGCGGCACGCGCTAAGGACTTTCCATGAATATCAAGACAGCCCTGAGTCGTATCGTCGATCAGCTCGACCTCACTACCGATGAAATGCGCGATGTCATGCGCGAAATCATGACCGGGCAATGCACGGACGCGCAGATTGGCGCGTTCATGATGGCCATGCGCATGAAGAGCGAAAGCATCGACGAGATCGTCGGCGCCGTGTCGGTCATGCGCGAGCTGGCGGACAAGGTCGAACTCAAGACCCTCGATGGCGTGGTCGACGTGGTCGGCACCGGCGGCGATGGGGCGAACATTTTCAACGTATCGACCGCTTCTTCCTTCGTGGTCGCAGCGGCCGGTTGCACCGTCGCCAAGCACGGTAACCGCGCGGTCTCGGGCAAAAGCGGCAGCGCCGATCTGCTGGAAGCCGCCGGCATTTACCTGAACCTGACCCCAGTGCAAGTGGCACGTTGCATCGACAACGTCGGCATCGGCTTCATGTTTGCCCAGACTCATCACAGTGCCATGAAACACGCCGCCGGCCCGCGCCGCGAGCTGGGCTTGCGCACACTGTTCAACATGCTCGGCCCGCTTACGAATCCGGCCGGCGTGAAACACCAGGTGGTGGGCGTATTCAGCCAGGCGTTGTGCCGGCCGTTGGCGGAAGTCTTGCAGCGTCTGGGCAGCAAGCACGTGCTCGTTGTGCATTCGAAAGACGGCCTGGACGAATTCAGCCTGGCGGCGCCGACGTTTGTCGCCGAATTGAAAAATGATCAGGTCACTGAATATTGGGTCGAGCCGGAAGACCTGGGCATGAAGAGCCAGAGCCTGCATGGCCTGGCAGTGGAAAGCCCGGCGGCTTCCCTGGAGTTGATTCGCGATGCCTTGGGCAAGCGCAAGACCGAGAACGGTCAGAAGGCTGCCGAGATGATCGTCCTCAATGCCGGTGCCGCGCTGTACGCCGCCGACCTGGCGACCAGTTTGAAAGAAGGCGTTGCCCTGGCGCACGATGCGCTGCACACAGGCCTCGCTCGGGAAAAACTTGAGGAGTTGGGTGCATTTACCGCGGTATTCAAAGTGGAGAATGAGGGATGAGCGTACCGACGGTTCTGGAAAACATTCTGGCGCGCAAAGTCGAAGAAGTCGCCGAGCGCAGCGCTCGTGTGAGTCTGGCGGAGCTGGAAAGTCTGGCCAAGGCGGCCGATGCACCCCGTGGTTTTGCCAAGGCGCTGATTGCTCAGGCCAAGCTTAAACACCCGGCGGTCATTGCTGAAATCAAAAAAGCCTCGCCAAGCAAAGGCGTGATTCGTGAGAATTTCGTTCCTGCCGACATCGCCAGGAGCTACGAGAAGGGCGGCGCGACGTGTCTGTCGGTGCTGACCGATATCGATTTTTTCCAAGGCGCTGATGTGTATCTGCAACAGGCGCGTGCGGCGTGCAAATTGCCGGTGATCCGCAAGGACTTCATGATCGATCCGTACCAGATCGTTGAAGCCCGTGCCTTGGGCGCCGACTGCGTGCTGTTGATCGTCTCCGCGCTGGATGACGTGAAAATGGCCGAGCTGGCGGCCGTGGCGAAAAGCGTCGGCCTTGACGTGTTGGTGGAAGTCCACGATGGCAACGAGCTGGAGCGGGCGTTGAAAACCCTCGACACGCCGTTGGTCGGCGTGAACAACCGTAATCTGCACACATTCGATGTCAGCCTGGAAACCACGCTCGACCTGCTACCGCGCATTCCGCGCGACCGATTGGTGGTCACCGAAAGTGGCATCTTCAATCGCGCCGATGTTGAACTGATGGAAATCAGCGACGTTTACGCGTTCCTGGTCGGCGAAGCGTTCATGCGCGCCGAAAGCCCGGGCACTGAGCTTCAGCGTTTGTTCTTCCCGGAGCGTGGTGTTGCAGTGAGTGGTTCTACGCTCGACTGACCACATCCTCGTGGCCGCCCGGTCCCCTGTGGGAGCGGGCTTGCCCGCGAAGAGGCCATCAAGTACCCCAAAGACTTCAGGTCTTACGGAGTCATCCATGCCCCAGCCAATCCCACTTACCGTCGAAACCGGCCTCCTCGCTGAACAGGAGCTGCTGGCCCAGGTGTGCACCGGCGATTCGGAATTCGGCCTGCTGTTCTGGCAACCCAGCGACCGGGCATTGGTCATGCCCCGACGCTTGAATCGCCTGCCTGCCTTCGAAGCCGCGTGCGAAGTGTCGGCCGCCGCCGGTTGGCCCGTGCTGCTGCGTGAAACCGGCGGTGAGCCGGTGCCGCAATCGGCTTCAACCATCAACATCGCGCTGGTCTACGCGCCGCCGCGCAGTGAAGGTGACCAGAACCGCATCGAAACCGCTTATCGCCGACTCTGTGATCCGATCTGTCAGTTGCTGGATGAACTGGGTGGCGTTTCGTCGTTGGGCGAAGTCGACGGCGCATTCTGCGACGGTCGTTTCAACGTCAATCTCGACGGGCGCAAGATGGTTGGCACCGCTCAGCGCTGGCGCCAGAGCAAGGGTGGTTCGCGTCCGGTCGGGCTGGTGCACGGTGCATTGTTGATGGACAACGAACGCGAGTCGATGGTCGCGGCGGTCAATCGTTTCAACGAGGCGTGCGGCCTGGAGCAGCGGGTTCGCGCCGAGAGCCACATCGCGTTACATGAGAAGTTCAGTGCGCCCGATGCGCTCGGGCGGCTCGATGCGCTTTATCGCCAGTTGCTGGCAGATATGTTCAAGGCTTAGCGCGTGCCGAAGACCACCATGGTCTTGCCTTTGACATCCACCAGGTTGCGTTCCTCAAGATCCTTGAGCACGCGACCGACCATCTCCCGCGAACACCCGACAATCCGCCCGATTTCCTGACGGGTCACCTTGATCTGCATGCCGTCGGGGTGGGTCATCGCGTCTGGCTGTTTGCACAATTCCAGCAGGCAACGGGCCACACGGCCGGTCACGTCGAAGAACGCCAGATCACCCACTTTGCGAGTGGTATTGCGCAGGCGCTGTGCGATTTGTCCGCTAAGCGCGTAAAGAATGTCCGGGTCTTGCTGTGATAACTCGCGGAATTTCGCGTAGCTGATTTCCGCCACTTCACACTCGATCTTGGCGCGGACCCAGGCACTGCGTTCCTGCTCCTGACCCGCCTGTTCGAACAGGCCCAGCTCACCGAAAAAATCCCCGGCGTTCAGGTAGGCAATGATCATTTCCCGGCCGTCGTCATCCTCGATCAGAATGGTGACCGAGCCCTTGATGATGAAGGACAGCGTTTCCGAACGGTCGCCGGCACAGATAATGTTGCTCTTGGCCGCATAACGACGGCGTTGGCAATGCATCAACAGCTTGTCGAGGTTTTTGATCTTGGGTGTAGGGGCAATACCAACCATGGTTGTATCCCGAAATGACTGCACGGTGTGTTTGGCTTTTTTTAGGAATCGCTGAGGTGCTGCAAAACTGGCAATGCGCCAGCGAATTGGCGCCAGCATAACAGACACTTTCTGCAACTTTCGAGAATTTGCCTACAGCGCTGAAGGTTTTGCCCTACGAAGGCGATCCGTGTCAATCAAGGGCCCTGTGCTAAGCTGGCGACCCTTTTTTAGACAGTGGAGTCTTGGCGATGAAGGCACGCATCCAATGGGCTGGCGAAGCCATGTTCCTCGGCGAATCCGGCAGCGGTCATGTCGTGGTCATGGACGGTCCGCCCGATGCCGGCGGTCGTAACCTGGGTGTCCGCCCCATGGAAATGCTCCTGCTGGGTGTCGGCGGTTGCAGCAACTTCGATGTGGTCAGCATTCTCAAGAAATCCCGCCAGGCCGTCGAAAGCTGCGAAGCGTTCCTCGAAGCCGAGCGTGCGACCGAAGACCCAAAAGTCTTCACCAAGATTCACATGCATTTTGTGGTCAAGGGCCGGGCGCTGAAAGAAGCTCAGGTCAAACGCGCCATCGAGCTGTCCGCCGAGAAGTATTGCTCGGCCTCGATCATGCTTGGCGCGGCAGGTGTAGAGATTACTCACGACTACGAGATCATTGAGCTCGGTTGAGAGAAATTTCAGGCACAAAAAAGGCGACTCCCTCACGGCAGTCGCCTTTTTTATGTTCGTTCTGAAATCAGATCCGATAAGTGCTCTTGGTCATCACCTTGGCCAACAAGCTCATCCCGAACTTCACCGGCGCCGGAAACCGAAATCCACCGGCGTCCAATGCACTTTCAGCGTGTTGTTCTTCATCAATCCGCATCTGCTCGAGAATCGCCCGGGACTTTTCGTCCTCCGCCGGCAGTTGCTCAAGGTGTTCGTTCAAGTGCTTGCAGACTTGATGCTCGGTGGCAGCAACGAAACCAAGGCTGACTTTATCGCTGATCAGCCCGGCCACCGCGCCAATTCCGAACGACATGCCGTAAAACAGCGGATTAAGGATGCTGGTGTGGCTGCCCAATTGATGGATGCGTTGTTCGCACCAGACCAGGTGATCGATTTCCTCTTCGGCGGCATGTTCCATGGCCGCGCGCACTTGCGGCAGCTTGGCGGTCAGGGCCTGACCCTGATAAAGCGCCTGTGCGCAGACTTCACCGGTATGGTTGATGCGCATCAGTCCGGCGACGTGCCGGGTGTCTTCGTCGCTCAGTTGTACATCTGGCTGCACGATAGCGGGCGACGGACGGTACGGCTGGCCACTGAAAGGCAGCAAGGTACGCATCGCGGCGTCTGCTTGAAGCAGAAGACGGTCAATTGGCGAGTAGTGACGTTGGGTAGTCATGCTGACCTCCGGGAAGAATCTCGGCGGCCAGTTTAACCCAATCGGCCGGGGAAGGTTTGTGCTGGGTCACTGGATACAACTGTAGGAGCGAGCTCGCTCGCGAAGATAGAACGCCCAACACATTTTCTGTGGCTGGACGACCATCGCGAGCAAGCTCGCTCCTACAGGGAAGCGTGGTAGATCAACCCGGCGGCCAATGCATCTGGCGTTGACCGAGTACATGCATATGAATGTGGTAGACAGTCTGCCCGCCTTCTTCATTGCAGTTCATGACAACGCGAAAACCTTTTTCGCAGCCCAGTTCCAGCGCCAGGCGTTGGGCAGTAAACAGAATGTGCCCGGCCAGTGCCTTGTCGTCCTCGGTCAGGTCGTTCAAGGTGCGCACCGGTTTTTTCGGGATCACCAGAAAATGCACCGGTGCCTGTGGGGCGATGTCGTGGAAGGCCAGTACCTGGTCGTCCTCGTAGATGATCTTCGCCGGGATCTCCCGGTTGATGATCTTGGTGAACAGAGTATCCACAGCTGTTTTCTCCGTTGTTTGGGCTGGCCTGAGTGTAACCACGGGTTATGCCCGAGCCCAGCCTTTTACCGTGTGTGACATTCAGCGCGGGCAATAGGCCTTGTTGACCATGCCGGCGATGGTCCGGTTCAGCCAGCGAGAGCCAAGCCGTGGCATGAAGGCGAACCAGCGATTGCGCCGACCCGGAATGATGATGGCGCGGTTTTTCTCCAGGGCCCGCACGGTATAGAGCGCGACTTCCTCGGGGCTCATCAGCAGTTTGCTGTCGGCGAGTTTTGCGGTATTCAGTTTCGCAGTGCGATAGAACGCCGTTCGGGTCGGGCCAGGGCAGAGCACCGACACCTTTACCGCACATTTTTTCAGCTCGACGCGCAGGCCTTCGGAAAAGTGCAGAACATAGGCCTTGCTGGCGTAGTAGGTGCTCATCCACGGGCCAGGTTGAAACGCAGCGACCGACGCAACGTTCAGAATCTGCCCACCGCCCTGCAGCGCCATGCTGTTGCCGATGGCGTGGCACAAGCGGGTCAGGGCGAGGATATTGACCTCGATCAGGTCTTGCTCGGTCATCCAGTCCTGAGCCAGGAATGGACCGCAGGTGCCGATGCCGGCGCAGTTCACCAACAAATCGATCTGCCGATCACCTTCTTCCAGTTCCAGCAGAAACCCGGACAGGCGCAGCGGTTCGCCGAGGTCACAGGCACGGAACAGCACTTCCACGCCAAAACGTTGGGTCAGTTCGATTGCAATGCTTTCCAGCTGATCACGCTGTCGGGCCACCAGAATCAGGCTGCGGCCCCGGCGGGCCAGCGCTTCGGCCATCGCCAGGCCGATGCCGCTGGAAGCGCCGGTGATCAGAGCGTAACGGGTCATGCAGTTCTCCATCGCAACAGCTCCGCGCCGGCGACGCAGGTGTCACGGGCGGGGAGCGCTGTTCATTCTTTCGCAGAGTCTACAGGGGCCGGGGCTTGTTCGGCTTCATCGTCTGTGGAATCCGGTGCTTGTTCGGCTTCGGGTGCAGGCTCTACTTCGACTTCATCAGTCGTGACCGAGCCACTTTCATAGCTGCTCTCGGTGGTGCTTTGGTATTCATCCTGCAGGGCGCCGAAGCCACCCGCGAGTGCGCCGATGAAAACCACGGTGACGAACACCAGCCACAGCGCGCAAAGCACTTTCACCGCCGTGCTGTTCGCCGGTGGTGGTGCGCCGTATTGGTTGGCGGTGGCATTTCCCGGCAGTACTGCCAGTAAAACCGGGAAAAGCCCGCCCACAATTGGCACGAGCGTCAGGAGATACAACCAGCCAGACCAACCCAGGTCATGCAGGCGCTGAACGCTGATCTGAACGCTGACAACCAGGAACGCGATGCATACCGCCGCGCCGACCAGCCCACCGATCACCAGGCCAACGGTTGAGGTCAGGGCAATGAGCGAAAAACCGATGGAAACAAATACCCCGCTAACACCGATCAGGACCAGCATCGAGGCCATCATCCAGGCCAGATAGCGCAGGCGGCCAATGCGTCCGGTGAAGGTAAAGACTTTGAGCGGGCCGAACTCGGGCAATGCTTCACCCACCGACGCCAGAGGTGGCGCATAAGGCGATTCGTTGCCTGTCGATGTCCATTGGCTGGGAGCAGGGGAGGGCTCGCGGACTTCGGACAAGTTCAGTTCAATCGAAGGTTCGCTTTCGATTCGGGCATCGATGCCGGTTTTCGTCAGCGCCTGAAGATAGGTTTGTGCGTCAGCCTGTGACAGGCCTTGTTTGAGCGCCACTGGCCGGCCACTGAACAACCGTTCGATGGCTGCCACATCGCTTTTGAACAGTTCGGCGAGGTTGAGCTTGGCCGTGGTGACGTCAACACCTGGCAGCAAGGCGCCGTCGAACACGATCTTGAAACGGTTTTCACTCATTGCGAGGCATCCTTGTCGCGAATTTTTTGAATAGTGAATGTTGCGAACCGGGAGTGTAAGGCCAGTCGAGGTGACTGGCCGAACTTTCCTGTCAGCGCGGCCAGCGTTTCGGGAGCTGAGCGGCCAGTTCCAGCGCTTTGCGATACTCGACGTCGAGACGTGCGACCAATTGATCGACGCTCGGCAGATCGTCGATTTCGCCAACACCCTGGCCTGCAGACCACACGGTTTTCCAGGCTTTTGCCTCATCGCTCACGGGCTTGAGTTTGGCACCGAAGTTCACCTCGCCCTTGCCTTGCAGCGCTGCCGTGTCAAAACCCGCAGCCTCCAGGCTTTGGCGCATGAAACTCGCCGGTATCCCGGACACGGCGGCAGTATGGACGATGTCCGCTGCCCTGGATGTCAGCAGCATCTCTTTATAGGCGTCGGGTGCATGACTTTCAGTGGTGCCGATAAATCGCGTACCAAAGTAGGCCAAATCCGCGCCGAGCAATTGCGCAGCGAGAATTTCGTGGCCGTGGTTCAGGCAACCGGCCAACAGCAATGTCTTGTCGAAGAACTGGCGGATTTCGGCGATCAGCGAAAATGGGCTCCAGGTGCCAGCGTGCCCACCGGCCCCTGCCGCCACCGCGATCAACCCGTCTACACCGGCCTCGGCGGCTTTCTCCGCATGACGGCGAGTCGTCACATCGTGGAACACCAGGCCGCCGTAACTGTGCACTGTATCTACGACCTCCTTCACCGCACCGAGGCTGGTAATCACAATCGGCACTTTGTGTTCGACGCAGATTTCCAGGTCGGCCTGCAACCGTGGGTTGCTGTTGTGGACGATCAGATTGACCGCATACGGTGCCGGATTTTCCAGGGTTGCCAGTCCCGCTTCGATTTCTTCCAGCCAGACCTTGAAGCCGCTGCTCTCGCGCTGATTCAGCGCGGGGAAGCTACCCACCACGCCATTGCGGCAGCAGGCGAGCACCAGTTGCGGGTTGGAAATCAGAAACATCGGCGCCGCCACCACAGGCAGACGCAAACGTTGTTCGAGCAAAGCGGGCAGCGACATGGGAAGTACCCCGGTGAGTTGTACTGATTGAAGTTAGAACGGCCGAACCACGACCAGAATTACGATAGCCAGCAATATCACAACCGGCACTTCATTGAACCAGCGGAAAAAGACATGGCTGCGGGTGTTCTCGCCACGGGCAAAACGCTTCACCTGCGCGCCGCACATGTGGTGATAGCCGATCAGGATCACCACCAGTGTGAGCTTGGCGTGTATCCACGCGCCCTGACTGAAGATACCTGGGTTGAGTGCGATCAGCGCGATACCGAATACCAGCGTCGCGATCATCGCCGGGCCCATGATGCCGCGGTACAGCTTGCGCTCCATGATGCTGAAGCGTTCTTTGCTGACGGTGTCTTCACTTTGCGCGTGATAAACGAACAGGCGCGGCAAATAGAACAGGCCGGCAAACCAGCAGACGATGCTGACGATATGAAAAGCTTTGAGCCATAGATAAAGCATTTTTGGTTGTTCCCAGGTTCACGGTAGGCTGGATAGTAGAGGCTTGAGGCTCCGCACGTCACCTTGCCGGTTGTCGCAGGGCGATACGGGCCCTATTATCGACGGCTTTCCAGTGGTTTCGTTGAGGGCAGGTTTATGGTCAAGGTCGGTATCGTCGGCGGCACGGGTTACACCGGTGTCGAACTGCTGCGTCTGTTGGCACAGCATCCGCAAGCAGAAGTGGTGGTAATCACTTCCCGATCCGAGGCTGGCCTGGCCGTTGCCGACATGTACCCGAACCTGCGAGGTCATTACGACGGCCTGGCGTTCAGCGTTCCGGACATCAAGACGTTGGGCGCTTGCGACGTGGTGTTCTTTGCGACGCCTCATGGCGTTGCCCACGCACTGGCCGGTGAACTGCTGGCGGCCGGGACCAAGGTCATCGACCTGTCGGCGGATTTCCGTTTGCAAGATGCCGATGAGTGGGCCAAGTGGTACGGTCAGCCACACGGTGCACCGGACCTGCTGGAAGAGGCGGTCTACGGCTTGCCGGAAGTCAATCGCGAGCAGATCAAACAGGCTCGCCTGATTGCTGTGCCGGGTTGCTACCCAACCGCTACGCAGCTGGGATTCCTGCCATTGCTGGAAGCTGGTCTGGCGGATACCACTCGCTTGATCGCTGACTGCAAATCCGGTGTCAGCGGTGCCGGCCGTGGTGCTTCTGTAGGCTCGCTGTATTCCGAAACGTCGGAAAGCATGAAGGCCTACGCCGTCAAAGGTCACCGTCACCTGCCAGAAATTCGCCAAGGGTTGCGTCGCGCTGCTGGCCAGGACGTGGGCCTGACTTTCGTTCCGCACCTGACGCCGATGATCCGTGGCATTCACTCGACGCTGTACGCGACCGTCGTGGATCGCTCGGTGGATCTGCAAGCGCTGTTCGAAAAACGTTACGCCAACGAACCGTTCGTCGATGTGATGCCCGCCGGCAGCCATCCGGAAACCCGCAGCGTGCGGGGTGCGAACGTCTGCCGTATCGCCGTGCATCGTCCGCAGGACGGTGATCTAGTGGTCGTGTTGTCGGTCATCGACAACCTGGTCAAAGGCGCGTCGGGTCAAGCTGTGCAGAACCTCAACATCCTGTTCGGGCTGGATGAGCGTCTGGGCCTGTCCCACGCCGGCATGCTGCCGTAGGCTTTAACCCGCTCAGCAAAAAGGCCCATTGAACGGGCCTTTTTGCATTCCGGGCTGGCAATCGGGTTGACTGATATACCATAACAATAGTTGACCGATTTTCTAGGAGAAGCGGATAATGCGCGTCATCACGCATTATGGCGGCGTAGCGCCGGGAGAAAGTCAGCATGAGCGTCGAATCCTTCACCCCCACGGCTTTGCAATTCACCCACGGTGCCGCGCACAAGGTGAAGAGCCTGGTCGATGAAGAGGGGAATGATCGCTTGAAGCTGCGCGTATTCGTTACGGGCGGCGGTTGTTCAGGTTTTCAGTACGGCTTTACCTTCGATGAAGAAGTGGCCGATGACGACACCATCGTCGAGCGCGAAGGTGTGAGTCTGGTCGTGGACCCGATGAGCTTCCAGTACCTGGCAGGTGCCGAGGTGGATTATCAGGAAGGTCTGGAAGGTTCGCGCTTCGTCATCAAGAACCCGAACGCCACCACCACGTGTGGCTGCGGCTCTTCGTTCTCGATCTGATCGCAGGTCACCGCAATATAAAACGCCGCAGGGCCTCAGGGCTCTGCGGCGTTTTGCTGTGCGGGTTTTTTTACTTCAGACGGGGTAGATGGCGCCCAGTATGCGCAGGCCGCGGGCACCGGTCACGCTTGGGCGATTTGCCGCGATCCCTTCGAGGCAGCAATGGGCCAGCCAGGCGAAGGCCATTGCTTCGACCCAGTCCGGGTCTACGCCATGAGTGGCGGTGCTGCTGACGTTCGCGTTTGGCAGCAGGCTGGCCAGGCGGTTCATCAGTGTGGTGTTGTGCGCGCCGCCACCGCAGACCAGCAGTTCTCGAGTATCCGACTGTGCGTGTTGCAGTGACTCGGTAATGGTCAGCGCGGTGAGCTCAAGTAGTGTCGTTTGCACGTCTTCGGCGGCGAAAGTTGGCAACTGTGAAAGGTGCTGCGTCAGCCATGGCAGGTTGAACACTTCGCGACCGGTGCTTTTAGGGCCTTTGGTCACGAAGAAAGGATCACTGAGTAGCGCTTTCAGCAGGACAGGTTCAACTTTACCGCTGGCGGCCCATTGGCCATCACGATCGAAGTTGTCGCCACGTTGTTGATGAATCCAGGCGTCCAGCAACACATTCCCCGGGCCGCAGTCGAAACCCGCTACCGGCTTGCCGGGCTCGATCAGGCTGAGGTTGCTGAAACCTCCAACGTTGAGTACAGCGCGGTTGCCTGCCTGTTCTTCGAACAAGGCCTCGTGAAACGCCGGAACCAGCGGGGCACCTTGCCCGCCAGCCGCAACGTCGCGACTGCGGAAATCGCTGACGACGGTGATGCCGGTCAGTTCTGTCAGCAGGGCAGGGTTGCCGATCTGCACGGTGAAACCGCGTGCGGGTTCGTGGCGAATGGTCTGGCCATGGCTACCAATCGCGCGAATGTCTTCGGGTTTCAGGTGCTGTTGATCAAGCAGGCTGTGAATGCCCTGCGCCGCCAGCTTCACCCAGTTCTGCTGGGCGATGGCGGAGCGGGCAATCTCGTCCGGGCCGCTGGCACACAAGCTGAGCAGCTCGGCGCGCAAAGAGTCGGGCATCGGAATGTAGTGCGTGGCGATCAGCTTGATCGGCGGGGTCAGCTCGACTAGCGCGATGTCCAGGCCATCAAGACTGGTCCCGGACATCACACCTATATAGAGCGTCATGGCTTAGCGCTTGCTCGAAGCGAGCATGGTGGCTTTCTCTTGATCCATGCGCGCCATCAGCGGCTGGCTTTGCGCGAGGAAACGTGCGCGCTCGGCTTTGGCGATCGGATCGGCCATCGGTAGTTTCTGACCCAGTGGGTCGACGTGAACGCCATTGACCTGGAACTCATAGTGCAAGTGCGGACCGGTAGAAAGACCGGTGGTGCCGATGTAGCCAATCACCTGGCCTTGTTTCACGGTGCCGCCGGTTTGCACGCCTTTGGCGAAGCCTTGCATATGGCCATACAGCGTACGGTAGGTGTTGCCGTGCTGGATGATCACGGTATTGCCGTAGCCGCCACGGCGACCGGCCAACAAGACTTTACCGTCGCCGGCAGCCTTGATCGGCGTGCCGCGTGGCGCCGCATAGTCGACACCTTTGTGGGCGCGGATCTTGTTCAAAATCGGGTGTTTGCGGCCCATGGAGAATTTCGAGCTGATGCGGGCGAAGTCTACCGGGGTACGGATGAACGCCTTACGCATGCTGTTGCCGTCAGCGGTGTAGTAGCTGCTGTTGCCTTGTTTGTTGGTGTAACGCACGGCGGTGTAGGTTTTGCCGCGGTTGGTAAAACGCGCAGAAAGGATCGGGCCATTGCCGACGGCCTTGCCGTTAACGACTTTCTGCTCGTAGATCACGTCAAACTCGTCGCCCTGGCGAATATCCTGGGCGAAGTCGACGTCGTAGCCAAACACACTGGCCATGTCCATGGTCAGGCTGTGGGACAGACCGGCACGTGCTGCGGATTGCGACAACGAGCTGTTGATCACGCCATGCACATAGGCAGAGCGCACAGTCGGTTTGGCGGTAATGCGGTTGAAGACATAACCCTTGTCATTCTTGGTCAGGGTGATGCTTTCGAGGTCGCTGACCTTACTGTGCAGGTTGGTCAGTTGGCCTTCAGGGTTCAGTTCGAATTCGAGCTTCTGGCCATGTTTGAGCTGGCTGAATTGCTTGGCCTGCTTGTCGCTGGCCAGGACGTCATGCACCGAAGCGGCCGGAAGACCGACTTTCTCGAACAGGGTTGAAAGCGTGTCACCCTTGGCGACGATCACTTCCCTGTGATTGGGGCCCTTCTTTTCTTCGACGGCCGGCGCAGGTGCGGCTGCAGGCGCCGACTCAGCTGTTTCCTGGGTGTCTTCGGCGCTGTTATCGATCTGCGCAAAAGGGGAAGTCACCGGCTCATTTGTGGCTTGAACGGCGTCAGCAGCGTCTTGATCTTGTGTCAGTTGTTCGGTAGGGCTTTCCAGTTCAAGGCTCAGGGTTGTCTTTTTGGCTTCGACATCACTGGACGGGAATACCAGAAGCGCCAGGCTCAAGAGAGCGGCGATGCCACTTGCTGCGAGCAGGTGGGTCTTCGGGTAAAGCGGCGGCGCTTTAGACGATTCTTGGGTCATAGGTAATTTTTGACTTTGAAAAAGATGAATTGGAAAAAGATGAATGACATGATGAAGATGAAATAACTGTATAAAATATAACCAAATCATCTCTGAAGCAAGTCCACGGACACTCTGCCGGCGGATTGGCGTCATTGCGCCGGCCAAACTTTGTATTTGACGCGTGATCTTGTATGGTTGGTCCCCTTTGAATTCGAGCCTTGCGGGTCTGTTATGAAGTCGGTTGAAGAGCAGCTAGCGCTGATTAAACGTGGTGCGGAAGAATTGTTGGTCGAGTCCGAGCTGATCGAAAAGCTCAAGCGTGGCCAACCGCTACGTATCAAGGCAGGCTTTGATCCGACCGCACCGGATTTGCACTTGGGCCACACCGTGCTTATTAACAAGCTGCGCCAGTTCCAAGAGCTGGGGCATCAGGTGATCTTCCTGATCGGCGACTTCACCGGGATGATCGGTGATCCAAGCGGCAAGAGCGCGACCCGTCCTCCGCTCACGCGCGAGCAGGTTCTCGAAAACGCCGAGACGTACAAGACTCAGGTCTTCAAGATTCTCGATCCGGCCAAAACCGAAGTGGCGTTCAACTCCACCTGGATGGATCAGATGGGGCCAGCCGACTTTATTCGCCTGACGTCGCAATACACCGTGGCTCGCATGCTCGAGCGCGATGACTTCGATAAGCGCTATACGACCAATCAGCCAATCGCCATTCACGAGTTTCTCTACCCGCTAGTGCAGGGGTATGACTCCGTTGCTCTGCGAGCGGATGTCGAGCTGGGCGGTACCGATCAGAAGTTCAACCTGCTGATGGGGCGCGAACTGCAGCGTGCTTACGGTCAGGAGCCGCAGTGCATTCTGACGATGCCGTTGCTCGAAGGTCTGGATGGCGTGAAGAAGATGTCCAAGTCCTTGGGCAACTATGTCGGTATCCAGGAAGCGCCAGGCGTTATGTACAGCAAGCTGGTTTCCATTCCGGATGCGCTAATGTGGCGTTACTTCGAATTGCTGAGCTTCCGCTCCATGGATGAGATCAATGCATTCCGTGCGGATGTCGAAGCGGGTGCGAACCCTCGTGACATCAAGATCAAGCTGGCCGAAGAAATCGTTGCGCGCTTCCATGGTGAAGAGGCTGCGGCCAATGCTCACCGCGCGGCAGGTAACCGCATGAAGGAAGGCGAGCTGCCAGATGATCTGCCGGAGATCGAGCTGAGCGCTACCGAAGATATGCCGATTGCCGCTGTCCTTAATAAAGCAGGTTTGGTGAAGAACTCTGCTGTGGCGCGTGATCTGCTGAATTCGGGTGGTGTGCGTATAGATGGTGAGGTTGTCGATCGCACCTTTATATACGTACTGGGCGCGACCCACGTTTGCCAGGCCGGAAAGAAGGCTTTTGCGCGTATTACGCTCAAATCCGAATAAACCTGAGATAAGGGGTTGACGGCGAATTCTAGAAGCCTATAATTCGCCCCACTTCCGGCGCAGTCGAAGCGGAAAACTCCTTGGTAAACAACGAGTTACGTAGTTTTCGACAGTGAGTTGCTTCAGGTCATCGAAGCCGAAAGGGGGTTGAAAAAGAGGTGTTGACAGCAGCGTGTAACGCTGTAGAATTCGCCTCCCGCTGACGAGAGATCGAAAGCGCAAGTGGTTGAAGTTGCAAAGGAAACTTTGAAAACTTCGGAAAATAACCGCTTG
>NZ_RWIN01000123.1 GCF_009761815.1 Pseudomonas sp. PB120
GATGGCGGCGTTACAGTCAGCATCGCGGTGACTGACCCACCGCCATCGCGAGCAGGCTCGCTCCCACAGGGTCTGGTGTTGAAATCGGGATGTAAAAAAGCCCCGGCGATTGCTCGTCGGGGCTTTAGGCATTTCAACAGGCATCAATGCCCGCCGAGATAAGCGTTACGCACCTCCTCGTTGACCAGCAGCTCCTTGCCAGTGCCCGTGAGGCGTATTTCGCCGTTGACCATCACGTAGGCCCGGTCCGACAGCTTCAAGGCGTGGTTGGCGTTCTGCTCGACCAGGAAGATGGTCATCCCGGTGCTCGCCAGCTCGCGCAGGGTCGCGAAGATCTGCTTCACCACGATCGGCGCCAGCCCAAGGCTCGGCTCATCGAGCAACAGCAGCTTTGGACGGCTCATCAATGCACGGGCGATGGCGAGCATTTGCTGCTCACCGCCAGACATGGTCATGGCCCGTTGGGTGCGCCGTTCCTTGAGCCGTGGAAACAGCTCGAACATGCGCTGCATGTCCTCGGTGGCGTATTTGTCACCGATGGGAATGGTGCCCATCAGCAAGTTTTCCTCGACGGTCATGTCGGGGAATACCCGCCGGCCTTCCGGCGATTGTGCGATGCCGTTAGACGCGATGTAGTGGGACGATTTGTGCGTGATGTCCACACCCTGATAGACGATCTGACCGTCCGCCGCCCGCGGCTGACCGAAGATCGACATCAGCAGGGTCGACTTGCCGGCACCATTGGAGCCGATAAGGCTGACGGTCTCACCTTCATTGATGTGCAGCGACACTTTCTTCAGGGCCTGGATCGGCCCGTAAAACACATCCAGTTCCTTGAGTTCGAGGATGGGTTGACTCATAGCACCACTTCCTCTTCATCCGCGCCCAGATAGGCCGCAATCACTTTCGGATCGTTTCGAATCGCATCGGGGCCGCCCTCGGCAATAACGATGCCGTGGTCCAGCACCACGATGTGGTCGGAAATACTCATGACCATGCCCATGTCGTGTTCGATCAACACCACGGTCAAATCGTGCTCGTCACGCAGCAGCCGGATCATTGCGCTCAGCGCTTCGGTTTCCTGAGGGTTGAGGCCTGCGGCCGGTTCGTCGAGGCAGATGATCTGCGGCCGCGTGCACATGGCCCGGGCGATTTCCAGGCGGCGCTGCTGGCCGTAGGACAGTTCACCGGCGAGACGGTTGGCGCAGTCCACCAGGTCCACGACTTCCAGCCAGTAGAAGGCGTGATCCAGCGCATCGCTTTCGGCCTTGCGGTAGCCCTTGGTGTTGAGAATGCCGGCCAGCATGTTGCGATTGACCCACATATGCTGGGCAACCAGCAGGTTTTCCAGCACCGACATTTCCTTGAACAGGCGAATGTTCTGGAAGGTCCGCGCCAGCCCTGCCCGGTTCACCAGGTGGGTGCCGCCAAACGCCTTGTAGAACAGTCGGCTGGCGAAGGATTTTGGCGAGACAAAATCAGTCGGCTTGAACGATTCGCCCAGCAGCTTGATGACGTTGGTCCGTTCGCCACGTACGTTGAGTTCGATCTTGCCGCCCGAGGCCTTGTAGAAGCCCGTCAGGCAGTTGAACACCGTGGTTTTGCCGGCACCGTTGGGGCCGATCAGGGCGAAGATCGAGTTGCGGTGGACTTTGAGGCTGACATCGCTCAATGCCTTGATGCCGCCGAAGTGCATCATCAGTTTCTCGACCGAGAGTACGACTTCGCTCATGGCGCTACTCCTTTACGCGGGGTCACACCGGTACGGCTGATCCGAATCAGGCCGCGCGGTCGCCAGATCATCATCAACACCATCAGGATGCCGAACAGCAATACGCGGTATTCGGCGAAGCCACGCAGCAGTTCCGGGGCAACCGTCAGCACGAACGCCGCGATCACCACGCCAATGGTCGAACCCATGCCGCCGAGCACCACGATGGCCAGAATCAATGCCGACTCGAAAAAGGTGAACGAGGTCGGGTTGACGAAGCCTTGGTACGTGGCGAAGAACACACCCGCCAGACCGGCCGTCGATGCACCGATGGTGAATGCCGAGAGTTTGACCAGCACGTGGTTCAGGCCCATGGAGCGGCAAGCGATTTCATCTTCACGCAGCGCTTCCCAGGCGCGACCGACCGGCATACGGGTCAAGCGATGCTTGATGTACAGCACGGCCAGCACCACCAGGAACAACACCGCATAGATGAAGTAGTACTTCACGTCCGGGTTGTAGGCGATGCCGAAAAACTCATGGAACGGGATGCCACCGTCCTTTGCCCGTTTGCCGAATTCCAGGCCGAAGAAGGTCGGCAGCGGTGCCGGCATGCCGTTCGGGCCCCCCGTCAGCGACAACCAGTTGTTGAGGATCAGCCGGATGATTTCACCGAAGCCCAGGGTCACGATCGCCAGGTAGTCACCGTGCAGTCGCAGTACCGGGAAACCGAGGATGCAACCGGCCAGCCCCGCCGTGATCGCCGCCAGCGGCAGTACGGTCCAGAACCCCAGGCCCAGGTATTGATAACCGAGCGCCAGTCCATAGGCGCCGATGGCATAAAACGCCACGTAACCCAGGTCGAGCAGGCCGGCGAGGCCGACCACGATGTTCAGGCCCAGGCCCAACAGCACGTAGATCAACCCGAGGATGACCACGCCCAGCAGGTAGGAGTTGGAGAAAAACGGGAACACCACGGCAATGACGATCATCAACGGGATGATCCAGCGCAGCCGGGATTTGTAATCGGGCGGCAGTACATGAACCCCGGAACCGGTGGTTTCAAAGCCTTCGAGGATTTTCAGGCCCTTGGGGGTTTGCAGGAACAGGCTCAGGGCAAAGCGACCGGCCATGACGATGGCGACAATCCACGCCACGCGAGTCGGTTCCAGGTTGAAGCCGTAGCCGTCGAGGACCACGCCGACAATCGGACCGAACACAATCAGGGCGACAAGACCGGCAAGAATCGCGTCAACCAGGCTTCTTTTGACATCAATGGTTTTTTTAGTGGTTGAAGACATCGCTTACACCTTCGACACAAGAGGACGGCCGAGCAGGCCTTGGGGCCGAAAGACCAGAACGAGAACGAGCAGCGAGAAGCTGAAAACGTCTTTGTAGTCCGAGTTCACCAGACCAGAGAACAGCGACTCGGAGATCCCGAGAATGATCCCGCCAAGCATCGCGCCAGGCAGCGAGCCGATCCCGCCGAGTACCGCCGCGGTGAAGGCCTTGATGCCAATGACGAAGCCGGCGTAGAAGTCGAACGTGCCGTAGTTCATGGTGATCAGCACGCCAGCCAGGGCCGCCATCGCTGCACCGATGATGAACACGTAAGAGATCACGCGGTCGGTGTTGATCCCGAGGATCGAAGCCATCTTGCGGTCTTGCTGGGTCGCGCGGCACATGCGGCCGAGCTTGGTGTACTTGATGACGTAGGTCAGCAGGGCCATCCCGGCAAACGCGGCGACCAGGATGAAGATCTTGGTGTAGGTGAGCTGGACGAAGCCGGTCCCGACTTCAACGCGCCATGCGCCGGTAAGCAATGTTGGAACGCCTTGTTGACGGGCGCCCTGGGCGATCTGTGCATAGTTTTGCAGGATCAGCGAGATACCGATGGCGCTGATCAGCGGTGCCAGTCGTGTGGAGTTGCGTAGCGGTTTGTAGGCAACACGCTCGATGACCCAGCCATACACCGCCGTAACGACGATGGTGAAGACCAGTGTGCCGAGCATCAGCAGAGGGAAGGATTCGATACCGAAGTATGCCAGCAGAGCCAGACTGATCGCCGCGAGGTACGCAGAAATCATATAAACCTCGCCATGGGCGAAGTTGATCATGCCGATGATGCCATAAACCATTGTGTAGCCGATGGCGATCAGGCCATAGACCGACCCGAGGGTCAGGCCGTTGACCAGTTGCTGCAGGAAAATACCATCCATAACGCAATCTCACGCATTTGAGAGACTGCACAGAAGCCGGGTGCGACGGACCGGGGTTCAGCCACCCGCGCAACACGCTTGTGTGCAGCTCTACGAGAAAAGACAGACGAGTTAAAGGTGCACTCGATCTTTGTGGCGAGGGAGCTTGCTCCCGCTGGGGCGCGAAGCGTCCCCTTATTAAGGACCGCTACGCAGTCCAGCGGGAGCAAGCTCCCTCGCCACAGGCCGGCTACACGCTCATATCACTTCTGTTTTTCCAGTTGGTGGTATTTGCCGTCCTTGTCCCACTGGTAAACCACGTAGTCGGAGATTTTCAAGTCGCCCTTGGCGTCCCAGGTCTTCTCGCCCATCACGGTTTTGACCGGGTGCGATTTCAGCCATTTGGCTGCGTCTTCACCCTTGTTGGACTTGGCGCCGTTGAAGGCAGCCGCCAAGGTCTGGACCGAAGCGTAGGCGTACAGGGTGTAGCCTTCTGGCTCGGTGCCAGCCTTACGGAAAGCGTCTACCACGGTCTTGCTGTCTGGCAGCAGGCGTGGGTCGGCGCCGAAGGTCATCAGGACGCCGTCAACGTATTGCGGGCCGCCAGCGGTGGTTACCAGTTCGTCGGTCACGATGCCGTCGTCGGACATGAATTTCACGTCTTTCAGGCCTTCGGTACGCAGTTGTTTAACCAGTGGACCGGCTTCCGGGTGCAGGCCGCCGAAGTAGACCACGTCGGCACCGGCCGCACGGATCTTGGTCACTACGGCGCTGAAGTCTTTCTCACCGCGGGTCAGGCCTTCATACAGCACTGGCGTCACGCCGCGCTTGACCAGTTGAGCCTTGGTGGCATCCGCCAGGCCTTGGCCGTAGGTGTCCTTGTCGTGCAGCACGGCAACTTTCTTGCCCTTGAGCACGTCGACGATGTAGTCGCCGGCCACTATGCCTTGCTGGTCGTCACGCCCGCACATACGGAACATGGCGCTCAGGCCGCGTTCGGTCACTTGTGGGTTGGTGGAACCTGGAGTGATTGCGATGATGCCCGCTTCGTCGTAGATCTCGGAAGCCGGAATGGTCGACGACGAGCAGAAGTGACCGACGACGCCGGCAACTTTCTGGTTGGTCAGGTCCTTGGCGACCGTCACAGCCTGCTTCGGTTCGCAGGCGTCATCGCCCTTGACCAGTACGATTTTTTCCCCGTTGACGCCGCCCGCCGCGTTCACCGCGTCGGCTGCAGCCTGTGCACCCTTCATGTACTGCTCGCCGAATGCGGCGTTGGCGCCCGTCATCGGACCGGCCACACCGATTTTCACATCAGCCTGTGCAAACGCAGAAACACCCAACGCAGCTGCCACTGCGAGGGCCAGAAAGCCTTTCTTGTAAAACGTCTGGGACATGAGGTGGTGCTCCAAGGTTTTTTTTAGTTGGCACTGCGACTTCACTGAATGCTCAGAGCAAGGGCCGTGCCATCGGTTTTTTATTCTGAAAAAAGTCGCTGCTTTATTGTTATTTCGACTGTTTTGTTCCCATTTTCATTGGGCGTGCAACCGTCTAAACCGCGGAAGGTGAAACCATTTATTTTAAAAGGCGCAACCCTCCTGCGCCATCATTGCAACCGCGGCGCTAAACGGCGTGCAACCAGCCTGTAACAACGTGCGTCACCGAAGTGCACACTGCTGGTGCGGGACTGCTACAACCCGCACCATACACAGGCTAGTCGCTGCGCCGAAAAGCGCCGCTTTCCGCAACAAATTTCAACAATCAGATGACGATCCGCAAGCACTGGCCTGCGTGATACAGCGAGAATCCGGCCTCATACAAACAGCTGCGCAAACCCACCCCTGCGAGCGGCTGCATCGGTGCAAAAGGGATTGGCAAGGCCTGAGGATTTCCGTTACACAAGTAGTCGGCAAAGGCTTTGCCGACCACTGTACCCGTCGTCACACCGCGTCCGTTGTAACCGGTGACGGCCACCAAGCCGGGCGCCGGCTCGAACAGTCGCATCAAATGATCAGGGGTGAACGCAATGCAACCAGTCCAGGTGCATTCCCACTCCACCGGTTTCAGGTACGGAAAATAGTGCTGCTGCACCCGGTCGGCCCAGGCCTTCAGGAACCAGGCCGGTTTCTGATTGCCATTGCCGAGGCTGCCCAGCAGCAGGCGCCCGTCCTGATCGCGACGAATGCTGCTGAGGACCTGGCGAGTGTCCCAGGAACCCTGGCCGCCGGGCAGGATTTGCTGTGCCGCGTCTTCGGTCAGCGGAACCGACGCGACCTGGTAGTAGTAACCGGGGAAAAAATTACGCCGCAACTCGGTCCAGTCGCCTTCCGTGTAGGCGTTGGAGGCAATGACCACCTTCTCGGCCAGCACCGAACCCTGCGCGGTCTGGACGGACCATTTCGGGCCCTGACGTTCGAGGCGGGTCACCGGAGAGTGATCGAACAACTGACCGCCGAGGCCGATGGCCGCTTTGGCCAACCCCGTGGTGTAAGCCATTGGGTTGAGCGTGCCAGCACGCTTGTCGAGCAGCGCAGCAGCGATTTTCTGGGTGCCCGTCGCCTGTTCGCAGGCTTTTCCGGTCAACAGCTCGACCGGTGCCCCGCGACGTTTCCACTGTTCTTCGCGACTGCGCAGATCGGCTTCGCCACGGGCGTTGTGCGCCATGTGCAGCGTACCTTCGCGGCGCAACTGGCAATCGATGTTGTACTTGTCCACAAGGCTGAACACCAGCGACGGCGCGGCGCCCAGCATGCGGTTGAGCTGACTGCCGACCGCTTCGCCAAACCCGGCTTCTATCTCGTCCGGTGGAATCCACATCCCGGCGTTGACCAGCCCGACGTTGCGCCCCGAACCACCATGACCGGCGCGGTGTGCTTCCAGCACGCAAACGGTTTTGCCTTGTTCCAGCAGATGCACCGCCGCCGACAACCCGGTAAATCCGGCGCCGACGACGCAGACATCAACCGTTACCTCGCCCTTGAGCGCCGCATTATCGGGCCTTTGCGGCGTCAGTTTTTCCCACAGACACTCTTCGCGTAACGGCATTGCCAGACTCCAACAGAAACCTAACCAACACACAGATCAATGTGGATGAACTCTGTGGCGAGGGGATTTATCCCCGTTGGACTGCGTAGCAGTCCCATTTTTTGGGGCCGCTTCGCAGCCCAACGGGGATAAATCCCCTCGCCACAAAAGCTCGCTCCTACAAGGGGATTTTCATTCAACCCGAATATCAGTCGAACGTGATCCCCTGCGCCAACGGCAACTCCAGCGAATAGTTCACGGTGTTGGTCTGACGACGCATGTAACCGCGCCATGCATCGGAGCCCGACTCACGGCCGCCGCCGGTTTCTTTCTCGCCGCCAAACGCGCCGCCGATTTCCGCGCCGCTCGGGCCGATGTTGACGTTGGCGATGCCGCAGTCGCTGCCGACCGCCGACATGAACTGCTCGGCTTCACGCACGTCTGTGGTGAAAATGCAGGACGACAGGCCTTGTGGCACGGCGTTGTTCAGGCGCAGGGCGTCATCGAAATCCTTGTAACCGACCACGTACAGGATCGGCGCGAAGGTTTCGTGGCACACCACTTCGCTTTGCTCCGGCATTTCAACAATGGCCGGCGCAACGTAGTAAGCATTAGGGAATTTGTCTTCCAGCTGACGCTTGCCGCCGAATACCCGGCCGCCTTCGCTCAACGCCTGTTCCAGCGCGTCCTGCATGTTGTCGAAGCTGTGTTTGTCGATCAGCGGGCCGATCAGGTTGCCCTCAAGCGGGTGACCGATGCGAACTTTGGAATAGGCAGCCTTGAGGCGGGTAACGATTTCTTCCTTCACCGACTCATGGGCAATCAGGCGACGCAGGGTGGTGCATCGCTGGCCAGCCGTGCCGACGGCGCTGAACAGGATGGCGCGAACGGCCATGTCCAGGTCGGCGCTTGGACCGAGGATCATCGCGTTGTTGCCGCCGAGCTCGAGAATGCTGCGAGCGAAACGTGCGGCGATTTTCGGCGCCACTTCACGCCCCATGCGGGTGCTGCCGGTGGCGCTGATCAGCGCGACACGCGGGTCATCCACCAGCGCTTCGCCAGCGTCGCGACCGCCGATGATCACTTGGCTCAGGTGCGGAGGCGCGTCGCTGAAGTTTTTCAGCACACGGTCAAACAACGCCTGGCAGGCCAGTGCGGTCAACGGGGTTTTTTCCGACGGTTTCCAGATCACCGGGTTGCCGCAAACCAGCGCCAGCGTGGTGTTCCAGGCCCAGACCGCCACCGGGAAGTTGAACGCGCTGATCACACCGACGACGCCCAGCGGGTGCCAGGTTTCGCGCATGTGGTGGCCAGGACGCTCGGACGCGATGGTCAAGCCGTACAGTTGACGGGACAGACCGACGGCGAAATCGCAGATATCGATCATTTCCTGAACTTCACCCAGGCCTTCCTGAGTGATCTTGCCCGCTTCCCAGGACACCAGCTCGCCGAGGTCGGCCTTGTATTCGCGCAAAATGTCGCCCAGTTGACGCACCAGCTCGCCACGGCGTGGCGCCGGGACCTTGCGCCACAGTTCGAACGCATGATCGGCACGACTGATGTGCTGCTCGACTTCGGCGGCACCTTCCCAGTTCACGGCGGCAATCTGGCTGCCATCGATCGGCGAATGCACCGGCACTTTGCCGTTCTGGTACAGGGCCGGGTTCACACCAAGACGATCAAGCAATGCGGCAACCATGGGTCACTCCTCAAGCAAAAAACAGAAATCGTGCAGCCGTCATGACACGGCTGATCAGACCTGTAGTTTTAGCGCTCTGGAGGTTACCCAACAAACGACCTTTAAGAGAGATATCATTCCGTTTATTCATGCTGCGAATTGCTGGTAAGAAAGAAACAAGAAAAAGGACACCCCATGCTGAATAAACGCTACCTGCCGTCGATCACTGCCCTGCAGTGTTTCGAGGCCGTGACCCGGCATTTGAGTTTCACACGGGCCGCCGAAGAGCTGAACCTGACCCAGAGCGCGGTCAGCAAACAGGTCGCGCAACTGGAAGAGTTGTTGCAGCACTTGTTGTTTCGCCGGGTGCGCCGACGCCTGCAAATGACCCCGGCCGGCGATCTGTACCTGGTGGAAGTACGAAAAATCCTCACACAGGTTGAGATGTCGACCCATTACCTGCGTTCCTACGGCGGTGACACCGAAGTATTGCGCGTGTCCACGCCGCCAACCTTTGGCGCACGCTGGCTGGTACCCCGCCTGAAAGGCTGGCGCCTGCGCCACCCGTCGATCCACCTGGACCTGTGCAGCGAGCAGGAAGCCGACGATCTGCTGCAAGGCCGCAGCGACCTGGCCTTCTACTTCGGCCAGGGATCACGCCCCGGCACTGAATGCCTGAAGCTGTTCAGCGAAGAACTGGTGCCCGTCTGTGCTCCCGGCAGCCTGCCGGAGAAGCCGTTCACCGATCCGACCCAGCTCACCGACCTGGTCCTCCTGCAAAACGCCTCACGCCCTCAGGCCTGGCACGACTGGTTCGACAGTCAGGGCTACCACACCGAGCACAGCTACCACGGCCCGCGCTTCGAAACCTTCTACATGTGTATCCGCGCGGCCCAGGTCGGCTGCGGCGTAGCGCTGTTGCCGCGGTTTCTGGTGGAAGAGGAATTGGCCGACGGCAAACTGGTCATTCCCTGGAAGCATGCGATGCCGAGCAGCGATGCCTATTACCTGGCCTACCCGGAGCATTCGGCGGAAGTGCCCAAGGTCCGGGACTTTGTGAAGTGGATGCTGGAGCAGATTGATAGCCCGGATGCACCGCAAATTTAAGATTTCACACAAACCCTGTGGGAGCGAGCCTGCTCGCGATAGCGGTGGCACAGTCAATATGGATGTTGAATTTGACACCGCCATCGCGAGCAGGCTCGCTCCCACAGGGATCTGCTGCGGTCTAAAAAATCGCTGGCAATCCTCACCATCGATATGCGCCACTAGCGCCAATGATTGATATCGCGCTGAGCCGCGGCCCGTCTGGAGAACCCCGTTATGAGCGAGAATGTGTTTGCCGATCGCATCGTGCAGAACCTGCTCGACACCGACTTCTACAAACTGACGATGATGCAGGCGGTGCTGCATAACTACCCGAACGTAGAAGTCGAATGGGAGTTTCGTTGCCGTAACAGTGAGGATTTGCGCCCGTACCTGGCGGAGATCCGTTTTCAGATCGAGCGCCTGGCCGAGTTGAGCCTGACCGCCGACCAGTTGAATTTCATGGAGCGCATCAGCTTCATGAAGCCGGACTTCCTGCGTTTTCTCGGGTTGTTCCGCTTCAACCTGCGTTACGTCCACACCGGAATCGAAAACGGCGAGTTGTTCATCCGTCTGCGCGGGCCGTGGTTGCATGTGATCCTGTTCGAAGTGCCGCTGCTGTCCATCGTCAGCGAGGTGCGCAACCGCTATCGCTACCGGGAAGTCGTCCTGGGGCAGGCCCGCGAGCAGCTCTATCGCAAGTTCGACTGGTTGACCGCCAACGCCAGCAGCGAAGAATTGTCCGAGTTGCAGGTCGCCGATTTCGGCACGCGTCGGCGCTTTTCGTACCGCGTGCAGGAAGAAGTGGTGAATGTGCTCAAGCACGACTTCCCCGGGCGTTTCGTCGGTACCAGCAACGTTCATCTGTCGCGGGAACTGGACATGAAGCCGCTGGGCACCATGGCCCACGAATGGATCATGGCGCACCAGCAACTCGGCCCCCGATTGATCGACAGCCAGATTGCCGCACTCGATTGCTGGGTTCGCGAATACCGTGGATTGCTGGGGATCGCCCTCACTGACTGCATCACTACCGATGCCTTTCTCAGCGATTTCGATCTGTATTTCGCCAAGCTGTTTGACGGCCTGCGGCATGACTCCGGTGATCCCGTGCTTTGGGCGGAAAAGGCCATCGCGCACTACCACAAGCTTGGCATCGACCCGATGAGCAAGACGCTGGTGTTCTCCGACAGCCTGACGCTGCCCAAGTCTCTTGAGATATTTCGGGCGTTACGCGGTCGGATCAATGTCAGCTTTGGTATCGGCACCAACCTGACGTGCGATATTCCGGGTGTCGAACCGATGAGCATCGTGCTTAAAATGGCGGCCTGCAACGGTCAACCCGTGGCAAAGATTTCCGATGAGCCTGGCAAGACTCACTGCAAAGACCCGAATTTCGTCGCTTATTTGCGACATGTTTTCAAAGTACCTGCCGCCCTTTCCAGCACACCCAGTATTTCCAGCAAGGAGTGAATTCATGCAAGCCGTACAGCGTGAGATTGCCGAGCAGCTCAAGGTTCAACCGCCGTTTGCCGACCACGCCGCCCTCGCAGCGGAAGTGGCCCGACGCATCAGCTTCATCCAGGATTGTCTGGTCAATTCCGGGCTCAAGACGCTGGTGCTGGGCATCAGCGGCGGCGTTGATTCGCTGACCGCCGGCCTGCTGGCCCAGCGCGCCATGCGCGAACTGCGCGCCAGCACCGGTGATGACAGCTACAAGTTCATCGCCGTGCGCCTGCCGTACGAAACCCAGTTCGATGAGCACGACGCACAGGCTTCTGTGGATTTCATTGCCCCGGATGAGCGTCACACGGTCAACATCGGCCCGGCGGTCAAGTCCCTGGCCAACGAAGTCGCAGCGTTCGAAGGCAAACACGCGGTCTCAGTGGATTTCGTACTCGGCAACACCAAGGCGCGGATGCGCATGGTTGCCCAGTACACCATCGCCGGGGCAGCGCAGGGCCTGGTGATCGGCACCGACCACGCGGCGGAAGCGGTGATGGGTTTTTTCACCAAGTTTGGCGATGGTGCTTGCGACCTGGCCCCGTTGAGCGGCCTGGTGAAGAATCAGGTCCGGGACATCGCCCGCAGCTTTGGTGCGCCTGAGTCGCTGGTGGAAAAAATCCCTACGGCCGACCTGGAAGACTTGTCGCCGGGGAAACCGGACGAAGCGTCCCATGGCGTGACTTATGCCGAGATCGACGCGTTTCTGCACGGCGAACCGGTGCGCGAGGAAGCGTTCAAAATCATCTGCGACACGTACAGGAAAACTCATCACAAGCGTGTGATGCCGTTCGCGCCTTGAGTTTATGGGTGTCTGCACTGACGCCATCGCGAGCAGGCTCGCTCCCACAGGATCCTCTGTCGATCACAGATCCAATGTGGGAGCGAGCCTGCTCGCGATGAACGATGACTTGGTCAAAAGCCAGGCACAAAAAAAGCGTCCGACATGGACGCTTTTTTCATGGGCGCGATTTGCTTACTTCAGGGTAACCGTGCCTTTCATCATCGAGATGTGGCCCGGGAACGAGCAGAAGAAGCCGTACTTCTCGGCAGCATCCAGCTTCGACACATCAAAGGTCACCGAGTCGGTTTCATTGGCGCCGATGATTTTGGTGTGAGCGATGACGCGCGCGTCGCCTTCTTTCAAGTAGTTCTTGTCGATGCCGGCGCTCAGGCCGTCGGTGGCGATCGGCTGCATGTCAGCTTCTTTGCTGAGCACCCAGTTATGGCCCATCACGTTTTTCGGCAGGTTGCCGGAGTGGGTCAGTTCTACGGTGAAGGTCTTGCAGCTTTTGTCGATTTCAATGGCCTTGGTGTTGAAGGACATCTGATCTGTGGAGTCGATAGTGGTCTTGCACTCGGCAGCCATCAATTGACTGCTGGCCAGTGTCAGCAGGGATACCGCAACAAGTTTGGCAAACATGGTGAATCTCCAAGGCTTGGTTAACAAAAGTGCGAATGGACAGAAGACTGCCTGAAAACTTCGCAAGTTCCTATGACTTGCATCAAAAATTGTATACAACTTTCAAGCTATGACACCCATCGAAACAATCTACCAGCCAGACGTCTGGAGCGGCCCTATCCTCTAATCATCATCCCATGTGAGGAGCGTCTGTCATGTTCATCAACAGTCTTTTGTGCAGTTTGCTTGCCGCTTACGCCTGCGGCGCCAGTGGTACCTATGAAACGCCCCAGCGCGAAGTTTAGACCTTGGAGCACCGCGCCCCAGCCTTTACTCTGTGACCATCCTGACCATGGAGTAAGGCATGTCTTTAGCGTCCGTTTGTGTATTTTGCGGTGCCAGCACTGGCACCAACCCGGCTTATCGTGAAGCGGCCGTGGCTCTCGGGAGCGCATTGGCCGAGCGTAAGCTGACGTTAGTCTATGGCGGCGGCGCCGTCGGGCTGATGGGGATCGTGGCCGATGCCGCACTGGCGGCGGGTGGCGAGGTGATCGGGATCATCCCGCAAAGCCTGAAAGACAAGGAAATCGGCCACAGCGGCCTGACTCGCCTGGAAGTGGTCGATGGCATGCACGCGCGCAAGGCTCGAATGGCCGAGCTCAGCGACGCATTCATCGCGCTGCCCGGTGGCCTGGGCACCCTGGAAGAACTGTTTGAAGTCTGGACCTGGGGCCAACTCGGCTACCACGGCAAACCGCTGGGGCTGCTGGAAGTGAACGGTTTCTACAGCAAGTTGACCGCTTTTCTCGATCATATCGTCGGCGAAGGCTTCGTTCGCGAACCACACCGTGACATGCTGCAAGTGAGCGGATCGCCGCACACCCTGCTCAATGCACTGGACGCCTGGCAGCCGTCGGTACAGCCAAAATGGGCCGAGCAAAAACCCAGCTAACGGCTCGGCACCGATACAGGGCAGAATATGCGCCGCTCAACCTCACCTTCGACCCAAGAGGATCGCCCATGGCTAAACCTAATTATTCCTTCGCCAAACGTCAGAGAGACTTGGCCAAGGAGCAGAAGAAAGAGGAAAAGCTTCAGCGCAAGAAAGCTACAGCTGAAGAAGATGCCGCCGCACTGAACCCCGATGCAGAAGGTGAAGTGGCCGCAGAAAGTGATGTTGATGCACCGAAAGATCAGGCCCCCGACGCCTGAGACCCTCAGGGCCCGATGATCTGATCAGGCCCACCGGATCTGTGTCCTTGTAGGAGCGAGCTTGCTCGCGAAGATATCAAAGACAGCGCGTTTTTCCAGACAGGGCGCGTCATCGTTGACGTCCATCGCGAGCATGCTCGCTCCTACAGGGTGGATCTTTGTTAATCCAGTGGCATCACGGTGACCCGGACTTCGGGATCATGGTTGCCGCCCCCCAGAATCACCCCCCGCAGCGGCGAAACATCAGAGAAATCCCGCCCCCAGGCCAAGGTGATGTGTTCGAGTGCCGGCTGCACGTTGTTGGTCGGATCAAAATCCACCCACCCCAACACAGGGCAATACACCGAAACCCAGGCGTGCGAAGCATCGGCGCCGATCAGCCGTGGCTGCCCCGGTGGTGGCTGAGTCAGCAGGTAACCACTGATGTAACGAGCTGCCAACCCTCGGGAACGCACACACGCCAACATCAAGTGCGCAAAGTCCTGACAGACCCCACGCCGCCGCTCCAACACTTCCACCAAGGGTGTCGCCACTTGAGTCGCCTCGGCATCGAAGGTGAACTCGCTGAAAATCTTCTCCATCAGCGCCTGTACCCCGAACAACAACGGTCGGCCAGGCGAAAAGCAGCTGTGGGAAAACTCGACGAAATTGCGCTTCAAATGCACATAGGGCGATTCGAACCGGTAACGACTGGCTTCCAGCAATTCAGCAGACACCGGCAGACCACTGTAGGTCAGCGCATTGCGGGTCTCTTCCCATGCCGGTGATTTATTGAAGTCCAGGGTAGGCCTGGCCAGCACTTCGACCGTGAGGCTGGCGTTGACCAGCAACTCATCGTGCGGCCGCTCGAACGCCAGCCGCGTCAGCGGATTGCCGAACACGTCCAATTCGTCGCGCCGCGACGTCGGGTCCGGGCTGATCTGCAATTGCCGGGCAGAACAGCGCTGCCAGGCGCAGGGACGAGGCCACAGGTGCGCCAGTTGCTGCGCGAGGGACACCGGGCTGTCGTAGTGATAATGGGTGTCGTGGAAAATCTGGTAATGGGCGCTCATCAGACGGACACCGTACGCTGGCTGACATCATCGACATGCGCGAAATGGCGCAGCGCCAGGCGATCCGACACCTGACCGCTGGCATCGGCGATCTCTTGCAGTAAATTGGCCAAACCGTCGATGGCTGCACGAACGCTGGCTTCGCCGAACAGCGAGTTCTCCAGGCAACCCAGATCGAAGCGCGCCAGGCGCTCCACCAGCTGTGGCAACCCCGCTTCGCGAGGCACCCCGAAGTCATCGTTCAACCGTTTCAGGGTGCGGTTCACCAGTTTCAACTGGAACAACACGGCATGGGGGTTTTGCTCGTCGAGCAGCAACAGGTCGAGCACCGGAAGCAACTGTGCCACCGCCAGGTACCGCGAACGGTAAGTGATGCTGCTGTTACCCAGTTCCAGCAGCCATTCCAGCCCGGCCTGATCGAATGCGCCAGCCCCACGCAGGAACGCCGCCAGGCTGCCACTTAAAAACTGCAGTCGCTCGATCCGCCGACCGGTCATCAGGAAGCGCCAGCCTTCGTCCCGGGTCATGTCGTCCAGGGCAAAACCGGACAGCGCCGCCAGGGACATGACCAAGCGGTTGAGAAAATCCAGCAACTCGCCGAAATCCGGCTCTTCGGTTTCCAGTTCCATGGCTTCGCGCTGCAACTCGACCAGCGCCTGCCAGTTTTCCCGGGAAAGTTTGCCGCGCACCTGAGAAGCGGCCCACTGCAAACGCTGCAGGTTGGAACGCAGGCTGAACGGCCAGTCATCACCGAGCAGCGCCGCCAGCAGACGCTCGGGCAGCTCCCCTTCATCGGGCAGCAACATCAGCCGCTCGCCGAGATCGACTGCCGCCTGCAAGGCTTGCGGGTCATCGCCATCGACATAGCGCGCGAGCATGATTCGCAACAAACGCGCGCTGTCATCGCAGCGCTCGCAATACCGGCCGAACCAGAACAGGTTTTCCACCACCCGCGAAGGTAGATACGGATCGCGCCGCACTAGATCGTGAACGCCTATATTGCGCTGGGCTTTCCACTGCTCGCCGCTGGGCGCGTGCTCACCGAGGACCCAAGTATCTTTGCTCGCGCCACCGCGCTGCATCGACACCACTTCGGCATCCGCTTCAGCGGCCACCCGGGTCAGGCCGCCGGGCAACACCCGGTAACCTTCGCGACTGGCCACCGCATACACACGCATGCCAATCGCCCGAGGTTGCAACTGCCCGTCCTCGGCCTGCCAGACCGGCGCTTGGGAAAGCTGTGCGAGTTCTTGCGCGACATACGCGTACGGTCGAGCCTGCATGCGCTCTGCGAGGGATTGACGCTGTTTTTCACTCAAATCACGGCCAAATACAGGCGCGAAGCTTTGCGAGGGAAACGCGGGTTTAATCAGCAATTCCGGCAGTTTTTCCAAGGCCTGCGCCAGCACCGGCGCCTCGCCACACCACCACGTTGCGATGGACGGCAAAATCAGTTCCTCACCGAAAAGGAACTGATTGATCCTCGGCAGAAAGCCCAACAGCCCCGGCGACTCCAGTACGCCGCTGCCCAGAGCATTGGCCACCAGCACCCGCCCCTGACGTACGGCTTCGAGCAGGCCCGGTACGCCAAGGGCCGAGTCCGTGCGCAGCTCCAATGGATCGCAGAAGTCGTCATCGAGCCGACGCATGATCGCGTGGACACGGCGCAATCCGCTGAGGGTTTTCAGGTAGACCGTGGCATCGCGCACGGTCAGGTCGCCGCCCTCCACCAACGGATAACCCAGCTGGCGAGCCAGATAAAGATGTTCGAAATAGCTTTCGTTGAAACGTCCCGGCGTCAGCAACACCACCAAAGGCGCCTCGTCGTCGCTCGGCGCCTGGCGGGCGAGGGTTTCCTGCAGGGTGCGGAAAAAACCGGCCAGGTGCTGCACTTTCAAATCGCGGTACAACTCGGGAAAGGCCCGGGACACGATTGTGCGACTTTCCAGCGCATAGCCCGCGCCGGACGGCGCTTGAGTGCGGTCCGCCGTGACCCACCAGCGACCGTCTGGCGTGCGCGCCAGATCCACCGCATACAGATGCATAAAGGCCCCGTCGGGCGGCGTAATGCCCTGACAGGGCCAAAGGAAGTTGTTGTGGCCGAATACCAGTTCGGCAGGCAGCAGACCTTCGGCGATCAAGCGTTGCGGACCATACAGATCCGCCAACACGGCGTTCAACAGACGGGCCCGTTGAGCAATCCCGGCTGACAGTTGCGCCCACTCATCCGCGGCAATCACATGCGGCAGCAGATCGAGTTCCCATGGCCGATCCGCGCCCTTGGGGTCGGCGTAGACGTTATAGGTCACGCCGTTTTCCTGGATCTGCCGGGTCAGCAGTGCCTGACGCTGCACCAATTGCGTTGGCGTGCTGCGTTGCAATTGGTCGAACAACCGCCGCCAATGCGGGCGCACGGCTCCGCTGGCGTCGAGCAGTTCGTGATAAGTGCCCGCCGTCAGCGGGTAGCGGTCAAGCAGGTCAGGCATGGAAAGCTCGGCGGACAGCAGGGAACGGTCAGACTAACGCAGGCTCATGACGCCCGGATAGACGAAAAACCCGAGCGTCGCGTACGGTTTAGAAACGTCGTAAATCGAGTGTCATCGGCAGCTCGTCGTTAATGTCCAGAATCGGTACAGGCAGTTTCCCCGGGCTATGTCCGATGCGGAAAAACCGTGCCATTCGCCGGCTCTCGGCCTCATTGGCGTTAACGGGCAAGCTGTCGTAGTTGCGCCCGCCGGGATGGGCGACGTGGTACTGACAACCACCCAGCGAGCGTTGCATCCAGGTGTCGAGCAGGTCGAACACCAGTGGCGCGTGCACAGGAATCGTCGGTTGCAGGCAGTTGGCCGGTTGCCAGGCACGGAATCGCACGCCGGCCACACATTCGCCGACGCGCCCGGTGGGCTGCAGCGGCACCGGAACGCCGTTGCACGTCAGCAAGTAACGCTGCGGCGGCAGACCTTTGAGCTTGACCTGTAACCGCTCAAGGGATGAGTCGACGTAACGCACCGTGCCGCCGACCGCACCTTCTTCGCCGAGCACATGCCAAGGCTCCAGCGCCTGGCGCAACTCCAGCTCGATGCCACTGACGGCGTAGTCGCCGACCTTGGGAAAACGAAACTCCAGATGCGCCGCGAACCACTCGGCGCGCACGGGATAACCTGCGGCGTTGAGCTCGACGATCACATCCGCAAAGTCCTGTTCAATGAAGTGCGGCAACAGGAAGCGATCGTGCAGCTCCGTGCCCCAGCGGGCCAGTTTCGGCGGCGCATACGGCTCACGCCAGAACCGCGCGACCAGCGCCCGCAGCAACAACTGTTGGGCCAGACTCATGCGCGCATGAGGCGGCATTTCGAAGGCACGCAACTCGAGCAGCCCCAGGCGACCGGTCGCACCGTCCGGTGAATAGAGTTTATCGATGCAGAATTCGGCGCGATGGGTGTTGCCGGTGACGTCGATCAGCAGATTGCGCAACAGCCGGTCCACCAGCCACGGCGCGCATTCTTCGCCCGGTTCAGGCATCTGGGCGAAGGCGATTTCCAGTTCATACAGCGCATCGTTGCGCGCTTCATCGACACGCGGCGCCTGAGAGGTCGGGCCGATGAACAATCCGGAGAACAGGTAAGACAAAGATGGGTGGTTATGCCAGTAGCTGATCAGGCTGCGCAGCAAATCCGGGCGGCGCAGAAACGGCGAGTCTGCCGGTGTCGCGCCACCCAGTACGAAATGGTTACCGCCGCCGGTGCCGGTGTGACGGCCGTCGATCATGAATTTCTCGGTGGTCAGCCGGGTCTGGCGCGCTTCTTCGTACAGAAACTCGGTGCGCTCGACCAATTCGTCCCACGTTGCGGAGGGCTGCACGTTGACTTCAATTACGCCCGGATCCGGGGTGATGCGGAAATTGCTCAGGCGCGGATCGCTCGGCGGCTCATAGCCTTCCAGCAACACCGGGCAACGCAGCTCCTCGGCCGTGGCCTCGATGGCGGTGACCAGTTCGAGATAGTCCTCGACCCGTTCCAGCGGCGGCATGAACAGGTATAACCGCCCTTCCCTGGCCTCGGCGCAGAACGCCGTGCGAGTCAGCCAGTCAGCGGACTCGTCGATCTTCGGTTCACGCTCAACCGCCTCGGCTGGTGAACCTGGACTGTTCAACGCCATGGTGTCGGGAAGCGGTGGAAAGTCCTGGTTCGGATCGTTGGGATGGATGAACGGATATTCAGCCGCTTTCACCCATGGCTGCGAGCCGAGCGGCAAGCGGTAACCCAGTGGCGAATCCCCAGGCACCAACCGGCAATGCTCATCGCGCAGGTACCAGCGACCGCTTTGCCATTGATCGCCCTTGGCGGTACGCGCCAGTGGCAGCACCTGGCCGATGACCTTATCGAGGCCCTGACTGAACACTTTGCGCAAACGCGCCCGTTCCAGCGGTTCTTCCAGACGTGAGTCTTCGGCGCTGACGTTCTGCGGCAACGTCCCCTCGCGCCAGAGGTAATAGAAGTTGTCTTCGTAGGCGGGGAATACAAACCGCGTCGGAATTTTCAGGCGTTCGGCCACACTCGCGAGAAAACGTCCGGCCAGTGCGCCATCGGCGCCGTAGTCTTCCTGCTCGTCGGCGATCAACGCGCTGTTGTGCCAGATCGGTACGCCGTCGCGGCGCCAGTAGCAGTTCAGTGACCAACGCGGCAGTTGTTCACCGGGGTACCACTTGCCCTGACCGAAATGCACCAGCCCTTTGGGCGCGTAATGCTTGCGCATGCGCTGGAACAGCTCGGCGGACAGACGACGCTTGTCCGGACCGAGCGCGGCGGTATTCCACTCGGCGCCGTCGGGGTCATCGATGGAGACGAACGTCGGCTCGCCGCCCATCGTCAGGCGCACGTCACCTTCCAGCAAGTCGGCATCGATCTGTCGGCCAAGTGCCTGGATCGCCAGCCATTGGTCTTCGGAGTAAGGCTTGGTGACGCGGGGCGCTTCCCAAATCCGCTCCACGGACATTTCGTGGGTGAACTCACACTCGCAGGGTTCAACCAGACCGCTGATCGGTGCCGCAGAGCCTGGATCGGGGCTGCATGCCAACGGAATGTGCCCTTCACCGGCAAACAGCCCTGAGGTCGCGTCCAGGCCGATCCAGCCGGCACCGGGCAAATAGACCTCGCACCAGGCGTGCAGGTCGGTGAAGTCCACGTCAGTGCCCGATGGCCCGTCGAGGCTTTTGACGTCGGCGGTCAGCTGGATCAGGTAGCCAGAGACGAACCGCGCCGCCAGCCCGAGGTTGCGCAACAACTGCACCAGCAACCACGCCGAGTCGCGGCAGGAACCAGAGGCCTGTTCGAGGGTGTGTTCCGGCGTTTGCACGCCCGGCTCCATGCGAATCAGGTAGCCGATGTCTTCGCTGAGTCGCTGGTTGAGTGCGACGAGGAAATCCACGCTGGGCAGCGGTGTACGGTCGATGCCCTCCAGGTAAGCCTTGAACCGGGGCGTCAGCGGCAGCGTTTCGAGGTACGGCGCCAGTTCCTTGCGCTCATCTGAGGCGTAGGTGAAGGGAATTTTTTCGGCGTAGGGTTCGAGGAAGAAGTCGAACGGATTGAAGACCGCCATCTCAGCCAGCAAATCGACTTCGATCCGCAGCTCCGTCGTTTTTTCCGGGAACACCAACCGCGCCAGGTAGTTGCCCTGGGGGTCTTGCTGCCAGTTGATGAAATGCTGCTCGGGCGAGACTTTCAGCGCATAGGACAGTATCCGCGTGCGGCTGTGGGCGGCCGGGCGCAGGCGAACGATCTGCGGACCGAGCTCGACGGCGTGGTCGTAGCGGTAATGCGTGACGTGGTGCAATGCGACATGAATCGACACGGCGTGCCTCCTGCGAGCCCTAAGCGTATTGGAAAGCGCGCAAGACTTATGCCATCCAGTGGCGCTGGCGCTTTCTTCGGTTGCCTGAGGCAGTACAGCACCAAAATCGGGCGATGCAGGAAATTGATTGGGGAGAGTTGCACGCAAATGTTGCGATCGCGGGTCGCCTGCCAGTTTTTGCATTGGCTGTACCGGCCCCATCGCGAGCAGGCTCGCTCCCACAGGGGAACGCATTTCACTGTGGGAGTGAGCCTGCTCGCGATGAGGCCAGTCGTCACACCAGTTATCTGGATCCTGTAACAATCTGTTTGTTCGCACACACAAAAACGCCAACCCGGGGGTTGGCGTTCTGTTCAGCTCAAGCAGCGCTTAGCGCGGTACAACCGGCTTGCGGGCAGGCTTGGGCCCTTTGCCTTTGGCTGCGTCCTTGCGCTCCTTGGCCGCCTGCTGGTTGCGGGCGAACGCCGCAGCCTTGGCCTGTTCACGCTTGTCCCACGGGTTGCCGCCATCGCTGGCGCGAGGTGGCAGGCCGGTGTGCTGGGTCAGGATCTTGGTGGTCTTCTCACCCGCCACCTTGTGGCTACCGGCCGGTGTCGAGTTCTTGCGACGGGCGCTCTGGTAGCTGTCGGTCGCCGGCTGATGCAGCGGAATCAACTGGTTCTTGCCCGGCCCGATCAGATCGGCACGGCCCATGCGGGTCAGCGCTTCGCGCAACATCGGCCAGCCTTTCGGGTCGTGATAACGCAAGAACGCCTTGTGCAAACGACGTTGCTCTTCGCTCTTGACGATGGTCACGGCGTCGCTCTTGTAAGTGACCTTGCGCAACGGGTTCTTGCCCGAGTGGTACATCGCGGTGGCGGTGGCCATCGGCGACGGGTAGAACGCCTGCACCTGGTCGGCACGGAAGCCGTTGCCCTTGAGCCACAGGGCCAGGTTCATCATGTCTTCGTCGGTGGTGCCCGGGTGGGCGGCGATGAAGTAAGGAATCAGGTACTGCTCTTTCCCGGCTTCCTTGGAGTACTTCTCGAACATGCGCTTGAACTTGTCATAGCTGCCGATGCCCGGTTTCATCATCTGGTTGAGCGGACCTTCCTCGGTGTGTTCCGGGGCGATCTTCAGGTAACCACCGACGTGGTGGGTCACCAGTTCCTTGACGTACTCCGGCGACTCGACCGCGAGGTCGTAGCGCAGGCCGGAAGCGATCAGGATCTTCTTCACACCCGGCAATGCACGGGCGCTGCGATACAACTGGATCAGCGAAGAGTGATCGGTGTTCAGGTTCGGGCAGATGCCGGGGAACACGCATGACGGTTTGCGGCACGCGGATTCGATTTCCGGGCTCTTGCAGGCGATGCGGTACATGTTCGCCGTCGGGCCGCCGAGGTCGGAAATGACGCCGGTGAAGCCCGGGACCTTGTCGCGGATCTCTTCGATTTCGCGAATGATCGACTCTTCGGAACGGTTCTGGATGATGCGGCCTTCGTGCTCGGTGATCGAGCAGAAGGTGCAGCCGCCGAAGCAGCCACGCATGATGTTCACCGAGAAACGGATCATGTCGTAGGCCGGAATTTTTTCCTTGCCGTACGCCGGGTGCGGAATGCGCGCATAGGGCATGCCGAACACGTAGTCCATTTCTTCGGTGGTCATCGGAATCGGCGGCGGGTTGAACCAGACGTCGACTTCGCCATGCTTCTGCACCAGCGCGCGGGCGTTGCCCGGGTTGGTTTCCAGGTGAAGCACGCGGTTGGCGTGAGCGTAGAGCACCGCGTCGCCACGGACTTTTTCGACCGATGGCAGACGGATCACGGTCTTGTCACGGGTCATTTTCGGGCTGGCCAGAATCTGTACGACCTTGGCTTCGCTCGGGTCTTCAACCGGCCCCTTCTCCTGCTCGATCGCACAGGCCTGGGTGTCCTGGGTGTTCACGTACGGGTTGATGATCTTGTCGATCTTGCCCGGACGGTCGATGCGCGTGGAATCGACTTCGTACCAGTCTTTTGGCGTGTCGCGACGAATGAACGCGGTGCCGCGAACGTCGGTGATGTCTTCGATCTTGTGACCGTAGGACAGACGCTGGGCGACTTCGACGATCGCACGCTCGGCGTTGCCGTAGAGCAGGATGTCGGCGCAGGCGTCGATCAGGATCGAGTTGCGCACCCGGTCCTGCCAGTAATCATAGTGAGCGATGCGGCGCAGGGAGGCTTCGATGCCACCGAGCACGATCGGCACGTCCTTATAGGCTTCCTTGCAGCGCTGGCTGTAAACCAGGCTCGCACGGTCCGGACGTTTGCCCGCCAGGCCGCCGGGGGTGTAGGCGTCGTCGGAACGGATTTTCTTGTCGGCGGTGTAGCGGTTGATCATCGAGTCCATGTTGCCGGCCGCGACGCCGAAGAACAGATTCGGCTCGCCGAGTTTCATGAAGTCGTCTTTGGACTGCCAGTTCGGCTGGGCAATGATCCCGACGCGGAAGCCCTGGGACTCCAGCAGCCGGCCGATAATCGCCATGCCGAACGACGGATGGTCAACGTACGCATCACCGGTGACGATGATGATGTCGCAGGAATCCCAGCCAAGCTGATCCATCTCCTCCCTGCTCATTGGCAGGAATGGCGCTGGACCGAAACATTCGGCCCAGTACTTGGGATAGTCAAATAACGGCTTGGCTGTTTGCATGACGATGACCGGTGTTGAGATGAAAAATCGCGGGCGCGGAATATAGCACAAAAAATAACCAATTCCGACGGCTATGGTCGGAAATAACGCTGGGTCCTGTAGGAGCGAGCCTGCTCGCGATGGACGTTAACGATAACGCGCCCATCCTGGATGAACGCAGCGCCCTCAAGCTTTTCGCGAGCAAGCTCGCTCCTCCAGTGGCAGGGTTACTCGTCGTCGAAGTTGTAGCTGCCCGGCGCAAGGTTTTCGAAGCGGGTGTACTTGCCGATGAACGCCAGGCGCGACGTACCGATCGGGCCGTTCCGCTGCTTGCCGATGATGATCTCGGCGATGCCTTTATGCTCGGTTTCCGGGTGGTACACCTCGTCCCGGTAAACGAACATGATCACGTCAGCATCCTGCTCGATCGCTCCGGATTCCCGAAGGTCGGAGTTGATCGGGCGTTTGTTCGGTCGTTGCTCCAGGGAGCGGTTGAGCTGGGACAACGCCACGACCGGGCAGTTGAATTCCTTGGCCAGGGCTTTCAAGGAACGGGAGATCTCGGAAATCTCGTTGGTCCGGTTGTCGCCGCCCGAGCCTGGAATCTGCATCAGTTGCAGGTAGTCGATCATGATCAGGGCAACATCGCCATGCTCACGCACCAGACGCCGGGTCCGCGCGCGCATCTCCGACGGGCTGATACCGGCCGTATCGTCGATGAACAATTTGCGGTCATTGAGCAGGTTGACCGCCGAGGTCAGGCGCGGCCAATCATCGTCATCCAGGCGACCGGCACGGACCTTGGTCTGGTCGATGCGGCCCAGGGACGACAACATACGCATGATCAGCGATTCGCCTGGCATCTCCAGCGAGTAAACCAGTACGCATTTGTCGCTGCGCAACACGGCGTTTTCCACCAGGTTCATCGCGAAGGTGGTTTTACCCATCGACGGACGACCGGCGACGATGATCAAGTCGGCCGGCTGCAGGCCGCTGGTCTTCTCGTCGAGGTCGGTGTAACCGGTGGACAGGCCGGTGATGGCGTTGTCGGTGTTGAACAGGGTGTCGATGCGGTCGATGGCCTTGGTCAGCAGGTCATTCACGCTCACCGGGCCGCCGGTTTTTGGCCGGGCCTCGGCGATCTGGAAGATCTGCCGCTCGGCTTCGTCGAGGATCTCTTCCGCCGTGCGCCCTTCCGGGTTGAAGGCGCTGTCGGCAATCTCGGTGGCAATACCGATCAACTGGCGCAAGGTCGCCCGTGCGCGGACGATCTGGGCGTAGGCCTTGATATTGGCGACGGACGGCGTGTTTTTCGCCAGCTCGCCGAGGTAACCGAGGCCGCCGACTTGCGAGGTCTGACCTTCCTTGTCCAGTTGCTCGGCAAGGGTCACGACGTCGATCGGGGAGTTCTGGTCGGCGAGTTTGGCGATCGCGCGGAAAATCAGGCGGTGGTCATGTCGATAGAAATCGCCGTCGGAGACTTGATCGAGCACACGTTCCCAGGCGTTGTTGTCCAGCATCAGACCACCGAGCACGGCCTGTTCGGCCTCGATGGAATGCGGCGGCACCTTCAGGGCAGCGGTTTGCAGATCGTATTGCTCGGGAGCGGAGATTTCGTTCATGGCCACTTGGAATTAGGGGTTACAGAAAGACAAAGGGCACGACCTGTAAACAGGATCGTGCCCGATGTTACCGGCAAGCACCCGAGGGTGCCAGCCGACAAGTGCTGCTTAAGCTGCTACCACGACAACGCGTACGGTGGCTTCAACTTCGGCGTGCAGGTGCACGGCTACGTCGAATTCGCCTACGTTGCGGATGGTGCCGTTCGGCAGACGAACTTCGCTTTTTGCAACTTCAACGCCAGAGGCGGTCAGTGCATCAGCGATGTCGTGAGTACCGATCGAACCGAACAGCTTGCCTTCGTCACCAGCGGTGGCAGTGATAGTCACTTCCAGCTCAGCCAGTTGGGCGGCACGGCTTTCAGCCGAAGTTTTACGGTCTGCTGCGGCTTTTTCCAGCTCAGCGCGACGCTCTTCGAACGCAGCCAGGTTGGCAGCGGTCGCAGCGGTAGCTTTGCCGTAAGGCAGCAGGTAGTTACGACCGTAACCAGCCTTAACGTTCACTTTGTCACCCAGGTTGCCCAGGTTGGTGACTTTTTCCAGAAGGATCAGTTGCATGTGAAAATCCTCTTAACTTTTAACCTTCACCGTTCGCGCTATCGGCGTCTTTCGGCGCCGAACGACCGCGAAAATCAATCAGGCTGTCGACGATGGCCAAGACCACCAGCAACGGATAGATCAGCTGCATAAACAGCAACAGCGTGACGTACAACCCCACCAGCCAGAACCTGGCCAGTCGCTTTTGCGCCACCAGCCCGTGAATCAAGGCCAGCCCGGCGAACACCAGCGGTACACTGCACAACGGCGTCAACATGGCCATCTGTGGACCGAGATTCGGCCCCAGAAGCATCAACGCCAGCAGTAACATCGCCAGCCCCAGCGGGAATCGAATGGCGCGAAACTCGCGACCAAAACCACCCGGGTTGTACAACAACGCCTGCCAGTAGCGCCCGACAATCAGGCTCAGCACACTGACGATTTGTAACAAGGCCGCAATCAGGCCGGTCAGGACCGGTGCAATCAGGGACGCAAAGCGCGCTTGCTCATCTACCGACAACTTCTCGTAGACATCACCGAGGAGCGACGGCATGACTTTTATCAAAGCCTGCGCCAGCATCTCGATTTGGGGACCAAAAGCCGTCCCCAGCACCACTGAAAACACCACTCCCATCGCTATGCTGACCAGCAGCACGCGGTTCCAGGACTCACTTGCGCGCAAAACCAACGCAAGGCTCCAAGACCCCAGCAACACCAGAAGTGCGCGTGGGTCATCGGCGTACAGCCACCAGATCAATGCCGGCAGCAGTCCCAGAGCAAGAACACCGAGGGCGTCCTTCAATCCGCGCCGCAGGAGCACAAGGCATCCAGCGGCAGCACCCAACCAATACAACAACGGCAACGTTACGCATCCAGCCACTACAAGAGTGGCCTGCATACGGCCTCGCATGATGAACTCAGCTATGGCACGCATGCATTCAATCCTTTGCTACGTGTCGACTGCCCGGTCTCAGCGGCCGTGGCTGTCGGTGTAGGCCAGCAGGGCCAGGAAGCGGGCGCGCTTGATAGCGGTGGCCAGCTGACGCTGATAACGTGCTTTGGTACCGGTGATACGGCTTGGAACGATTTTGCCGGTCTCGGATACGTAAGCTTTCAGAGTGTTGAGATCTTTGTAATCGATCTCTTTCACGTCTTCAGCGGTGAAGCGGCAGAATTTACGACGACGGAAGAAACGTGCCATTTGATAGGCTCCTTAAAAGGTCCGTGGATTACTCGTCAGCGTTATCGCTGTTGTCGCTGTCATCACTGTCAACGCCTTCGGCGTCGGAGTGCTCAGGACGGTCGCGACGCTCACGGCGCTCACTGCGGTTTTCTTCAGCCTTGAGCATCTCGGATTGGCCGGTAACGGCTTCTTCGCGACGGATGACCAGGTTACGGATCACTGCATCGTTGTAGCGGAAGTTGTCTTCCAGCTCGGCCAGGGCCTTGCCAGTGCACTCAACGTTCAGCATCACGTAGTGAGCCTTGTGAACATTGTTGATTGCGTAGGCCAGTTGACGACGGCCCCAATCTTCCAGACGGTGGATTTTGCCGCCGTCTTCTTCGATCAGCTTGGTGTAACGCTCAACCATGCCGCCGACTTGCTCGCTTTGATCCGGGTGGACCAAAAAGATGATTTCGTAATGACGCATGAATGCTCCTTACGGGTTGTAGCCTGCCGCTCAAAAGCGGTCAGACAAGGAGTGAATGACACTTATGGACTTGCTGGCGATGGACACATGCGTGCCTGCCGTCACAGCAAGGGGCGCAATTGTAGAGAAGGGACAGGAGAGGTGCAAGGCAATTGGTGATTATTTGAACAACCCCCAAGCTTTGTCATGGCACAAACCACTGTGGGAGCGAGACCGGCTTGCCGGCGATGAGGTTGCAACATTCAACATTGATGCTGAATGTTATTACGCCATCGCGAGCAGGCTCGCTCCCACAGGGACTACAACTGACTTAAGACTTTTTACCGGCCGCGGCAGCTTTTACGCTGCGCTGACGCTGGGCTTCGAACAGGCAAACGCCCGTCGCCACGGAAACGTTGAGGCTGCTGACGCTACCGGTCATCGGCAAATGCACCAGGTAGTCGCAAAGATCGCGGGTCAGGCGACGCATGCCGCTGCCTTCAGCACCCATGATCAGAATGGTCGGACCGGTCATGTCTTGCTGATACAGACTCTGTTCAGCCTCGCCCGCCGTACCGACGACCCACAAACCGCGCTGCTTGAGCTTTTCAAGCGTGCGCGCCAGGTTGGTCACGGCGACCAACGGAATCACTTCCGCCGCGCCACAGGCGACTTTTCGTACCGTCGGGGTCAGCGTGGCCGACTTGTCCTTCGGAACGATCACCGCCAGTGCGCCCGCCGCATCGGCAGAACGCAGGCAAGCGCCGAGGTTATGCGGATCGGTCACGCCGTCGAGCACCAACAACAGCGGCGCGCCTTCGGTGCGATCAAGCAGCTCGTCGAGCATGGCTTCGCCCCAGACCTGGCTCGGGCTCACGTCCGCCACCACGCCCTGGTGCACGCCTTCAACCCAGGCATCCAGCTCACGGCGCTCGGCATTGCCAACCGGCACACGATTTTCGGCCGCGAGGGCGATCAAGGTTTGAACACGCGGTTCGCTGCGACCTTCCGCCAGCCAGATCTGCTTGACGCGTTTCGGGTGGTGACGCAGCAACGCCTCTACAGCGTGCACGCCGTAGATCTTTTCCAACTGACTCATGACTTGGCCTTCGGTTTACGCGCCCCGCCGCTTTTGGCAGCTGGAGCAGCGCCCGCTTTTGGCGGGCCTTTACGATGTTTGCTCGGTTTGGCTGGCTTGCTGCCGGAGGCCTTTTCAGGCGCCGACCGTCCGGTCTTTCCCCCAGACGCCGCTTTACCGCCGCTTTTCGCTTCAGACAGCAACGCCTGCTTCAATTCACGGCTTTTGCGCAGCTCGGCGTTTTTGGCCGCAGCATCGCTCGGGCGATAGGCTTCGACCGCCTTCTCTTTGGCAGGACGACGACCGGTTTTCGCTGGCGCCGGCTCTGCTGCCGCTGCGGTTTTGGCCGCCGGCGCAGTCGTTTCGGTGCCACGTTTCTTGCGGCCGATCGGTGCACTGATGGTTTTTTCGGCCATCTCGAAGTCGATCTTGCGCTCGTCGAGGTCGACGCGCATGACGCGCACTTCGACGGTATCACCAAGACGGAAGCTGCGACCGGTGCGCTCGCCCGCCAGGCGGTGATGCACTGGGTCGAAGTGATAGTAATCACCCGGCAGCGCGGTCACGTGAACCAGGCCTTCGACGTAGATATCGGTCAGCTCGACGAACAGGCCAAAACCGGTCACGGCGGTGATCACACCCGGGAACGATTCGCCCACGCGGTCTTTCATGAACTCGCATTTGAGCCAGTTCACCACGTCGCGGGTCGCTTCGTCGGCACGGCGTTCGCTCATCGAGCACTGCTCGCCGAGTTGCTCCAGCGCCGCTTCGTCGTACGGATAGATACGCGCTTTCGGAATGGTCATCGCGCCGGCACGGCGAACGTGCGGGGTGTCCTGTTTCGAGTGGATGACGCTGCGGATTGCCCGGTGAGTGAGCAAGTCCGGGTAGCGACGGATCGGCGAAGTGAAGTGGGTATAGGCTTCGTAATTCAGGCCGAAGTGACCCTGGTTATCAGCGCTGTACACCGCTTGGCTCAACGAACGCAGCATGACGGTCTGGATCAGGTGGAAATCCGGACGATCCTTGATGCTGGCCAGCAAAGCCTGGTAATCCTTCGGCGACGGGCCGTCCTTGCCTTTGTGCAGGGACAGGCCGAGCTCGCCCAGGAAGGCACGCAGCTTTTCCAGACGCTCCGGCGGCGGGCCGTTGTGGACGCGATACAACGCAGGAATTTCGTGCTTTTTCAGGAATTCGGCAGTGGCCACGTTGGCCGCCAGCATGCATTCCTCGATCAGTTTGTGCGCATCATTACGAACGGTCGGGCGGATTTCGGCGATCTTGCGCTCGGCGCCGAAGATGATGCGGGTTTCCTGCGTTTCGAAATCGATCGCGCCACGCACGTGACGAGCGCCCAACAGCACTTTGTACAGCGCGTAAAGCTGCTTCAGGTGCGGCAGAACATCGTTGTACTCGCCGCGCAGCTGACGCGCCTCGGTGAGTTTCGGCGTTTCCAGCATCGCGCTGACCTTGTTGTAGGTCAGGCGGGCGTGGGAGTGAATCACCGCTTCATAGAAGCAGTAGTCGGTCATCTCGCCGGACTTGGAGATGGTCATCTCGCAAACCATGGCCAGACGATCGACGTGCGGGTTCAGCGAGCACAGGCCGTTGGACAGCTGCTCAGGCAGCATCGGCACCACGCGCTCGGGGAAGTACACGGAGTTGCCTCGAACCTGGGATTCGTTATCCAGGGCCGAGCCGATTTTCACGTAGCTGGAAACGTCGGCAATCGCCACATACAACTTCCAGCCACCGGAGAACAGGCGCAGCTTGCCCGGCTTGGCTTCGCAGTAAACCGCGTCATCGAAGTCGCGCGCATCTTCACCGTCGATGGTCACGAACGGCAGATGGCGCAGGTCAATGCGCTTCTCTTTGTCCTTCTCTTCGACTTCCGGCTTGAGCTTGGCGGCCTCTTTCAGGACCGCTTCCGGCCAGACGTGGGGGATATCGTACGCGCGCAAGGCGACATCGATTTCCATGCCCGGCGCCATGTAGTTGCCCACGACTTCAACCACGTCGCCTTGCGGCTGGAAGCGTGGCGTCGGCCAGTGAGTGATCTTCACTTCGACGAACTGGCCGATCTGGGCATTGGCGTTGCGACCCGGCGTCACCAGCACTTCTTGCTGGATCTTCGGATTGTCCGCAACGACGAAGCCGATACCGCCTTCTTCGAAGTAACGGCCAACGATGGTCTCGTGAGCACGGGAAACCACTTCGACGATCATGCCTTCACGGCGACCGCGACGGTCCAGGCCAGATACGCGGGCCAGGGCACGGTCGCCATCGAACACCAGGCGCATTTGCGCCGGGCTCATGAACAGGTCGTCACTGCCGTCGTCCGGGACCAGGAAGCCGAAGCCGTCACGGTGACCGCTGATGCGGCCAAGGATCAGGTCGAGCTTGTCCACCGGCGCATACGTGCCGCGACGGGTATAGATGAGTTGAGCATCGCGCTCCATGGCGCGCAGGCGGCGACGCAGGGCTTCGATCTGGTCTTCTGTGGTCAGACCAAATTCTTCGACCAGCTGTTCGCGGTTAGCAGGCGAACCTCGATCAGCAAGGTGCTGAAGGATCAGTTCGCGGCTAGGAATAGGGTTTTCATATTTTTCCGCTTCACGAGCGGCCTCGGGATCGAGGGACTGCCAATCGGCCATTAGAGAGTTTTCACCTTGTCTATATGCGGGTTAGTTTGGCATAGGCGTAATGAAACGGGAAATTTCAGGCTATCAGAGCCCTTCTGAAGCACTTTATCGACACCGAGAAGCTGTTTTGAATGCCACTGGTAGTTTTTTTCAGGTTTTTTTAATAACGGGGGTTTACAGTTAAAAAGAGCCTCCGTATAGTGCGCGCCATCGACGACGGAGACGTTGCCGATACTGCCCAGATGGTGAAATTGGTAGACACGCCAGCTTCAGGTGCTGGTGACCGCAAGGTCGTGGAAGTTCGAGTCTTCTTCTGGGCACCAATTTCGAGCTTGAGATTAGTTCAATTTCAAGGCTCACACAAAAACCCGCGAAAGCGGGTTTTTTGCATTCTAAGCGTCTGATTTATTAAAACTAAATCAGGGGTTTACAGATCAAATAGCTCTCCGTATAGTGCGCCACATCAACAGCGGCAACGCTGAAGATTATGCCCAGATGGTGAAATTGGTAGACACGCCAGCTTCAGGTGCTGGTGACCGCAAGGTCGTGGAAGTTCGAGTCTTCTTCTGGGCACCAATTCAAATTCAAGGTCACGATCTTGAATTTCACAGAAACCCGCGAAAGCGGGTTTTTGCGTTTCTGGCTTCCTGAAATCAACACCTACCCTGTAGGAGCGAGCTTGCTCGCGATGAACTCACAGACGCCGCGTTTACCCAAGTAACCCGCGTCATCGTTCACGCCCATCGCGAGCAAACTCGCTCCTACAGGAGATAGGGCACACCCTTCAAGGCGCATTTGAGAAACAATATCGTTTATCATTGTTGCAAGTTTTTGCAATGCGACAGTGAGGAACCCTGCGAATGACGTTTCGAAATACCCTGCGCCACGGCCTGACCATCACCCTGCTCGGTCTTGCACTCACCACTCCCCTCACCCAGGCTGCCGACCCAGTTTCCCTGACACTCTATAACGGCCAGCACAAGGAAGTCGGCGACGCCATCGCCAAAGCCTTCGAAGCCAAGTCCGGCATTCACGTCAATGTACGTAAAGGCAGCAGCAACCAGCTCGCCAGCCAGATCGTCGAAGAAGGCGACCGCTCTCCGGCCGATGTCATCTACACCGAAGAATCACCGCCGCTGAACAAACTCGGCGAACAAGGCCTGCTGGCCCAGACCGATACCGCCACCCTCGCCGTCCTGCCAAAAGACTACGTGGCCGGCAATGGCACCTGGATCGGCATCACCGCCCGCGTGCGCGTGGTCGCGTACAACCCGAAACTGATCGATGAAAAAGACCTGCCCAAGTCGGTGATGGAATTCTCCGATCCGAAATGGCAAGGCAAGGTCGGCTTCGTACCCACCAGCGGCGCCTTCCAGGAACAAGCCGTGGCAATCATCAAAGTGCACGGCATGGACGCCGCCGAAGAATGGCTGACCGGCTTGCGCGCATTCGGCAAGACCTACAGCAACAACATGGTTGCGCTGAAGGCCGTGGAGAACGGCGAGGTCGCGACTGTGCTGGTGAACAATTACTACTGGTTCGCCCTGCAACGCGAAAAAGGCCAGCTCGATTCGAAACTGCATTACTTCACCGGCAGCGACGTTGGCGGCTTGATCACGGTTTCCAGCGCTGCCGTACTGAAATCCAGTAAACACCCGAAAGAAGCCCAACAATTCCTCGCCTACATGGCCAGCGAAGAAGGTCAGCGCGTGATCACTCAGACCACCGCCGAATACCCACTGCACAAAGGCATGGAATCGGATCGCGGCCTCAAGCCATTCAGCGAACTGCAAGCACCGAACGTCACGCCAGCCGACCTCGGAAACGCTGAAGAAGCTCTGGACCTGGAACGTGACGTTGGCTTGAACTGATGAACGCATCGTTATCCGCCCCTGCCGCGCGTGGAGGTTACGTGCCACGGCGCAAACGGCCGTCGATCTGGCTGTTGTTCCCGGTTTTACTGCTGGTGATGCTCAGCCTGTTGCCGCTGGCATACGTTGGATTGAAAACCTGGCAGGCCGGTTGGGCGCAGGCGCTGCATTTGCTGTGGCGGCCTTATGTGTTCGGACTGCTGCGCAACACGTTGGCGCTGATGGTCGGCGTGACGGTCGCCTGTGGCGTGATCGGCTTGTCGCTGGCGTGGCTGCTTGAGCGCAGCAATCTGCCGGGACGGCGACTGTGGGGCGTGATTCTTTGCCTGCCATTCGCGGTCCCTGCGTTTGTCAGCAGTTTTACCTGGGTGTCACTGAGCGCACATTTTGAAGGGCTGGGCGGGGCCATCCTGGTGATGACCCTGTCCAAATACCCTCTGATCTTTTTGCCCGTGGCAGCCACCCTGCGCAATCTCGATCCATCGCTGGAGGAGTCCGCTCGAACACTTGGACAGAGTCGTTGGGGGGTGTTTTTCAGAATCACGCTGCCGCTGCTCTGGCCATCGCTGCTGGCCGGCTCGCTGCTGATCGCGCTGCACATGCTGGTGGAGTTCGGTGCGTTGTCGATCATCGGCCTGCAAACCTTTACCACGGCGATCTACCAGCAGTTCGAACTGGAGTTCAGTAATGCCAACGCGGCGATGCTGTCTGCGGTGTTGCTGGCAATGTGTCTGGTACTGCTGTGGCTGGAGTTGCGTGTACGCGGCAAGGGCCGGCACGTACGCACCGGCCAAGGTTCGGCGCGTCACGCGGAACAGGTTCAATTGGGGCCTTGGGCAGCGGCCGGCCAGGTGTATTGCCTGATGCTGGCAATCATCGGCAGCGGCATTCCGCTGGGAATGCTGGCGTACTGGCTGGCGGTGGGTTCATCGGCAGCCTTCCCGGTGGCCGCGATCAGCGAGGCCCTGTTTTCGTCACTGGCGCTGTCACTGGGTGGTGCAGCGCTGTGCCTGGTGCTGGCGGTGCCGTTGGGGTTGCTGGTGGTGCGTTACAAGGGCCAACTGGCGATCTGGGCTGAGCGCTTGCCTTATCTGCTGCATGCGCTGCCAGGGCTGGTGATTGCGCTGACCCTGGTGTATTTCGCCCTGCATTACGTGCCGGCGCTGTACCAGACTTCGGCGCTGCTGCTGATTGCTTATGCGTTGCTGTTTCTGCCGTTGGCACAGGCACCGATTCGCACGGCACTGAACAAGGCCGCGCCGCAGCTGGAAGAAGCGGCGCGCACGCTGGGAGCATCGTCTTTCAGCGCCTTTTGCCGGGTGACGCTGCCGATCATTTTCCCGGCATTGGGCGCCGCGTTTGCGCTGGTGTTTCTGGATGCGATGAAGGAGCTGACGGCGACGCTGTTGCTGAGTCCGACCGGGCTGAACACGTTGGCGACGGAAGTCTGGGCGCATACCGCGAATGTTGAGTTTGCGGCGGCGGCACCTTATGCGGCGTTGTTGATTCTGGTGTCGGGTCTACCCGTGTACCTGTTAACAACCCGGATGTATCTGAGCCGTTAAGACTGCCATCGCGAGCAGGCTCGCTCCCACATTGGATTTGAGGCGCTCACAAATTTTGTGTCCACCAACAATCACACTGTGGGAGCGAGCCTGCTCGCGATAGCGTCAGACCAATCAACGCAAAGCTTAAGCCCTGAACTGCCCCAAGCTTGCCTTCAACTGCGCCGCCAAGCCATCCAGCACTTTGCCGCTGGCCGTGGTTTCCACCACCGCCTGAGCCGCCTTCTCAGCCTGTGCATGAATCGTCTGAACCCGACCCCGCACCGCTTGCGCGCCCTGTGCCTGATGCGCCGCCGCCTGGGTCGCCAGGCCTATCGCCGCATGCACTTGCTCGACCGATGCCTGCACCGACTGCTGCAAACGCGCGCTGTCGCGCAGCACCAGCAAACCTTCGTTGGCCTGACGCCCGGCCTGCCCAATCGCTGCCACGGCCTCACGCGCGCCTTGCTGCAAGGCAACAATGTGCGCCTGGATATCGCCAGTGGAGCTCTGTGTCTTGCTCGCCAGCGCCCGGACCTCGTCCGCCACCACGGCAAAACCGCGACCGGTCTCGCCGGCACGCGCCGCTTCAATGGCCGCGTTCAACGCCAGCAGGTTGGTCTGCTCGGCGATCCCGTGGATCACCGTCAATACCACCTCAATCTGTTCACTTTGCTGCGCCAGCCGCTCGATGACTTTAGACCCGGTATCGACCTGCCCGGCCAATGCCTCGATCAGACCGCCGACTTTCGCCGAAGTCCGGGTGTTTTCATCGGTGGCCGAACGAATGTCCACCACTTGCTGCAAGGCTGCCTGCATGGCATGACTTTCAGACTGGGCTTCATCCGCCATTTGCGACAACGCACGCAGGCTCTCGGCCACTTCATCACGCTGCATTCCCGCCGCCGCATCGGCCCCGGCATTGCGCAGGGTCATGGCGCCGATTTCCACGCCGGTACGCTGGGCCACATCACCTGCCTCGCGAACGATCGGCTGCAACTTATCCACAAAGCGATTGACCGCCGAGGCCATGTCGCCGATTTCGTCCTTGCTGTTGATCTGCACGCGCTTGGTCAGGTCGCCTTCACCTGCGGCCAGATCGTCCATGGCATAGATGAGCATTTTCAAGCGGTTGACCACTCGACGCCCCAACACCACTGCGATCAGTAACAGAACCCCCAGGCCAACCAGCGCCAGGCCCATGCCGATGCGCCAGCGCAAGGTCGCCGCCGCTTCCTGCACGGTAGTGGTGGTGTTGGCTTTCATGTCTGCCGCAGTGGACTGCGCTGACTGCAAGCGCGCGCGCATGGCTGTTGCGCTGTCAGCTGCGGCGCCTTTCAGGCTGTCGCCCACCAACTGATCACTGCTGGCGATCAACGCGGAGAAGCGCTTGTCCAGGGCCGCCAGATCGGTTTCCACCGAGGCGGTCGAGACACCCATCAGAACCTTGCCGATCTCCACTCCATTAGGGTTGATCGAGGCTTCGATATAGAACACCGACGGATCGTTCTTCGCCGCGTCCAGCACCTTGTCCAGCGCACGCTCGCCCTGACCTTTTTCCAGAAGCGCCTTGTTGATCGGGTTTTCCCGATTGAGGTAGCGCGTCAGGTGCTGGCCAGTGGCGTCGTCATAGACCACGAACAGGACGTTGGGATTGCGCTGGGCACGGCGAGCGAATTCAGAGAGGGTTGGAACGTCGCTGTCCCACATGGCGCGGGGTGCGACCGAGGCCAGAAGCTGCGCCATATCACTGGCGGAGTCCTTCAGGTCTTTTTCCAGGGTGGCGCGCAACTGCGCCTGCTCTTCCTCCAGACGCGAGGACAAACCGGCCGTGAGCCGCTGGCGCGTACTGGTGGACAGGCTATCGAGGCTCGACGTGACTTCACGCCCCGCCTGCTCCAGCTCGCCAGACAGTTTCTGACTGTCCGCGCCCAAGCGCACACCCAAATCGGCTTCCAGCGCAGTCACCGTGCTCCGGGTCAGAGCAACAGCCACCAGCACCTGCACCAAAAGAGCGATACCAAGGGTAACGAACACAGGCCGCAATAGACGGCTTTGTAACAATGAGAGAACCGCCGACACTTGATATCCCTATGCTTTGACGCCATTAAATTGATGGCACGCCAGAAGGCGTGCTCTTAATGAAGATCACAGCAAAGGTCATGCCGTCTTGCCAGCAGAAACAACAAAGGGCCCTATTAAGGACCCTTTGTGTTACACATCAATGACTTATTAAGCGAACGGATGGCGCAAAACGATGGTTTCGTTACGGTCCGGGCCCGTCGAAATAATGTCGATCGGTGCACCGATCAGCTCTTCAACGCGTTTGATGTAGGCACGCGCATTTGCTGGCAGCTCTTCCAGGGTTTTGGCACCCACGGTCGACTCGGTCCAGCCCGGCACTTCTTCGTACACAGGTTGCAGACCCACGTAGCTGTCAGCGTCAGTCGGGGCAACATCGTTACCTGCGGCATCTTTGTAGCCGACGCAGATGTTGATGGTTTCCAGACCGTCGAGTACGTCCAGCTTGGTCAGGCAGATGCCCGAGATGCTGTTCACATCGATAGCGCGACGCAGGATAACCGCGTCGAACCAGCCGCAACGACGGGCACGGCCAGTCGTCGCACCGAACTCGTGACCTTGCTTGGCCAGGTGAGCACCGACTGCGTCGAACAGTTCAGTCGGGAACGGACCCGAACCTACACGTGTGGTGTAAGCCTTGGTGATGCCCAGGATGTAATCGAGGAACATCGGACCAACACCCGAACCGGTAGCAACGCCGCCAGCGGTAGTGTTGGAGCTGGTCACGTACGGGTAGGTACCGTGGTCGATGTCCAGCAACGAACCTTGGGCGCCTTCAAACATGATGTCTTTGCCGGCGCGACGCAGGTCGTGCAGCTCGGCCGTGACGTCCAGCATCAGCGGCTTAAGCAGCTCAGCGTATTCCTTGCATTCAGCCAGGGTCTTTTCGAACTCGATGGCCGGCTCTTTGTAGTAACCCACCAGCATGAAGTTGTGGTAATCCACCAGTTCACGCAGCTTGTCTTCAAAGCGCGGCATGTTGAGCAGGTCGCCCACACGCAGGCCACGACGCGCGACCTTGTCTTCATAGGCCGGGCCGATGCCGCGACCGGTGGTGCCGATCTTCAGCTCGCCACGGGCCTTTTCACGGGCCTGATCCAGCGCAACGTGGAAGGACAGGATCAGGGGGCAGGACGGGCTGATACGCAGGCGCTCACGCACCGGTACGCCTTTCTCTTCCAGCTTGACGATCTCGCGCAGCAAGGCGTCCGGTGCAACCACCACGCCGTTGCCGATCAGGCACTGCACGCCTTCGCGCAGCACGCCCGACGGAATCAGGTGCAAGACGGTTTTTTCGCCGTCGATCACCAGGGTGTGACCAGCGTTGTGGCCACCCTGGTAGCGCACTACGGCGGCAGCATGTTCGGTCAGCAGATCAACGATCTTGCCTTTGCCCTCATCACCCCATTGGGTGCCCAGGACTACGACATTCTTACCCATAACACTTGTCCTCATTCGCGCAAACTTGGTGCCGGCGGCAGCCGGCAGGAAAACTCAAGAAGCCAGTGGCGATACTTGCCAAAGCCCGTTCTGCTGAATCAATTGCCGGTCGCAGTCCGCTTCACGGGCGGCGGCCAAAGGTTGCCCAGGCAACGCCTGAACGACACGCTGACCCTCACTGCGCAACTGGCAAACCTGCTGCCAGAGTGCCGCATCCGTACTGTCAGGCATCCAGATACCGCCAGACGGTAGCTCGATGTCAGCACGCCCCAGGGTCACCAGGGTTTTCAAATCGGTAGAGAAACCGGTTGCCGGACGGGCGCGACCGAAATCGGCACCGATGTCGTCGTAACGACCGCCCTGAGCGATGGATTGGCCAACACCCGGTACGAACACCGCGAACACCACACCGGTGTGGTAGTGGTAACCGCGCAACTCGCCCAGGTCGAAGTACAACGGCAACTCCGGGAAACGCACGGACAGTCGCTCGGCAATCGCCAGCAGATCGTCCAATGCAGACAGCACGGGGGCCGGTGCATTCGCCAAACGCTCGCGGGCAGCGCTCAGTACTTCGCGACCGCCACACAGATCAACCAACGCTCGCAACATGCCCGACAGATCGGCAGGCAGGCCTTCGGTCAAGGTAATGACCTCGTCGATGGCCTTGCGTTGCAACGCGTCGAACAACTGTTGCTCGACTTCACCGGATAAACCGGCCGCACGGGCCAGGCCACGGTAGATACCGACATGCCCGAGATCCATGTGCACATCCGGCACATCGGCCAGTTGCAGCATGGCCAGCATCAGGCTGATGACTTCCACGTCGCTGCTCGGACTGGCATCACCGTACAACTCGGCGCCCAGTTGAATCGGGCTGCGCGAGGACGACAAGGCACGTGGCTGAGCATGCAGCACACTGCCGGCATAACACAGACGACTCGGGCCTTCGCGACGCAAGGTATGCGCATCGATGCGCGCCACTTGCGGCGTGATGTCCGCACGGAAACCCATCTGCCGACCCGATTGCGGGTCGATGACCTTGAAGGTACGCAGATCGAGATCCGAGCCCGCACCGGTCAACAGGGATTCCAGGTACTCGATATGGGGAGTTACGACAAACTCGTAACCCCAGCTCTGGAACAGATCCAACACCTGACGGCGCGCTACTTCGATACGCGCCGCTTCTGGTGGCAGTACTTCTTCGATGCCATCTGGCAGCAGCCAGCGGTCTACCGTTGCCATTACGCCATTCCCCTATGATCCGGGCAGCAAGCCTGTGGGCGAGCCTTGAGTGAAGCAGAAAATGATCGGTTCGCCGCACAAACCACGCGCAGGAACAACGTGGCGAAAAGCCTGAAACCGGCTTCGCCAACCACTTTCCTCGAAAAACCTGTCGAGTCGTTCGACTCGGGCGACTGCATATAACAGCAATCAAACGTGCAGACGCAAAAAAGCCGGGAATTTCCCGGCTGCCGCATCATACACACGTTTTCCCAAAGGATCACCCCGCCAGAGGCTTTAGCCGCCAGGCGGGGGATGATTCAGGTCAACGCCGTATCAAGGCTTGGCTTTTTCCAGGTAACGGAAGAAGTCGCTGCTCGGGTCCAGGACCATGACGTCGGATTTGTTCGCGAAGCTTTCACGGTAGGCGCGCAGGCTACGGTAGAAACCGTAGAACTCCTGATCCTGACCGTAGGCCTTGGAGTAGATCGCAGCGGCCTGGGCATCACCGTCACCGCGAACCTCTTCAGATTCACGATAGGCTTCAGCCAACAGCACGCGGCGTTGACGATCGGCGTCAGCACGGATGCCTTCTGCCAGCTCGTTACCCTTGGCACGGTGCTCGCGCGCTTCACGCTCACGCTCGGAGCTCATGCGCTCGAACACGCTGCGGTTCACTTCTTTCGGCAGGTCGATGGCCTTGACCCGAACATCGACCACTTCGATGCCCAGCTCTTTTTCCGCCATCTTGTTCAGCGATGCCGTGATATCGGTCATCAGCGCATCGCGCTCACCCGACACCACTTCATGCAGGGTGCGCTTACCGAACTGGTCACGCAGGCCCGATTCCAGACGACGGGATAGACGCTCGTCAGCAATCTGCTTGAGGCCGGATGTCGCAGTGTAGAAGCGCTCGGCATCTTTCACGCGCCACTTGGCGTAGGCATCCACCATCACGGCTTTCTTTTCCAGCGTCAGGAAGCGTTGTGTCGGTGCATCCAGCGTCATCAGGCGTGCGTCGAATTTGCGCACCTGGTTAACGTAAGGCACTTTCACATGCAGGCCAGGCTGAACATCGGTCTGAACCACGCGACCGAACTGCAGCAATACCGCACGCTCGGTCTGAGCCACGATGTAGAAGCAGTTCCAGGCTGCGATGGCCACGACGACGCCGACAATTAGGGCGATCAGCGATTTATTGCTCATCAGCGACTCTCCCTGGTACGTGCTGGCTGTTGCTGCAGATCAGCTGCCGCACGCGCATTCGCTTCATTGCTGCTGGCTGCCGCACCGGTCACCGGAGTGCTGGTGTTGCGACCACTTTCGACCATCTTGTCCAACGGCAGGTAGAGCAGGTTGCTCTGGCCATTCTTGTTGCCGGTCACAAGCACTTTGCTGGTATTGCTGAAGACTTCCTGCATGGTGTCCAAATACAGACGCTCACGGGTCACTTCAGGGGCCTTGCGGTACTCGCTGACCAGTTTTGTGAAACGATCAGCCTCACCCTTGGCGCGCGAGACGGTTTCGTCGCGGTAGCCATTGGCATCCTCGAGGATACGCTGGGCCTGACCACGGGCTTCCGGCACGACGCCGTTGGCGTAGGTTTCAGCCTGGTTGCGCGAACGCTGCTCGTCTTCACGGGCACGGATCACGTCATCGAAGGCTTCCTGCACTTCACGCGGTGCCGCTGCGCTCTGTACGTTGACCTGAGTGACAGTGATACCGGTGCGATAGGTATCCATGAAGCGTTGCAGACGCTCCTTGATTTCGCTGGCCATCAATTCACGACCTTCGGTCAGCACCTGGTCCATCGCGGTGGAACCCACCACATGGCGCAGGGCGCTTTCGGTCGCGTGCTGCAGGCTGATTTCCGGCTGATCGACGCTCAGCACGAAGTCCTGCAGATTGCTGATCTTGTACTGCACGGTCAGCGGCACTTCGACGATGTTCTCGTCTTCAGTCAGCATTTGACCCTGCTTGGTATAGGCACGCTCACGCGTGACGTTTTCCAGGTACTTGCGATCGATCGGCGGGAAATAGATGTTCAGGCCCGGGCCAACGGTTTCGTAGTACTTGCCGAAGCGCAGCACCACGGCTTGCTCCTGCTCGTCGACTACATAGACCGCGCTGTACAGCCACACGGCTGCCAACACGACCAGGCCAATGCCGAGCAAGCCGCCGAAGCCGCCACTCCTGCCTGGACCGCCACCCTCATCACCCCGTTTCTTACCACCACCGAACAACCCGTTCAGGCTTTCCTGCAGCTTTCGGAAGGCCTCGTCGAGATCTGGTGGCCCCTTGCGGTCGCCGTTATTACGGCGCTTGCCACCCCAAGGATCCTGATTATTCGAGTTGCCACCCGGCTCATTCCAAGCCATAGCGCTCTCCATCTGATAAAGCAAAGACGCACCCACGGCGCGCCGACCAATGCTACAGAATGCCTGTCACCACGGCACAACCGCTTTCTCAGGCTTTTATTGCAAAGTGTGTTGCTCGATGAACTCCGTCGGCACAACGCCTTCACGGCTGACCAGTCGATTGAGCTCCGAGCGCGGCAATCGAACGGCCAGCAAGCTGACACCTTCTTCGTCGTATTCTTCTTTCTGTACCGCGCCCAGTTCGAAAAACTGTGCACGCAGACGCGCAAAACGCTGAGGCAAGCGCAACGTTCCGACAAACAATTCACTGCCCAGCAACTCGGCAATGGCTATCTCAAGCAACTCCAGACCCGAGCCATCACGCGCTGACAGCCAGACCCGCTGGGGCTTGCCGTTTTCGTCGCGCTGGATTTGTGGCTCAACGCCTTCAAGCAAATCGAGTTTGTTATAGACCTCGAGGATCGGCAAGTCCTGGGCACCAATCTCGCCCAGCACCACCATCACTTGCTCGATCTGCAACATGCGATCCGGTTCGGCCGCATCGATCACGTGCAGCAGCAGGTCGGAATTGCTCGACTCTTCGAGCGTAGACCGAAATGCCTCGACCAGCTTGTGGGGCAAGTGACGAATGAAACCCACGGTGTCGGCCAGGACAATCGGCCCCAGGTCGTCCAGTTCCAGACGACGCAAGGTCGGGTCCAGCGTGGCGAACAGCTGGTCGGCCGCGTACACGTCGGATTTCGTCACGTTATTGAAGAGCGTGGATTTACCGGCGTTGGTATACCCCACCAGGGACACGGTAGGGATATCCGCACGCGAACGGCCGCGTCGCGACTGCTCCCGCTGGCTGCGCACTTTTTCCAGCCGGCCCTTGATTTGTCGCAGGCGAACCCGCAGCAAACGGCGGTCGGTTTCCAGCTGGGTTTCACCCGGGCCGCGCATGCCGATACCGCCACCCTGACGCTCAAGGTGAGTCCAGCCACGAACCAGGCGGGTGCTCATGTGGTCAAGCTGGGCCAGTTCTACCTGGAGCTTGCCTTCATGGGTGCGGGCGCGTTGGGCAAAAATATCGAGAATCAAACCGGTACGGTCGATCACGCGACACTCGAAAACACGTTCGAGGTTACGTTCCTGACTGGGCGTAAGGGTGTGATTGAAAATGACCAGATCGGCCTTTTCGGCATGGACCAGATCGCGCAGTTCCTCGACCTTGCCGCTGCCAATCAGAAATTTGGCGGTTGGCCGATGACGCGGCACGTTAAAAAACGCAACGGTCTCGGCGCCGGCCGAATTAGCCAATTCCTGAAACTCCTGCGGATCTTCGCGCGCCTCAGGGTCCTGTCCATCCAAGTGAACGAGGATTACTCGCTCACCACCACCGTGGCGCTCAAAGAACAAAGGAGGCTCCTATCAGGCGTTACCTGGCTCAGCGTCACCTGCTTCGGATTCGGTTGCGCTAGGCAGACGAATTGGACGAACCGGCACCACTGTAGAGATAGCGTGTTTGTAGACCATCTGGCTGACGGTGTTTTTCAGCAGGATAACGAACTGGTCGAAAGACTCGATCGTGCCTTGCAGCTTGATACCGTTAACCAGGTAGATGGACACCCCAACTTTCTCTTTACGTAAAGTATTCAAGTAAGGGTCTTGTAGCGAATGCCCTTTTGACATGTGCCGCACTCCTTTAAGGATTCAATATAAAAAATAGGTAAACAAATGGCTTGTGGCCGTCACACCCCCAAGGATAGACGGCAATTGCAAGGACTCAGCTCAATATGGAGATGGTCCCCAAGTATTTCAAGGCGCGTGGCAGATTGTCGCAATCGAGACTGTCCAGCCAGTGCAAATCAGTCCAACTGCGCAGCCAGGTGAACTGGCGCTTTGCCAATTGGCGCGTGGCAATGATTCCACGCTCCTGCATCTCGGCTTGCGTCAGCTTGCCATCCAGGTAATCCCAGACTTGTCGGTAACCTACCGCACGTATCGACGGCAACCCTGAATGCAGGTCACTTCGTTTACGCAGGGCTACGACCTCGTCAATGAATCCCTGTTCCAACATTAAGGTGAATCTTTGTTTAATTCGCTCGTGCAGTACCTGACGATTTGTTGGAGCAATGGCCAAGTTCGCGACAGTATAGGGCAATTGTTGCAGTCCCGAAGCGGCTGCTTCAGTACTTTGCGCAGATTGTTGCAAGCGCAGCGCAGTCATGCTCTGACCGCTGACGCGATAAACTTCCAGTGCTCGACTAAGCCGCTGAGGATCGTTCGGATGAATACGCGCCGCCGATACCGGATCGATGACCGCCAATTGTTCGTGCAGGGCTTGCCAGCCAAGGCGTGCAGCCTCTTCTTCGATCTGTGCGCGAACGTCCGGGTCCGCCGCTGGCATGTCCGCCAGACCTTCGACCAAAGCCTTGTAATAGAGCATTGTGCCGCCGACCAGCAGCGGAATTTTTCCTCGCGCGGTGATCTCGGCCATCGCTTGCAGCGCATCACGGCGAAAATCGGCGGCCGAATAGCTCTCTGCGGGGTCGAGAATATCGATCAGACGGTGCGGAAATTCGGCCAGGATCTCTTTTGAAGGCTTCGCCGTGCCGATGTCCATGCCACGATAGACCAGCGCCGAATCGACGCTGATCAGCTCGCACGGCAACACTTTGGTCAGCTCGATAGCCAGGTCGGTCTTGCCCGCTGCGGTCGGGCCCATCAGGAAAATCGCAGGTGGGAGCTGGCTCATCAACGACCGCGCAGGAAGAGTTTGTCCAGATCGTCCAGGCCCAGTTGGGTCCAGGTCGGTCGGCCATGGTTGCATTGACCGCTGCGCTCGGTGTTTTCCATATCGCGCAGCAGCCCGTTCATTTCCGGCAACGCCAGGCGCCGATTCGCACGAATTGCGCCGTGACAGGCCATGGTGCCGAGCAATTCGTTCAGGTGCGCCTGAATCCGGTCACTGGTGCCATATTCCATCAGGTCCGCAAGCACATCGCCGACCAGGCGGTTGGCTTCAGCCTGCTTGAGCAGTGCCGGAATCTGCCGGATGGCCAGGGTTTCCGGCCCCAGGCGCTGCAATTCAAAGCCCAGGCGCTGGAACCAGGCCGCATGCTCTTCGGCGCAATCGGCTTCACGCTGGCTGACCGCCAGGGACTCTGGCACCAGTAGCGGCTGGCCGCTAAGGCCTTCGCTGGCCATGGCGATTTTCAGGCGTTCGTACATGATCCGCTCGTGCGCGGCATGCATGTCCACCAGCACCAGGCCCTGGGCGTTTTCCGAAAGAATGTAGATGCCTTTGAGTTGCGCCAAGGCGTAACCCAGCGGCGGAATGTCGTCCTGCCCGGCCGGCAACGCGATCGCATTGGCTTCGGGCAGCGGCGCGAAGAATTCACGGTAGGCAGCCTGGGCTTCAGCGGCCGGCACGCCCGACTGAGGTCGCGGCGTGTATTGATACTGATAACCGGCGCCAGCGCCCGAACCTGCCGCCGTATTGAATGACGGCTGTGCTTGAGGCTGTTCCAGCAAGGCATTGGCCGCCAGACGCATTTCGCCCTGGGGGCCAAACTCGCCGGCATCGATTCCGGTCGGCCGGACAATCGCGGTCGCTACAGGCGCCGCCAAATGATCTTCTGGCCGCACATCGCCCAAGGCGCGATGCAAGGTGCCGTAAAGGAAGTCATGAACCATGCGCCCGTCACGAAAGCGGACCTCGTGCTTGGTCGGGTGCACGTTAACGTCGACGCCGGCCGGATCGACCTCAAAAAACAGAACGAACGTCGGGTGCCGACCGTTGAACAGCACGTCGCGATAGGCCTGGCGCACCGCGTGGGCCACCAGTTTGTCGCGCACCGCACGCCCGTTCACAAAGAAATACTGCAAGTCGGCCTGGCTGCGGTTGAACGTCGGCAAACCGACCCAACCCCACAGATGCAGGCCATTGCGCTCGATCTCGATCGGCAGTGCCTGCTCGAGAAACCCCGAACCGCAGATCGCGGCTACACGCCGGGCGCGTGCCGCATCGTCATGGGCTTCGTGCAGGCTGAGGATGGTTTTGCCGTTGTGGCGCAAATGAAACGCCACGTCGAAGCGCGCCAATGCCAGGCGCTTGATCACTTCTTGCAGGTGATCGAATTCGGTTTTTTCGGTCTTGAGGAATTTGCGCCGCGCCGGAGTGTTGAAGAACAGGTCGCGCACTTCCACCGAGGTGCCCACCGGATGGGCCGCTGGTTGCACTCGCGGCGCCATGTCCCGGCCTTCGGTCTCGACCTGCCAGGCCTGATCGGCGTCACGGGTGCGGGAGGTCAGGGTCAGGCGAGCCACGGAACTGATCGAGGCCAGCGCTTCACCGCGAAACCCAAGGCTCATGACCTGCTCGAGGTCTTCCAGGTTGCGAATCTTGCTGGTGGCGTGACGGGCCAGGGCCAACGGCAGGTCATCCGCCGAAATACCGCTGCCATCATCACGCACGCGCAGCAGCTTGACGCCACCCTGCTCGACGTCGACATCGATACGTCTGGCACCGGAGTCGAGGCTGTTTTCCAGCAACTCCTTGATCACCGACGCCGGACGCTCGACCACTTCGCCCGCGGCAATCTGGTTCGCCAGACGCGGGCTGAGCAGTTCGATGCGAGACGCGTTGGTCAGTACCTGGTTCATTCTTTGGCCGCCAGCTCAGTGCCGGGAATGGTCAGGGTCTGACCGATTTTCAGTTCATCGCTTTTCAGGTTGTTGGCACTGCGCAAGGTGGCCGGGGACACCTGGTAGCGCACGGCGATCATCGCCAGGGTCTCGCCCGGGCTGACGCGATGGTCACGCGGGCCCTGGGCAATTTTGCCGGAATCACGCAGCCAGGCGATGTAAGTGCCCGGTGGGGGATTCTGCTGGAAGAACTGGCGAACACCGGCGCTGATCGAACGCGCCAGCGCTTGCTGGTGGCTCGCCGCCGACAGTTTCGAGGCTTCGTTGGAGTTGGAGATGAAGCCGGTTTCCACCAGGATCGACGGAATATCAGGCGATTTCAACACCATGAACCCGGCCTGCTCCACCCGTTGCTTGTGCAACGGCGTCACCCGGCTGATGTTGCTCAAGACCTTTTGCCCGACATCCAGGCTCGACGTCAGGGACGCGGTCATCGACAGGTCGAGCAGCACGCCGGCGAGCATGCGGTCCTTGTCGTCGAGGCTGACGCTGCCGGCACCACCGATCAAGTCGGAACGGTTTTCGCTGTCAGCCAGCCAACGGGCGGTTTCCGAGGTGGCGCCGCGATCGGACAGCGCGAACACCGATGCACCGAAGGCCGCCGCAGACGGCGCGGCGTCGGCGTGGATCGAAACGAACAGGTCAGCGCCTTTCTTGCGGGCGATTTCTGTACGGCCACGCAGCGGAATAAAGTAGTCGCCGGTGCGGGTCAGTTCGGCGCGGTAGCCCTTCATGCCATTGACCTGGCGCTGCAACTCGCGGGCGATGGCCAACACCACGTCTTTCTCATGCTGGCCGCGAGAGCCCGAGGCGCCCGGGTCTTCGCCGCCGTGGCCGGCGTCGATGACGACAACAATGTCGCGCTTGCCGGCCGGTGCCGGCGGCAGTTTGACCGCAGGCTCAACCGGGGTGACCGGCACCGGGGCGACCGTCGCGACGTTGGTCGGCGGCGGGATCGGCGCGGCGTCGGCGGCGTTATCAAACAGGTCGACCACCAGGCGATTGCCGTACTGAGCGTTCGGCGCCAAGGTGAAGCTCTTCGGCGTGACGGCTTTTTTCAGGTCGATGACCACCCGCAGGTCGGTCGGCGTGCGTTGGGCCGAGCGCATGGCGGTGATCGGAGTGTTCGACGTATTGACGTTCAGCGGCGCCCCGAGGGTCGCACCGTTGATGTCGATCACCAGACGGTCCGGGGCGGACAGGGTAAAGACGCTGTGCTGGACGGGGCCTGTCAGGTCAAACACCAGACGTGTGTTGTCCGGCGCCCGCCACAGGCGAACGCTGTTGACCTTTGTCTCGGCCACAGCGTCGACGGTTACCGCCAGAAACAACACCCCTACGGCAGCAACCAACGCGCGAAAGCGCATACCTAACCCCATCATTTATTTGAATTCCAATGCCAAAGCGGCACACCACTGCTCGCCACGCGAGCCTTGGGGCAAAATTTTCAGCGAACGCCCGCTGTCTTGCGGGCTAATGGTAATGGTCAGGTCGGGCTTTGGCAAAAAGCCTGCACCCTTCTGGGGCCATTCAATCAAGCACAATGCATCGTCTTCGAAGTAGTCGCGGATACCGAGGTACTCCAGCTCTTCAGGATCGACCAGTCGATACAGGTCGAAATGAAAGGCGCGCACGTCACCGATCTCGTACGGCTCGACCAGCGTGAAGGTCGGGCTTTTTACCGCACCCACATGCCCCAGCCCGCGGATGATGCCCCGCGACAGCGTGGTTTTCCCCGCTCCGAGATCCCCCTCGAGAAAAATCAGACCGTGCCCTTCGGTGGTTTGTGCGATGCGTGCGCCAAACGCGGTCATCGCCTCTTCATCAGCCAGGTACAGGGTTACTTCAGACACGGTGCTTGCTCCTCCAACAACTGACGAATGGCTGGTATCAGATCACTGGCCGCCAGCCCACGGCCCGATTTACCTTGTTGCGCCCCGGCATTGGCGTGCAGCCAGACGGCCAGGCAGGCCGCGTCGAACGCGTCCATGCCCTGTGCCAGCAAGGCGCCGACCAGACCGGCCAGCACATCCCCCAAACCGGCGGTGGCCATGGCCGGGTGGCCTTGGTGACACAACGCCAGGCGCCCGTCAGGGCTGGCGATCAGGCTGCCGGCGCCTTTTAAAATCACTACAGCTGTATATTTTTTGCTCAATGCGCGAGCGGCCGCCGGTCGATCGGCCTGCACGTCGGCGGTACTCATCCCGAGCAACCGCGCCGCCTCGCCCGGATGCGGCGTGATAACGCAGTCCTTGGGCAAGCTCACCTGCTCTGCTGCGAGCATGTTCAGTGCATCGGCGTCCCAGACTTGCGCAAGCGCCGCATTGGCTGCTGCCGACAACAAACTGCGACCCCAGGAAGCCTGACCCAAGCCTGGACCAACCACCAGCACGGAAACCTTTTGAAGCAGTCCCATTAACTGATTAGCCGACGAAACGCCCAGTACCATGGCTTCGGGGACTCGGGCCAGCGCGGCGGGGACATGTTCGCGACGAGTGGCCACGGACACCATGCCGGCGCCGCTGCGCAACGCACTTTGCGCGCCGAGCAGGATTGCACCGCCAAAACCATGATCGCCACCGATCAGCAGCACATGGCCGAACTTGCCTTTATGGGAAGCAGGCGCACGAGGTGCCAGGCACGGGAGATTGCCGGATGTCAGGCGCAAAGCGCTGCTGGCAGCCGCTTCGAGCAACTGTGTATCAGCGTGCAGATCGTTGAACACCAGCTCACCGACCACGTCCGCCGCATCCCCCGTGAACAACCCCAGTTTCAAACCGATGAAGGTGACAGTCAGGTCTGCTCGCACCGCAACGCCGAGGATACGGCCGGTATCGGCGCACAACCCGGAGGGGATATCCACTGCCGCCACCGGCAGACCGCAGGCATTGATCGCCGCGATTACATTGACGTAGGGCTCACGGACCTCTCCGGTCAGACCGGTACCGAGCAACGCGTCCAGCACGATGCCCCGCAACTCAGTGGTGGCATTCCACCGTTCGATCGGCACTTTCTCGGCTTTGGCCTCGGCACACGCCGACGCAGCGTCACCCTGCAGACGCTGCGGATCACCGACCGCCAGCACCCGCACCGACCAACCGGCCCGTTGCGCCAACACCGCCACCAGATAACCGTCCCCGGCATTGTTGCCATGACCGGCCAACACACTCAATTCGCTCGCCGTCGGCCACTGGCGAACCAATGCCCGCCAGGTCGCCCGCGCCGCACGCTGCATCAATTCGAAGCCCGGCGTGCCCGCCGCAATCAGGCTCGCATCGAGGGCTCGCACTTGCGCGGCGCTGTACAGCGCGTCGGGTAAATCATCTTTAGTGTGCGGCATGCGTCTTCGGGCTCCGATGTCTGGCAGAATTATACGCACCTCAGCTCCGGTTTCTCTCGCCTCATGCCCGCTATTACCACAAACCTGCCCGCCCTCGCCCAATCCATCAAGGACTGGGGCCGCGAGCTGGGCTTCCAGCAAGTCGGCATCAGCGGCCTGGACCTCGCCGAGCATGAACAGCACCTGGAACGCTGGCTCGAAGCCGGCTACCACGGCGAAATGGAGTACATGGGCGCCCACGGCAGCAAACGCTCGCACCCGGAAGAACTCGTCCCCGGGACCTTGCGTGTGGTGTCCCTGCGCATGGACTACCTACCCGGCGATACCCACATGGCGCAATTGCTGGCGCAACCGGAAAAAGCCTACGTCTCGCGTTACGCTTTGGGCCGCGATTACCACAAACTGATCCGCAAGCGCGTGCAACAGCTGGCCGATAAAATTCAGGCCGAGATCGGCCCCTTTGGCTTTCGCGCTTTTGTCGACAGCGCGCCGGTGCTGGAAAAAGCCATCGCCGAGCAGGCCGGTCTTGGCTGGATCGGCAAAAACACGCTGGTCTTGAATCGCAAGGCTGGCAGTTACTTCTTTCTCAGCGAACTGTTTGTCGACCTGCCGCTGCCCGTCGACCCGCCCCACAGCACCGAACATTGCGGCCGCTGCACCGCGTGCCTCGATATCTGCCCGACCAATGCCTTCGTCGGGCCCTACGTGCTGGACGCCAGACGCTGCATTTCCTATCTGACCATCGAATTGAAAAGCGCGATCCCCGAAGAGCTGCGACCGCTGATCGGCAATCGGGTATTCGGTTGCGATGACTGCCAGATCGTCTGCCCGTGGAATCGCTTCGCGCGCCCGTCCAGCGAGAGCGATTTCAAGCCTCGGCATAACCTCGACAATGCCGAACTGGCGGAGCTGTTCCTGTGGGATGAGGACAAATTCCTCAGCAGCACGGAAGGTTCGCCGTTGCGCCGGGCGGGTTACGAGCGCTGGTTGCGTAATTTGGCGGTGGGTTTGGGCAATGCGCCGTCGAGCATTCCGGTGCTGGAGGCGTTGAAGGCACGGCGGGATTATCCGTCGGAGCTGGTTCGAGAACATGTCGAGTGGGCGCTGAAACAACACGGAATCATGTAGCAGCTGCCGCAGGCTGCGTCCGGCTGCGAAGCAGTCGTCGTTCTGTAAACGAGCCCTGCGGCATCGGACGCAGCCTTCGGCAGCTGCTACAGGGGTAATGTTTCAGTCAGGCTTCGTCGTTGTAGACGAACTTCGGCATTTCCCAGTGGAAACGAATCGCCAGCAACCGCAGCAGGAAGCCGCCAAACAGGGTGATCAGAATCGCCTGCTCGCCCGGCAATTGCAGGTAAATGCAAAGCATGTAGCACCACGCCGCCGCGAACGAGACGCTGGCGTAGAGCTCTCGGCGGAAGATGAGCGGGATGTCATTGCAGAAGATGTCTCGCAAGATGCCACCGAAAACCCCGGTGATCACGCCGCTGACCGAAGCCACCAGCATGCCATGACCCATTTCCAGGGCAGTCATGCAGCCGATCAGGGTGAACGCCACCAAGCCCACAGCGTCCAGCACCAGAAACAGCGAGCGCAGGTGGCGCATCCAGCGAGCGGTGAAGACCGTGACCATCGCCGCAATGGATGTCAGCACCAGGTATTCCGGGTGTTTGACCCAGGTCAGCGGGTAATGACCCAGCAGCACATCGCGCACCGAACCGCCGCCGAGCGCCGTGATGCAGGCGATCAACACCACGCCAAACCAGTCCATACCGCGACGACCGGCAGACAAGGCACCGGTCATGGCTTCGGCGGTAATGGCGATCAGGTACAGCATCAGCAACATGGTGGCGATCCTTGCAGAAGGGCGCGCAGTCTAGCCATTTAGTCCTGGCACCAAAAGAGGGCAGGATAAGCACTGCAAATCTGTGGCGAGGGAACTTGTCGGAACGCCGCACCGTCCCGCTGGGCTGCGAAGCGGCCCCAAAACCAGGCGCCTCGTGGCTTCAGATGTACCGTATCGACTGGAATGCGGCTGCTGCGCAGCCGAGCGGGAGCAAGCTCCCTCGCCACATAAGATCTCACCGTGTCCTGTTAGAACTTGATGAAATGCTTGCGGTAATGCTGCAGCTCGGCGATGGATTCGCGGATGTCGTCCAGGGCCAGGTGCGTGCTGCCCTTCTTGAAGCTGTCGCGTACGTCCGGGGCCCAGCGCGCGGCCAACTCCTTGAGGGTCGACACGTCGAGGTTGCGGTAATGGAAGAAGCTTTCCAGGGATTTCATGTGGGTATAGAGGAAGCGGCGGTCCTGGCAGATGCTGTTGCCACAGATCGGCGACTTGCCCTTCGGCACCCATTGCTCCAGGAAGGCGATGGTCTGGGCTTCGGCTTCGGCCATGCTGATGCGGCTGTCGCGAACGCGCTGGGTCAAGCCCGAGCCGCCGTGTTGACGGGTGTTCCACTCGTCCATGCCGGCGAGGATCTCGTCGCTGTGATGGATGGCAATGACCGGGCCTTCGGCCAAGGTGTTCAAGTCACTGTCGGTGACGATTGTCGCCATCTCGATGATGACGTCGGTATCAGGGTTCAGACCGGTCATTTCCAGGTCGATCCAGATCAGATTCTGTGGGTTTTGCATTGTGTCGGCTCCTAGGCAATGGTGCGCAGTTTAGCCTAGGGAAGTGGCTGGGCGTGCTAAACTCGCGGCCGTTTTACCTAATCGCTGCATTCTTGATACGGAACACCCATGGCCAAACGCCAACTCAATCGTCGTCAAAACTGGCGCATCGAAAAGATTCAGGGCGAACGCGCTGCACGCGCCGCCAAACGCGAGTCCTCGGCTGTCGAGGCACTCGAAGGTGGCGACCTGGGCCCGGAACAGACCGGCCTGGTGATCGCGCACTTCGGCGTGCAAGTCGAAGTCGAAGCCCTCGATGGCGATTTGGCTGGCCAGGTATTCCGCTGCCACTTGCGGGCCAACCTGCCGGCGCTGGTGACCGGCGATCAGGTGGTCTGGCGCGCCGGCAACCAGGGTATCGGGGTGATCGTGGCGCAACTGCCGCGCAAAACCGAACTCTGCCGTCCGGACAGCCGTGGCCAGCTCAAGCCGGTGGCCGCCAACGTCGACATGATCGTGATTGTCTTCGCGCCGCTGCCCGAGCCTCACGCCAACCTGATTGACCGTTACTTGGTCGCCGCCGAGCACGCCGGGATTCGTCCACTGCTGCTGCTTAACAAGTTCGACCTGATCGATGAGCAGAACGCTCCGGCGCTGAATGCCTTGCTGGCGGTGTACCGCACGCTGGGCTACCCGGTGCTGGAAGTGTCGGCGCACCACGGCAATGGCATGGAGCAACTTCAGGAACAACTGGACGGGCGCATCAGCGTGTTCGTCGGCCAGTCCGGTGTCGGCAAGTCGTCGCTGGTCAACAGCCTGTTGCCGGAAGTCGAAACCCGTGTCGGCCCGCTGTCCGAGTTGTCCGGCCAGGGCACCCACACCACCACCACCGCACGGTTGTTCCACTTCCCCGGCGGCGGTGAGCTGATCGACTCCCCGGGCATCCGCGAATTCGGCCTGGGCCACGTCAGCCGTGCCGACGTCGAAGCCGGTTTCATCGAGTTCAACGACTTGATCGGCACTTGCCGCTTCCGCGACTGCAAGCACGACCGCGAACCGGGTTGCGCATTGCTCAAGGCCCTCGAAGACGGCCGCGTGCAGCAGCAACGGATGAACAGCTACCGCTCGATCATCGCCAGTTTGCCGGAAACCAGCTACTAAACAGACGCAGCCACCGCCCCGGCATTGACGGGGCGGCGGTTCGTTCGTCGCGTCCGACAAAATACCCCGCCATTTAAACGTCAGACATTTCTGTAAGACCTCCGCCCGCCCACTTGCAGGACGCTTCTCTTTAACCGCGCAGGCCTTGTCGCGGCCTCTCAAGTGCATACATTCGAGCCCTCTTCGCATCCAGGCGAACCCGAGGGACACCCATGCAAACCTACCATTTGTTCATCAGCCATTCGTGGAACTACCCGCTCGCCCACGACAATCTGGTGCGCCTGCTGAGCGCGCAACCCGGCTTCACGTTCAAGAATTTCTCGGTACCGCCCGACAACCCGATTGTCGGCGCACAGACGGATAAACAGCTGGAAGAAGCCATCGAAAACAAGATCCGCCCGTGCTCGGCGGTGCTAATCATGGCCGGCATGTACTCCACGTACAGCAAGTGGATCAACAAGGAGATCGAGATCGCCAAGCGCATGGGCAAGGTGATCATTGCGATCAAGCCGTTCGGTGCAGAGCGAATTTCCACGGTAGTACGCCGCGCGGCCCATGCCGAATGTGCGTGGAACACCACCAGCATCGTCAATGCCATCCGCTTGCACACGGCGGTGTAATCATGCGCAAGGGACTGTTCATCGGCATCAACCATTACACCCACGTCTCAACCCTGAGCGGCTGCAACAACGACGCGATGGCCATGGCTTCGGTACTGAAGACCGACGCCAATGGCGATCCGAACTTCAAGAACATCGTGCTGACCTCCGCCGAGGATTACCTGAGCCGGGAAAAACTCGAAGACCAGATCCACGAGCTGTTTTCCGGGGACTGCAATGTCGCACTGCTGTATTTCGCCGGCCACGGCAGCTTCGACACCGACACCGACGAAGGCATGTTGATCCCGCAGGATTACAAGAGCGCCAAGGACGGGATTCGCCTCAGCGACATTCTGAACTGGGCGAGCAAGGCCACGAAGATCAAAAACAAAGTGATCATTCTCGATTGTTGCCAGAGCGGCTCGGCCGGCGAACTGCGTGCCTTGCGCAGCGAGGGCAGCGTGGTTGGCGAAGGCATGACCATTCTGACCGCCTGCAAAAAGGAAGAGCCGGCGATGGAGGGTGCACAGCACGGTGTGTTCACCGGGTTGTTGCTCCAGGCCCTACACGGAGGGGCGGCAAACATCCTGGGCAAGATCACCCCCGGCAGCCTGTATTCCTTTGTCGACAACGCGCTCGACGCCTGGGAACAGCGTCCGGTGTTCAAGACTAACGTCTCGCAGTTCATCTCTCTTCGCGAAGTGTCGCCGCTGATCCCCAAGGAAATCCTGCGCAAACTCCCCGAATGGTTTGCCGAAGCGGAGTCGATGTACCCCCTCGCCCCCAGCTTTGAGCCCACCGAACCCGAGTTCAACCCGGAACAGGGCGAGGTCTTCGCCCAACTGCAAAAATGCAATCGCCACAGCCTGGTCGAACCGGTGGACGCCGAACACATGTACTACGCCGCCATCCACTCCACCGGCTGCCGACTCACCGCCCTCGGCGCCTATTACCGCGAACTCGCGATCAAAGGACATTTCTGATGCCGGTCTTCATCAGCTACCGCCACACCGATCGCGTACAGGCGATGCACGTCAATAACCGCCTGGTACGGGCCAACATCAAAACCTATTTCGATGTGCTGGACACCGAATCCCAGCACACCGACGACATCACGGCGGTCATCACCCGCAACATCACCGAATGCACGCACTTGCTGGCGGTGGTCTCGCAGGAGACCGCGAAATCATGGTGGGTGCCCTTCGAAATAGGCGAAGCGACTATCAGCAATCGTCGAATCTGCTCCTTCAAGATCGGCCCCAGCGAGCTGCCGCTGTACCTCGATAAATGGCCGAAACTGAGTGGCGAGGCCGACATCAATTTCTTCATCGATGCTTACCGCGAAGAAACGCTGTCCAGCCGCTCAATGGGTCTGGAGTCGTTCAGCGAATCCATCCGCAGCGTCTACAAGCGCGATGCCGACCTGTTCCACGACAAACTCAAAACCCGTATTCGACGCGGGTTTTGACGCTCGTTCAGATGCACGCCGAACCACTGTGGGAGCGAGCCTGCTCCGGGCGGCGTTCCGACGATGGCGTCTTATCAGGCAACATTTATGGTGAACGGCAGTCCGCCATCGCGAGCAGGCTCACTCCCACAGGTACAGGTTCGCTCCGGCTCTTCGGTGTAAATCTAATTCAGGACGAGACAACAGACACAAAAAAGCCGACATCGCTGTCGGCTTTTTTGTGGGTCACTGCTTCGGCGGATCGCCCGGTTTCGGTGCCGGGGCATCGAACAGGTTCAAGCGTTCGCGAAGCTCATGCGCCGGCAGCGGTTCTTTATTTGCCGGCAAGGCATTCGGGTCGACCGGCGTCGCCGGTGCTTCAGCCGGAGCACCCGGCACATGTGCCGGTTCTGGAGCCGGCTCGGCACCTTGCGAGCCTTCGATGGCGCGCTGGGCTTTTTTGGTCAGGACCACGATGTCGATCCGGCGATTGACCGGATTGAACGGATTCTCGCGATCAAACAAGGCCGACGAGGCATAACCGACGACCCGCGCCACCTGTTGATCAGGGTAACTGCCAGCGACCAGCGCTCGGCGAGCAGCGTTGGCACGGTTGGCCGACAGCTCCCAGTTACCGAAGTCACCGGTGCCCGAATACGGCTTGGCATCCGTGTGGCCACTGATGCTGATCTTGTTCGGCACCGCTTTGATGGTGTCGGCCATGGCCAGCAGAATGTCTTCGAAATACGGTTTCAGACGTGCGCTGCCAGAATCGAACATCGGCCGGTTTTCAGCGTCCATGATCTGGATGCGCAAACCGTCCTGAGTAATTTCGAACAGGATCTGGTCCTTGAACTTCTGCAACTGCGGGCTTTGATCGACCTTGTTCTGCAATTCCTGCAGCAACAGTTCCAGGCGCTCCTTCTCGACCTCTTCAGCCATGCCTTCGACTTGTTCGGTGTCGACCGTCACTTTGTCCGGCTGCGGCTGGGACTTCACTTCAGGGTTGAGGGTGTTCTCGGGCGCCAGGGTCGGCGTGCCGCCCAGATCAATGATGTACGGCGTGCCGCTTTCGGAAAAACCGACCGGGTCCTTGAAGTAACCGGCGATGGCAATCTTCTGTTCCGGTGTGGCCGTGGACAACAGCCACAGCACCAGGAAGAACGCCATCATCGCCGTCGCGAAGTCGGCGAAGGCGATTTTCCAGGAGCCCCCGTGATGCCCGGCCGCGTACTTCTTGACGCGCTTGATGATTATCGGCTGGTTATTTTCCATGGCTTAGCGACCGCGAACCGCTTGTTCCAGCTCAGCGAAGCTAGGACGGTGCGCCGGGTACAGAACCTTGCGGCCGAATTCCACCGCCAGCGATGGCGGCATGCCGGAAGCCGAGGCGACCAACGAGGCCTTGATGGCTTCGTAGGTGTTCAACTCTTCCTTGGCATCGTGGGCCAGGGCGTGCGCCAGAGGGCCGAAGAAACCGTAAGCCGCCAGAATACCGAAGAAGGTACCGACCAGTGCCGCACCCACGTGCAAGCCGATCATTTTCTGGTCGCTCTCGCCCAGGGAGGCCATGGTCACCACGATCCCCAATACCGCCGCAACAATGCCGAAACCCGGCATGGCATCAGCGATGCCGTTGACCGCGTGGGAAGGATGGTCCAGGTCTTCCTTGAGGCTCGCCAGTTCCATGTCGAACAGGCCTTCAAGCTCATGGGGAGCCATGTTGCCGGAGGACATGATGCGCAAGTAGTCACAGATGTACGCCGTCATGCGTTCATCTTTCAGAACCGCCGGGTACTTGGCGAAGATCGGGCTCGCAGCGGCATCTTCGATGTCGCCCTCGATCGCCATCATGCCTTCGCGGCGGCTCTTGTTGAGAATCTCGTAGATCAGGCCCAGCACTTCCAGGTAGAAAGTGTGATTGAAACGCGAACTGAACATTCCCAAGGCTTTCTTGAGAACGTGCATCGTCATATGCCCGGGGTTGGCCTGCAGGAACGCACCGAGGGCCGCACCGCCGATAATCATCACCTCGAAAGGCTGGATAAGGGCGGCAATCTTGCCGTGGGAGAGCACGTATCCGCCGAGCACGCTCGCGAATACGACGATGATGCCGATAATTTTAGCCATAGGTAGGGGAGCACTTACTGAGTCGGGTTCAAGGTCATATTCGGAAGTTAAAAAATCTCTTCTTCTCCTTATCGGCAAAACTGCGCCAGACTATAGCCAGTTCAGGCGAAAAGCCAATCTAGCCCGCGCCGGGCGTGTTTACAGCCTTTGATGATCCCGTCCAGCCATGGCTAACGAAACGAATATTGCATCGCAAAAACCGACCACACTCGAAGGCTGGGTCAAGCTTCTGGACGACGTGCGCCTGCCAGTTCCGCAGGACGGTCACGACCGCGTCTGCCAGGCGATTGCCGACAACCGCAGCTCGCTGCGTGACATCGCCGAATTGCTGCAGGACAGTCCGGCCCTGGCGTTGAGCGTGATTCGCGAAGCCAACCGCTTCACCCATGGCAGCATGACCGAGCCCGCCGAAAACCTTGAAGTGGCGATCAATCGCCTGGGACTGAAGCGCACCGAAGAGCTGCTCGCCCGGTTGCCCGCCGAACCGGCATCACAAATTCCCGTCGCCCTGCGCCAGCTGCAGCTGATCAGCCAACACGCGACCCAACAGGCCAATGGTTTTTTCTCCAGTCGCCTGGCGCGTCTATGGCAGGACATCCATTGGGGCAGCCTGCTGTTTCTCTCGCCACTGTGGCCGATGGCGCTGACCCATCCGCAACTGCTCGAAGAGTGGGAGCTGCGGGTCATTCATAAACGCGAATCGGCGCGCACCGTCGAAAAGCAATTGTTTGGCGTACGCCTGCTCGACATCTGCCAGGCGCTGGTGGACATCTGGCGCCTGCCAATCTGGGTGCAGCAGGGTTATCGCCTGTTGCTGACCGAACAACGGGAGTTGGTGAAAGTCCTGCGCATCGCTCGCGACAGCGACCACCCGCTGCGCCAACAAAACCGCCTGGATGACGATCCGACCCTGCGCCGCTGGCTCAATCAACCGGCCAACACCGTGCTGTTGGCCAACGGCCTGGCGCTGTCGGCGCAACATGCCTGGGACAGCCCGCACAGTCAGCGCTGGCAGTACCTGACCAGCCTTTACCTGCAAATGCCGATGGATGACGTGCAACAGCAATTGCACCAGCAGGCCGCAAATAGCGCCCGCCACCACAGCATGCCGGACCTCTGGCACCCGGCCGAATCGCTGATCTGGCCGTGGGGCGCGAACCGTGTTCACGCCAGTTTGCTGCCAGCCGCAGCACCGACCGCTGACGACCTGGCGAAATGGCGCAAGCAATGTGCCGAGCTGCTGGTCGAGCCAAGCCGCTTCACCAATGCCATGCACTTGACCATTTCGGCCCGTGACGCGCTGGTCGCGTGCGGCATGCGCCGGGTCATGATCCTGATGGCCGACCGCACTCACGCCAATCTGCGCGCGCATCAAACCGCCGGGCTACCAAAAGAGGCGGCGGGTCTGAATTTCCTGGTCAGCCAGAGCCCCGTCCTGCAGCGCCTGCTCGGGCAACAAGCCCAGGTGCGCCTGACGCCAGCCAACAACGCACAGTTTTCGGCATTGCTGCCGGGCAATCTGCGCTCCCACTTCAGTGGCGAACACCTGTTGCTGCGCTCGCTGGTGAACAATGGCCGGGTCATCATGATCGTCGTGGCGGATCAGGGCGGCGGTCCGTTTTCGGAAATCACTGTGCAAGCCTTCGGCAAAACGGCGCAGTGCATCGAAAAAGCACTTCACAGCTTTAGCCAGCGCGGCCAATAAGGCTGCGCTACAATCCTCCCCCTTTGTGCTCTGGAGACCTCACATGTCTGACTTCTCTGGCTTGGCGCTGGTGATCGAACCGAGCGACCTGCTCGACCGTCTCGACGCCCGCGATCTGATTTTGGTGGACCTGACCAGTAGCGCCCGCTATACCGAGGGACACATCCCCGGTGCGCGCTTTGTCGATCCAAAGCGCACGCAACTCGGGCAACCACCGGCGCCGGGCCTGATGCCTGCGCACGCGGCGCTCGAAGCGTTATTCGGTGAACTGGGGCATAACCCGGACGCGGTCTACGTGGTTTATGACGACGAAGGCGGCGGCTGGGCCGGACGTTTTATCTGGTTGCTGGATGTCATTGGCCACACCCAGTACCACTACGTGGACGGTGGCTTGACGGCGTGGCTGGCCGAGGGCTTGCCGATGTCGATCCAGGTTCCGCCAGCCGTCGGCGGCCCGGTCTCCCTGACCTTGCACGACGAACCCACCGCCACCCGCGAGTACCTGCAAAGCCGTCTCGGTGCCGCTGACCTGGCAATCTGGGACGCGCGTGGCCCGCTGGAATACTCCGGCGAAAAAGTGTTGGCAGCCAAGGCGGGGCACATTCCCGGGGCGGTCAATTTCGAGTGGACTGCCGGCATGGACAAGGCGCGCAATCTGCGTATTCGCACCGACATGCCGCAGATCCTCGAACAGCTCGGGATCAGCAAAGACAAAGAAGTGATTACCCACTGCCAGACTCACCACCGTTCTGGCTTCACCTATCTAGTGGCCAAGTCCCTCGGTTATCCGCGGGTCAAAGGCTACGCCGGCTCCTGGGGCGAATGGGGCAACCACCCCGACACCCCCGTAGAGATTTAAGGTTTTTAAGGACAGTTAATGAATAAGCGTCTGTTTATCCTCAGCCAATACCTGCTGCCTCACCACTTGCTCTCGCGACTGGCCGGCTGCATCGCCGAATGCCGCGTGCGCTGGTTCAAGAACGCCTTTACCGCCTGGTTCGCCAAGCGCTACCAAGTGGACATGTCGCAAGCGCTGGTCGAAGACCTGACCGCCTACGAGCACTTCAACGCATTCTTCACCCGCGCACTGAAAGACGGCGCTCGCCCACTGGACGAAACCCCGGGCGCGATTCTCAGCCCGGCGGACGGCGCGGTGAGCCAACTCGGCCCGATCGAACACGGCCGTGTGTTCCAGGCCAAAGGCCACAGCTTCAGCGTGCTGGAATTGCTCGGCGGCGACGCGGCCAATGCAGCGCCGTTCATGGGTGGTGACTTCGCGACCATTTACCTGTCGCCGAAGGACTACCACCGCGTGCACATGCCGCTGGCCGGCACCCTGCGCGAGATGGTCTACATCCCTGGCCGGATCTTCTCGGTCAACCAGACCACCGCTGAAAACGTTCCGGAACTGTTCGCCCGCAACGAGCGCGTGGCGTGCATTTTCGACACCGAGCGCGGGCCGATGGCCCTGGTGCTGGTGGGCGCGATGATCGTGGCTTCGATCGAAACCGTCTGGGCCGGGCTGGTCACGCCGCCTAAACGCGAGCTGAAAACCTTCCGCTACGACGAAGCTGCCCGCGCGCCGATCCATCTGGAAAAAGGTGCGGAACTGGGTCGTTTCAAGCTGGGTTCGACGGCTGTCGTGCTGTTCGGGCCGGATCAAGTGAAGTGGGCTGAAGAACTGGCGGCGGGTTCACCGGTGCAAATGGGCCAGGGTCTGGGCTTGCCAGCAGCCTGATGACCCCTCTCCCCTGTAGCAGCTGTCGAGTGAAACGAGGCTGCGTTCCTGTCAAAAGAACGCAGCC
>NZ_RWIN01000124.1 GCF_009761815.1 Pseudomonas sp. PB120
CCTGCTGGCGATGGACACCCAGACACCGCGATCATCCAGACAGGGCGCGTTATCGTTGACGTCCATCGCCAGCAGGCTGGCTCCCACATTTTTGGACCGGGCACACCAGCAGGAATCAGGTCGGCTTTAAGGCCGCCTCGCTATGCTTTTGATCGAGGCGCCCCGTTAAACCACGATGGCCGAACGCAGGTATTGCGCAGTGGGCAACCCGGCATGGATGCCGGGTTAGCCGCCCCCGGCCATGGATGGCCGATGGCGGCGACCCACGGAGCAATGCCGGAGTGAGGGCATGCCGAGCCTAGGCGAGGCACCGAGTGGTGGGGCAAGAGCCTTTTGGTTCCTTTTTAGCGTTTGAAAAAGAGACTCGCCGTAAGGGCGAAACCATAAGCAGCCGTAACCCAAAAAACGGATATGCACACCACCAAAGCCCCCCGCTAGTCCATTGAGACGATGCCCCACCCCACCCACCACAGCGATAGTTAACCCATCAACAGTCGACCCCACGGAGCAAGGGCCCATGAGTATTTTGCAGCGTTTCCAACTGGACGGCAGCGTCGCCATCGTCACCGGCAGCGGCCGGGGAATCGGGCGGGCGATTGCGCTGGCGTATGCCGAAGCGGGCGCCGATGTGGTGTGCTCCGCGCGTTCGATGGACGAAGTACAGGCCGTGGCCGAAGAAGTGCGCAGCTTGGGCCGACGCGCCCTGGCCATCGCCTGTGACGTCAACGATGCCGAACAACGCCAGGCCCTGGTGCGCCAGAGCGCCGAGCACATGGGCCGTATCACCCACCTGGTCAACAACGTTGGCGGCGGTGGGCCGAATGATCCGCTGAGCATGACGCCCGAGCAGTTCGCCCAGGTGCTGAACTTCAACGTCGCCACCACCTACGCGTTCTGCCAGTTGTGCGTGCCGCTGATGCGCGAAGCCGGTGGCGGCAACATCATCAACATCAGCTCGGTGGCGGCGCGTTACGCCCAGCGCCACTTCAGCGCCTATGGCACCGCGAAGGCCGCCCTCAGCCACCTGACCCGCCTGCTGGCCCAGGATTTTGCGCCGCAGATCCGGGTCAACGCCGTCGCCCCCGGCCCGACCCTGACTGAAGCGCTGAACGGCGTGATGCCGGCCGCCATGCGCCAGACCATGGAAAACAACACCCCGCTCAAATGCCTCGGCACCCCGCAAGACATCGCCGCCGCCGCGCTCTACCTGGCCAGCCCTGCGTCGGCCTGGGTGACCGGCAAGATCATCGATGTCGATGGCGGTGCCGACTCATCGGTCTGGCCCGGCTAGTCCGATTCGTTTTGGCTCGTCCCTGTACCTGCGGGGGCGGGCTTTTTTCTTCCTGACCTCTGGAGCCCTCCCCATGGACGCCCATTTGATCAACGCGCTGGGTGACGAGCTGTTCAACGCCCTGCGCAATCGCCAGACCCTCGCGCCCCTGACCCGCCGCTATCCGCAGATCACGCTGGAGCAGGCCTACGGGATTTCCCTGCAGTTTCTCAAGCGCCGCGAAGCGCTAGGCGAGCGGGTGATCGGCAAGAAAATCGGGGTCACCAGCCGCGCCGTGCAAGAGATGCTCGACGTCCATCAACCGGACTTCGGTTTCCTCACTAACGCCATGCAGGTCGAGGACGGCAGCGATGTCAGCCTGGCCCGTTACAACCTGATCCAGCCCCGTGCCGAAGGTGAAATCGCCTTTATCCTCGGGGAAGACTTGCAAGGCCCGGGCATCAGCGCCGACGACGTGCTGGCCGCCACACAGTCGGTGGCCCCCTGCTTCGAGATCGTCGACTCGCGGATCGACGACTGGCAGATCCGCATCCAGGACACCGTTGCCGATAACGCCTCGTGCGGCGTGTTCGCCCTCGGCACCCAACGCATCGATCCACGCTCGCTGGACCTGGCGGCGGTGCACATGCAACTGCTGAAAAACGGCCAGCCCGCGGGCTCGGGCCTGGGCTCAGCGGTGCAAGGTCACCCTTGCGCAGCGGTGGCCTGGCTGGCCAACACCTTGGGCGAACTGGGCATTCCCTTTCGGCGCGGCGAAATCATTCTGTCGGGCGCCCTCGCGCCGTTGGTGCCTGTGGTCGCCGGTGACCGCATCAGCCTGACCATGACCGGGTTGGGTGAAGCCAGCCTGCGCTTCGTCCCTTGACCCACCCTTCCCTCATCTGGAGCCAAAGACCATGAGCAAAAAGATCAAATGCGCGCTGATCGGGCCGGGCAACATCGGCACCGATCTGCTGTACAAACTGATGCGTAGCGAGGTGCTGGAGCCGGTGTGGATGGTCGGCATCGACGCCACGTCCGACGGGCTGGCGCGGGCTCGCGAACTGGGCCTGAAAACCACCGCCGATGGCGTTGACGGCCTGCTTGCACACGTTATCGAAGACCAGATCCAGATTGCGTTCGACGCCACCTCGGCCTACGTGCATGCCGAGAACTCGCGCAAGCTCAATGCCCTGGGCGTGTTGATGATCGACCTGACCCCAGCGGCCATCGGCCCGTATTGCGTGCCGCCGGTCAACCTCAAGTCCCAACTGGGGCTGGGCGTCATGAACGTCAACATGGTCACGTGCGGCGGCCAGGCCACGATTCCGCTGGTAGCGGCGGTGTCCAGCGTGCAGCCGGTGGACTATGCGGAAATCATCGCCACCGCAGCCTCGAAGTCGGTCGGCCCCGGCACCCGGAAAAACATCGACGAGTTCACCCGCACCACCTCCAGTGCCGTGGAAAAGGTCGGCGGTGCGAAGAAAGGCAAGGCGATCATCATCATCAACCCGGCCGAGCCGCCGCTGATCATGCGCGACACGGTGCACTGCCTGACCGCCACCGAACCCGATCAACCGGCGATCACCGCCGCGATCGAGGCGATGATCAAGCAAGTGCAGCGCTACGTCCCCGGCTACAAGCTGGTCAACGGCCCGGTGTTCGACGGCAATCGCGTGTCGATCTTCATGGAGGTCGAGGGCCTGGGCGACTACCTGCCCAAGTACGCCGGCAACCTTGACATCATGACCGCTGCCGCCGCGCGCACCGCCGAGATGTTCGCCGAGGAAATTCTCAAAGGCGAACTGGTGCTGCAAGCCACTGCCCAAACCGCCCACGCATAAGGAGCCGACCATGGATCTTCGCGGCAAAAGCATCACCGTTCACGACATGTGCCTGCGCGACGGCATGCACCCCAAGCGCCACCAGATCAGCCTGCAACAGATGAAAGACATCGCCTGCGGCCTCGACGCGGCCGGCGTACCGCTGATCGAAGTGACCCACGGCGACGGCCTGGGCGGCAGCTCGGTGAATTACGGTTTTCCGGCGCACACGGACGAAGAATACCTGTCGGCGGTGATCCCGCTGATGAAAAAGGCCAAGGTCTCGGCCCTGCTGTTGCCGGGCATCGGGACGGTCGATCACCTGAAAATGGCGCATGAGCTGGGCGTCAACACCATCCGCGTGGCCACCCATTGCACCGAGGCCGATGTCAGCGAGCAGCACATCTCCCACGCCCGCGGACTGGGCATGGACACCGTCGGCTTCCTGATGATGGCCCACATGAACAGCCCTGAAGGTCTGGTCAAGCAAGGCTTGCTGATGGAAAGCTACGGCGCCAACTGCATCTACCTCACCGACTCGGCGGGCTACCTGCTGCCCCACGACGTCAGCGCCCGAGTGGCGGCCATGCGTGCCGCCCTCAAGCCAGAGACCGAGATCGGTTTTCACGGCCACCACAACCTGTCGATGGGCGTGTCCAACTCCATCGCCGCCATCGCCGCCGGCGCCAACCGCATCGACGCCGCCTGCGCGGGCCTCGGTGCCGGTGCCGGCAACACGCCGATGGAAGTGCTGGTTGCCGTGTGCGACCGCATGGGCATCGACACCGGCGTCAGCGTGTTCGGCATCCAGGACGTGGCGGAAGACCTGGTGGTGCCCATCATGGACTTCCCGATCCGCAGCGACCGCGATGCACTGACCATGGGTTATGCCGGGGTCTACGGTTCGTTCCTGCTGTTCGCCAAACGCGCAGAGAAAAAATACGGCGTCTCGGCCCGGGAAATTCTGGTGGAAATGGGACGGCGCGGCATGGTCGGCGGCCAGGAAGACATGATCGAAGACACCGCCATGACCCTCGCTCGCCAAAGAAAACTCGGGTAAGACTGCCGATCACTCGCAACCGAGTACCCCTGTGGGAGCCAGCCTGCTGGCGATGGACGTCAACGATAACGCGACCTGTCTGGATGGTCGCGGTGTCTGGGCATTCATCGCCAGCAGGCTGGCTCCCACATTCGATTGGGGTGTAGCTGAGAGAGATCAGTCGGCTATCAGGCCGCCATCGCCAGCAGGCTGGCTCCCACAGGGGGAATGCGTGCGCCAGAGGAATCAGGTCGGCTTTCAGGCCGCCGAGCTCTTGATTTTGATTTGGCTTTTGATTTTCTTGCGCCATCGAGAGGCCGAGTGGAGGTTCTGCGCAGTGGGCAACCCGGCATGGATGCCGGGTTAGCCGCCCCCGGCCATGGATGGCCGATGGCGGCGGGCCCACGGAGCAGGACCGGAGCGAGGGCATGCCGAG
>NZ_RWIN01000125.1 GCF_009761815.1 Pseudomonas sp. PB120
AGCCTGCTGGCGATGGCCGCACAGACACCACGATCATCCAGAAAGGGTGCGTTATCGTTGACGTCCATCGCCAGCAGGCTGGCTCCCACAGGGGGGAAGTGCGCGAACCAGAAAAATCAGGTCGGCTTTAAGGCCGCCTCGCTTTGTTTTTGATTTAGGCGCCCCGTTAAACCACGATGGCCGAACGCAGGCGTTGCTCCGTGGGGAAACCGGCAGGACGCCGGTTTAGCCGCGCTGGGCCAGGGATGGCCCATCGCGGCGACCCACGGAGCAATGCCGGAGTGAGGGCATGCCGAGCCTAAGCGAGGCACCAAGTGGTGGGGCAAGAGCCTTTTGGTTCCTTTTTGGCGTTTGAAAAAGGGACTCGCCGTAAGGGCGAAACCCTAAGTAGCCGTTACCGCAGAAACGGATATGTACACACACTCCATCCAAAAAAAATGCCCCGATCTCTCGACCGGGGCATTTCCTATATCAACACAACTTACACAACCAAACCCTTAGTGCGAAACCGCCCCACTCGACCCCAACCCCGTCTGAGAACGAACAAACTGCGGGAAGAACAACGCCCGCTCATTGTCAGCCGCTGTCGACTTGTCAGTAATCGAGAAGAACCAGATCCCGACAAAGGCAATCGCCATCGAGAACAACGCCGGGTACTCATACGGGAAGATAGCCTTCTCGTGATGCATGATCTGCACCCAGATGGTCGGCCCAAGCACCATCAAGCCAACAGCACTGATCAGCCCCATCCAGCCGCCAATCATCGCACCACGGGTGGTCAGCTTCTTCCAGTACATGGAAAGCAACAGCACCGGGAAGTTACAGCTCGCCGCGATGGAGAACGCCAGGCCGACCATGAACGCAATGTTCTGGCTTTCGAACAGAATACCCAGACCAATCGCCAGTACGCCCAGCGCGATGGTGGTGATTTTCGAGACACGGATCTCGTCCTTGTCGTTGGCCTTGCCCTTCTTGATCACGCTGGCGTACAGGTCGTGAGACACCGCCGTCGCACCAGCCAGGGTCAAGCCAGCCACAACGGCCAGGATGGTCGCGAACGCTACCGCAGAGATAAAGCCCAGGAAGATACTGCCACCCACCGCGTTGGCCAGGTGCACCGCCGCCATGTTGTTACCGCCCAACAACGCGCCAGCCGCATCCTTGAACGCCGGGTTGGTGCTGACCAGCAGGATCGCGCCGAAACCGATGATGAACGTCAGGATGTAGAAGTAGCCAATGAAGCCCGTTGCGTACAGCACGCTCTTGCGAGCTTCTTTCGCGTCACTCACGGTGAAGAAGCGCATCAGAATGTGTGGCAGGCCAGCGGTACCGAACATCAGGGCCAGGCCCAGGGAGAATGCCGAAATCGGATCCTTGACCAGACCGCCCGGGCTCATGATCGCTTCACCTTTAGGGTGAACCTTGATCGCCTCGGAAAACAGCACGTTGAAGTCAAAGTTGACGTGCTTCATCACCATCAGCGCCATGAACGAGGCACCGGACAGCAACAGCACGGCCTTGATGATCTGAACCCAGGTGGTCGCCAGCATGCCGCCGAACAGCACGTACAGGCACATCAGGATACCGACCAGAATCACCGCGACGTAGTAGTCGAGACCGAACAGCAGCTGGATCAGCTTGCCGGCGCCCACCATTTGCGCGATCAGGTAGAACGCCACCACCACCAGCGAACCGCACGCGGACAGCGTGCGGATCTGGGTTTGCCCGAGGCGGTAGGACGCCACGTCGGCAAAGGTGTATTTGCCCAGGTTACGCAGGCGCTCGGCGATCAGGAACAGAATGATCGGCCAGCCCACCAGGAAGCCGATCGAATAGATCAGGCCGTCGTATCCGGAGGTGAAAACCAGCGCGGAAATACCCAGGAAGGACGCCGCCGACATGTAGTCACCGGCAATCGCCAGACCGTTCTGGAAACCGGTGATCTTGCCGCCCGCCGCATAGTAGTCGGCCGCAGAATTGTTGCGCTTGGAGGCCCAGTAAGTGATGCACAGGGTCAAACCGACAAACGCCACAAACATCAGGATCGCGGAAACGTTAAGAGGTTGTTTGTGCACTTCGCCCGTCAGGGCTTCAGCCGCCCAGGCACCCGGTGCAAAGGCTGCGATGCTCAATAGAGCCATTAGACGCCGGATCATTGCTGAGCCTCCTTGAGAATCGCATTGTTCAGGTCGTCGAATTCGCCATTGGCGCGTCGTACGTAGATTGCGGTCAGGACAAAGGCCGAGAGAATCAGCCCGACACCAATCGGTATCCCCCAGGTAATCGATGACTCAGGGCCGATTTTTGCCCCCAGTACATGCGGCCCGTAGGCAATCAAAAGGATGAATCCGGAGTAAAGCCCAAGCATGATCGCCGACAGAATCCAGGCGAATCGTTCCCTCTTGCTAACCAGCTCCTTGAAGCGCGGGCTATTTTGAATCGAGAGGTAAATGCTGTCGTTCATTGTTTTTATCCTCGCAGCACAGATTATTGTTAGAACGTTAACCACTCTATGCGGCTGCGGGGCAGGTTCCAGACGACCTTAGTATTAGAACGACATGACAGAATTGCCATTTTGCAGGAGCGAGCTTGCTCGCGAAAAACCAAAAGGCAGCGCATTTTTTCAGACAGTACGCGCTTTCGTTCAAGTCCATCGCGAGCAGACTCGCTCCTACATGGAAAAGCAAAAGGCCGCTTGGCAGTTACGCCAAGCGGCCTTGAAAGGTGCTGACCAGACGCGTCAGCTCAAATCATTTGGTCCAGTCTGCAACGCGCTCAGGGTGTTTTGCCACCCAATCCTTCGCCGCCGCTTCAGGCTTGGCGCCATCTTGAATCGCCAGCATGACTTCGCCGATTTCATCTTTCGACGCCCACTGGAAGTTCTTCAGGAACTTGGCCACTTCCGGTGCCTTGGTTGCCAGTTCTTTGCTGCCGATGCTGTTCACGGTTTCAGCCGCGCCATAAACGCCTTTCGGGTCGTCCAGGAAGCGCAGTTTCCACTTGGCGAACATCCAGTGCGGCACCCAACCGGTGACGGCAATGGATTCGTTTTTCTTCTCGGCACGGGTCAGCTCGGCAATCATGCCGGCGCCGGAACTGGCCTTGAGTTGATAGCCGGTCAGGTCGTAGTCCTTGATCGCCTGCTCGGTTTTGAGCATGACGCCTGAACCGGCGTCGATGCCAACAATGCGTTTCTTGAAGCTGTCGTCGGTTTTCAGATCATCAAGGGTCTTGGCCTTGACGTACTCAGGCACGATCAAGCCGATTTTCGCGTCTTTGAAGTTCGGGCCGTAATCGACGACCTGGTCCTTGTTCTTGGCCCAGTATTCGCCGTGAGTCACAGGCAACCAGGCGGACAACATGGCGTCGAGTTTGCCGGTGGCCACACCTTGCCACATGATCCCGGTCGCGACGGCTTGCAGCTTCACGTCATAACCCAGCTTCTGCTTGATCACTTCGGCGGCCACATGCGTGGTCGCGACGCTGTCGGACCAACCGTCAACGTAACCGATGCTCAGGGTCTTGCTCTCGGCATTGGCCATCGTGGAGCCAATCGCAAGCACCAGAGCGGCACCTGCGCCTAAAAGTCGTCGCATCTTCATCGTTACTTCCCCGAAAGTGCTGCGCTCGACGGGTGCCGAGTCGCGTCAACGTATTGTTATGGTGCACAGCGCCCCCATCACGCCCACCGCAAACTCGTCTAATCATCAGCGGAGTACTGACGCCCTGATAATCAACCTCGCGCCGCCTGCGACCTGTGCTGTCAGCGACCTCAAGGCATCGAGAAACGACATCAGAACGCCATTAATCCTCAGCAGGTAAAGCACCCGGGCCGATCCGCCCGAACTTTGCATGTCAAAAAAATGCAGGCCACCAAGTACGCGGCAAATGCAGGTAACATGCGCGGCTTTGCTCCCACACGGCCTGACCATGTCCGCGACATCACGCTTTCCCTTTTTTGCCTATGTATTCGCCTGCCTGTTAGGGCTGTTTGCCCTCGGTGGCTTTTGGTATGGCCTCGGCAAACCGGTGATCCTGGCTGATGTGGCCAGTGCGACGCACAAGCTGCAATGCGCTTCCTATACGCCGTTCGACAAAGACCAGTCGCCGTTCGATCAGCCCTTCAAATTGCGCCCGGAGCGCATGGACGCCGACCTCGCGTTGCTGGCCACCCGTTTCGAATGCATCCGCACCTACTCGATGACCGGGCTCGAAGCCCTGCCGGACCTGGCGCGCAAGCATGGGCTGAAGCTGATGATCGGTGCCTGGGTCAACAGCAACCCGGTGGACACTGCCAAGGAAGTCGACCTGCTGATCGCCTCGGCCAACGCCAACCCGGACGTGGTGACATCCGTGATCGTCGGCAATGAAACCTTGCTGCGCAAGGAAGTCACCGGCGCGCAATTGGCCAAGTTGATCAACAAGGTCAAAAGCCAGGTCAAGCAGCCTGTCACGTATGCCGACGTCTGGGAATTCTGGCTCAAGCACCCGGAAGTTGCGCCAGCCGTGGACTTCCTGACCATCCATTTGCTGCCGTACTGGGAAGACGAACCCTCGAACATCGACGCGGCCCTGCAGCATGTGGCCGAAGTACGCCAGGTGTTTGGCAACAAGTTCGCCCCCAAGGACGTATTGATCGGTGAGACCGGCTGGCCGAGCGAAGGCCGTCAGCGCGAGACCGCCCTGCCCAGCCGGGTCAATGAAGCCAAGTTCATTCGTGGTTTTGTCACCATGGCCGAGCAACAGGGTTGGCACTACAACCTCATCGAAGCCTTTGACCAACCGTGGAAACGCGCCAGCGAAGGCGCGGTCGGTGGTTACTGGGGCCTGTTCGACGCGGATCGTCAGGACAAGGGCGTGTTGGCCGGGCCCGTTTCGAACGTGCCGTACTGGTCGCAATGGCTGGCGCTGGGCAGTTTGATTTTCCTCGGCACGCTGGTTCTTGGCGGTCGTGTTCGCAGCACGCGTGCGGCGTTGGTTCTGCCCTTGCTGGGCGCGTTGGCCGCTTGTTCGATTGGTGCGTGGGGCGATCTGGCACGGGTCACTACTCGATTCGCCAGTGAATGGTTGTGGGTCGCCCTGCTCACGGCGCTGAATGTGCTGGTGCTGGCACATGCGACCCTGACGCTGAGTGCGCGTACCGGGTGGCGTGGACGGGCATTCAACGCGCTGGAACGTCGAGCGGGTTGGTTACTCGCGGCAGCGGGGTTTGCGGCGGCGGTGATGATGCTGGAACTCGTGTTCGATCCGCGCTATCGCAGCTTCCCGACTGTCGCGTTCATTCTGCCGGCGCTGGTTTACCTGTGCCGCCCGGTGAGCGTGCCGCGCCGGGAAATCGCCCTGCTGACCTTCATCATCGGCGCCGGCATTGCGCCGCAGCTGTTTCGTGAAGGTTTGCAAAACCAGCAGGCCTGGGGCTGGGCGCTGGTGAGTGTGCTGATGGTGGCTGCGTTGTGGCGCAGTTTGCGGGTTCGTCAGGGCTGATCTTCAGTGAGGCGGGCGGCCTCATCGCGAGCAGGCTCGCTCCCACAGTTGATCTGCGCCGTACACAGAGTCAGTGTTCAGTGAAGATCCAGTGTGGGAGTGAGCCTGCTCGCGATGACTGACTATCAGGCGCTACGAGACGCCCGAACCAGACGCAACCCGGCAATCACCACCGCAAACACCGCCAACGTCGTGTTGTACAACGCCAGCGCCGGAAACCCGAACACCAGCGCCAGCACCGCCAACCACCACCCTGCCCGCCCCGGCAGCACAAAGCCGATCACGGCAGCGGCCAGTGCCGCCCAACCCAACACACCGAAGTGAATCATTAACCCCAGGTTAGAACGCACCTGGCATTCCCAGCGACTGGCTTCATCCACGCAGAGGCCGACCCATTGCGCATCCTCCATGAAGCCATAACGTGCGCCATAACTGGCAGCCAGCCATAAAGGCAGCAAAACGAGCAGCAGAATCACGGGCAGGCGGCGGGACATGAAGCACTCCAATTAGCGAAAAACGGCGGCCAGCTTAATCCGACGGCAGCCTTAATCAAGCGCTAACAACACTTAACTGGTCAGCCAATCACTGCAAAGTGTATCGTCCAGCTACTATTACTCAGAATTCAGCCTGATTGGTGCCGTTGCATGGCACTTTGGCGCAAATCCAGTGGTCATAGCCTGCGAACTTCATTCGGCACCTTCTCTAAGGGATCTAGTCATGCTCCGTTCCTTGCGCTTCGCCGCCCTGTTTGGCGGCCTTATTTTGAGTGCGTCCGCACTGGCGGTCGATATCGACGCCGCCAGTTATGGCTACCCCTTGACCAATCCGTTCGAGGCGACCATCGCCACGACACCGCCGGACTTGCGTCCGGAGCTGCCACTGGACGATGACATCAATCAACAGACACGCAGCATGACCCTGCGCCCGGAGCGCGCCTTCGAGCTGCCGGACAACTTCTGGCCGGTCAAGAAGCTCACCTACCGCATCGCCACGCAAGACAAGGCCGCGCCGCTGATCTTCCTGATTGCCGGCACCGGCGCACGCTATGACAGCAGCCTCAACGAGTACCTCAAGAAGCTCTACTACAAGGCCGGTTATCACGTGGTGCAACTGTCGTCGCCCACCAGCTTCGACTTCATCAGCGCCGCCTCACGCTTTGCCACCCCCGGTATCACCAAGGAAGACGCCGAAGACATGTACCGGGTGATGCAGGCCGTACGGGCACAAAACCCGGGGGTCGCCGTCACCGATTACTACCTGACCGGTTACAGCCTGGGCGCGCTGGACGCAGCCTTCGTGGCGCACCTTGACGAAACCCGCCGCAGCTTCAACTTCAAGAAAGTCCTGCTGCTCAACCCGCCGGTCAACCTCTACACCTCGATCACCAACCTGGACAAGCTGGTCCAGACCGAGGTCAAGGGCATCAACAACAGCACCACCTTCTATGAGCTGGTACTGAACAAGCTGACCCGCTACTTCCAGCAAAAAGGCTACATCGACCTCAACGATGCCCTGCTCTATGACTTCCAGCAGTCCAAGCAACACCTGACCAACGAGCAGATGGCGATGCTGATCGGCACCTCGTTCCGCTTCTCGGCCGCCGACATTGCTTTCACCTCTGACTTGATCAACCGTCGAGGCCTGATCACCCCGCCGAAATACCCGATCACTGAAGGCACCAGCCTCACGCCATTCCTCAAGCGTGCGCTGCAATGCGACTTCGATTGCTACATCACCGAGCAGGTCATCCCGATGTGGCGCGCCCGCACCGACGGCGGCAGCCTGCTGCAACTCATCGACCAGGTGAGCTTGTATGCGCTGAAGGATTACCTGCATGACAGCCCGAAAATCGCCGTCATGCACAATGCCGACGACGTGATCCTCGGCCCGGGTGATCTCGGCTTCCTGCGCAAGACGTTTGGCGACCGCTTGACCCTTTATCCACTGGGCGGCCATTGCGGCAACCTTAACTATCGCGTCAACAGCGACGCCATGCTGGAGTTCTTCCGTGGCTAAATATCTCCTGTTTATCGCAGCGCTCCTCTGCGCAGGCGTCGCCAATGCCGACAACAGCAAGGCCAACGCACCGGTCGTCATCGACAGTGACGGCTTCAAGGAACCGCTGAGCAAACTGAAAATCAACCCGGGGCTGGATCAGCGTGAATTCGAGCGTTCAACGCTCAGCGCACTGGCGGTCTATGATCCGCTGGAAGAGTGGAATCGCCGGGTTTATCACTTCAACTACCGTTTCGACCAATGGGTGTTCCTGCCCGTGGTCGATGGCTATCGCTACATCACGCCCAGCTTCCTGCGCACCGGCGTCAGCAACTTCTTCAACAACCTCGGCGACGTGCCTAACCTGTTGAACAGCCTGTTGCAGTTCAAAGGCCAGCGTTCAATGGAAATCACCGGACGGCTGCTGCTCAACACCACCATCGGCATTGCTGGCCTTTGGGACCCGGCCACCGCCATGGGCCTGCCGCGCCAGAACGAAGACTTCGGCCAGACACTGGGCTTCTACGGCGTACCGGGCGGCGCCTACTTCGTGCTGCCAATCCTTGGGCCATCCAACCTGCGTGACACCGGCGGCCTGGCGGTCGATTTCACCGCAGAATCGGCAATCAACTTCCTGAACGTCGCCCAGGTCAGCGAAAACCACCCGGAAATCTGGGTCCTGCGCGGTATCGACAAGCGCTACCAGACCAGTTTCCGCTACGGCCAGCTGAACTCGCCGTTCGAGTACGAGAAAGTGCGTTACGTGTACACCGAGTCGCGCAAGTTGCAGATCGCCGAGTAATCCATCGGCCACAAAAAAGGCCATTCGATGCGAATCGAATGGCCTTTTTTTATACCCGCCCAGGCATCAACTTTTCGCTGCACGCCATATTTTTCCGGCAACCATCACCACCGCCAATACCACCGCCCCCGCCACAATCCCCGCCACCGCATTCAGCAGCGTCGGCACGACAAACCCGGCACCGCCCGCCCCTACGCTGACGCTTTCAATCCAGTGATGAACCACCGGCACGCCATGGGTGAGAATACCGCCGCCCACCAGGAACATCGCCGCCGTGCCGATCACCGACAGGCTTTTCATCATGTACGGCGCCGCACGCAAAATGCCGCCCCCGATGCTTCTCGCCATCTGACCCGGCTTTTGCGTCAGCCACAGGCCGAGGTCATCGAGTTTGACGATGCCGGCGACCAGGCCATAGACGCCGACAGTCATGACGATAGCGATACCCGACAGCACAATCACTTGCTGGGTTAGCGAGGCACCCGCCACCGTTCCCAAGGTAATGGCGATGATTTCTGCCGAGAGAATAAAGTCAGTGCGCACAGCGCCCTTGATCTTGTCCTGTTCGAAAGCCACCAGGTCGACGGCCGGATCGGCCACGGCCTCGACCAGCTCTGCATGCTCGGCCTGTTCTTCATCCTTGCTGTGCAGAAATTTATGCGCGAGCTTTTCAAAACCCTCGAAACACAGGTAGGCACCGCCAATCATCAACAACGGTGTCACCAGCCACGGGATGAACGCGCTGATGGCCAATGCCGACGGTACCAATATCAGTTTGTTGCGGAACGAGCCCTTGGCCACCGCCCACACCACCGGGATTTCCCGCTCGGCGCGCACCCCGCTGACCTGCTGGGCATTGAGCGCCAGGTCGTCGCCGAGGACGCCGGCGGTCTTCTTCGCGGCCATTTTGGTCATCAACGCCACATCGTCGAGTACGGCAGCGATGTCGTCGATCAGCACCAGCAAACTGCTTCCAGCCATGAATCGGGTGTCCTTCTGAAATGAATGCTGGGCAGCATAGCTCGGCCCGCTGCGGCGCGGGGCTTTCTTGAGCGGCGCGCGAGGCCGGTGCTACCATGCGCAACCGCCAGAACAGGCAAGGAACCACCTGGTTTATGAGCACAATCCGCGAGCGCAACAAAGAACTGATCCTGCGTGCCGCCAGTGAAGAATTTGCCGACAAGGGCTTCGCTGCGACCAAAACCAGCGACATCGCCGCCAAGGCGGGATTGCCCAAGCCGAACGTCTATTACTACTTCAAATCCAAGGAAAACCTCTACCGCGAGGTCCTGGAAAGCATTATCGAGCCGATCCTGCAGGCCTCGACGCCGTTCAACGCCGACGGCGTGCCCAGCGAAGTGCTCAGCGGCTACATCCGCTCAAAGATCCGCATCTCCCGCGACTTGCCCTTTGCCTCGAAAGTGTTCGCCAGCGAAATCATGCACGGTGCTCCCCACTTGAGCCCTGACCTGGTCGAACAGCTTAACGGCCAGGCCAAGCACAATATCGACTGCATCCAGACCTGGATCGACCGCGGCCAGATCGCCGCCATCGACCCCAACCACCTGATGTTCAGCATCTGGGCCGCGACCCAGACCTACGCGGATTTCGACTGGCAGATCACCGCGATTACCGGCAAGGCCAAGCTGGATGAAGAGGATTACGAAGCGGCGGCGCAGACGATTATCCGGTTGGTGCTTAAGGGGTGTGAGCCGGATTGAGAGACTGGGTGAACCCCAATCGCGGGCAAGCCCGCTCCCACAATTATTGAGGTGTTCACCTGATTTTGCGTTCATCCACCAAAACCTGTGGGAGCGGGCTTGCCCGCGATTGGTGGCGACTCAATTCCAAATATTAAAGCCATACTGCATCCCAAAGCGGATAGTCGCCAAGTCGCTCTACAACTCCTGCTCGCAAAGGATTGGCCACAACATAGCGCGCCAACTTCACCAAATCCTCTTCTCGCCTTAATGCCCGGTCGTGGTATCCCTGCTGCCAGAGTGCACCTGTCCTTTTGCTCGACCGGTTTACCTCTCGAGTACTCAAAGACTTGGTTTGACGCATCAAATTGCTAAGAGAACATTTTTCCAGTTCGACCAACCAGTGAAAGTGGTCAGGCATAACGACCCATGCCAGCGAATTCACCAACCTTAATTGGTGTGCCAGTCGAAACTGATGAACAACCAATCTGCCCAAAGCGAAATCAGTAAAAATCGGCTTGCGATCAAGTGTGTTAGTGGTCAGCAAATAGATCCGATTGGGTTCGGCATAGCGACCGGTTCGCAGGCGATGTGAAGCAGGGAAGTCAGGCATTCCTTTGCCACTCTCATGATGAAAATTCATGAGAAGACTAGACCTGTGATTGCCAAGTACTGCGGCAGACTTTTAGCTGGATGTGTCTGGTAGGCAGTCATCGCGGGCAAGCCCGCTCCCACAGGGATTCGAGGCGTTCACATATTTTGTGGGCGCCATCTGCCTTCTGTGGGTGCGGCCATTCATTCACCACAAATCAAGCAACAACCCCAGCATCCGCCACCAACCCCAACGCCTCGATCGCATTGATTGCACACTGCTCGTCCACATCAGAAATATCCCCGCTGATCCCCACCGCCCCCAGCACGTTCCCTTCCTGATCCCGAATCAACACACCACCCGGTGCCGGCACGACGCTGCCCTGCCCCAGGCTGTTAAGTGCGGCAATAAACGCCGGTCGTTGTTGCGCATCCAGCGCCAGCAGGCGTGAGCCTTTGCCCAGGGCGATGGCACCCCAGGCTTTGCCGATGGCGATTTGTGGGCGAAGCAGGCTCGCGCCATCTTCGCGCTGCAGGGTGACCAGGTGCCCGCCGGCGTCCAGCACGGCGATGGTCAACGGGGCCGCGGAAATTGCGCGCGCGGCGGTGATGGCCTGACTGGTCAGGTTGACTGCCACTTTCAAGGTTAAAGCGCTCATGGTGCCGTCCTCATTTTGTTATAGGGAAAGCTGTTGGACTGCGCGTTTGTGCCGCAGCCCGATGCAACAAATAGAACACAATGAATTATTTTTTTGTATACAATAATTATCGAAAAGCGCCACATGCGACGAAAAGCCACAGCTTGAAGGGCTTCCGACGAATGAAACGGTCGCTTGAGAAAATGGATTGACCTGCAGCGTCCGGCGTGAATACACTCGGCGCAAAGCCACTTGTATACAATTACAAAACGTAAGAGGCACAAAACCATGAGCAAAATGAGAGCAATCGAAGCCGCCGTTCTGGTGATGCGCCGTGAAGGGGTTGATACCGCTTTTGGCATCCCGGGCGCCGCGATCAACCCGCTGTACTCGGCCCTGCAAAAGGTCGGTGGCATCGATCACGTCCTCGCTCGCCACGTTGAAGGCGCCTCGCACATGGCCGAGGGCTACACCCGCACCAAGGCCGGCAACATCGGCGTATGCATCGGCACTTCCGGCCCGGCCGGTACCGACATGGTCACCGGGCTCTACAGCGCCTCGGCCGACTCGATTCCAATCCTGTGCATCACCGGGCAAGCACCCCGCGCCCGTATGCACAAGGAAGACTTCCAGGCGGTGGACATCACCACCATCGTCAAGCCAGTCACCAAGTGGGCAACCACCGTCATGGAACCGGGCCAGGTGCCTTACGCGTTCCAGAAAGCCTTCTACGAAATGCGCTCCGGCCGCCCAGGCCCGGTGCTGATCGACCTGCCGTTCGACGTGCAGATGGCTGAAATCGAATTCGACATCGACGCCTACGAACCCCTGCCACTGGCCAATCCGACCGCTAACCGTGTGCAAATCGAGAAGGCCCTGGCCATGCTCGATCAGGCCGAACGCCCATTGCTGGTTGCCGGTGGCGGCATCATCAATGCCGACGCCAGCGAATTGCTGGTGGAATTCGCCGAGTTGACCGGTATTCCCGTGATCCCGACCCTGATGGGCTGGGGCACGATCCCGGACGATCACCCGTTGATGGTCGGCATGGTCGGCCTGCAAACATCGCACCGTTACGGTAACGCCACCCTGTTGAAATCCGACGTGGTGCTGGGCGTGGGCAACCGTTGGGCCAACCGTCACACCGGTTCGATCGACGTGTACACCGAAGGCCGCAAGTTCATTCACGTCGACATCGAGCCGACGCAAATCGGCCGCGTGTTCAACCCGGACCTGGGCATCGTGTCCGACGCTGCAGCTGCGCTGACCGTGTTCATCGAAGTCGCTCGCGAATGGCAAGCCGCCGGCAAGCTGAAAAACCGCAGTGCCTGGCTGCAAGACTGCCAGCAGCGCAAGGCCAGCCTGCAGCGCAAGACCCACTTCGACAACGTGCCGGTCAAGCCGCAGCGTGTTTACGAAGAGATGAACCAAGTGTTCGGCAAAGACACCTGCTACGTCAGCACCATCGGTCTGTCGCAGATTGCCGGCGCGCAGTTCCTGCACGTCTACAAACCGCGTCACTGGATCAACTGCGGTCAGGCCGGCCCGCTGGGCTGGACCATTCCGGCAGCATTGGGCGTGGTCAAGGCCGACCCGAGCCGCAAGGTCGTGGCACTGTCGGGCGACTATGACTTCCAGTTCATGATCGAAGAGTTGGCGGTGGGCGCGCAGTTCAAGCTGCCGTACATCCACGTTGTGGTTAACAATTCGTACCTGGGGCTGATTCGTCAGGCTCAGCGCGGTTTCGACATGGACTACTGCGTGCAGCTGTCCTTCGATAACCTGAACGCTCCGGAACTCAACGGTTACGGTGTCGATCACGTCGCCGTCGCCGAAGGCCTCGGTTGCAAGGCGCTGCGTGTGTTCGAACCGGCCCAGATCCAGCCTGCCCTGCGCAAGGCCCAGGAACTGATCGAAGAGTTCAAGGTGCCGGTCATCGTCGAGATTATTCTGGAGCGCGTGACCAACATTTCCATGGGTACCGAGATCAACGCCGTCAACGAGTTCGAAGACCTGGCGCTGGTCGGCAACGATGCGCCAACGGCGATTTCGTTGCTTGATTAAGATGACCTGAAACCTGTAGCAGCTGTCGAGGCACGAGGCTGCGTTGCGCGTCCGCAGGACCGCCGTCAGGGGCCGCTTCGCAGCCCGACGCAGCCTCGTACCTCGGCAGCTGCTACAGGTCACTATTTTTACAGGAGACCACCATGCCGCGTTTCGCCGCCAACCTGTCCATGCTGTTCACTGAGCAGGATTTTCTTGCCCGTTTCGAAGCGGCCGCCAAGGCCGGTTTCAGTGGTGTCGAGTACCTGTTCCCTTACGATTTCAGCTCGGCCGACATCAAGGCCAAGCTCGACGCCAATGGCCTGACCCAGGTGCTGTTCAACCTGCCGGCCGGTGACTGGGCCAAGGGCGAGCGCGGTATCGCGTGCCTGCCGGATCGGGTCGAAGAGTTCCGCGCCGGTGTCGATCTGGCAATCGCCTACGCGCAAGTGCTGGGCAACACCCAGGTCAATTGCCTGGCCGGTATCCGCCCACAAGGCGTGGACGATGCCACCGTGGAAAACACCTTCGTCGCCAACCTCAAGTACGCCGCCGACAAGCTGCAAGCGGTGGGCATCAAGCTGGTGATGGAAGCGATCAACACCCGCGACATCCCGGGCTTCTACCTGAACAACACGGCGCAAGCTCTTTCGATTCGCGAGCAGGTGGGCAGCGCCAATCTGTTCCTGCAATACGACATCTACCACATGCAAATCATGGAGGGTGACCTGGCCCGGACCATGGCCGCGCACCTGGGCGAGATCAACCATATCCAGTTGGCCGACAACCCGGGGCGCAACGAACCGGGCACCGGTGAGATCAACTACCGCTTCCTGTTCGAACACCTGGACCGCATTGGGTATCAGGGGTGGGTTGGCTGTGAATACAAGCCGCTGACCACCACGGAAGCGGGTCTGGGCTGGTTGAAAACCCATAACGCGATCTGAAGTTTAAGCAAAATCATTGTGGCGAGGGAGCTTGCTCCCGCTCGGCTGCGCAGCAGTCGTAAACACTGCAAACCGGTTTTGCCTGATACACCTCGGTGGCTGATTGGGGCCGCTTCGCGACCCAGCGGGAGCAAGCTCCCTTGCCACAGGGTGTGTCGTACAAATAATTGAGCAAGACAAAAACAAGAGGAATTTCTCATGGCTAAAATCGGATTTATCGGCACCGGCATCATGGGCCACCCAATGGCGTTGAACCTGCAGAAAGCCGGTCACAGCCTGTTCCTGTCGGCGCACCACGACGCGGCCCCGGCCGATCTGATCGCTGCTGGCGCCGTTGCCCTGGCGAACCCGAAAGAAGTCGCCCAGGAAGCCGAATTCATCATCGTCATGGTTCCGGACACCCCGCAGGTCGATGACGTGCTGTTCCGTGCCGACGGCATTGCAGCCGGCGTGGGCAAGGGCAAAATCGTCATCGACATGAGCTCGATCTCGCCGACCGCCACCAAAGCGTTCGCCGCCAGGATCAACGAAAAAGGCGCGCAGTACCTCGACGCCCCGGTGTCCGGCGGTGAAGTCGGTGCCAAGGCCGCGACCCTGAGCATCATGGTCGGCGGCGATGCCGATGCCTTCGAACGCGCGCTGCCGCTGTTCCAGGCCATGGGCAAGAACATCACGCTGGTGGGCGGTAACGGCGACGGTCAAACCGCGAAAGTGGCGAACCAGATCATCGTCGCGCTGAACATCCAGGCCGTGGCCGAAGCGCTGTTGTTCGCCTCGAAAAACGGTGCCGATCCCGCCAAGGTGCGTGAGGCGCTGATGGGCGGTTTCGCTTCGTCGAAGATCCTCGAAGTGCACGGCGAGCGCATGATCAAGGGCACCTTCGATCCAGGCTTCCGCATCAGCCTGCACCAGAAGGACCTGAACCTGGCCCTGCAAGGCGCCAAGGAACTGAACATCAACCTGCCGAACACCGCCAACACCCAGCAAGTGTTCAGCACCTGCGCGGCCATCGGCGGCAGCAACTGGGACCACTCGGCGCTGATCAAAGGGCTGGAGCACATGGCGAATTTCTCGATTCGCGATAAGCAGTAAGCCTTGCCTGAACCTGTGGGAGCCAGCCTGCTGGCGATGAAATCAACGCGGTGTGTCTGATAGACCGCGGCGCCTGAATCGCCAGCAGGCTGGCTCCCACAAGGTTGCTCCGCCCTCCAATAACAAGAATTCCGGGAGCCCGCCATGTCGGTCGATCCGCAACAATTCCTGCGCGAGCTGTTTGCCACAGCCATTGACGCGGCCCATCCGCAGCAAGTCCTCGAAGCCCATTTGCCCGCTGATCGCAGCGGCCGCGTGATCGTCATCGGCGCCGGCAAGGCCGCAGCCGCCATGGCCCAGGTGGTCGAGCGCTGCTGGCAGGGTGAAGTGTCGGGTCTGGTGGTCACCCGCTACGGCCACGGTGCCCCGTGCGAAAAAATCGAAGTCGTCGAAGCCGCTCACCCGGTACCGGATGCGGCGGGCCTGGCCGTCGCCCAACGGGTACTGGAACTGGTCAGCGACCTGACTGAAGACGACCGCGTCATCTTTCTGCTCTCGGGCGGCGGTTCCGCGTTGCTGGCCCTTCCGGCCGCCGGCATCACCTTGGCCGACAAGCAGTCGATCAACAAAGCCCTGCTCAAATCCGGCGCAACCATCGGCGAGATGAATTGCGTGCGCAAGCACCTCTCGGCGATCAAGGGCGGCCGTCTCGGCAAGGCCTGCTGGCCGGCGACTGTTTATACCTATGCGATTTCCGATGTACCGGGCGACCTCGCTACGGTCATCGCTTCCGGCCCCACCGTGGCCGATCCGAGCACTTCGGCTGAAGCCCTGGCGATCCTCAAGCGCTATGGCATTGAAGTGCCGGTGTCCATGCGCAACTGGCTGCAAAGCCCGGAATCGGAAACCGTCAAACCCGGCGATCCGTGCCTCGCACGCAGCCACTTCCAGTTGATCGCCCGCCCGCAGCAGTCGCTGGAAGCGGCGGCGGTGAAAGCGCGGCAAGCCGGTTTCAGCCCGCTGATTCTCGGCGATCTGGAAGGCGAATCCCGGGAAGTGGCCAAGGTTCACGCCGGCATCGCGCGGCAAGTGGTCTTGCATGGCCAACCGCTGGCGGCGCCGTGCGTGATCCTCTCGGGCGGTGAAACCACCGTCACCGTGCGCGGTAATGGTCGCGGCGGGCGCAACGCCGAATTCTTGCTGAGCCTGACCGACAGCCTCAAAGGCCTGCCCGGCGTGTATGCCCTGGCCGGTGACACCGACGGCATCGACGGCTCCGAAGACAACGCCGGCGCAATCATGACCCCGGACAGCTACGCCCGCGCCGCCGCCCTTGGCCTGAGCGCCAGCGATGAACTCGATAACAACAATGGCTACGGCTATTTCGAGGCGCTGGACGCATTGATCGTCACCGAGCCAACCCGTACCAACGTCAACGACTTCCGCGCCATTCTGATTCTCGAGAGCCCTAAACATGACGCCTGACAAAAAAGTCAAAATCCTCGCCACCCTCGGCCCGGCCACCGATGGGCTCGAAGACATCCGTGAACTGGTGCGGGCCGGGGTCAACATCTTCCGCCTGAACTTCAGCCACGGCGATCACGCCGACCACGCCCAGCGTTATCAATGGATTCGTGAAGTCGAGCGCCAGCTGAATTATCCGCTCGGGATCCTGATGGACCTGCAAGGACCGAAACTGCGGGTCGGCAAATTCGCTGAGGGCAAGGTGCAGCTGCATCGCGGACAGGCGTTGCGCCTGGACCTGGACCCGACGCCGGGCGATCAACGTCGCGTCAACCTGCCCCACCCGGAAATCATCGCCGCGCTGGAGCCGGGCATGGACCTGCTGCTGGACGACGGCAAGTTGCGTCTGCGCGTGGTCACCAAGTATTCCGATGCCATCGACACCACGGTGCTCAATGGCGGCGAACTGTCCGACCGCAAAGGCGTGAACGTGCCGCAAGCGGTGCTGGAGCTGAGCCCGCTGACTGCCAAGGATCGTCGCGACTTGAGCTTCGGCCTGGAGTTGGGCGTGGACTGGGTGGCGCTGTCGTTCGTGCAACGCCCGGAAGACATTCGCGAGGCCCGTGAACTGATCGGCGACAAAGCCTTCCTGATGGCCAAGATCGAGAAGCCTTCGGCGGTGACCCAGCTGCGGGAAATCGCCGAATTGAGCGACGCAATCATGGTCGCGCGTGGCGACCTTGGCGTCGAAGTGCCGGCCGAGAGCGTGCCGCAGATTCAGAAAAACATCATCAGCCTTTGCCGCGAGCTCGGTAAACCGGTGGTGGTGGCGACGCAGATGCTGGAGTCGATGCGCTTCTCTCCAGCGCCGACTCGTGCCGAGGTAACCGATGTTGCCAACGCCGTGGCCGAAGGTGCGGATGCCGTGATGCTGTCAGCGGAAACCGCCTCCGGCGAGTACCCGATGGAAGCCGTGCAGATGATGAGCAAGATCATTCGCCAAGTGGAAAACGGCCCGGATTACCAAACGCAACTGGATGTGAGCCGGCCGAAAGCCGAGGCGACCGTTTCCGATGCGATCAGCTGCGCGATACGCCGCATCAGTAACGTGCTGCCAGTGGCGGTGCTGGTGAATTACAGCGAGTCCGGGACATCGAGCCTGCGAGCGGCGCGGGAACGGCCGACGGTGCCGATCCTGAACCTGACGCCGAACCTTCAGACCGCGCGCCGGTTGACGGTGGCGTGGGGGGTGCACTCGGTGGTCAATGATCGGTTGCGGCAGGTTGACGAGGTGTGTTCGACGGCGCTGGAGATTGCACAGGCGCAAGGGATGGCCAAGCGCGGCGATACGTTATTGATCACGGCGGGTGTGCCTTTCGGGCAGCCGGGGTCGACTAACTCTCTACGAATAGAAACATTGATTTAAAAAATCACCTCTGTGGCGAGGGAGCTTGCTCCCGCTCGGCTGCGAAGCAGTCGTCGCTTCGGCATGACGGTTCCACCAGAACGACCGCATTCGCCGATTTTGGGGCTGCTTTGCAGCCCAGCGGGAGCAAGCTCCCTCGCCACACAGGCAATGCAAGACCTTGGACTTCCCTCTGCCCTTAGACCCCATAATGCCTGCCAACCACTTCAACACCCATTGCCCCGATTGGGCGACTGCCCTGTTCAACGGTTTCAGCCAGATCTTCCTCCAGCGTCATCCGCTGTTCGGGCTGCTGTGCCTGTTGGCCATTCTGTTTACCGCGCCAGCCTTGCTCGGAGGTGCGCTGCTGGGCGGCGTCGCCGGTTTGCTCACCGCGCAACGGCGCAATTACGCCAAGGCCGATCGCCAGGCCGGGCTCTTCAGTTACAACGGCGTGCTGCTCGGCTTGCTGCTGAGCCTGTATTTCCCCTGGTCCGCGATGCTTCCGCTGCTGATCCTCGCCGCCGGTGGCCTGAGCGCGATGATCACTCAACAGTGGCTAAAACGCGTCCGGCTCAGCCACTACCTGCCTGCCTACACCGCGCCTTTCGTGGGGATGGGCTGGTTGCTGCTGTGCTTTGCCACTCCTCCCTCTGCAACAGCGCACCTGATCGAAATCAACACGCTGAACATGCTCGCCGCCCCACTGAAAGGTTTCGGCCAGGTGATGTTTCTCGGACATCCGCTGGCCGGTGCGATGATTGCCGCGGGTTTGCTGATCGCGGATCGCCGCGCCTTTTGCTGGGCCATGTTGGCGTCTGTTGCGGGCATGGGCTGGAGCCTGTTGCATCACGACTTCTACACCGCGCTGATCGGCCTCGGCGGATATAACGCGATACTCGCCGCCCTCGCCTTCAGCTCGCAGCGCCAGCAACCGTGGCTACCGGCGGTCGGCATTGCCTCAGCGCTGTTGTTGACCCCGATGTTTGCTGCCATCGGCCTGCCGACGCTGACCGCGCCGTTCATCCTCGCCTGCTGGCTGATCCGCACGCTGGTTCAGATGTTCGGCAAAACCTCTGTCACCGCTACGCCTTGCGCTCTGGAGGAGAATCAACCTAGGCTTCGCTGATTCTCGATTCAGGCGGTATCCATGGACAGCAGCAAAAACTGGCGTGAAGAGCTTTACGTCATGGTTTTCCAGAGCGACACCAAGGCAGGGCGTCGCTTCGACGGCATCCTGCTGTTGATCATTCTCGCCAGCATCATCATCGTGATGCTCGACAGCATCGACGCGATCCACCAGAACTACGCCGACGTGCTGGCATACATCGAGTGGGGCTTCACGGTCATCTTTGCCATCGAATACGGCCTGCGCCTGTACTGCTCGCCCAAGCCGCTGCGCTATGCGTTCAGCTTCTATGGGTTGGTGGATCTGCTGGCCATCGTGCCCGGCATTCTCGCGCTGTATTACGCCGATGCGCAGTACCTGCTGATTATCCGGATCATCCGGATGCTGCGGATTTTCCGGGTACTCAAGCTCAGCCCCTACCTCAAGCAAGCCAACTATCTGATGTCGGCGCTGCGCGGCAGCAAGCAGAAGATCGTGGTGTTCCTGGTCAGCGTCTGCACGCTTGTGACAGTGTTCGGTACGTTGATGTACGTGATCGAAGGCCCTGAACACGGCTTCACCAGCATCCCCAAGGGCATCTACTGGGCTATCGTGACATTGACCACGGTGGGCTTCGGCGACATCGTGCCCAAGACGCCGCTGGGCCAGGTGATTTCGTCGCTGGTGATGATTACGGGTTACTCGATCATCGCGGTGCCGACCGGGATTTTTACCGCCGAGCTGGCCAACGCCATGCGCGGTGAACAACTGCAACATGACTGCCCGGTGTGCAAGAAAAACAGCCACGAACACGGCGCGGCGTTCTGCTCACGCTGCGGCAATCAGCTGTTCAAAAAACTGGAATAAGCAAAGTGCTTTTTAATCTTTAAAGGACTATGCGAGCCCAGTTATAGTCGCTGGCAAATTGCCTCATTTTTAAAATAGAACAAGGACTGCGCAGTGAAAAAACTCTTTGGCGCCTCACTTCTGGCCGCTGGCCTGGCATTGACCAGCGTGGCTCAGGCCGCACCGACCCTGCTTAACGTTTCCTACGACGTGATGCGCGATTTCTACAAGGACTACAACACTGCCTTCCAGAAACACTGGCAAGCCGAGCACAACGAAAACATCACGTTGCAGATGTCCTTCGGCGGTTCGAGCAAACAGGCGCGTTCGGTCATCGACGGCCTGCCGGCTGACGTCATCACCATGAACATGGCCACCGACATCAACGCCCTGGCGGACAACGGCAAACTGGTCCCGGACAACTGGGTCACCCGCCTGCCAAACAACAGCGCGCCGTTCACCTCGGCCACGGTGTTCATTGTCCGCAAAGGCAACCCGAAAGCCCTGAAAGACTGGCCGGATCTGCTCAAGGACGGCGTGCAAGTGATCGTGCCTAACCCGAAAACCTCGGGCAACGGCCGCTACACCTACCTCTCGGCCTGGGGTTATGTGCTGAAGAATGGTGGCGACGAGAACAAGGCCAAGGCCTTCGTCGGCAAACTGTTCAAGCAAGCGCCCGTACTGGACACCGGCGGCCGTGCAGCGACCACCACGTTCATGACCAACCAGATCGGTGACGTGCTGGTGACCTTCGAAAACGAAGCGGAAATGATTGCCCGCGAGTTTGGACGTGACCAGTTCGAAGTGATCTACCCAAGCGTTTCCGCTGAAGCCGAGCCACCGGTGTCGGTGGTCGACAAAGTCGTCGAGAAGAAAGGCACCCGCGCGGCCGCCGAAGAATACCTGAAGTACCTGTGGTCGCCGGAAGGTCAGGAAATTGCTGCGGCGAACTACCTGCGCCCGCGCGATCCTGCGGTACTGGCCAAGTACACCGACCGTTTCCCGAAAGTGGACTTCCTGTCGGTCGAGAAGACCTTTGGTGACTGGCGGACCGTGCAGAAAACGCACTTCAATGATGGCGGGATCTTTGATCAGATTTACGCTCAGTAAAGGCTGATAGCCTAATGAAAAAGGCGACCTGAGAAGGTCGCCTTTTCTGCATCTGATGGAAGATTTGTGGTCGCTGGAGATCCACTGTGGGAGCGAACCTGCTCGCGATAGCGGTGGGTCATTCACATTGATGGTGGCTGATACGCCGCCATCGCGAGCAGGCTCGCTCCCACAGGATCTGCGACATGTAGCTACATCGGCGGCGTGACGCCATCCTTGCCCGCCGAGATGGATTGAGCCGTCAACGTCCCGTCCGCACTTTGGGTCACGAACGTCACGATCTTCACCCCCACCTTCAGCAAGCTGCGATCCCCCGGCATCAGGTTGACGATCGGCACATCTTCCGGCACCAGAATCTTCTGCTGCCCGCCCTTGTAGTTCACCGTCAACACCCGCCCATTGCTGACCACCAGGTCGCCCACACTGCCGTTGGTCATGCTGCTGCCCTTGACCAGATCAAAGGGCCGATGCCCATCGCCGCTGCCGGCCAGTTCCGGTGGGAAGACATGGACTTCCAGCGCCTTGAGGGTGCCATCGTCCTGCGGAATGGCCGCCGAGCCGATGTAGCTGCCGGGTTTGATGTCTTCGATATTGGCCAGGGTGACCGCACGGACCTTGGTGTCGCTGGTCAGGTTGATCACCACGTTTTCGCCGCTGTTGGCGTGGACTTTCAACGCGTCGGGACTGACCCCCGTTATCTCGCCACGCACGCCGATGCGCGTGCCCGGCGCGTCGGCGGCCAGGGCGAGGCCTGCCGTGAACAGGCCAATCAAGGTAACAACTGAAACGCCGTGAACCAGGTGACGAAACATCGCATTCATGGAAGTGCCTTCCGGTTATGAAACGTGAGGAGAGAACATAAGCACGCTATCGAACAGGATGTAAGTGAATGTATCATCGGACCTCAACGTTTTGACGCAAGGTTCATCGATAGACATCACTCAGGTCCGTCAATCATTGCTCAACGGCATGATGACTATCACTCCATTCCCTCTTCTGCCGAATCCGATCCTTCTTTAGCCTTCGCGCATTCCCCTCTGTTCAGCGAGACACGTAATGACCTCAGCCACTCAGGCGCCCCACGGTGCCACGACAATGACCAAAGGCATGGTGCTGCTATTTGCCTTCTGCTGCGGTGCCATCGTGGCCAACATTTATTATGCCCAACCGATCATTGGCTTGATTGCGCCGGACATCGGCCTGACCAGCACCATGGCCAGCCTGATTGTCTCACTGACTCAGATTGGTTATGCGCTGGGCCTGTTCTTCCTCGTGCCGCTGGGCGATCTGCTGGAAAACCGCCGGTTGATGATCATCACCACCCTCGTGGCGATTGCCAGTCTGCTGGGCGCAGCGTTCACCGATCAGCCGAATGTGTTTTTGCTGATCTCGTTGTTGGTGGGTTTCAGTTCGGTGTCGGTACAGATCCTGATTCCGCTGGCCGCGCACCTGGCACCCGAGGAATCCCGTGGCCGCGTGGTCGGCGGAATCATGGGCGGTTTGCTGCTGGGCATTCTATTGGCGCGTCCGGTGTCCAGTGTCGTGGCCGACCACTTTGGCTGGCGGGCGATGTTTGTGATTGCGGCGGTGTTGATGGCAGCGATCAGCATCGTGCTGGCCCTGACGATCCCCAAGCGCCAGCCCGATCACAGCGCCTCCTACGGCCAGCTGTTGGGTTCGCTGTGGACGCTGTTGCGCCAACAACCTGTGTTGCGTCAGCGCGCGTTTTACCAGGGTTGCATGTTCGCCACGTTCAGCCTGTTCTGGACCGCCGTGCCGCTGGAACTGGCGCGCAATCATGGTTTGTCGCAAACCCAGATCGCGATCTTCGCCCTGGTCGGTGCCATCGGCGCCATCGCTGCGCCGATTGCCGGTCGACTGGCCGACGCCGGCCATACTCGCATTGCATCGCTGCTGGCGTTGCTGTTCGCCAGCCTGAGTTTCCTGCCGGCATTCATCCATCCGGCCTACAGCGTGATCGGCCTCGCCGTCACCGGCGTGGTGCTCGACTTCTGCGTGCAGATGAACATGGTCCTGGGCCAACGCGCGGTCTATGCCCTCGACGCCAAGAGCCGCAGCCGTCTGAACGCGCTGTACATGACCAGCATCTTCATTGGCGGCGCGTTTGGCTCTTCGGTGGCCAGCGCGGTGTATGAACACGGCGGCTGGTTATGGATCGTGATAGTCGGCAGTGCGTTTCCGTTGTTGGCGTTGCTGCGGTTCTTGAGCGTTTCGCAGAAGGCATCACTCGCGACGGCTTGACGCTTCATACCCATCGTCGGTGCGTCGCCCGGAGCTTAGTGGGTCCGGGCGATGTTGCTTAGTGTCGAACCAGCTTCTCCATCGCCGCATCGGCCAGAAAAGAAGAACGACTCTTCACATTGTGTTCTCGCACATACCGGTCAATGCGCTGAATGACATAGCCGGGCAGCGTCACGTTGACCTTCTCGGTTTTGCCCATGTAGGGCGAAATGTCCAGCTCCAGCATCCCCCAGCCCATGTCGGCAAACTCCGCGTTCCCACGGTGTGCAGCGGCAGACGTCGGCATGGGAATGGACTCCCCGTCAGCCGCAATCTCCTGAAGCATGATGTGGGCAATCTCGACCACCGCATTGTAGGCGTCCGCTCTCGACGTTCAGTTGTTTTGCAGAATGTGATGGGATCGACTGCATGTTTCCCAGGAATGATTCTTTTGCGCAATGACAGCCGTCACACCGACATCAACACCGATTACACTCAGCCAACTGAGCCTCAAGCGATGCTGGATGCCATTCGCGGCCGACCCTTTCAAATGCTGTCCGACTCGCGGCATGTTCTTTCAAGGAGCTTGAAATGACCCGACGTACTTTTCTCATCACCGGCGCCAGCAAAGGCATTGGCCGCGCAGTGGCCGAGCATCTGGACCGGGCCGGGCACCGGGTGGTCGGCATTGCCCGGACACCTGACTTGAGCTTTCCGGGCATTTTGTTTCCGCTGGATTTGAGCGACCGGGTGCTGACTCAGGAAGTGCTGGCAGACCTGGCCCGGAGCTATGAGTTTGACGGTCTGGTGAACAACGTCGGCCTGGTGCGCCCGCAAGGGCTGGGTGACATCGATCTGGACACCTTCGACGACGTCATGCGAGTCAACCTGCATTCAGCCCTGCAGGCCACACAGGCACTGCTGCCGAACATGCGCACCAAAGCGTGGGGACGAATCGTCAACATTTCCAGCTTGACCGTGCTCGGCATCACCCAGCGCACGGCTTATGCGGCGGCGAAGGCGGCGCTGATCAGCTTCACGCGATCCTGGGCGCTGGAACTGGCGCAAACCGGTGTGACGGTCAACGCCGTGGCCCCGGGGCCCACCGAAACCGAACTGTTCCGCGCCAACAACCCGCCAGGCAGCGAGGGCGAGGCACGTTATCTGGCCGGCGTGCCGATGGGGCGTCTGGGGCATCCACAGGAAATCGCGGCGGCGATTGCGTTTTTGTTGTCCGAGCAAAGCGGGTTTATCACGGGGCAAACGCTGTTTGTCGATGGCGGTGCTTCGATTGGCAAAGCGGCGTTCTAGCGGAAAGGCTCGACTGCTTGTGGAGTATATGGGGGGGATTTTTATTGAAAGAGGTTTAGAAACCCCTATCAGTTTCGTTTATTGCGATTTTCGAATAATTCGAATAGCCTGCCAGCATCGCTGATTCAGGACGCTGAAAATCACCATGCAAAACCTCATTCACCCACCAACCAAACTGCCCCTCGCACGCGAAATACAGGCTGCTATTGAAGGCCAACGGGCGTTGGCGGCTTATCTGGCGACTCAATTCGAAACTCAACACATTCAGATTTTTGACGAACAAAACGAAGCTCACACCGTTGAACTGCCTACCTCGGCACTCCGGTTGCTGGTCGACATCCTGGCTGAGCTTGCCGCAGGCAACGCCGTCAAAGTGGTCCCGGTCCACGCGGAACTCACCACTCAGGAAGCGGCAGACTTGCTCAATGTCTCACGCCCGCACCTGATCAAACTGCTGGAATCTGGCGACTTGTCCTACCACAAAACCGGCAAGCACCGACGTGTGCGCTTTGCTGATTTGATGGACTATAAATCCCGACGCGATACCGCCAGCGAGCGAGCAATGACGCTTCTCGCCGAGCAGGCACAAGCGTTAAGGACAGGCTACGAGTGAGGCAATCCTCTTTTACCGCTGTATATGACGCATGTGTGCTTTACCCCGCACCGCTGAGAGATTTTCTGATGTGGCTCGCACTCTCCGGACGTTTTAGAGCGAAATGGACTCTGGAGATACACTGCGAATGGAAACGCAATTTGCTCAAAAACCGTCCGGATCTGACCGCAGGACAATTAAACCGCACGTCAGAACTGATGGATCAGGCATTACCCGACGCTTGTGTGTCCGGCTACGAGGCGCTGATTGAAGGACTGACGCTACCCGACGTCGATGACCGACATGTCCTGGCTGCTGCCATTCACTGCAATGCCAGCGTCATCGTGACCTTCAATCAGAAAGACTTCCCCTGCGCCGCACTGAGTCCCTTCGGTATTGAAGCTCAGCACCCGGACGAGTTTGTCGATAATCTTTTCGATCTGGACCCGGCAGCGGTGGTCGCGGCGGCGCAACGGCAACGCAAACAGCTGAAGCTGCCGCCGATGGATGTCGGCAAATACCTTGATCTTCTGTTACGCCAGGGATTGGTTCAGTCAAGCAAGGCATTGACCGAGTACCGCGCGATTCTCTAAAACGTCTTTTCCAAACCCCAGACAGCAAAACGGCGATGCTGGGATCGCCGTTTCCATTTACTGCCCGAATTGCCGTCCCAACCCACCCGGCACGCCATGGATGTCGGTCTCTTCCCAAGGCCCGTTCGGGCTGATCGACCGGCTCCAGCCGTTGTTCCAACGGTAGTACGTGCGCTGGCGGTAGAAGGTGTTGGGCTGATCATCAAGCACGTAAACGCCCATTTTGGCATCCCAATGGCTGTTGCCACCCGGCGGCGGGGCGAAGCTGGCGGAGGTGCGTGGCATCGGCTTGGCGGGTTTGGCCGGAATGCTCGGCTTGCCCGGTGTTGGCGTCGGAGACGGAGTAGGACGTGGCTGCGACGGCGGGATCGGTGGCAGTGACGTCGGTTCCGGCCGCTGGACCGCACAGGCGCTTAACCCCAGAACCAGGCTGAGCAGGGTGATACGAGCGATGGCGGTCATAGCGGGAGTTCCTGTTATTTGTCGGGACTGTCGATGGTCAGTTGTTGCGGCGCGGTGGTGCTGCTGGCCAAGGGCTGGCCGCGACCGATCCATTCACCGGCAGTCGGTTGGCCGGCACGGGAGACGCGCGCAACCAGTTGGACTTCAGGGAAGTTCGACAGTTTCAATTGCGGCATCATCGCGTCGGCATCGCCCAGTTCGACGGTTGCCGGCAGGTCGGCCACGGTCAGGCGCTTGGCGGCCAGCGGTGCTGGCGGGCCGGAGGTGGCGCGGGCAAAGATGAAGACGCTGTCACCTGGCTGGACTTTGTCCTTCAGGCCGGGCGCCAGGTCGACGGTAACTTTAAGCCGCGCTGCCGCTTTGGCCGCCGGAGCCTCGGCCACCTTGCCACCGCTGGCTTGCAGTTTCTCGGTGGCTCGGGTGATTCCGCCTTGCAAGGCTTCTCGCGAGTTGTCGTCCGGAGGCAGTTGCGCCAGCAGGCGATTCCAGTAGTTGATTGCGTCCTGGTAACGCTGGCCTTCGAAGGCCGCGATGCCGAGCAGGCCAAGGCTGGTGACTTCCTTTGGATCAGCCTTCAGCGCTTCGTCGGTCAGCGCCTGCACTTTGTCCGACCACCTTTTACCGTCGGCGAAGTATTGAGCCTGCGCCCACTGACCCAGCAACTCCGGCTGGCGACCGGCCAGGTTCACGGTGCGCTCGAAGATTTTCGCCGCATCGTCAGGACGATCCTGTGCCATGTACGTGCGCCCCAGGAAATACAGGCCTTCGGCCGAGTCCGGTTGCGCCGCGACAGCCCGTTCCAGACGACGGGTCATCTCTTCCATTGACTGCGGCGCCTGGGCGAATTCACGGGTCAGTTCAACCTTGTCGCTGGCGCCGAAATGCAGGTAAAGACCAAGGCCCAACACCGGCACCAGTAGCGCGGCCAGCAGTGGCAACGGCTTGCCCAAGCGGGACACCCGCAGTGCCTCGACACCTTCGGTGTCGGCGAGCAATTCACGCGCCGCTTCAGCGCGACCGGTGTCCATTTGCGCCGCGTCGAGAACGCCCTCCTCCTGCTGAGTCTGTAACTCAGCCACGCGTTCCTGATACAGCGCGACGTTCAGGGCCGTACGATCCTCTTCGAGTTGAGCACGGCGGCCACGCAAAACGGGGATCAGCAGAAAACTCAGGGCAACCAGAAGCAGCAGACCTGCAGCGAGCCAGAAATCAATCATTCTTGGTTTTTTCCAACAGGTGGTCGAGGCGCTCGCGCTCATCAAGGGAGAGATCGTCCCGGGTGTCAGCGCGTTGCACGCGACGACGGCGGACGATCACGGCAATGACCACAAAGCCGCCCAGCAACAGGCCGGCAGGGCCGAACCAGAGCAGTGCGGTTTTAGCGTTCAGCGCAGGTTTGTAGCGGACGAAATCACCGTAGCGGTCGACCATGAAGTCAATGATCTGCTGATTGTCCTTGCCCTCGCCCAACATGCGGAAAATCTCTTTGCGCAGGTCGGCGGCAATCGGCGCATTGGAATCGGCGATGTCCTGATTCTGGCACTTGGGGCAACGCAGCTCTTTGGTCAGCTCGCGAAAACGCTCGCGATCGCTTTCTTTGGCAAACTCGTAGGTGTCGATGGCCGCGTGCGCCACGCCAGCCATGCTCAAGCCCAATACTGCGGCGGCGATCCAGCGTTTCATGGCTTGGCCTCGTCGACCAGCGCCTGATACTTGGCCGCCAGTTTTTCACGCCAGACCTGCTCGTCGATCACGCCGACGAACTTGTCGCGAATGATGCCCTTGGCGTCGACAAAAAACGTTTCCGGAGCACCGTACACGCCAAGGTTCAGGCCCAGCGAGCCTTCATCGTCACGGATATTCAGCTGGTACGGATTATGAAATTCCACCAGCCACTTCAAGGCGTCCGCATTGGTGTCCTTGTAGTTGATGCCGTAAATCACCACGCCTTTCTCGGCCAGTTTGTTCAGCACCGGGTGTTCGACCCGGCACGAGATGCACCAGGTGCCCCAGACGTTCACCAGTGCCGGCTTGCCGAGAATGTCGGCCTTGGTCAGGGTCTTGCCGTCCTGCACCGCAGGCAGGGAGAACTCCGGGAACGGCTTGTTGATCATGGCCGATGGCAGCTCGGCCGGGTCCAGATACAGCCCGCGATAAAGGAAAACAGCCACCACCAGAAATATCGCCAGTGGCAACAGCATCAACCAACGTCTCATGCAGTGGCTCCCGTCATGCCCAGCGCTTCGCGCACGCGGCTTTTTACCTTGACCCGATAACGGCGATCCAACGCCGCCAACAACCCGCCCAGGCCGGTGAGCAGTCCGCCGAACCAGATCCAGCGCACAAACGGCTTGACGTGGACGCGCACGGCCCAGGCGCCATCACCCAGCGGTTCGCCGAGGGCGACGTAGAGGTCGCGGGTGAAACCGGCGTCGATCCCGGCTTCGGTCATCACCGAGTTCTGCACGGTGTAGAGACGTTTTTCCGGGTGCAGCACGCTGACTTCCTTGCCATCGCGGATCACCCGCACGGTGCCCTTGTCGGACGTGAAGTTCGGGCCCTCGAAGTGCTTGGCGCCTTCGAACACGAAGTGGTAACCGGCCAGGTCCATGGACTCGCCCGGTGCCAGGCGCAAATCACGCTCGGCACTGTTCTGGCTCGACAACACGACACCCAGCGCGCACACGGCGATGCCGAGGTGAGCGACCTGCATGCCCCAATAACTGCGGGTCAGGGTCGGCAGGCCTTTGATCAGGCCTTTGTGACGCGTCTTGTCGAAGATGTCGCGCACACCGGCGAGTAATACCCAGGCTGCGAGCATGAACGTCGCGATCACCGCCCAGTTGAAATCGCCGTAGGCGACGCCGGCCACCACCGCCAACGCAGCGCTGCCGAGAAACACCGGCGTCAGCATGCTCATGAGCCATTTGACCGGGGTGTCTTTCCAGCGCACCAGCATCCCGACAGCCATCACCACCATCAGCAACGCCATCAACGGAATGAACAGCGCGTTGAAGTACGGCGGGCCGACCGACAGCTTGGCGCCGGTCATCGCATCCAGAATCAGCGGGTACAGCGTACCGAGCAGGATCATCGACGCCGCGACCACCAGCACCAGGTTATTGCCCAGCAGCAGGGTTTCCCGGGACCAGAGGTTGAAGCCGACATGGCTCTTGACCACCGGCGCGCGCAGGGCGAACAGCGTCAGCGAACCGCCGACCACGAACAGCAGGAATATCAGGATGAACACTCCGCGCTCAGGGTCCGACGCAAAGGCATGCACCGAAGTCAGCACGCCGGAACGCACCAGGAAGGTCCCGAGCAAACTCAGCGAGAACGCCGCGATGGCCAGCAACACGGTCCAGCTCTTGAACACGCCACGTTTTTCCGTGACGGCCAGGGAGTGAATCAGCGCCGTGCCCACCAGCCATGGCATGAACGAGGCGTTTTCCACCGGGTCCCAGAACCACCAGCCACCCCAGCCGAGTTCGTAATACGCCCACCATGAGCCCAACGTGATGCCAATGCCGAGGAAAGCCCAGGCGACGATGGTCCACGGACGCGACCAGCGCGCCCACGCTGCATCAAGACGACCACCGAGCAACGCGGCGATGGCGAACGCGAATGCCACGGAGAAACCGACATAACCCATGTAGAGCATCGGAGGGTGAACGATCAGGCCGATGTCTTGCAGCAACGGATTGAGGTCGCGACCGTCGGCAGGAATCTGCGGCAGGATCCGGGAGAACGGGTTGGAGGTGAGGATCAGGAACAGCAGGAAACCGGTGCTGATCATGCCCATCACTGCCAGCACCCGCGCCAGCATCACTTGCGGCAACTGGCGGGAGAACACCGACACCGCGAAGGTCCAGCCCCCAAGGATCAAGGCCCAGAGCAGCAATGACCCTTCGTGCGCGCCCCACACGGCGCTGAATTTGTAATACCACGGCAAGGCGCTGTTGGAGTTGCTGGCTACGTAGGCGACCGAGAAGTCATCAGTCATGAACGCGTATGTCAGGCAACCGAAGGCGAACACCAGAAACGCGAACTGCCCCCAGGCGGCGGGCTGGGCGAGGCTCATCCACAAGCGGTCACCGCGCCATGCACCCAGCAACGGCACCACGGCCTGAACCAGCGCGAAACACAGCGCGAGGATCATGGCCAGGTGGCCCAACTCAGGAATAAAAATGCCGGAAGTCATCGATCAACCCTCCTTCGCGGGTGTTGGGGCGGATTGACCACTGTCTTTCAACGCCTTGGTCACTTCCGGTGGCATGTACTTTTCGTCGTGCTTGGCCAGCACTTCATCGGCCACGACCACGCCATCGGCGTTGAGCTTGCCCAGTGCGACGATGCCCTGCCCTTCGCGGAACAGGTCCGGGAGGATGCCGCGGTAGCTGATGGTCACGGATTTGTTGAAGTCGGTGACGATGAATTTCACGTCCAGGGAATCGCCGGAACGTTGCAGCGAACCTTTCTCGACCATGCCGCCCGCCCGAATACGCGTGTCTTGCGGGGCTTCGCCGTTGGCGATCTGGGTCGGGGTGTAAAACAGGTTGATGTTCTGCTGCAGGGCACTCAAGGCCAGGCCGACGGCAGCGCCGACACCGACCAGGATCGCGAGAATGATGATAAGACGCTTTTTACGCAGCGGATTCACTTGCCGTTCTCCCGGCGCAGACGACGCGCCTCTTGTTGCAGATACCGCTTGCGGGCCAGGATTGGCGCCGCCACGTTAAGGCCCAGCACCGCCAGGCAGATGCCATAGGCTGACCAGACATACAGGGCATGATGACCCATGGCGAGGAAGTCGCCGAATGAAGCAAAACTCATCGAGCGGCCTCCAGGCTGTTCTGCACTTCGGCCTTGACCCAACTGGCGCGAGCTTCGCGCTTGAGCACTTCAAGGCGCATGCGCAGCAGCAGCACCGCGCCAAAGAAACAGTAGAAACCCAGCGCCGTCAGCAGCAATGGCAACCACATCTCGGCCGGCATCGCCGGTTTTTCGGTCAGGGTAAACGTCGCGCCCTGGTGCAGGGTGTTCCACCACTCCACCGAGTACTTGATGATCGGGATGTTGATCACACCGACAATCGCCAGCACCGCGCAGGCCTTGGCGGCGCTGTCGCGATTGCTGATGGCGTTGCCCAGCGCGATGAGACCGAAATACAGGAACAGCAGAATCAGCATGGACGTCAGTCGTGCATCCCAGACCCACCACGAGCCCCACGTCGGTTTGCCCCAGATTGCGCCGGTGACCAGCGCCACGGCGGTCATCCAGGCACCAATCGGCGCCGCGCACTGCAGGGCAACGTCCGCCAGTTTCATCTTCCACACCAGCCCGACGATGCCGCACACCGCCAGCATCACGTAGATGGACTGCGCAAGCATGGCGGCCGGAACGTGGATATAGATGATGCGAAAGCTGTTGCCTTGCTGGTAGTCCGGCGGCGCGAAGGCGAGGCCCCACACGACACCGACGCCAATCAGCAGCAACGCAGCGATGCTCAGCCATGGCAGCAGTTTGCCGCTGATGCCGTAGAACCACTTGGGTGAGCCGAGCTTATGAAACCAGGTCCAGTTCATTACTGTTTCCATCACGGTTGCCGTTCGTGTTCACGAAGCAGCCAAAGGGTCTTTACTGATCAAATATTGATCAGACCTCATTATTCGCCGACGCTGATCTTCAGGCCAGCAGCTATTGCAAAGGGTGTCAGGGTTATCGCCAGGGCGGTCAGGCTACCAAGCCACAAGAGATAACCGGTCGCCGGCATGCCCTGCAAGGCTGCCTGCAAGGCGCCACTGCCAAGAATCAACACCGGGATGTACAGCGGCAGAATCAGCAGCGCCAACAACAGGCCGCCACGTTTCAATCCCACCGTCAGGGCCGCGCCCACCGCACCGAGCAGGCTCAGCACCGGTGTACCCAGCAATAAAGAAAGCAGCAACACCGGCAGACAAGCGGTTGGTAAACCGAGCATCAACGCCAGCAGTGGAGCGAGCAAAACCAGTGCCAGCCCGGAAAACGACCAGTGTGCCAGCACCTTGGCCAAAACCAGAAGAGGCAGGGGGTGCGGCGAAAGGACCCACTGTTCGAGGGATCCATCTTCGAAATCACTGCGGAAAAGCCCGTCCAGCGAGAGCAGAACCGATAAAAGGGCCGCGACCCAGACCAGTCCCGGAGACAAGGTTTGCAACAATTGAGTCTCGGGACCCACCGCCAGCGGGAACAGCGACACCACAATCGCGAAGAACACCAGCGGATTGGCCAACTCCGCCGGACGGCGAAACAGCAAACGGGCCTCACGGGCGACCAACAGGCCGAAAACACTCATACTGCCCAGTTCCCCAGATCAATGTCGCGATAGCCGGTCGGCATTCGGGTCAGCGTGTGGTGCGTGGTCAACACCACCATGCCACCGCGTTCGCAGTGCGCGGCCAGGTGTTCTTCGAGTTGCGCCACGCCTTGCTTGTCCAGCGCCGTGAAGGGCTCATCGAGAATCCACAGCGGCGGGCTGTCGAGGTACAAGCGCGCCAGTGCCACACGGCGTTGCTGCCCAGCGGACAGGGTGTGACAGGGAACATCTTCGAACCCGCGCAGTCCGACGGCAGCCAGCGCTTGCCCAATGGCGTCGTGGGAGGCCGGTTGATGCAGAGCGCAGAGCCAGCTGAGGTTCTCTTCCGGGGTCAGCAGATCCTTGATGCCGGCGGCATGACCGATCCACAGCAGGTTGCGCGCCAGCTCACTGCGTTGCTCGTTCAGCGGCTGGCCGTTGAGCAACACGTGACCGGCGGTCGGCTGCATCAGACCGCTCAGCAGGCGCAACAGGCTGGTCTTGCCACTGCCGTTGGGGCCGCTGATCTGTAGCATTTCGCCACTGGCCAGTCTCAATTCGAGATTTTCGAAGAGCAGCCGGAGGTCTCGCTCACAAGCGAGGGCAACGGTTTGCAGGACAGGACTGGTCAAGAGATCACGGGCCTTTACGGTTCAAGTCGGCGGCGTAGCGGCCGCTAAAGAGATGCAGCATAGATGCATTGGCGGCCTGTTCTAGAGAGCTGCGTCAAACAATTGCAATGTTTTCGCCACTCCCCGAAAGACGGGCGGCATTATACATGCCATGCCCTACTCTAAAGAGTGCATTTTCCTCAGGTTGTGACCGCGTATGACAGGCGAAATGAACATCCTCCCGCTACCGCAAACCACGCCCGCGACCACGCGGCCGCTGATGGTGAGTGGCGACCTGCTGAAGCTGCTGGCGCCGATGGAGGGCTTGATCACGGCCGGCCAGACCGCGAAAGCCGAAGTGCTGTCGCTCAAGCAGGCGGATCAGACGTTTCAATTATTGCTGAAGGTGACAACCGACAGCGGCCGCCAGACCACGGTCCAGGCCACCAGCACGCAGCCGTTGCCACAAGGCACCAGCCTGGCGATCACCCAGCCGTCGGCGAGCAACCTGGCGATCACTGTGCAACAGGCCATCGCGTCCAGCGTCGCCACCCTCACCCGCATCGACACCGCGCAACTGCCGGTCGGCACCCTGTTGCAAGGCAAAGTACTGACTTCGCAGGTAATGCCGCAGGTGCCGGGCCAGCCGACGGTGTTTCGGTCGATGGTGAGCCTGCTCAACACCGCGTTGAGCGGCAGCACGTTGAGCATCGACAGCCCGACGCCCCTGCGCATCGGCACGTTGTTGAGCGCCTTGGTGCAGGACACGCAGACCCTGAAGTTCGTGCCCTTGAGTAGCCGTCAAGAACAACTGGCCGTGACCCAGCAACTGGTCAGCCAGCAAAGCCGCCAAGGCTCGCTGGATGGCTTGATCAAACTCCTGCAAAACCTGCCGCAGTCCGATCAGACGTCCAGTGACCTGCGCGTTGCGGTAGAGAAGCTGCTCGCCGGTCTGCCGGACGTTCAACAGCTCAGCTCGCCGAAAGGCCTCGCCCAGGCGCTGGCCAATAGCGGCCTGTTCCTCGAGGCCAAACTGTTGACCGGGCAGAATCCGACGCTGGCGCCAGACATGAAGGGCGACCTGCTCAAGCTGATCGCCCAACTGACGCCGGGATTGCCGGCCAATACCAATCTGAATGCGATCATCGCCGCCAACACGCTGGCCCAGGCGATGCCGAGCTTCGTGCGCAGCGCCCTCGGCATGCTCGGCCAGGTCAGCGCGAAACCGCTACCCACCAGTTTTCCGATCCCCGAACGCCTGTTGCAAAGCATGGACGGCGAAGGCGACCTGGAGCACTTGTTGCGGCTGGCCGCTGCAGCGGTGTCGCGCCTGCAAAGCCATCAGCTGTCGAGCCTCGAACAGACCGGCGTGACCGACGACGGTCGCCTGCTCAGCACCTGGCAGCTGGAAATCCCGATGCGCAACCTGCAAGACATCGTGCCGTTGCAGGTCAAGTTGCAGCGCGAAGAAGCCCCCGAGAAAGAGCAACCCCACGAACGCCGCGACGAACGTGAACCCAAACAGCCATTGTGGCGCGTCGACCTGGCGTTCGACATGGAGCCGTTGGGCCCGCTGCAAGTCCAGGCGCAGTTGATCAGGGGCAGCCTGTCCAGTCAGCTCTGGGCCGAACGGCCGTACACCGCCAGCCTGATCGAGAGCAATCTGGCCGGACTGCGCGAACGCTTACTGGCGTCAGGCCTTAACGTCGGCGATCTTGATTGCCACCTCGGAACACCGCCGCAAGGCCCGCAAACCCGCCTCGAACAACGCTGGGTCGACGAAACCGCATGAGTACCCCTAACGCCCCCCGCCAGGCCATCGCCCTCAAATACGACGGCACCCACGCCCCGACCCTCACGGCAAAAGGCGACGAAGAACTGGCCGAAGCCATTCTGAAGATCGCCCGCGATTGTGAGGTGCCGATCTACGAAAACCCCGAGCTGGTGAAACTGCTCGCGCGGATGGAATTAGGGGACAGTATTCCGGAAGAGTTGTATCGCACGATTGCCGAGATCATCGCGTTTGCGTGGAATCTGAAGGGCAAATTTCCGGCGGGGCATGATCCGCAGGCAGTGATGGTCGAGAAGGACATCACTGCGCGTGGCGACGACTACTGAGGTATCAACAACACCCTGTAGGAGCGAGCTTGCTCGCGATGGAGGCATGAACGCCGCGTTTCTTCAGAATGCACGCGTCGCCATTGAGTCCATCGCGAGCAAGCTCGCTCCTACAGGGTTCGGCGGCGCTCACGTATTATGTGTTCGGACTGCATCACCTGTAGGAGCGAGGCTTGCCCGCGAAGGCGGCACCATGTTCAACATCAACGGTGACTGACACAGCGCCATCGCGAGCAGACTCACTCCCACATTGGAACTGGCGGCGGTCACACATTTTGTGTCCACCACCAAGCAAATGTGGGAGCGAGCCTGTTCGCGAAAGCGGTATCAGCCGAATCGAAAAAATCAGTTCTTGTGCAACTTGCTCATCAATTCCGCCTCGGCCTGGGTCAACCCGCAGGACTGGGTCAATTCATCGACGCTTGCGCCCATGCCGACCAGTTTTGCCGCTTGGGCAAACGACAGGCTCGACGGGTCACGCTGCTCCAGTTGAGCCAGTTTGTCCGGCAACGGGCCGACTACCGCGCGCAGTTCGTGCAGGTCTTCACCCATGCGCACGTTGCCGCTCTGGTAGTTGTCGACGCGTTTGGCCAGGTCCTTGATGCGCTGATCGCGCAGCGCATCGCCCTCGGCCTGTTGCGCCGCGATCAGCCGTTGGCCGCGTATGTACGCCAGAAACATCGCCAGCGTGCCTGCCCAGAACAGGAACAGGACAATGACCGCTACCTCAAGAATCAATCAGATGTTCTCCAGGTCCGACCATTCTTCTTCGCTCATCATCTTGTCCAGTTCGACGAGGATCAGCAGTTCGTTGTTCTTGTTGCACACGCCTTGAATGAACTTGGCGGATTCTTCGTTACCGACGTTCGGCGCGGTTTCGATTTCCGACTGACGCAGGTAAACCACTTCGGCCACGCTGTCGACCATGATCCCGACCACTTGCTTGTCGGCTTCGATGATGACGATACGGGTGTTGTCGCTGATCTCGGCATTCATCAGGCCGAAGCGCTGACGGGTGTCGATTACGGTGACCACGTTACCGCGCAGGTTGATGATGCCCAGCACGTAGCTCGGAGCACCCGGGACCGGGGCGATTTCGGTGTAGCGCAGGACTTCCTGAACGCGCATCACGTTGATGCCGTAGGTTTCATTGTCCAGTTTGAAGGTTACCCATTGCAGGATCGGATCTTCGGAACCCTTTGCAGACGACGCCTTATCATTCATACCCTGACCCCTCAAAAAACCGCCCTAGCGGTGTGTGTTCTGTGGCGGCATTCAACAATGCCGTCGCGTGCTTGTTATGTCAGCTTTTGCGGCGGCTTGCTGCCGCCCATGTGCTTTGCCCCACCGCTGGCGATCAACTCGGCCAATGCGGAAACATCGAGCAACGCACACATGTGTTCAATCACCGTGCCCGCCAGCCATGGCCGTTGACCACGGTGGCTGCGCCATTTGATTTCGTTCGGGTCCAGGCGTAACGATCGGCTGACCTGATGCACCGCCAGCCCCCACTCGTAGCCCTGAACCGAAATAACGTATTGCAGGCCCTGACGGAAATCATCGCGATAACGATCGGGCATGACCCAGCGCGCGGTATCCAGCACCTTCAGGTTGCCGGCTTGGCTCGGCAGGATGCCGAGGAACCATTCCGGCTGACCGAACAGCGGTGTCAGCTCATGCCCGGCCAGTGAATAAATCGATCCCAGGCACACCAGCGGCACGGCAAGGGTCAACCCGGCGACATCGAACAACAGGCATTCGAACGGCTCGGCTGCCCAGGACGGGCGACCGTCGGTTTCCACCGGCGGTGGCGTGTTGCTCGGCGGCAGATGGACTTCAACCACCGGCGGCACCAAGGCTTGCAGCATCGGCGCGATGGTCGATACGGGCGCGAGGATCGGCGTCGGCGCTTCGATCAACGCAAGCGGGGCTTTCTCGACTGGAGTGACCACCGGCGCGGCAACCGGTGCAGCCACCACCGCAGGTTTCTGCGCATCGCGGGCCTGTTCTTCCAGCACCGCAGCCTGGAACTCGTCCAGCGCGGCTTCAACCTCGACCGCTTCGACCACCTCGACGACTTCGTTAAGCGCCTGGACTTCCAGCGGTAATTCTTCGGTCGCGTCCTGCAGCAGGCTGTCGAGATAAGACTGGAGCGCCAGTTGCGGACGGGAGGTGATTTTTACCGGCCGATTCATCTCAGGCCACCTGCGGAACGAGCTGCTGGGCAAGCAGATGCTTGAGCAGTGCGCGGTAAGCGAGGACTCCACGGCTCTTGCCGTCGAATTGCGAAGGCGTGACCCCTGCCCGGCTGGCGTCACGCAACCGCGTGTCGACCGGGATGTAGCCCTGCCAGATTTCTTCCGGGTACTTGTCACGCAGCACGCGCAGCGTCCCGAGGGATGCCTGTGTGCGACGGTCGAACAGGGTCGGCACGATGCTGAAAGGCAAAGCCTGCTTGCGCGAGCGGTTGATCATCTCGAGCGTGTTGACCATGCGCTCCAGGCCTTTGACGGCCAGGTGCTCGGTCTGCACCGGGATCACTAACTGCTGGCTCGCCGCCAAGGCATTGACCATCAGCACGCCGAGCAACGGCGGGCTGTCGATCACGGCGTAATCGAAGTCCTGCCACAGTTGCGCCAGGCTCTTGGCAATCACCAGGCCCAGGCCACTCTGGCCCGGCGACTGGCGCTCGAGGGTTGCCAGCGCGGTACTCGATGGCAACAAGGAAATACTGTCGTGACTGGTGGGCAACAACAACTGACCGGGCAAGCCTTGCGGCACGCTGCCCTTGTGCAGAAACAGGTCGTAGCTGCTGTGTTCCAGGCTATCGGGGTCGTAACCGAAGTAACTGGTCATGGAGCCGTGGGGGTCGAGATCGACCACAACCACGCGCTTGCCCGCCTCGGCCAGTAAACCGGCTAAAGCGATAGAGGAAGTGGTTTTACCGACACCACCCTTTTGATTGGCGACTGCCCAGACTCTCATTCGGATTGTTCCTCCCGGCCGACAAGGTCGGCCGAGAAATAGCTCAGCGTGTTAATGCGGGTGACGGAGAATTGACGGCGCTCTCTCGTCCCGGCGACTTGACCGGGGTCGGTGCAGTTTGTGTGCCAGCACGCTTCAATGCGGCGTCCGGTTTTGCATTCGCGGTACCGGTGCCGGTCAGGCTGCGGCGGACATCGAGATTTCGCGACACCACCAACACCACCCGACGGTTGCGCGCCCGGCCTTCGGCAGTGGCGTTGTTGGCCACCGGCTGGAACTCGCCGTAACCCACCGACGCCAGGCGACTCGGGTTCACGCCCTGCATCGCCATCATGCGCACGATACTGGCCGAACGGGCCGACGACAGCTCCCAGTTGGTCGGGTACTGCGAGGTGCGGATCGGTTGATCGTCGGTGAACCCTTCGACGTGAATCGGGTTGTCGAACGGTTTCAGGATCGTGGCGACCTTGTCGATGATGTTGAACGCCATGTCGCTGGGCATGGCATCGCCGCTGCCGAACAACAGGCTGGAATTGAGCTCGATTTCCACCCACAGCTCGTTGCCGCGCACGGTCATCTGGTTGGAGCTGATCAGGTCGCCGAACGCGGCGCTGATGTCATCGGCGATGCTTTTCAGGGGATCGCTGGCACCGGCGACGCCGGCATCGACCTGCTCGCTGTCCTTGACCAACGGTTTGGCCGGGGTAACCGTCTTCGGTCGCTCTTCGCCAATCGGAATCGGCTTGAGGGAGCGATCAGCGTCGGTAAAGACGCCGATCAGCGCCTGGGAAATGACCTTGTACTTGCCTTCGTTGATCGAAGAAATCGAGTACATAACCACAAAGAACGCGAACAGCAACGTGATGAAGTCGGCGTAGGAAACGAGCCAGCGTTCATGGTTGACGTGTTCTTCAGGTTGCCGGCGACGAGCCATAATCCATTACCCCCATCAATCCATGAAGCCCTGAAGCTTCAACTCAATAGAGCGAGGGTTTTCACCTTCGGCGATCGACAGGATGCCTTCCAGCAACATTTCGCGATAACGCGACTGACGCAATGCAACGGATTTGAGTTTGGAGGCAATCGGCAGCAGCACCAGGTTGGCACTGGCCACGCCGTAGATGGTCGCGACGAAGGCCACGGCGATGCCGCTGCCCAGTTGCGACGGATCGCCCAGATTGCCCATGACATGGATCAGGCCCATCACGGCACCGATGATGCCGATGGTCGGCGCGTAGCCGCCCATGCTTTCGAACACCTTGGCGGCTTCGATGTCGCGGCTTTCCTGGGTGTAGAAATCGACTTCCAGAATGCTGCGAATCGCTTCCGGCTCGGCGCCGTCCACCAACAGTTGCAGACCCTTGCGCGAGTAACTGTCGGGTTCGGTGTCGGCCACCCCTTCCAGACCGAGCAGACCTTCCTTGCGTGCGGTCAGGCTCCAGTTCACAACGCGATCGATACCGCCGGCCAGGTCCACGCGAGGCGGAAACAGGATCCAGCCGAGTATCTGCATGGCACGCTTGAAGGCGCTTACCGGCGATTGCAGCAACGCTGCGCCGATGGTCCCGCCGAGTACGATCAACGCCGCCGGGCCGTTGGCCAGGGCGCCGAGGTGACCGCCCTCCAGGTAGTTGCCGCCAATGATGGCGACGAACGCCATGATGATGCCAATCAGGCTTAGAACATCCATCAGATACACGCCTCGACCAAATGCTTGCCAATGTCATCGAGGCTGTACACCGCGTCGGCGAGCTCGGCTTTGACGATGGCCATCGGCATGCCGTAGATCACGCAACTGGCTTCGTCCTGAGCCCAGATCGAACTGCCGCCCTGTTTGAGCAGACGCGCGCCTTCGCGACCGTCAGCGCCCATCCCTGTCAGCACGACCGCCAGAACTTTGTCGCCGTAGGACTTGGCCGCGGAACCGAAGGTAATGTCCACGCAGGGTTTGTAATTCAGACGCTCGTCGCCCGGCAGGATTTTCACCGCGCCACGGCCGTCGATCATCATTTGCTTGCCACCCGGTGCCAACAACGCCAGGCCCGGACGCAGGATGTCGCCATCCTCGGCTTCCTTGACGTGGATGCGGCAGAGTTTGTCCAGGCGCTCGGCGAACGCTTTGGTGAACGCGGCCGGCATGTGCTGGACCAAGACGATCGGCGCAGGGAAGCTGGCCGGCAACTGGGTCAGCACCCGTTGCAGCGCAACCGGGCCACCGGTGGAGGTGCCGATGGCAACCAGTTTGTAGTTCTTGCGTTTTGGCGCAGGCGACGACGGACCCGAGGAGGCCGGTGCGTGGGTACGCGTTGGGGCCGGAATCGGTGTCGGTGCTGGACGTGCCGGCGCACTGTTGCCGTAACTGCCGATGCTCGAAGGCGCCGGTGTCGGTGTCGGGGCTGGCGCGGCGACGTGTGCCGGAGCGCTGTAGGCGCTGGCACGACGGTTGCTGCGCGAGATGCTCAGAATCTTCTCGCACAGCAATTGCTTGACCTTCTCGGGATTGCGCGAGATGTCTTCGAAGTTCTTCGGCAGGAAGTCCACGGCCCCCGCATCCAGCGCGTCCAGGGTGACCCGGGCGCCTTCGTGCGTCAGCGAGGAAAACATCAAGACCGGCGTCGGGCAGCGCTGCATGATGTGCCGCACCGCCGTGATGCCGTCCATCATTGGCATCTCGTAGTCCATGGTGATCACGTCAGGCTTGAGGGCCAGGGCCTGATCGATCGCCTCTTTTCCGTTGGTCGCCGTGCCGACGACCTGGATGTTCGGATCCGCTGAAAGAATTTCCGAGACGCGGCGGCGGAAAAACCCCGAATCGTCCACCACCAGGACTTTGACTGCCATAAACACTCCGTTAGACGGAGCGAGGCTCAGTCGCCCCGCCCCACCAGAATCAAATACGCCGTGCGGCGTAACGCTTGAGCATGCTCGGAACATCGAGAATCAGCGCAATGCGGCCGTCACCGGTGATGGTGGCGCCCGACATGCCCGGGGTTCCCTGGAGCATTTTGCCCAATGGCTTGATGACCACTTCTTCCTGGCCAACCAGTTGATCGACGACGAAGCCGATCCGCTGGGTGCCCACCGAAAGGATCACCACATGGCCTTCGCGCTGCTCTTCGTGAGCGGCGGAGCTGACCAGCCAGCGCTTGAGGTAGAACAGTGGCAGTGCCTTGTCCCGCACGATCACCACTTCCTGGCCGTCCACCACGTTGGTGCGCGACAGGTCGAGGTGGAAAATCTCGTTGACGTTCACCAGCGGGAACGCGAACGCCTGGTTGCCGAGCATGACCATCAGCGTCGGCATGATCGCCAGGGTCAACGGGACCTTGATGACGATTTTCGAGCCCTGGCCCTTGGCCGAGAAGATATTGATCGAACCGTTGAGCTGGGAAATCTTGGTTTTCACCACGTCCATGCCCACGCCACGACCCGACACGTCGGAGATCTCGGTTTTGGTCGAGAAACCCGGCGCGAAAATCAGGTTGTAGCACTCGGTATCGCTCAAACGATCGGCCGCGTCCTTGTCCATCACACCGCGTTTGACGGCGATGGAACGCAGCACATTCGGGTCCATGCCTTTGCCGTCATCGGAGATCGACAGCAGGATATGGTCGCCTTCCTGTTCGGCCGCGAGGATCACCTTGCCGCCGCGGGACTTGCCCGACGCTTCGCGTTCTTCCGGCGACTCGATGCCGTGGTCGACCGCGTTGCGCACCAAGTGGACCAGCGGGTCGGCCAGGGCCTCGACGAGGTTCTTGTCGAGGTCGGTTTCTTCGCCGACGAGTTCCAGGTTGATCTCTTTCTTGAGCTGGCGAGCCAGGTCGCGAACCAGGCGCGGGAAGCGCCCGAAGACCTTCTTGATCGGTTGCATCCGGGTCTTCATGACCGCGGTTTGCAGGTCGGCCGTGACCACGTCGAGGTTGGACACAGCCTTGGACATGGCTTCGTCGGCGCTGTTGGCACCGAGGCGGACCAGGCGGTTACGCACCAGCACCAGTTCGCCAACCATGTTCATGATTTCGTCGAGACGCGCGGTGTCGACCCGCACGGTGGTCTCGGCTTCGCTGGCCGGTTTTTCAGGCGGCGGTGCGGACGGCGCACGGGCCGGAGCCGGTGCAGCAGCGGCAGCCGGTTTCGGTGCTTCAGCCTTGGGCTCGGGTGACTTGGCAACCGGCTTGGGAGCAACAGCCTTGGCAACAGGCGCAGCCACCGAAGACGCCGCCGAAGCGGAACCGACTTCAGTGAACTTGCCTTTGCCGTGCAACTCGTCGAGCAACGATTCGAACTCGTGATCCGAGATCAGATCGCTGCCTGCCGCCGCGGCAGCCGGCGCAGCCGGGGTTGGCACAGAGGCAATGGCCGATTCCAGCGCATCGACAGCAAAGTTACCCTTGCCGTGCAGCTGGTCGAGCAGTGCTTCAAACTCGTCGTCGGTAATGTCGGAACTGTCACCCGCCGCTTTCGGCGCGGCCGGTGCTGCGGGTGCAGCAGGCGCGGCCACCGCGTCGACGGCGAACTGGCCTTTGCCGTGCAACTGATCGAGCAGTGACTCGAACTCGGCATCGGTAATTTCGTCGCTGCCGGCGGCATCGCCGGCAGGCAGCGGAGCAGCTACCGCAGGAGCCTCGGCCTGGGCCTTGACGGCATTCAGCGAGTCCAGCAGTTGTTCAAATTCGTTATCGGTGATGTCGCCCGATTCGCTTTCAGCGACAGGCTCTTCGACGACTTCGGCAAACACGGCCGATTCATCGGCGGTTTGCGGCTCGGCCAGACGCGCCAGCGCCGCAAGCAACTCCGGCGTCGCCGCCGTGATCGGGCTGCGTTCGCGGACTTCGGTAAACATGCTGTTCACCGCGTCCAGCGCTTCGAGAACCACGTCCATCAGTTCCGAGTCGACGCGTCGCTCACCCTTGCGCAGGATGTCGAACACGTTCTCGGCGATGTGACAGCACTCCACCAGCTCGTTGAGCTGGAGGAAGCCGGCGCCCCCTTTTACAGTGTGAAAACCGCGAAAAATTGCATTGAGCAAGTCCGCATCATCCGGTCGGCTTTCAAGCTCGACCAGCTGTTCGGACAGTTGCTCCAGAATCTCGCCGGCCTCAACCAGAAAATCCTGAAGGATCTCTTCATCGGCGCCGAAGCTCATGTATGGGGTGCTCCTAACAGGTCTAAAAACCTAAAAAACCTAAAATCCTAAAACCCTAGGCTGGATAGCAAATCGTCCACATCGTCCTGACCGGACACAACGTCTTCTCTTTTATCGGCATGAATCTGCGGACCTTCACCCTGAGAGAGATGTTTTTGCGGATCTTTTTCTGCAAGGATCGACGCACGGTCATGTTCGATGCCCGCAAAGCGGTCCACCTGACTGGCCATGAGCACGAGCTTGAGCAGGTTGCTTTCAACTTCGGTGACCAGCTGGGTCACACGCTTGATCACCTGACCTGTGAGGTCCTGGTAATCCTGGGCCAGCAGAATGTCGTTGAGGTTGCTCGACACTACGCGGCTGTCTTCACTGCTGCGTGTCAGGAAACCGTCGACTCGACGGGCCAGCTCACGAAACTCTTCAGCACCGACTTCGCGACGCATGAACCGACCCCAGTCCGTGCTCAAGGCCTGGGCTTCGTCGCTCAGGCGGTTGACCAGCGGCGTGGCGTTTTCCACCAGGTCCATGGTGCGATTGGCCGCAGCCTCGGTCAGCTTGACCACATACCCCAGACGCTCGGTGGCGTCGGTGATCTGTGACACTTCCTCGGCTTGCGGCATGTTCGGGTCGATCTGGAAATTGACGATCGCACTGTGCAGCTCACGGGTGAGCTTGCCCACTTCCTGATACAGGCCACGGTCACGGGTCTGATTGAGCTCATGGATCAGTTGCACAGCGTCGCCGAACTTGCCTTTTTCAAGGCTTTCGACCAATTCGACCGCATGTTTTTTCAGGGTCGATTCAAAATCGCCCAATGAAGATTCTTTATGCTCCATAGCTCCCCCGTGGCGCAGTCCATCAACCGATGCGTTCGAAAATCTTCTCGATTTTTTCTTTCAACGCCTGGGCCGTGAAGGGTTTGACCACATAGCCGTTTACGCCGGCCTGGGCTGCTTCGATGATCTGCTCGCGCTTGGCTTCAGCGGTCACCATCAGCACTGGCAGGTGCTTGAGCTTTTCATCGGCGCGCACGTGGCGCAGCAGATCGATACCGGTCATGCCAGGCATGTTCCAGTCCGTTACCAGAAAGTCGATGCTCCCGCTGTTGAGAACCGGAATGGCGGTAGTGCCATCGTCGGCCTCGACCGTGTTGGTGAACCCAAGGTCACGCAACAGGTTTTTTATGATCCGCCGCATCGTTGAGAAGTCATCAACGATGAGGATTTTCATGTTCTTGTCCAATTCGACCTCCAAGCAGTCTTAAACGCGCCCAGCACCTGGACGCGCCATTTCAATCAATCCGGCAAAGCACTCGATGACTGTCTGGAGCACAGCAGATCGAGACCGGTGCAGTTCAACACCACACCAGCCACGTTCGCAGTGTCCCCACACTGCCTTCAGCGCGCTCGCCACTCCCCCAAACGCCCCCGCAAACGGGCCGCGCACTGGCTGTGTAACTGGCTGACCCGAGATTCGCTGACCCCCAGGACCTCGCCGATTTCCTTGAGATTCAGCTCTTCGTCGTAGTACAGCGCCAACACCAGTCGCTCACGCTCCGGCAAATTGGCAATCGCGTCCGCCAGCGCCGCCTGGAAGCGTTCATCTTCCAGATCGCGTGACGGCTCGAGATGAGCACTCGCGCCATCCTCGTGCAGCCCTTCGTGCTCGCCGTCCTGCAACAGATCGTCGAAACTGAATAACCGGCTACCCAAGGTGTCGTTCAAAATCCCGTAATAATCGTCGAGACTCAATTGGAGTTCGGCCGCAACCTCGTGATCTTTAGCGTCACGACCGGTTTTAGCTTCAATCGAGCGAATTGCGTCGCTGACCATCCGGGTATTGCGGTGGACCGAACGTGGCGCCCAGTCCCCCTTGCGGACTTCATCGAGCATGGCGCCGCGGATCCGGATGCCCGCGTACGTCTCGAAACTCGCACCTTTGCTGGCGTCGTATTTGGTCGACACTTCCAGCAGACCGATCATCCCGGCCTGGATCAGGTCTTCGACCTGGACGCTGGCCGGCAGACGGGCCAGCAGGTGGTAGGCAATGCGTTTAACCAGTGGCGCGTAACGCTCGATCAACTCGTACTGCGCGTCACGTGCCGACTTCTTGTAGAGGTTGTAACCGCTGGCTGTCATAGAACAGGTCCTGCCGTTTGTTGCACGAGGCGCTCGACGAAAAATTCAAGGTGCCCACGCGGGTTGGCAGGCAGCGGCCAGGTGTCGACCTTCTGGGCAATCGCCTTGAAGGCCAGCGAACACTTGGAACGCGGGAAGGCTTCGTACACGGCACGTTGCTTCTGCACGGCCTTGCGCACGCTTTCGTCGTACGGCACCGCACCGACGTATTGCAATGCGACGTCGAGGAAACGGTCCGTGACCTTGGTCAACTTGGCGAACAGGTTGCGACCTTCCTGCGGGCTCTGGGCCATGTTGGCCAGGACGCGGAAGCGGTTCATGCCGTAATCGCGGTTCAGCAGTTTGATCAGGGCGTAGGCGTCCGTGATCGAGGTCGGCTCGTCGCACACCACCAGCAGGACTTCCTGCGCGGCGCGGACAAAACTGACTACCGAGTCACCTATACCCGCAGCGGTGTCGATCACCAATACGTCGAGATTGTCGCCGATGTCGCTGAACGCCTGGATCAGGCCGGCGTGTTGCGCCGGGCTCAGATGAACCATGCTCTGGGTGCCGGACGCGGCCGGGACGATGCGGATGCCGCCAGGGCCCTGCAACAACACGTCGCGCAGCTCGCAGCGGCCTTCGATCACGTCGGCCAGTGTGCGTTTGGGTGTCAGTCCCAGCAGGACGTCGACGTTTGCCAAACCCAGGTCGGCGTCCAACAGCATGACGCGACGGCCGAGCTCAGCCAGGGCCAATGACAAATTCACTGACACGTTAGTCTTGCCGACGCCACCTTTGCCGCCGGTCACCGCGATCACCTGTACGGGATGCATGCTGCCCATGTTATTTCTTTACCTTGTCTTGCATAGACGGAGGCCACATTACTGGCTGCGCGTTCGCAAACGGAACAATGCATGGCAGACCATCGATGTAGGTACAAAAACTGTTCATTAATACCTCAGCCAACCTGCTTGGTCGGGCTGTGGTAAATATCAGCGAACATGTCAGCCATGGCTTCTTCGCTGGGTTCTTCCTGCATTTGCACGCTCACGGCGCGACTGACCAACTGATGACGGCGCGGCAGATGCAAATCATCCGGAATCCGCGGGCCATCGGTCAGGTACGCCACCGGCAATTCATGACTGATGGCCAGGCTCAACACCTCGCCCAAGCTTGCCGTTTCATCCAGTTTAGTCAGGATGCAGCCAGCGAGCCCGCAGCGCTTGTAACTGTGATAAGCGGCAGTTAGAACCTGTTTCTGGCTGGTGGTTGCCAGAACCAGATAATTTTTTGACCGGATGCCACGCCCGGCCAGGCTCTCGAGCTGCATGCGCAGCGCCGGATCGCTGGCTTGCAGGCCGGCGGTATCGATCAGCACCACGCGTTTGCGCAGCAATGGATCCAGCGCCTGAACCAGCGATTGGCCCGGGTCGACGTGGGTCACCGACACATTGAGAATCCGCCCAAGCGTCTTGAGTTGCTCCTGGGCACCAATACGGTAGCTGTCCATGCTCACCAGCGCGATGTTCTGCGCACCGTATTTCAGCACGTAACGGGCCGCGAGCTTGGCCAGGGTGGTGGTCTTGCCCATACCGGCAGGGCCGACCATTGCAATCACACCGCCCTCTTCCAGCGGCTCGACTTCCGGGGTGGCGATCATCCGCGCCAGATGCGCCAGCAACATGCGCCAGGCCTGACGGGGTTCTTCGATATCGGTAATCAGCGCCAGCAAATCGCGCGACAACGGACCGGACAGGCCAATGCGCTGCAGGCGTCGCCAGAGATTGGCCTGGGCCGGACGGCTACCTTGCAGCTGATTCCAGGCCAGGGAGCCCAGTTGAACTTCCATCAGTTCACGCAGGCTGTTGAGTTCGAAGCGCATCGAGTCGAACGCACGCGGGTCAACACCGGTCGAGGCGGGCGCAGGGGCCGGCGCAGGACGACGAGGTTCGGCGTAGGTCGGCTCGATCAGCGGCTCGGCGGCGGTCAGTGGCAGGCCGGCGAACAACTGGCGATTGGTGCTCTTGTCGCTCTCGCCATCGCCACGCAGGCTCAACTCGGCCTGGGCGGTGACGATCCGCGACTGGGTCTTGCGCAGCTCGTCCTCGAGTTCCATGTTCGGAACACGCGGGGCCAGCGCAGACAATTTGTAATCGAGGGCAGCCGTCAGCTCGACACCGCCGGCGATACGGCGATTGCCAATGATGGCGGCATCAGCGCCCAGCTCATCACGAACCAGTTTCATGGCCTGACGCATATCGGCGGCGAAAAAACGCTTAACTTGCATACACCACTACCTCAGCCGTTCGGCCCTACTGTCGCAACGATGGTCACTTGCTTGTTGTCAGGAATTTCCTGGTAAGCCAACACATGCAAACCCGGGACTGCCAACCGGCCGAAGCGCGACAACATTGCGCGTACCGGACCGGCCACCAGCAGAATCACCGGTTGACCTTGCATCTCCTGGCGCTGCGCCGCATCGATCAACGAGCGCTGCAGCTTCTCAGCCATGCTTGGTTCCAGCAGAACGCCCTCTTCCGAGCCTTGTCCTGCCTTCTGAAGACTATTGAGCAATATTTGTTCCAACCTTGGCTCCAGGGTGATAACTGGCAGCTCGGACTCAGTCCCTACAATGCTTTGGACGATTGCGCGGGATACGCCGACGCGCACCGCGGCCACCAAGGCGGCAGTATCTTGACTCTTGGCGGCATTGTTCGCGATGGCTTCGGCAATGCTGCGGATGTCGCGTACCGGCACTTGTTCGGCCAACAGCGCCTGCAAGACCTTGAGCAGCTGCGACAGCGAAACCACGCCCGGCACCAGCTCTTCCGCCAGTTTTGGCGAGCTTTTGGCCAGCAATTGCATCAGTTGCTGGACTTCTTCGTGACCGATCAGTTCGCTGGAGTGCTTGTACAGAATCTGGTTCAAGTGAGTCGCCACCACCGTACTGGCATCGACCACGGTGTAACCGAGGGATTGCGCCTGCGCACGCTGGCTGATTTCGATCCAGACCGCCTCCAGCCCGAAAGCCGGATCTTTGGCGGTTATGCCATTGAGGGAACCGTATACCTGACCGGGGTTGATGGCCAGTTCGCGGTCCGGGTAGATCTCCGCTTCCGCCAGGATCACGCCCATCAAGGTCAGGCGATAGGCGCTTGGGGCCAAGTCGAGGTTGTCACGGATATGCACGGTCGGCATCAGGAAGCCCAGGTCCTGGGACAGCTTCTTGCGCACGCCCTTGATCCGCGCCAGCAACTGGCCACCCTGATTACGGTCCACCAGCGGGATCAGGCGATAACCCACTTCAAGGCCAATCATGTCGATCGGGGTCACATCGTCCCAGCCCAACTCCTTGGTTTCCTGGGCGCGGGCTGGTGATGGCAGCAGTTCCTGCTGACGCTTGACCTCTTGCAAGGCCTGCACCTTGACGATGTTTTGCTTCTTCCAGAACAGGTACGCGCCGCCAGCCGCCAGGGCCGCCATGGTCAGGAAGGAGAAGTGCGGCATGCCGGGCACCAGGCCCATGACGGCCATCAGGCCGGCCGCCACTGCCAGCGCCTTGGGCGAGGCAAACATCTGGCGATTGATCTGCTTGCCCATGTCTTCCGAACCGGAAGCACGGGTCACCATGATCGCCGCCGCTGTTGATAACAACAGTGATGGCAATTGCGCCACCAAACCGTCACCGATGGTCAGCAGCGCGTACACCTTGCCGGCATCGCCAAAGCTCATGCCGTGCTGGAAGATACCGACCGCCATGCCGCCGATCAGGTTGATGAACAGGATCAGCAGGCCGGCGATGGCGTCACCGCGGACGAATTTGCTGGCACCGTCCATGGACCCGTAGAACTCGGCTTCCTGGGCCACTTCCATCCGGCGCAGTTTGGCCTGGTTCTGATCGATCAGACCGGCGTTCAAGTCGGCGTCGATGGCCATCTGTTTACCGGGCATCGCATCGAGGGTGAAACGCGCGCTCACCTCGGAAATCCGCCCGGCACCCTTGGTCACCACGACGAAGTTGATGATCATCAAAATCGCGAAGACCACGATACCGACCACGTAATTACCGCCGATCACCACCTCGCCGAAGGCCTGGATGACCTTACCGGCAGCGGCGTGACCGTCCTGGCCGTGAAGCATCACCACCCGCGTGGACGCTACGTTGAGCGCCAGCCGCAGCAGCGTCGCCACCAGCAGAATGGTCGGGAACACCGCAAAATCCAGCGGCCGCAGCGCATAGACGCAGACCAGCAAGACGACGATCGACAACGCAATGTTGAACGTGAAAAACACGTCCAGCAGGAACGGCGGCACCGGCAGCATCATCATGGCGAGCATGACCAGCAGCAACAACGGCACGCCCAGATTGCCCCGACTTAAGTCGGCAACGTTTGTGCGGGCACTGTTGAGTAACTGAGAGCGATCCACCGGTTTTCCCCGTTCCTTAAAGCAAACTTTTGACGCCTGAAGCAGGCGCAGGACGGGTACTGCAAGAAGCTTTCCAACTTTAGCCGGGGCTGAAAATAGAGCCATTTCAGGTATGTCTGGACTGACTGGATAGCCCTGTAGCAGTTGCCGAGCCCGCGAGGCTGCGTCCGGCTGCGCAGCCGTCGTAAAATCCGGCGAGGACTGCGTCCTCGAACGCAGCCTCGCGGGCTCGGCAGCTGCTACAGGTGCGAAGTTCGGGAATGGTGTCGCCAAAACTATCAGTTCTGTTAGTTCTCGATCGTTGCGTAATCGCGAATACTGAGTACCAGCCTTTCGGATCCTTGGAGCACCTGTTCATGCAATCGGCGCGCGAAACCCTGCTTTGCCAGTATTACTACGACGCTCTCGATCGGTTGATCGCCAATGCGCCGCCGAGCACAGCTGAGCATCAGCGGTTTTATTGCAAGAGTCGCTTGGCCACCGAGATCCAGGGCGCGAAACGGTATTCGATATTCCAGTACGGCGATCAGCTGTTAGCACAACAGCAGAGCGAGGGCGAAGCACCCGATGCCACCCTACTGGCCACCGATCAGCAGCGCTCGATGTTAAACACGCTTAAGGCCAATCATCCACGACAACCCATTACGTATTCGTCCTACGGTCACCGCCCCGATGCGAGTGGGTTACTCAGCCTCCTCGGTTTTAACGGCGAGCGGCCCGATCCGGTAACCGGGCATTATTTATTGGGAAATGGGTATCGGGCATTCAATCCGGTGTTAATGCGATTTAATAGTCCGGATAGCTGGAGTCCGTTTGGGAGGGGTGGGTTGAATTCGTATGTGTATTGTTTGGGAGATCCAATTAACAATACCGATCCAACAGGACATGTTCGAGAGTTTTTTGCCCGTCTACTGGGCTGGCAACCCTCAACACCAACACCAACACCAATTAAAAGGTTTGCTGATCGATTTGTATCAAGACCAGGCATAACCCCTGAAGAAGTTAAGCGCGCTCATACCCGAATTATTGAAATAGAAGCCCAAATACCCGAGCTAATAAGTGATGCTCAACTGTCGGTCTTCAGAGGTGACCAGTTCGATTTGGACGCATCTGAATTCAGCAATCCACCCCAGGCTTCCATGCGACTTGAACAACTTGCTTACAGGGCAGCACGCCCCGAAAGCCGCACATTTATGGAGCCGAAATACATAGCGCATCCATTCGAAATGCCTTACAAAAACCTTATAACTAACGCAGCAGCTACTGACCAAGCAGGTTATCGCATTCTATTCAATCGATTGAAACAGATGCATGGTCCTAACATTTCAATCCGGCTTGCACTCATAAGTCGTGAAGGTCTGGATCAAGGATTAATTTCCTCATACGAAAAAAGAATGAATTCAGCCATACCTGGCCAAGTCGCCGATTTACTGGCTGAAAAATATCGTATTCGCCGTCAGTATTTTCAATAAACACTAGGTTCTTCAAGAATCCCGCCGCAAATCCGGCGGAATCGGCAAATCATCCTTAAGCGGATCCGGCCGCTTGCCCTTCCCTGCCCGGTGCTGGCGAATCTGGTAAACGTAAGCCAGCACCTGAGCAACGGCCAGGTACAACCCGCCAGGAATCTCCTGCTCCAACTCCGTGGAGTAATAGATCGACCGCGCCAACGCCGGCGACTCCAGCAACAACACCTCATTCGCCACTGCAATCTCGCGAATTTTGAGTGCCAGGAAATCACTGCCCTTGGCAATCAGCATCGGCGCCCCACCCTTGTCCGGGTCGTATTTGAGCGCCACGGCGTAGTGGGTCGGGTTGGTGATGACCACGTCGGCGTCGGGAATCGCCGCCATCATCCGCCGCTGGGACATTTCGCGCTGCAACTGGCGAATGCGCTGTTTGACCTCTGGCCGCCCTTCCTGGTCCTTGTGCTCGTCGCGTACTTCCTGCTTGGTCATCAACAGCTTTTTGTGGCTTTCCCAGAGCTGAACCGGAACGTCGACGGCGGCGATGATGATCAGCCCGCAGGCCATCCACAAGGTGCTCCAGCCGACCACTTGCAGGCTGTGAATAATCGCCTGATCCATCGGTTCGTGGGCGATGCGCAGCAGGTCGTCGATGTCTGAGGACAACACCGCCAGCGCCACAAACAACACGATGATAAATTTTGCCAGGGCCTTGAGCAGCTCCACCAGGGCCTTGGTGGAGAACATCCGTTTCAGCCCGGGGCCGGGGTTCATGCGGCTGAATTTGGGTGCCATGGAGCCGGCGGCGAACAGCCAGCCGCCGAGGGAGATCGGGCCGATCACGGCGGCGAGCAGTAAGGTGATCATCACCGGCTGGACCGCTATCAGCGCGATCTGGCCGGAGTGCAGCAGGAAAGTCGCCATGTTGCGCTGATCCAGAATCACTTCCCGCGAGAGCGTGAAGTTGAGCCGCATCAGCTCCATCAAGTCCTGGGCCAACGCACCACCGAAGATCAGCAGCGCGCCGGCACCGGCGAGCATGATCGCCAGGGTGTTGAGCTCCTTGGAGCGCGCGATCTCGCCCTTGTCCCGGGAGTCTTTTTTGCGTTTGTCCGTGGGGTCTTCTGTTTTGTCCTGACCGCTTTCGCTCTCAGCCATGGCTTAACTCGCCCGCGCCAGTTCGCGTAAAAACTGCAAGGCCTCGGAGGCCAGCGGTTGATACTGATTGAGAATGTCTGCCAGGCCGACCCAGACAATGAACAGCCCAAGCACCAGAATCATCGGGAAGCCGATGGAGAAAATGTTGAGCTGCGGCGCTGCCCGAGTCATCACGCCAAACGCGATGTTGACCACCAGCAGCGCGGTGATCGCCGGCAGCACCAGCATCAGCGCAGCGCCGAGCACCCAGCCCAGTTTGCCGGCCAGCTCCCAGAAATGATTGACCATCAAACCGCTGCCGACCGGCAACGTGGTAAAGCTTTCGGTGAGGACCTCGAACACCACCAGATGGCCGTTCATCGACAGGAACATCAGGGTCACGAGCATGGTGAAGAACTGGCCGATCACCGCCACCGATACGCCGTTGGTGGGGTCGACCATGGACGCGAAGCCCATGCCCATCTGAATCGCGATGATTTGCCCGGCGATCACGAAGGCCTGGAAGAACAGCTGCAAGGAAAAACCCAGCACCGCGCCGATGAGAATCTGCTCGGCAATCAGCATCAACCCGCTCAGGTCCAGCGCATTGACCGGCGGCATCGGTGGCAGCCCCGGGGCAATCACCACCGTAATCGCCAAGGCGAAATAGAGACGTACGCGCTTGGGCACCAGGGTCGTGCCAAACACCGGCATGACCATCAACAGGGAGCCGATGCGAAACAGCGGCAACATGAACGTCGCCACCCAGGTGCTGATCTGGGTATCGGTCAGCTGCAGCAGGGACATGGCTTAGCCAATGACCTGAGGAATGTTGCCGTACAACTGCAGGATGTATTCCATGAACGTCTGCACCAGCCACGGACCGGCGACGATCAGCGTCACCAGCATCACCAGCAAGCGCGGGAGGAAGCTCAGGGTCTGTTCGTTGATCTGGGTCGCGGCCTGGAACATCGCCACTAACAGGCCCACCAGCAAGCTCGGGATCACCAGCACGGCGACCATCATGGTGGTCAACCACAGCGCTTCCCGGAAGATGTCTACCGCAACTTCTGGCGTCATGGCGAGACACCGCCAAAACTGCTCGCCAGGGTGCCGATGATCAGCGCCCAGCCATCCACCAGCACAAACAGCATGATCTTGAACGGCAGGGAAATGATCAGCGGCGAGAGCATCATCATGCCCATGGCCATCAGCACACTGGCCACGACCAGGTCGATGATCAGGAACGGGATGAAGATCATGAAGCCGATCTGGAACGCGGTTTTCAGTTCAGAGGTAACGAACGCCGGCACCAGAATGGTCAGCGGCGCCTGATCCGGCGTGGCGATGTCGGTGCGCTTGGACAAGCGCATGAACAGCTCCAGATCGCTGGTGCGGGTCTGGGCGAGCATGAAGTCCTTGATCGGCACCTGGGCCTTGGCCACGGCATCCTGAGCGGTCATTTTTTCCGCGAGGTACGGTTGCAAGGCGTCCTGGTTCACCCGGTCAAACACCGGCGCCATGATGAACAGGGTCAGGAACAGCGCCATGCCCGTGAGGATCTGGTTCGAGGGCGTCTGCTGCAGGCCCAGGGCCTGACGCAGAATCGAGAAGACGATGATGATCCGGGTGAAACTGGTCATCAGCATGACGAACGCCGGGATAAAGCTCAGCGCGGTCATGATCAGCAGGATTTGCAGGCTGACCGAGTATTCCTGGGCGCCGTTGGCATTGGTGCCCAGGGTGATTGCCGGGATCGACAACGGATCGGCGGCGAACACCAGCGGCGTCGCCAGCACCAGGGCCAGCGTCAAGACGATGCGTAGCGCACCCATTACTTCGTATCCTTCTGATCCTTGCCGAGCATCCTCATCAGATGCTGGGCAAACTCCGGCGTCGCTTTCTCGGCGCTGGTCGGCACTTCAATCGGCTCTTTCATGACATGCAGCGCGGTGATGGTGCCAGGGCTGAGGCCAAGCAGAATTTGCTCGTTGCCGACCTGGACCAGCATCAAGCGGTCACGGGGCCCGAGCGCGCGGGAACCGATCAGCTCGATCACCTGCCCTTTGCCGGCGGGCCCGGCCTGCTGGACCCGACGCAACAGCCAGGCCAGGAGGAAGATCAACCCCAGCACCAGCAGCAAGCCGAGCACCAACTGCGTCAATTGCCCGGCCACGCCACTGCTGACCACCGGTGCCGCAGCCACGGTGGCGGCAGTGGCCACCGGCTCGGCAGCCAGGACGCTGAGCGGCAGCGCCGGCAAGAACCCCAGAACCTTTTTCACTTAGCGCAGCTTCTTGATGCGTTCGCTTGGGCTGATCACGTCGGTCAGGCGGATGCCGAACTTCTCGTTGACCACGACCACTTCGCCGTGGGCGATGAGGGTGCCGTTGACCAGCACGTCCAGCGGCTCACCGGCCAGGCGATCCAGCTCGATCACCGAGCCCTGGTTGAGTTGCAGCAGGTTGCGGATGTTGATGTCGGTGCTGCCGACTTCCATGGAAATCGACACCGGGATGTCGAGAATCACGTCCAGGTTCGGGCCTTCGAGGCTGACCGGGTCGTTGTTCTTCGGCACGCTGCCGAACTCTTCCATGGGCAGACGGTTGGACGGCGAGCTGGCAGCGTCGGCCGCCAGCAGGGCGTCGATGTCGTCCTGGCCGGCGTCGCCGGTTTCTTCCAGGGCAGCAGCCCATTCATCGGCCAGCGCCTGGTCGTCCTGGGTATTCATATCGTCAGCCATCATTTGTCCTCGGCGGGCAAAAATTCAATCAATTAGGGGCGGTCAGTTAAAGCGAATCGGGAGGCGCCGCTCAGCGGCGCTCGATCGGCTCGATCACTTGCAACGCGAGGTTGCCCTTGTGCGAGCCCATCTTGACCTTGAACGCAGGCACGCCATTGGCGCGCATGATCATGTCTTCCGGCATCTCGACCGGGATGATGTCCCCCGGCTGCATGTGCAGGATGTCCCGCAGGCGCAATTGGCGACGGGCAACGGTGGCACCAATCGGCACGTCCACGTCCAGCACGTCCTGGCGCAAGGCGTTGACCCAGCGCTCGTCCTGATCGTCGAGGTCCGACTGGAAGCCGGCGTCGAGCATTTCGCGCACCGGCTCGATCATCGAGTACGGCATGGTCACGTGCAGGTCACCGCCACCGCCATCGAGTTCGATGTGGAACGTCGATACCACCACGGCTTCGCTCGGGCCGACGATGTTGGCCATGGCCGGGTTCACTTCCGAGTTGATGTACTCGAAGTTCACTTCCATGATCGCCTGCCAGGCCTCCTTCAAATCGACGAAGGCTTGCTCGAGCACCATGCGCACCACACGCAGTTCGGTCGGGGTGAACTCACGCCCTTCGATCTTGGCGTGACGGCCGTCGCCGCCGAAGAAGTTGTCCACCAGCTTGAACACCAGCTTGGCGTCGAGGATGAACAACGCCGTGCCGCGCAACGGTTTGATCTTGACCAGGTTGAGGCTGGTCGGCACGTACAGCGAGTGCACGTATTCGCCGAACTTCATCACCTGCACGCCACCGACGGCAACGTCCGCCGAGCGGCGCAGCATGTTGAACATGCTGATGCGGGTGTAGCGGGCGAAACGCTCGTTGATCATTTCCAGGGTCGGCATGCGTCCACGGACGATGCGATCCTGGCTGGTCAGGTCGTAGCTTTTGACGGTGCCGGGTTCGGCAGCGGTATCGGTCTGTACCAGACCATCGTCGACGCCATGCAACAGCGCATCGATCTCATCCTGGGACAGCAGGTCCTGCACGGCCATGTCGTGTTCCTACTGCAGTACGAAATTAGTGAAAAGCAACTGTTCGATGACCACTTTGCCGAGCTCTTTCTGCGCCACTTCCTGGACGCTGGCCGTGGCCTTCTGACGCAACATTTCCTGGCCGACCGGCGATGCCAGCGTGGCGAAGTCCTGGGCGGAGAACAGCATGACCAGGTTATTGCGGATCACCGGCATGTGGACCTTGAGCGCCTCCAGATCAGCCTGGTTACGCCCCTGCATGGTGATGCTCACCTGCATGTAGCGCTGACGGCCGTTCTGGTTGTAGTTGGCCACGAAGGCCGGCGCCATGGCCTCGAAAATCGCAGGCTGCTTGCCCACCGGGGCTGCATCCACGGCGGCAACAGGCTTGCTCTGGGCGCTGTGCATGAAGTACCAGGTCGCCCCCACGGACACGCCGATCGCCAGCAGCAGGGCCACCACGATCACGATGATCAGCTTGAGTTTGCCTTTGGTTGCGGGGTCTTTTACTGCTGCGTCGCTCTTCGCCATGCCAATAATCCGTCACTATTCGGGTTTTCACAGTCGCACGGCAAGGCAAGAGCAAGTGTTATGCCATGTAGGAGCGAGCTTGCTCGCGATGAATTTGAAAGCGACGCATTTTTTCAGCGAAGCACGCGTTATCGTTCAATTCCATCGCGAGCAAGCTCGCTCCTACAGGGGTTTTGCGTTGGATCAGGCGTAGTAGTCGACGGCGCTGGAGCCGATCACGCTGGTCGCGGTGGCAGCCACTTCGGCGACGGTCGGGGTCAGCTCTTCGTCCATGGCGTCGACACGACCGCCACTGGCGCTGGTGCGTCCGCCCTGGCCTTGGCCCTGCTGCGATTGGTCCTGCCCCTGACCCTGCCAGCCACGGGACTGGTCGGATACGTTGACGTCAACCTGGCCCATGCCCTGCTGCGCAAACATGTCGCGCAAGCGGTGCATCTGGCCATCGAGCGCTTCACGCACGCTGGGGTGCGCGCTCATGAACGTCACCTGGGTCTGCTGATCCGGGACCATGTTGACCCGGATATCCAGACGCCCCAGCTCGGCCGGCTGCAATTGAATGTCCGCCGCCTTCAGATTGGCGCTGGACAGGTACATGACCCGGTTCACTACTTCTTCGGTCCAGCCGCTCTGATGCATGGCGATCGGCTGATTCACCGGCAATGCGTTGGCGGTTTTCGGTGTGGCGGCCTGGGTCAGCGCCGCCAGACGGTTGGCGAAGTCATCGACTCGGGTGTCGCTGCTGGCCGACTTCAGGTCCTTGAGGCCGTCATCGATCAAGCCACTGAAAGCCTTGTCGCCACCCTGGCTGGTGCTGTCCTTGTCGGTTTGCACATCCAGCATGCTGGCCATGCCGGCGGCAAAGGTCTGCGCCGAGGTTTGTTCACCGTCGGCCTGGGCCTGGGCTGAAGTCGCTGCGGCTTTAGGCTGGGACTGACTGGAAGCGGAGACGTGCCCGCTCTGCTCCATGGCCATGCGCACGGCTGGCAGCGCGTCGAGAGGATCGGCTTCCGGGTCGAAATCGGTATCGGTAGTGGCAACGGCCGCTGTGGCAACAGGCGCACTCGCCGTCGTTTTAACTGCGGCAACCGGCGCTTCAACCGGCGCGGCCACTGAAGCCTCCACTGGCGCAACGGTCAGCACTGGAGAGGTCACCGCTGCCTGCATCAAGGCGGGATCGAGCGTCGGGTCGACAGGTGCGGCATCGACAACTGGCGTTTCAGGCGTATCCGACGAGGTATCGTCACTGGTCGCCTGATCGTCGCTAGGCGCCGGTTTTTCGGCGGGCAAGGAATTGCCGCTATCGGCAACGGCCGGTTCGGTGGCGGCAGGCTTGTCGCTGCTGACGTCTTTCTTGCCGGCGCTGTCCGGGGCTTGATCACGCGCGGATTTGGCCGGAGCGCTGCTCACGGTGGCGGGCTTGTTCTGGGCTTGATTGGCATAGACCTGAGCGAAGCTGGACGCCTTGTCCCCGGGCTCGGCAGCCACCGCCGGGGTATTGGCGGAAGCGGCTTGAGTCTTGGCCTGCGCGGCGGCCTGAAGCAGAATATTGGGGGTAACGGGCATGACACGGTCTCCGCTGCACTGGGATCGTAGGTACAGTTGACCGAGATTACTGCAAGGGTCGAGCCAGTTTTTGCTCGGCAGGGTTAATAGCGTTGAAGCCGCGAATTAGCCGTGAGAAAGCGCTTGCGCTCCGCTTCGTAAAGCGGTCGAACGGTGGCGTATTCCCTGTCGATTTCCTCGACCAGTTTTTTTATGTCGGCGAGGCTGTGTCGCCTGGCTCCCCGCTCCAGGTCATGGCACAGCGCAGCCAGGCGAATGGCGCCCATGTTACTGCTGCTGCCCTTGAAACTATGGGCGGTATCCATGAGTTGTGCGGTATCGGCGCTCTCGCGCAACAGCTTCAGTCGCACCTCGGAGTCGGCAAGAAAGGTATCCAGCAACATCGGATACTCGTCTTCCATGACCTCCCGCAATGCGCTCAGCACCTCCAGGTCCAGATGTGTGTCAGCCACTTGCTCACTCCCTGATCAAGAATGGGTGAATTATGCCAGAGCCTCCCAGAAAAACTCCACGCGGGCACTTCGACCATCGTCGGACCAACTGGCGTTGCGGCCCAGTTGGCGAATCAGGCTGACCCCACGCCCCGACAAACGGACGCTGTCGAGGGGCCGGGCCATCACGGTCTCCACGTCGAAGCCCTGACCGCTGTCCTCGACGCGCACCGTCAGGCAACCGCCCTCGCCTTTGGGTGTCACCTGCAAATGCACCCGCACAAAACCATCCTGCAAGGCGTCCAGGCGCTCATTGCGCTGTTGATAATAGCGGGCAAAACCTGTGACATCGCGCTTGAGGCTCGAGTCCAGGCCAAGCACGCCGTGCTCCAGCGCGTTGGAATAGAGTTCGGCCAGCACGCTGTACAGCGCCCCGCTCTGGCCCCGCAGCCCATGGACCTCCAGCAACAATTGCAGGAGGTACGGCAGCGGATTGAAGCGCTTGAGCGTGGCTGCGCGAAACTCGAAACTCACCGACCAGTCCAGCGGGCAGGACTGGCCGCTGTCGGAATAGACCAGCGCCGGCGGACTCACTTGTGCCGCATCCAACAGTCGGATCTCGACCATGCTCACATCGTCGCGGGCCTCGCCACGAAAATCCCGCAGCGCCTGCTCGATCTCCTCGAACAACTCGTCGGGCTGTCGATTGGCGGCAAACACCTGCTGCAATCGCTCCACGCCAAACAACTGATCGTTGGCATCGCAGGTATCGATCACGCCGTCGGACAACAGGAAAACCCGATCGCCGACGGCCATCGGGAATACTTCAGTCCGATCATCAAACGTCTGCGGACTCAACACGCCGAGCGGAAGATGCCGTGCCTTCAGCGGTATGCGCGCTCCACTGACAATAGTGTGCAGGTAGCCGTCCGGCATCCCGCCGTTCCAGACCTCCACCGAGCGCCGCTGAAAGCTCAGGGATAACAGCGTTGCACAACAGAACATGTCCACCGGCAAGATGCGCTTGAGCTTGGCGTTCATCTCGCGCAGGGTTTCCGACAGGCCGTAGCCCTTGGCGGTCATGCCGTAGAAGACTTCGGCCAGGGGCATCGCGCCCACCGCTGCCGGCAAACCGTGGCCGGTGAAATCACCCAGCAACACGTGCATGTCGCCGGCGGGCGTAAACGCCGCCAGCAGCAGATCACCGTTGAACAGCGCATAGGGCGATTGCAGGTAACGAATATTGGCCGCGTTCAGACAGCCCGAGTGGGCGACTTTGTCGAACACGGCCTTGGCCACGCGCTGCTCGTTGAGCAGGTAGTCATGGTGCCTGGCGATCTGGTCGCGCTGTTGCAGGACGGTGGCCTGCAAACGTCGCAAGCGGTCCATTGCCTTGATCTTGGCGGCGAGGATCACCTGGTTGTAGGGCTTTGCCAGAAAGTCGTCGCCCCCGGCTTCCAGGCAGCGGGCCAGTGCTTCGCTTTCACTGAGCGAGGTCAGGAAGATGATCGGCACCAGGGTTTCCCCGGCCAGCGCCTTGATCTGCTGCGCCGCCTCGAAACCGTCCATGACCGGCATCATCGCGTCCATCAACACCAGTTGCGGACGTTGCTGGCGGAACGCTTCGACAGCTTCGGCGCCGTTGGCGGCCGTCAGCACCTGATGTCCCTGGCGCCGGACGATGCTCGACAGCAGCATGCGATCGGCCGCGCTGTCTTCGGCGATCAGTATCGTCAGCGATTCGAATGGCGATTGCACGCTGATCAAGTGATGTCGAACAGCTTGTCGAAATTGGAGATGGCGAGGATTTTTCTCACATCCGAGCTGCTGTTGACGACCCGAATATCCGAGTCGTCGCCGCCGGCGTGATCGCGCAGAAGGAGCAGCATGCCCAGCGCGGAGCTGTCGAGGTAGGTCGCTTCTTTCAGGTCGATGACGACCTCTGCGAGATCCCTGCTCTCGTATGACTCACGAAACTCCTGATGCTTGGCGAAATCGAATCGTCCCTTGATCGAGATCGTCAGCTTTTGCCCATCCGGGGAGACTTCGGTAACGACTGACATTGAACGGCATCCTTGTCTTTTGGGATCGTGGTTGTACAAGGTTTAGCATTTGGTAGAGGTCGGGGCAAGGTTGGAACGGTGCGGGGTCCTTGAGTACGCCATCGCGAGCAGGCTCGCTCCCACAGGTTGACCGTATCCCCTGTGGGAGTGAGCCTGCTCGCGAAGAACGATAACGCGGTCCACCTGACTCAATACGGATCCTGACGCGGCAACCGCTGGGACAACTCATCCAGCAATTTCTGCTCGCGCTTGTCTTCCAGCTGCCGCGCCTCATCGGCGTAACGCTGCACCAGCTTGCGCAAGCCTTCAACCCGGGCGAACGCCGCCTGCCAGGTTTCACGCGCTTTGTTCAGGTTGTTCTGATGCCAGGCCAGGCTCTGTCGCTGCTGATCAATGGCCGTCCCCAGTTGCGCGAGAAACCCCTGATAACCCAGCAACCATTGCCCCGATACGCCGCTGCTGCCGCGCACGATCCACTGTTCCTGATAGTCGAGGCGAAACGCTTCGAGGTCGGCGAGCTTGCTTTCGGCCAGGCGAACCTGCCCCTGGAAGTGCCCCAAACGCTGAGCGGCGGTCTTCTCGGTCTTTTCGGCCATTTGAACCACTGGCGCCAGACGCCCTGCCCGACTCTGGGCCATGGTCGATTAGCCGCCTGCCGCAGGGGCGAAGATCGAGCCGAGATAGGCTTCGCTTTCGCCCAAGCCGATGCTGTCGTTCAGGCCCTGGCGCAGGTAGCTGACCAACTGCGGCTGCAAGGAAATCGCGAGATCGGTTTCCCGGTCGCCGCCGGCAACGTAGGCGCCGACACTGATCAGGTCCCGACTCTGTTGATAGCGCGACCACAGCTGCTTGAAATACTGGGCGCGCATCATGTGTTCAGGCGACACCACCGACGGCATGACCCGGCTGATGGACGCTTCGATGTCGATGGCCGGGTAATGGCCTTCTTCCGCAAGACGCCGGGACAATACAATGTGCCCGTCGAGCACGCCCCGCGCCGCATCGGCGATCGGGTCCTGCTGGTCGTCGCCTTCGGACAATACGGTGTAGAACGCGGTGATCGAACCGCCGCCCTTCTCCGCGTTACCGGCCCGCTCCACCAGTTTCGGCAACTTGGCGAAAACCGAAGGCGGATAGCCCTTGGTCGCGGGCGGCTCGCCAATGGCCAGGGCAATTTCCCGCTGGGCCTGGGCGAAACGGGTCAGGGAGTCCATCAGCAACAGGACGTTCTTGCCCTTGTCGCGAAAATATTCGGCGATTCGCGTGCAATACATGGCAGCACGCAGGCGCATCAGTGGCGCATCATCCGCCGGCGAGGCGACGACGACGGAACGCTTGAGGCCTTCTTCACCGAGGATGTGTTCGATGAATTCCTTGACCTCACGACCCCGCTCACCGATCAGGCCGACGACAATGATGTCGGCCTCGGTGAAGCGGGTCATCATGCCCAGCAGCACACTCTTGCCGACGCCGGTACCGGCGAACAGGCCGAGACGCTGGCCGCGACCGACCGTCAACAAACCGTTGATGGAGCGGATGCCCACGTCCAGCGGCTCGCTGATCGGTTCGCGCTTGAGCGGGTTAATCGTCGGGCCATCCATCGGCACCCAGTCTTCAGCCTTCATCCCGCCCTTGCCGTCCAGCGCGCGACCGGCGCCATCGAGCACCCGTCCGAGCATGCTCATGCCCATCGGCAAGCGACCGGTATCGGCCATCGGCACCACGCGGGCACCGGGCGCAATACCGGCCACGCTGCCGACGGGCATCAGGAATACTTTGCTGCCGGAAAAGCCCATGACTTCGGCTTCGACCTGCACCGGGTGATAGCTGTCGTCATTGATGACCATGCAGCGACTGCCCATGGCGGCGCGCAAGCCTTCGGCTTCGAGGGTCAGGCCGACCATGCGCAGCAGGCGACCTTCGAGGATCGGTGCGCCGGCCAGCTCCGTGGCCTCGGCGTAGCTGCCCAGGCGCTTGGCGAAGCTGGTGCGATCAAGGCGCATCGGGATCTTCCAGTGCCGGGGCGACCGCAGGTTTGTCGTCGACCGGCAATTGCAGGCTCAGATCCGGCGCGGCCGGGTGCAGGGCCTGTTCGTGCAACTGATCGAACAGTTTGTCCATGACCCGCGCAACACGGGTTTCGACCGTGGCGTCGATGCGACTGTGCTCGGTCTCGACCCGGCAACCGCCAGGCAAAAGAGCTTCGTCCTCGACGATGCGCCAGGTTTCCTCATGGCGCTCGCGCAGGGCTTTGACCTGTTCGAAATCCTGTGGATTGATGTACAGGCGCACATTGCCCACACCCAGCGGCAAGAGCTTGAGGGCTTCGCGCATGACGTGTTCGATCTGCGTCGAATCGATGGCCAGCTCGCGCTGAATCACCTGTTTGGTGATGTGCTGCACGAGGTCGACCAAGGACTTTTCAATCTGTGTGTCCTGCTCGGCGATGGGCTCGAACAGGTTCCCCATCAGCTGCTCCAGGCCAGCAATCTTGGCCGCCAGCGCCACGTCGGCCTCCTGACGGACCTTGAGTGTGGTGCTGTGGAAACCCTCTCGTTCGCCGGTGGCGAAGCCTTCGTTGTAGGCTTCCTGGCGAATGCCTTCCAGTTCTTCCAGGGTCAGTGGCTGGACTTCTTCCAGCGGCACTTCCTCCATTTCCGGAGGCTCGGGCTCGGGTTCCGGCTCGGGTTCCGGCACGAAAGGGTCGAAACTGGGCAACGACCAAACGTCGAAACCACCGACGTCCTTGGCACGAATCAGGTCGGTCTGGGACTCATCATGTTTGGACGACATAGTGACCTTAGATCATCTCTTCGCCGCCCTTCCCGCCGAGAACGATTTCTCCGGCTTCGGCCATACGGCGGGCAATGGTGAGGATTTCTTTCTGTGCGGTTTCCACGTCGCTGACGCGGACCGGGCCCTTGGCCTCGAGGTCGTCGCGCAACAGTTCGGCGGCACGTTTGGACATGTTCTTGAAGATCTTCTCCTTGACGCCTTCGTCCGAACCCTTGAGGGCCAGCACCAGCACGTCGGAGGACACTTCGCGCAACAGGGCCTGGATGCCACGGTCGTCGACATCGGACAGGTTGTTGAACACGAACATGAGGTCTTCGATCTGACCGGACAGGTCTTCGTCGACTTCGCGGATCGAGTCCATCAGCTGACCTTCGATCGAGCTGTCGAGGAAGTTCATGATGTCGGCCGCACGCTTGATGCCACCCAGGGTGGTGCGCGAGGCATTCGAGTTGCCGGAGAACTGCTTCTCGAGAATCTGGTTGAGCTCTTTCAACGCGGCCGGCTGCACGGTATTCAGCGAGGAAACCCGCAGAATGATGTCCAGTCGCACCTTGTGGTCGAAGTTGCCCAGCACTTCGCCGGCCTGGTCGGGGTCGAGGTACGCCACGACAATCGCCTGGATCTGCGGGTGTTCGTAACGAATCACGTCGGCGACGGCGCGCGGTTCCATCCACTTCAGGCTGTCGAGGCCACTGGTGTTGCCGCCCAGCAGGATGCGGTCGATCAGGCCGTTGGCCTTGTCTTCGCCCAGTGCCTGGGTGAGCATTTTGCGCACATAGTCGTCGGAGCCGACGCCCAGGCTGGTCTGGTCGCCGACGATGTCGACGAACTCGCTCATGACCTGCTCGACCTGCTCGCGGTGCACGTTGCCCATCTGGGCCATCGCCACACCCACACGCTGGACCTCTTTGGGCCCCATGTGGCGCAACACCTGGGCAGCATCAGTCGAACCGAGGGACAGCAGCAGAATCGCGGCTTTGTCGACCTTGGTCAGTTTGGCGGCAACGGCTCGGTTATCACTCATCTGCGTTAATCCACTCTTTCACGACCTGGGCCACGCGACCCGGATCTTCTGCCACCAGACTCTTGATTGCATTCAACTGTGCGTCATAGCCTTCGCTCGGGCTCGGCAGCAGGATGCTTTGCGGGCCGCCGAGGCTGACGCGGTCGTTGGCCAGTTCGCCATCCAGGCCGCCCATGCCACCCAACTCGACGTCGCTGCCAATGCCGGCCAGCTGTTTGCCTTTGCCGCCACCGGTGATGTTGTTGAGCACCGGACGCAGCACACCGAACACCAGCACCAGAATGAACAACACGCCCAGGACCTGTTTGACGATGTCCCAGAACCACGGCTGCGAGTAGAACGGAATATCGGCAATCACTTCACCGCGCTCGGCGGAGAACGGCATGTTGATCACGCTGACGCTGTCACCACGGCTGGCGTCGAAACCGACGGCGTCCTGCACCAGGCGAGTGAAACGCGCCAATTCGTCGGCGCTCCAGGGTGCGCGAGTGGTTTCACCGTTGGCGGCGTTGATCTTGACCTGATCATCGACCACCACCGACACCGACAGGCGATTCAACCGGCCCTGCTGCTGTTTGGTGTGGCTGATGGAGCGATCCAGCTCGAAGTTCTTGGTGGATTGTTGACGCTTGTCGGCCGGGTACGGCGCCAGCATCGGCTGCCCGGTGGCCGGGTCCATGATTTGCTGACCGTTGGCGTCAATCAGTGGCTGGCCTGGTTGCACCATGCCTGCCGATGCGGTCGAACCACCGGTGGTTTGCGGCGCGGAAGCCGGTGCTGGCGGTTGATTGCTCAACGCCCCCGGCACACCTTGAGGACCATTGCTGGCGGTGCGCTGCTCATTGACCGACTGCTCGCTGCGCAACGCCGGCTGGTCCGGGTTGAACTGCTCGGAGGTGGACTCGACGGCACTGAAATCCACATCCGCCGAGACTTCGGCTTTATAGCGGTCGTTGCCCAGTACCGGTTGCAGAATGTTGTGCACGCGCTGGGTGAGCATGCTTTCCATGCGACGGCTGTAATCGAATTGCTTGCCGGCCATGGTCAGTTCAGAGTTTTCCGCCTGATCCGAGAGCAATGTGCCCTTCTGGTCGACGACGGTAATCTGGGATTTGCTGAGCTCGGGAACGCTGGTCGCGACCAGGTTAATGATCGCCAGTACCTGGCCTGGCTCCAGCGAACGACCGGAATACAGCTCCACGAGTACCGAGGCGCTCGGCTTGCGCTCGTCGCGCACGAATACCGAGCTTTTCGGAATCGCCAGGTGCACGCGGGCGCCCTTGACGTTGTTCAGGCTGGAAATGGTGCGCGCCAGTTCACCTTCGAGGCCGCGACGATAACGGGTCGCTTCCATGAACTGGCTGGTGCCCAGGCCCTGGTCCTTGTCGAGGATTTCAAAACCGATGTTGCCGTCGCTGGGAGTGACACCAGCGGCCGCGAGCTTGAGCCGCGCACGGGACAGGTCATCGGCCTTGACCAGCAAAGCTCCGGAATTGGGTTCTACGGTGTAGGGAATATCGGCGGAGGCCAGGGTATCCATGACCTGTTTGGCGTCCATGCCGGCAAGGCTGCCGTACAGGGGCCGGTAGTCCGGTTGCTGGGACCACAACACCACGGCAAAGCCAATCGCCACGCTCGCAGCCAGGCCGACCAACAGGCCCACCTGACGCAACATGGTCATCTCGGAGAGGTTTTCCAGGACTGACAATCCGAACAGCGGCGGTTTGCCGTCTATCGGGGTGGCCTTGGCCGGAACGTTATCGGCGACTGCTTCTGCCATGACTCAATTCGTCCTTAAACCGGCATCTGCATGATGTCTTGGTATGCCTGAACCAACTTGTTACGCACTTGGGTCAACGCCTGAAAGGACACGCTGGCCTTTTGCGAGGAAATCATCACGTCCGTCAGGTCGACGCCGCTTTTGCCGATTTCGAAGGCACTGGCCAGTTGATTCGACGCTTGCTGCGTGTCGTTCACTTTATTGACGGCCTGACCGAGCATGTCGGAAAAGCTGCTGCCACCCAGTTCAGGGACTGCGGCAGTCGATTTAGGCGCAGACATGGCATCCATTTGCATGGAACGCATATCCAGCATCAACCGATTAAATTCAATACCTTGGCTCATCGTCTATTCTCGTTGGCGACCCGCAATTTTTTGACACTCACTCGGCGGGTAGTGAGGTGTTAGCAACAAGGGTGCCAGCTCCATGGCCACTTTAAACAAAAGCCCTTCATTAACGTGCAACCTGTAGGAGCGAGCGTGCTCGCGATGGTCGCGAATAAAAACGCGGGGCAACAGGATTGGCTCGGCGCTCTTTAGTCCATCGCGAGCAAGCTCGCTCCTACGGGGTTGAATCAGGTGGCGAACAGGTAGGCTTCCACGTCCATTCCCGCATCTCGCATTTGCGCCAACTTGTAGCGCAACGTGCGCGGGCTGATGCCCAGACGCTCGGCCGCTTCCTTTCGACGGCCGCGCTCGGCGCGCAGCGTGTCAATGATCATCTGAAATTCACGGCGACGCAGGTCATCGCCCAGCGCACCGGCGGACTCAGCCTCGGCTTCAACAATTCGCACAGGTGTCGCCGTCAATGCCGGCAACGGCGCGCAGGCGACCGGCCCGGCGAGGCAGAAATCCTGCGGCTGGATCAATCCGCCCTGCTGCAGAATCAATGCCCGCTGAATGGCGTTATCCAGCTCGCGCACGTTGCCCGGCCACGGATAACCGATCAGGCACGCCTGAGCTTCAGGCGACAGTCGCGCCGCGGCATGCTTCATTTTATTGACGTGTTTGGCCAAGAGACGCTCGGCCAGCGGCAGGATGTCGGCGGTGCGCTCGCGCAGCGGGCGCCAGGCCAGCGGGAACACCGAGAGGCGATAGTAAAGGTCTTCACGGAAACGCCCCGCCGCCACTTCCCCGGCCAGATCCCGGTTGGTGGTCGCGACGACCCGAATATCCAGCGCGATCGGCTTGCGCGCACCTACCCGTTCAACTTCGCGCTCTTGCAACACCCGCAGCAACTTGGCCTGGAGACCGAGGGGCATTTCAGAGATCTCATCGAGCAGGATAGTGCCACCATCGGCCTGCTCAAACTTGCCGGCCTGGGCCGCGATGGCGCCGGTAAACGAGCCCTTCTCATGACCGAACAATGTGGCTTCAAGCATGTTGTCGGGAATCGCCGCGCAGTTGATCGCAATGAACGGCTGACGGGCGCGATGGGAGTGCTGATGGATGTAGCGCGCCAGCACCTCCTTGCCGGTCCCGGACTCACCGGAGATCAGCACCGTGGAATCACTGCGCGCAACCCGCGCGGCCAATTCCAGCAGCTGCGCACTGGCTGGTTCAAACGCCACAGGCCCCTCGCTGTCGGCAACACCGAGACTACCCAGCGCATGACGCGCCACCAGGTCGAGCAACGCCTTGGGCTCGAACGGCTTGACCAGATAATCGACCGCGCCCTGACGCATCGCATCGACGGCACGCTCGACGGCGCCGTGAGCGGTCATCAGCAACACCGGCAATTGCGGCTGGCGAGCCCGCAGCCATCCGAGCAACTGATGACCGTCCATGCCCGGCATGTTGACGTCACTCAGCACAAGGCTGAAGGCCTCGGCGCCGACCGCCTCCAGCGCTTCTTCCGCCGAACCCACGGCCTTGTAATCGTGCCCGGCGAGCAACAGCGTATCGGTCAACGCTTCGCGTAGCGCGCGGTCATCCTCGACCAGTAAAACCTTGATCCCCATGTCCTCTACTCCGCACCCTGAACGCTGGGTTTCTCATTCGAAAACAGCGGCAGGATCAGCTGCGCGCACGTGCCGCGACCGGGTCGCGAGCGCAGCTGCAATTCACCTTGATGAGCTCGCGCCACAGCCTTGACCACGGTCAGCCCAAGGCCGGTCCCGGTGGTTTTGGTGGTGAAAAAAGGCTCACCCAAACGCGCCAGCACCTTGCTGTCGATGCCACTACCGCTGTCACTGACACACAGGCGCAGGGCGTTGTCGCGGGTATAGAGATGGACTTTCAGACGCACATTGCCGGCACTGGCCTGGATGGCGTTCTCGATCAGGTTGAGGATCGCGCCGACCAAGGTGTCGCGATTACACAACAACTCACCCGCATGGCTGTCGCACTGCCAGCGGACCGGCAGATCCTGAACGTGAGTCAGCGCTGCCGCTTGCAGCGCCTGCATCAACAGCTTCGGCGTGACGCGATCCGTCAGCGGCAACTCACCGCGAGCGAACACCAGCATGTCGCGAACCTGATGCTCCAGCTCGTGCAGACGCTCTTTCAGGCGCCCGGCAAATCGTTGCTGGGTGGCGACCGGCAACGCTTGCTCAGTCAAATGACTGGCGTAGAGCAGCGCTGCGGACAAGGGCGTACGGATTTGATGAGCCAGCGATGCGACCATTCTGCCGAGGGACGACAAGCGCTCGTGCCGCGCCAGTTGATCTTGCAGGTGCCGGGTTTCAGTCAGGTCATTGAGCAACACCAACTGACCGGGCTCTGCGTCCAGCGAGCGAGTCGCGATGGAAAGACGCCGACCGTCCTTGAGGGAGATTTCGTGACCGTCGTCCTCACGCGGCGCAAAACAACGCGCAATCACATGGCGCCACAACTCGCCTTCGAGGGGCAGGCCGAGCAATTCAATGGCAGCGGGGTTGGCTTCGCGAACGATGCCTTGGGCATCGATGACAATGACGCCGCCCGGCAACAGATCCAGAAGGTTTTGCAGCCGGTTGGCCAGGCGTTCTTTTTCCGCCAGTTCCTGCATGCGTTGGGCGCTGACGACTGCCAGTTCACCCTTGAGCTCGGTCACCCGGGCTTCGAGCATGCTGTAGGAGTCAGTCAACTGGCTCGACATTTGGCTGAACAGCGCGAATGCCTGCTCGAGGCCAAGCCGGCTTGCCTGCTCTACGGACGTAGCGTCAGGGACATAAGATATCTGGGCGGCTTGGGGCATCGTGCTCACTCGCTGGCTGACCGTCATTTAAACGGAACGTTGCGAGGGACTTAGCAATACCCGTGCCTAAAAAAAACTGCCTACAAATGAATGACTTGAAAAACAGGCGTCAATCATCCGCCTGTTCATCACCGTCACGACGACTCATGCCGTACTTGCGCATCTTCTCCACCAGGGTGGTGCGTCGAATACGCAAGCGCTCTGCCGCACGCGCCACGATGCCATTGGCATCATCCAGCGCCTGCTGAATCAGCCCTTGCTCCAGGCCACCGAGGTAGTCCTTGAGGTCCAGGCCTTCCGGCGGCAACATCGCGCCGGCAGAGAAATCCGGGGTGTGACCGTTGATGGCCACGCGCTCTTCGAGATCGCTGCGCAGGCTGTCGACCAACTGCTCGTCTTCATCGTCGACGTAGCGGAATTTCTTCGGCAACTCGACCACGCCGATCACGCCGTACGGATGCATGATCGCCATGCGTTCCACCAGGTTGGCGAGCTCGCGCACGTTACCCGGCCAGCCATGACGGCACAGCGACATGATCGCTGCGGAGTTGAAACGGATCGAACCACGCTTCTCGTGCTCCATGCGCGAGATCAATTCGTTCATCAGCAACGGAATGTCTTCGACGCGTTCGCGCAACGGTGCCATCTCGATCGGGAACACGTTCAGGCGGTAGTACAAGTCTTCGCGGAAGGTGCCGATCTCGATCATGCTTTCGAGATTCTTGTGGGTCGCGGCGATGATGCGCACGTCAACGCTCTGGGTCTTGTTGCTGCCCACGCGCTCGAAGGTGCGCTCCTGCAACACGCGCAGCAACTTGACCTGCATCGGCAGCGGCATGTCGCCGATTTCGTCGAGGAACAGCGTGCCGCCGTTGGCCAGCTCGAAACGCCCGGCACGGCTGGTGATCGCCCCGGTAAAGGCGCCCTTCTCGTGGCCGAACAATTCGCTTTCCAGCAACTCGGCCGGGATCGCCCCGCAGTTGACGGGTACGAACGGCGCTTCGCGGCGCTTGGAGTGATAGTGCAGGTTGCGCGCAACCACTTCCTTGCCGGTGCCGGACTCACCGAGGATCAGCACGCTGGCATCGGTGTCGGCGACTTGCTGCATCATCTGGCGGACGTGTTGAATCGCCCGGCTGGTGCCGACAAGGCTACGGAAAAGATTGGGCTCACGGTGGCGACCGCGCTCGCGGGCCTGGTCGTACATCTCGCGATAGACCTGGGCACGGTGCAGCGAGTCGAGCAGTTTGCTGTAGCTGGGTGGCATTTCCAGGGTCGACAGCACTCGACGGCGCTGGTCGTCCGGCAGGTCAACGGAAGAATTATCGCCCATTAACAAAACCGGAAGGAACTCATCCCAGGTAGAGAGTGTCTTTAACAAGCCCGGAAGTGCACCAGGTGCATTGACCGTTCCAATGAGGACACAGATCACTTCACGACTTGACGACAAAGAGCCGACAGCCTGCTGCCAGTCATGGCTCCCGCAGGGTAAATTTTCTTCACCGAGAAAATTCAAGATCACCGCCAAATCGCGGCGACGGACGCTATCGTCATCAATCAGCAGAATTTTGGTTTCACGCCACATGCAATAGCAACTTCCCTAGTCAACTCAATGCCCGAAATGATGGGGCAAGCTAGACGCTTGCAGACACGTTACGCCTGTAGACGCCTGAAATCTGGAACCAGCCACTAGTTAAGTCAAAAAACCGTGCACAGTCAAATTTATGGCGCACTTAGTTTGGATTAACAGAGGATTAATTAACCAAACAGATGGTAAACCTTTGCGGCGTTCTGTGCTTGATGGATCTGCGACATCTCGTCGACAATCGCCTGCCTTTCCCCCATGGCCGCCTCGAGCAGCTGCTTGTACACCCCCAGCAACTCCTCAAGGTTAACGCGCAACGCGGCCTCATCCAGCATCGCCTCACTCAAGACGTCTTCCATGCAGGAACGGCAAGCCAGGTCCAGTTCACCAATGGCTTCCCAGTTGCGCTCGGCCAATGCACCGACCAACGCTTCGCGGGTCTGTTCGATTCGCTGCAATACAAGACTCATGGTGATCTCCTCAAAACTGCGGACTTGGCTCTGCGATGCCGTCCCAGCCGTCTTTGACGGTGCGAAGCAGATCGGCGACTTCATCCAGGATCACTGGATCGGTCTTGATGTTGGCCTCTGTCAGGCGCTGCATCATGTAGACGTAGAGATTATCCAGGCGCTCGACTTCGTCGGCCTTGTTCTCAAGATCCAGGCCCTCGCGCAGGCCGCCAATGATGCCAATGGCCTTGCTGATCAAGACACCTTTACCCGGAATGTCGTTACGCTCCATGGCCCCTTTGGCCTGAGCGATGCGATCCAGCCCACCCTCCATCAGCATCTGCACCAGACGGTACGGACTGGCCTCGGAGACTTGAGCTTGCGCTCCAACTTTCTGATATTGCCGAAGGGCCAACATCGGATTCATGTTCTTACCTCATCACAACTCTAGGGCTCGCCTGACCAATATATCGTCGGCGAGTCAAAAAACTTTATAGCAGAAGACAAAAACCCGGCGCGTTCAAAACGCAGCCGGGTTTTTTTGTACCATAAATTTAACGATCAGGCTTTGGCTTGAGCATTCATGGTGTCGAAGAACGAAGTAATGTTGCTCGCCGTCGCCTTCATCTGCCCGACCAACAGGTCCATCGCATTGTACTTGGCGGTCAGCGTTTTCGTCATCGACTCCACGCGCAGATCCAGTGCGGCCTGCTGAGTCGTCAGGTCGGTCTTCTGCTTGCTCAGGCTCGTGGAGCGCTGGTCCAGGATGCCGCCGGTGGACGCGTACGGGCTCATCGCCGTTTTCATCCGGGCCAGCAGACCGTTGGTGCTGTTCGTACCGGTGAACAGCGTTTGCACCTGACTGCCCAGCGATTTGTCTTTCATCGCCGTGTTGAACTTGGTGGTGTCAAAGTTCAAGGTACCGGCTTTCTGATCAGTGGTGATACCCAATTGCGCCAGCACCGACAGTTGCCCACCAGGGCCTGGGGTGGTCAGCTCTTTGCGGATATCGGCAAGGAGCGAACGCGGCAGGGAGTCACCGGTCATAGGTGCAGAGACCGTCAGCTTGCCATCAGCGTCGGCAGTGGCCTGTGTCAGCGAGTTAACTGTTTTTACCAGCGTGTTGTAGGCATCGACGAACGACTGGATCGACGTCTGCAAACCGGTCGTGTTGGTCGCAACGGTCACGGTCGAAGTGCCCGCAGCCACCAGGGTCATGCTCAAGCCGCTCACCGCCGAGCTGACGGTGTTGGTTTTGCTGGTCACCGCCAGGCCATCGATCGACAGGCTCGCATCAGTGGCCAACGCACCGATGGTTCCGGAACTGGCCGGATCCGGCAGGGTCTGCCCCGGGTTCGAAGGATCGGGAATGGTCCCCATCACCTGCGTGCCGTCGATGTTCAGGCCTGCGATACCGCTGACCACCATGTCCGAGCCCTTGCCGGTCGTGGTCGACCCGATGACCAGCCGCGAGCCGTTGCTGTCAGTGACGATGTTGGCCGAAATACCCTGGGCGCTCAGCGTGGTGTTGATCGCATCGCGAGTGGTCTGCAGCGTCGCACCGGCAGGAATAGCAACGCTGTAGTCAGTGCCATTTTGACTGATTTTCAGAGTACCAGTCGGAATGGCACTGCTCGCACCGCCGGAGAAATTAGCACTGGCAACTTTGGAGCTGGTAGCCAGATTGTTGACTTTGATGGTGTAAGTGCCATTGACGGCGGTGTTGTCAGAGGTCGCGGTCAGTACTGTGGACGCCGACGACGTCGCTGCGAAACCGCTGAACGAGGGGCTGGTCGCACTGCTCAGTTTATCCATCGCGGCCTGATAGGCGGCCAGGGCACTTTTGAGCGCGCCGACACCCGAAATTTTCGCGGTGTTGATCGTGGTCTGGGTTTTGATCTGGTTCTGCTTGGCCGAACTGTCGGCGTTGACCAGTGCGGTTACGATCGAACTGATGTCCAGGTTGGAGCCAAGGCCCGTACCGGTTGTAATTGGACTTGCCATGTACATCTCCCTAAATGTCTGCCGCCGGTCTTTTGACCGATCACGCCGTCATATCAACGCACAAACACGATTCATGCCAGCTGTCAGGCTTTGGCGTCAAACAGCACGTTGCTTGCAGTGTTCAAACTTTCCGCCAGCTTCAAGGCTTCTTCGGAAGGGATCTGTCGCACCACTTCACCGGATTCCGTGGCAATCACTTTAACAACCACTTTTCCGGACGCCTCATCAATCGAGAATTCCAGATTCCGCTTGATCGACTGGACGAACTTCTCGATTTCCTGCACAGCCAGTTTCAGCTTGTTCGGATCCGAGTCTTTACTGCCAGCCACCGACTGATCGGTATCGCTTGCGCTGTAGGAAACGCCAGCCGATTGAGCAACCGCCGCGTTCGCCGGTTGAGCCGCCGGGTAAGACAAGTTCAGCTTTACGCTCATGTCCATGTCCATCACTCCTGAAACTAAAAAGCGAGAGAGCACGACAAGCGCACTCCCCCGCTAAAACTCAACCGAATTACTGAAGCAGTTTCAGTACAGCGGAAGGCAACTGGTTGGCTTGAGCCAGAACAGCGGTGGAAGCTTGTTGCAGAGTTTGCTGTTTGGTCAGGTTGGCAGTTTCAGCAGCGAAGTCGGTGTCTTGTACACGACCCAATGCAGCAGAGGCGTTTTCGTTAACGTTCTGCAGGTTGGAGATGGTGCTGGTCAGACGGTTTTGCGAAGCACCGAGGTTGGCGCGGACGGCGTTGACTGTTGCCAGAGCCGAGTCGATCGCGGTGATTGCACCGTCGATTGCCGAGAAAGCAGCAGCCGAGGTAGCACCAGTCAGAACAGTAGTACCCGAACCAACAGACAGGCTGGAAGCAGCGAAGCTGGTGCTCAGGGTCAGGGTGATCTGGTTGTTGGTACCGGTGTTGGAACCTACTTGCAGAACCATCGAACCAGCCGAACCGTCCAGCAGGTTTTTGCCGTTCAGGTTGGTGCTGGAAGCGATACGAGTGATCTCGTCCGACAGCTGGATGAATTCGGCGTTGGTTGCGGTACGGTCAGCAGTGATGTTGGTACCGTTACGGGCTTGAACAGCCAGTTCACGCATACGCTGCAGAATGTTGGTGGTCTCTTGCAGCGCGCCTTCAGCGGTCTGCGCCATCGAGATACCATCGTTGGCGTTTTTGATGGCTACGGTCTGACCACGGATCTGGCTGGTCATACGAGTAGAGATCTGCAGGCCGGCGGCGTCGTCTTTAGCGCTGTTGATTTTCAGGCCGGAAGACAAGCGAGTCATGGAGGTCGACAGAGCATCCGAAGCACGGCCCAGGTTCTTTTGAACGTTCAGGGATGCAACGTTAGTGTTTACGCCTAATGGCATGATGAATTCCTCGTTGGTTGGGTACTGGCTTCCGGCCCTGGCAACCGCCGGGTATGGCCTAGAGAACCTTCGTAGTAGTTATCGTCGCGATTGCAGGTTGCTTGAGGGCTTTTTGAAAAAAATTTGCCATCACACTGCCACCCCTAAGAAAACAAAGGCTTGCAAGACACCCGAGAGAGGAAAAATGACGTCAGAGAATTGCCGGCGACTTCAATCGCATCAACCGGCAATGAACATTCAAACCCGGGACTGGCCCGTTTCGAGCAAATCAACCAATTCGTATTCCATCGAGTCCGCCAACCCCAGCCAGTCCTGCGCTTCCTGGGCGGCGAACATCGACATGAGCAATTGCGCCCACTGTTGCTGAATTGCCTGAGGCATTTGATCGAACAGTGCCTGCGACTTTTCGAAGACATCGACCATGTTTAGCGCCGCCTCGACATCACGCCCCAGACGGAACAACTGCGCGCATTGGCGGCAATCGCTGATGCAGTGTGCGAACCCGTTCACTGTACGAACTCCTGATTGAACGTGGTACCGACAATCATCGCGCCCGCCCGACTGCTGTTGAAAAAACTTACCTTCGGGTGCCCGGCGATGTAGCGCTCCAGTTCGCACAGGTAACTGCGGAAATTCAACTGCGTGCTGACCCGCTGGCCATTGCCGTCGAGCACCCAGTGCCGGGCCTGGCTCACGCCCGGCCCCAGGTCGCCATCGCCCCAGCCGGCATGGGTTTTATTCATGGGGAACGCAAAATCGGCGCCGAACAGGGTGATGCGGTCCGCGCCCATTTTCACCGCGAGGTCCACCGCCGGATGAATCACGCTGCCGCCCACGTACAGCTCAGCCTTGGGTAGCGCCTGACGCAACGCGGCATAAACCGGGCTGGCGGAGTACCCGACGTAACGGGCACCTTGCCAGGCGGCCAGGACCTGCGGGTCGCTCAGGGGCAAATAGACCAAGGGGATGTCGCCCGTGTCCTCGGGCGGCAAGTGCCTGAAGCCGATGCGCTGGTCGATGCTGACCACGATGTCCGGCGCAATGCCGTGCTCGCGCAAGGGACGGTAGGCGGTGTCGACGCTGATGAACAACGGCCGAGGTTCTTGCTCGCGGATGGCACGAAGCTGTTCGAAGTGGTGTTCGAGGCTAGGCCCCGTGGCGATGACGTACACCTCTCGCCCTGAGCAGGTCGAGAACAGCTCAGCAACGTCGGCGTCCTGGCTGACGAGTTCAAGACTCTCTTCCAGTCGCTGAATGATCTCCGGAGAGTTCGGATCGAACTCGCGATTGTTGAAGGCCAGGTGCACTTCGCTGATCAGCCGATCACGGATCTTCGCGTTGAAGTCGTCCGCCAGCAGCATCTCGGCGGGCAAGGCAAAAAACGGCATGTAGATGTCCGGCGCATCACCGGCGTACCTCAACTCGATCCGCGGGTCGTTGAGCCAGTGCTGTTGATCGAGCAACTGCAGGGTCAACCGGAAAATCGCGCCGTTGAGGATATGCACGAACACACGCTGAATATCGGCGTTTTCAAGCAGTACGGTCGGCAAGTCGCCCAGGCCCGTGCCATAGACGTGCACCACTGGGGCGTCCGACGGCAGGCTGGCAGCCTGCAGGCGTGCTTCACGCGTGCGGTCATGGCGACTGGTGAGCTGAATGCCGGAAATGCTCAGGGTCGAGCCCAGGCCTTCCACCAGTTCAGCCTGCTCTTGCATGCTGCGTTCAGTGATCAAGCGCGCAAACAGCGCCGGCCAGCGTCGCTCTATCACCTGAGCATTGTGGTCAAAGCTGTCGCTCATATCGCCTCGCTCGCCATACAAAAAAAATAGCGCTCAAGATTACACCTTGAGCGCTATTTTTTATGCCACAAAGTTCACGTCAAGGGCGATAAATGATCGCCGAACCCCAGGACAGGCCGACCCCGAAACCGCTCAGCGCGACGCGCTTCCAGCTGGAATCGAGAACGTGTTTTTCCAGGAGCAACGGAATGCTCGACGACACGGTATTGCCGGTCTCGACCATGTCCTTGATGAACTTTTCCGGCTCACCTTCGAAGCGTCGCGCCACCGCGTCGACAATTGCCGCGCTGCCCTGGTGAATGCAGAAGGCATCGACATCGTCAGCGGTCAGTTGCGAATCGGCCAGCAGTTCATGCAAATGCGCCGGGACTTTGAGCAGTGCGAAGTTGAACACCTGGCGGCCGTTCATGAAGAACACGCCATCGGTCACTTTCAGGTGCGGTGCACCGGAACCGTCGGTGCCGAACTTCGCCTTGCCCAGCAGCCAGGGTGCGTTTTCGCCCATCCAGGTCGCGGTGGCGGCGTCGCCGAACAGCATGGTGGTGTTGCGGTCTTCCGGGTCGACAATCTTCGAATACGGATCGGCGGTGATCAGCAGACCATTCTTCAGGCCCGCGGCTTCCATGAAGCCCTTGATCGCGTAGAGGCCATAGACATAGCCGGAGCAGCCCAGGGAAATGTCGAATGCCGCCACGGTCGTTGGCAGGCCCAGTTTGTCCTGAACGATGGCCGCGGTGTGTGGCAGGCCTTCTTCGTCACCGTTCTGGGTGACAACGATCAGCACGTCGATGGCTTCACGTTTCAAATCAGGGGTGTTGGCGAACAGCGCGTTGGCTGCTTCGACACACAGGTCCGACGTTTCCTGACCATCGTCTTTGCGTGGCAGGAAAGCGGAACCGATCTTGCCCAGGATGAATTCTTCATCCTTCTCGAATTTTGCACCTTGTGCGTAATTGTCCACGCCGGCTACAGGAACGTAGCTCGCAATGCTTTTTATGCCAATCATTACGGCTTCCCAATAATAAACAGCCCAATACCACCGCTCGTAATGATTCGAGGGGCGCCGACAAACAAAGAAAAACGTCGCCCCGAAGAGGCGACAGCGGGAAGAGCAAAGGGCTATCACTGGGCCAGACACAGACCAGGCGCCACCTTCCCGATTGATACAATACAGTGAAGATGCGCGTTATGACTCGCAGGTCACGCTATTTTGCCGAATCAAAGCGATGAGCCGTTATTCGACCAACGACCAGTCCAGCGGCGTCCCACGCTTGATGGCGTGGCGCGCGCGGCGTTCCAGAAGGGTTTGCGCGTGTTTGGGGGCCAGCCCCAGGCCTGGACGAATGGCGCGCACATTGGCGCTCGAGAACGCTTCACCGGCCACCATGTCCTGAGTGACATACAGCGACCGCCGGTACACCAGCGACTTCTGCTCGGCTTCGGTGACGCCGTAATGCACCTGGCCCATGGCCTGCCAGGCGCGCTCGGTTTCGATCACCAGGCTCGCCAGTTCAGCGGGCTCCAGTGAAAAACTGGCGTCCACGCCACCGGCCGAGCGGTCGAGGGTGAAGTGCTTTTCCACCACCGTCGCCCCAAGCGCCACTGCCGCCACGGACACGCCAACGCCCATGGAGTGATCGGACAGGCCGACTTCACAGCCGAACAATTCACGCAGATGCGCAATCGTGCGCACGTTGCTGTTGGCGGGCGTCGCCGGGTAGGTGCTGGTGCATTTGAGCAAGACCAGGTCCTTGCAGCCGGCCTCGCGGGCGGCGCGCACGGTCTCGTCGAGTTCGGCGATGCTGGCCATGCCAGTGGAAATGATCAACGGCTTGCCCGTCGCGGCCACCCGCCGAATCAACGGCAGATCAGTGTTCTCGAAACTGGCGATCTTGTAAGCCGGCACGTCGAGGCTTTCGAGAAAGTCCACGGCGCTGTCATCGAACGGCGTCGAGAAGGCGAGCATGCCCAATTCCTTGGCCCGGGCGAAAATCGGCGCGTGCCATTCCCAGGGCGTATGCGCCTTTTCGTACAGCGCGTACAGCGAAGTACCGGCCCACAGGCTGTTCGGGTCCTTGATGAAGAACTCGCCCTCGGACAGGTCCAGGGTCATGGTCTCGGCGGTGTAGGTTTGCAGCTTCAAGGCATGCGCGCCGGCCTTGGCCGCGGCGTCGACGATCTGCAGCGCCACCTCAAGGGACTGGTTATGGTTGCCACTCATTTCGGCAATGATGAACGGCGGCGCATCGGCACCGATGGAGCGATTGCCGATCTTGAAACTAGTCATTGCTGTCATCCTTCAATACGCGCGTGAACGCGCAGGCACTCTGAGTAAAACCGGCTTCGCGGAACACTTTCAACGAGGGCTGGTTCTCTGGCAACACTTGGGCCGTGATGGCCTGCAGTTGCGGCCAGAGGGCGCGCACGAACGCTTCGCCTTGCGCCAATAGCGCCCTGCCCCATCCCAGGCCGAATCGACCTTCGAACAGGTAAATCGAGACCTCCGTTTCAACGTCGCGCAGGTCGTAACGCAGCACACCGACCGGGCCGTCATCGGCTTCGGCGATCAGCAGCAAACGCTGCGGATTGCTCAAACTGGCCGTCAGCCAGTCTTGATGTTGCTGCCAGTCAATGATGCCGGAGTCCAGCGACCAGCGCCGCACCGCTTCGGCATTACGCCCGTCGAACAGCAACCGTGCGTCGTCTGACGTTGCCGGACGCACCCGCAACACCGCACCGGCCAGCGCTGCCGCAACGCGCTTCGCGCCCCGACCATCGACCAGCTGCCGCGAACGTTCGGCCAGGCTCTGGCGCAGCCCTTGATTGCCGGCGACAAAACCGATCGCCTGACGCAATTGTTCAACGCTGACCTGCTCGCGAGGCCCCAGGTACACATGCGCGCCCGACGTTGCCATCACCTCGCCATTGGCTTGCTGATTATTCGACACCGCGATGCAGATCGTCGGCAGCCCCAGGGCCGCGCGCTCCCAACTGGTACCGCCGCCGGCGCCGACAAACAGGTCGGCCTCGGTCATCAATCGGTAGAAGTCGCTGACAAAACGGTGCAGGCGCCAGTTCGGACGATTGGCCGCCAGCCGCTGCATTTTTTCCCAGGCCGGGTTCTCGGCACCGGCCACAAAATCGACTTCAAGCCCGGGCAATTCTGCCAGCGCCAGCATCGCGTGGTGCGTCTGCATCGCGGCATCGAAGCCGCCGAAGTTCACCAGCACCCGCTTCGCCCGGGGTTTGATCTCGATCGCCGCGCCGCAGAATTCCTCTCGCAGCAGGGCAAAACCCGGGCCGAGCAACGCTTGGCATCCGCGTGGCAGCAACGCGGTGTAAGCCTCCGGCGTGCCGGACAAATTCTGATTGAGCAGCAGATCGACGCTGTAAGTGCGCGTCGCCAGGTCGTCCACCGCGGCAATCCGTGGCGCCCAGTGTCGGGCTGCGGTTTGCCAATGATGATCGAGGCCGTAGTGGTCGACGATGATCCAGTCATACGCCGATTGGTTTTCCAGCGCGAGTGCCAATGCATCGATGTCCGCCTGCCACGGCAACATCGATTCGATGGCCTGCTGCGGGTCTTCATCGGGATAACGAGCCGGCAGCGCGAAGGTTTCAAAACCTTCCGCCGCGAGCATGTCCAGCCGATGCCCGGGCAACTGGCGGCAGGCAAACGCGACGTGCGAGCCTTGCTGGCGCAAGGTTCTGGCCAGCGGCAACAAGCGAGCGATATGGCCGCTGCCAATGGTGGGCGACGCATCGGCGCGAATCAGCACTCTCATTGCACTTCACCACCGGCCTTGAGCGCGGCGTACAGGTATTCGGCACGCTTCCAGTCTTCGGCGGTGTCGATGTCTTGCACCAGATGCCTGGGCAGGATCACCGGCAGGCTTGCCGTCGAAAACAACGCATCACCGCGCAGCCAGGCGTCGCTGCGCCCCCAATAAAACTGGCCGGCGTCCTGGAAGGCTTCAGGGAGATCCTGGGAACGGGTCTGGCGAAATTCCGGGTAGAGCGACGTCAAGGCGCCCTCCTCGTCGAGGACCAGCGCACGCTGCACCGGGAAGCCGAAACCGGCGACGGAAAACGCGAAGGACTTGTGTGGATGCTGGACCAGCAGCTCCTGCCCCTGACGCAAATAACGCGCCTGCAACAGCGGCGCAGTGGCATAGATGCAACAGGCAAAATCGAACGCCGGCAGTTGCTGCAAGGCATGCACCACGACCGCCGCGGTGCCGGTGAAATCGTCGGCCAGTGCCGCGGGCCGCATAAATGGCACTTGCGCACCGTGCGCCCGCGCCACGTCGGCGATTTCTTCATCGTCGGTGCTGACGATCACCTGATCGAACAGGGCCGAATCCAGTGCGGTGCGGATCGACCGGACGATCATCGGCACACCGTCGAACGGCTTGAGGTTCTTGCGCGGGATTCGCTTGCTGCCGCCACGCGCTGGAATGATCGCAACGCTGCTCAAGGTCTTACTCCTCAAGGACCAGCCGCCGCAAATGCTCGACCACGTAGTCCTGTTGTTCATCGCTCAGCAAGGGGAACAGCGGCAGGCTGATCGCCTCGGCGTAGTAACGTTCGGCCTGCGGAAAATCGCCCCCGGCGAAACCCAGGTCGCGATAGTACGGCTGCAAATGCACCGGGATGTAATGCAGGTTTACACCGACGCCGGCAGCCCGCAAGCCTTCGAACACCTGTCGATGGCTGAGGCTGATCCGGTCCGTCTGCAACCGCACCACGTACAGGTGCCACGCCGACTCAGCCTCGGGTTGCGCACAGGGCAACGTCAGGGGCAGGTCGGCGAGCAACCGCGCATAACGCGCCGCCAGTTCCCGTCGACGTTCGATAAAACCGTCCAGCTTGCTCAACTGCGACAGGCCGAGGGCGGCCTGCAGATCAGTGATTCGGTAATTGAAGCCCAGCTCTACTTGCTGGTAATACCAAGGGCCGTGACTGGCTTCGGTCATCTGTCGCGGATCGCGGGTCATGCCGTGGCTGCGCAGGCGCTGCAAACGCTCGGCCAGCTCCGGGCGGTTGGTCAGGACCATGCCGCCCTCGGCGGTGGTGATGATCTTCACCGGGTGGAAACTGAACACCGTCATCGCCGCGAACTCACCGCAACCCACAGGACGCCCGGCGTAGCTCGCGCCGACCGCATGGGAGGCGTCTTCGATCACGGTAAAGCCATAACGCTCCGCCAGCCCGGCGATCATGCGCAAGTCGCAACTCTGGCCGGAGAACGCCACCGCCACCAGCACCTTGGGCAAGGTGCCGTCGCGCTCGGCCTGTTCAAGTTTTGCCGCCAGCCCATGGGCGTCCAGATTCCAGGTCAGCGGATCGATGTCGACGAAGTCGACCTCGGCCCCGCAGTAGCGACCGCAATTGGCCGATGCCAGGAAGGTGTTGGGCGTGGTCCACAGCCGGTCGCCCGGCCCGAGCCCCGCCGCCAGGCAGGCGATGTGCAGCGCCGCAGTGGCGTTGCACACGGCCACCGCGTGACGGGCCTGGCACCGTTCGGCCATGGCCTGCTCGAATCGCTCGATGGTCGGCCCTTGTGTCAGCCAGTCGGACTGCAACACGGCGACAACCGCATCGATGTCTGCCTGATCGAGACTTTGCCGACCATAGGGAATCATGCCGACAGCTCCGCGTGCAGGTCAGCGATCTGGCCCACCGAGAGGAAGTGCGGGTTGGTGTCGGAGCGGTACTCGAAATCTTCGCTCACTGGCCGGCCCCGCTCGCCCAGTTTGTCCACGGCAAAATCCACATCGACGCTGGTGAAGCGAATCGACGGCTGGATCGTGTAGTGGTCGGCGAACTCCAGGGTCATGCGGGCATCGTCCAGCGGCACCATCAGTTCATGGAGTTTTTCGCCCGGACGAATGCCGACGTTTTTGTGCGGCAGGTGCTCGGCCATGCCCCGAGCCAGATCGACGACGCGAATCGACGGAATCTTCGGCACGAACACTTCGCCGCCATGCATGCGGGCGAAGCTGTCGAGCACGAACTGCACGCCGTGATCGAGGGTGATCCAGAAGCGCGTCATGCGCTCATCGGTGATCGGCAGCTCTTGCGCGCCTTCGGCGATCAGCTTGCTGAAAAACGGCACGACTGAGCCGCGCGAGCCGGCCACGTTGCCGTAGCGCACCACGGCAAAGCGAGTCTGCTGTTCGCCGGCAATGTTGTTGGCCGCCACGAACAGTTTGTCCGACAGCAGTTTGGTCGCGCCGTACAGGTTGATCGGGCTGGCCGCCTTGTCGGTGGACAGCGCGACGACTTGCTTCACGCCGTTGTCGATGGCGGCGGCAATGATATTTTCCGCGCCGTTGACGTTGGTGCGAATGCATTCTGTGGGGTTGTACTCCGCCGCCGGCACTTGCTTGAGGGCGGCGGCGTGCACCACGTAGTCGATGCCGCGCATGGCCTGACGCAAACGCTCGCCATCGCGCACGTCGCCCAGGAAGTAACGCATGCACGGCGCGTTGAACGTCTGCTGCATTTCGTATTGCTTGAGCTCATCGCGCGAAAACACCACCACGCGCTTGGGCTGGTATTGCTCCAGCAACCGGCGGATGAAGTTGCGCCCGAACGAGCCGGTGCCGCCGGATATGAAAATCGATTTACCGTTGAACATGCCGCGAATCCTTTTACCTGTGCACCAGACTTAAGCCAGCAACCGCGCCCAGTTCACACTGGAGTTGTTGCCAAGGGTGAAACCCTTGCCGGTCAGGGCGAGGTTTTTGTTGTACGCCAGGTCATGCTGGAACGCGTCCGCCCACTTTTCACGCAAGGCCTGAAGGGCTTGTGGCGCATCAGGCAAGGTGCCCGGGTGAATGACCTGGACTTGCGGTGTCCACACCACCAGATAGCCCGCCTGCCCGGCCTTGAGGCACAGGTCGACATCGGCGAAAGCCTCGGCGAACGCAGCCTCGTCCAGACCGCCCACTTCATCGAACAAAGCTTTGCGGATCATCAGGCATACGGCGGAAACGGCCGAATAGTTCTGCTCCAGCACCAGACGATTCAGGTAGCCCTTGGCATCTTTCTTCTCGCCGACAAAGGCCGAACCGACACCGTCGTTCATGCCCAGGATCAGGCCGGCCTGGGTCACGTTGCCGTCGTGGTCCTGCAACTTGGTGCCGACCACGCCGACTTCCGGGCGCTGGGCCTGGTTGAGCAGGGATTCGAGCCAGTTCGGGTTGACCACTTCGCCGTCCGCCGCCAGCAGCACCAGGTATTCACCCTCGGCTTGTCGACTGGCTTCGTTGAACAGCGCCGACTCGCTGAGACGCTCATGGGAGCGCAGCACGCGGACGCGGTCGCCCGGCTGGCCGAGACCGTCCAGCCACTGCAGCAGCTCTGGGGACTGGCTAGCGTTGTCGGCGATCACTATTTCGTAACGGGTGTAGCGGGTGCGTTGCAAGATGCCGGTCAGGCAACGCTGCAACGACTCCAGGTTGTCCTGGCTCGGGACGATGATCGACACCAGCGGACGTTCAGCATGACGGTAGTCAATGCGGTAAGTGCCCGGCTCTTCCGAGCTGACTTGCGCCTTGTAGCCACGGGTAGCGAGGTGTCGGACCAGGGCCTGACGTTCGTGGGCATTGTCTTCCAGCACTGGCGTGCGGGCGATCATCAGCGGTTCGTCCAGATGAGCCAGCCAGGCCAGGCCGCCCTCTTCGATGATGCGCAGCAGCACGTCGAATTCCAGCGCTTTGCTGAAGTCGGCCTGATAACCGCCGGCGGCCAGCAACACGTCCTTGCGGATCAGCCAGTGACGCGCCATCAGCGCGGGCAGGCTTTGCAGCAGATCGAGGTTGAAGCCAGGACGGAATACATCCACCAGCGCGCCATGGGCGTCGCGATGGATTTCGTCCGACGCCACCGCGCGGCATTCCGGCGCGGCCAGCAGTTCCAGACCGGCGCGCAACAGGCCGCCAGCGGTGAACTCGTCACCTGCCTCGGTCAAAATCATCCAGTCGCACGCCGATTGACGGACCACCTGGTTGAGCTTGTCGACATGGTTGGCCAGCGTCACGCGCACAAAGTGCAGCGTGTTGTGCTCGGTCGTTGCCGCCAGCGGTTCGCCCGTGGTGAACACCACGATCTTGAAGGCGTGGTTGCGACCTTCCAGCAAGCTGTCGAGGGTAATTTGCAACTTGGCGGCGTCGTTGTCGAGGTCCAGCACCAGAATGCCGAATTGCGGGCCGCCACGGTGCTCGGCCAGATAGCGCGACGTCGCCGCCACTTCGTCAGCATCAGGGGCACGCGCCGCCAACCAATTGAGCAGGCGGCCGGAGCGCATGGCACCGAACGCCTCTTCGTTGCCTTGTGTCGATACCGCATTCAAGCGCTCGGACCAGGCGCGCATGTCCCGCGCCGGTTCCTCTTCGCCCAGAAGCTCCAACTGCTGCACCAGGCGCTTGACCACCTGGCGGTTGAAAGGCCCCGCGTCATACGCATGCCACAACCGATCGACCACGCTTTCGGCGGTGTCGTTGTTGCGCGGGCGCATCATGTTTTCCTGATCAGCCCAGATCCCTTCAAGCCCCTGCAGCTGAACGCGGCCGGCCGGCATGGCGTGCAGCAGAAACTCGATCTCGCTCAACAGATCGAAGAACGGCTGGTTGTAGTAAGGCAACTCGACGTACTGAAACAGCCCAAACCGACGTTCCGGCCCCTTCTGCACGTTGGTCCAGCGCGACTCGATAATCGGTTCGGAGGTCAGCGAGCGCCCGGTGCGCAGGCAGTCCGCCATGGCGTCGAAACTCTCCAGCGCCAACTGCTTGCCCTGCGCCGGGTCGAGACCGGTGTGCTCGCGTGGCAAGGTCGACAGCAGCTCGGCGAACGCTTCGCGCTCTGCCACCGATTTCGCGTCGTTGGCGGCCAGGGTGGTGTAGACCTCGGTCTTGTGCTCCGAGACCATGTAGTTGACCTCGCGCACCACGTACGGGATCGGCAGCATGCGGGCCTTGGACCGTGCCAGCATGTAGTACGCGTGGCCGATTTCCTGCCATTCGAAGCTGATGTTCTCCGGCATGGTCGCGTACCAGTCGCGCAGCAGCTCGACGCGGTGAACCGCGTAGAACGGCGGAATGTACTGCTGCATGAAATCGATGACCCGGTCCTGAGCACGCTCCGACGAATAGTCTTCACAGACTTTCTTGTCCCGGCGGTAGTAGCTCACGCTGCTGGCCAGGGTCAGGTACATCAGGCAGTAGCCGTGGCACATGCCGTAATCGGCATTGTCTTCCAGGAACGAGACCGCAGACTTGATCCCGTCATGCAGAATGAAGTCATCGTCGGCGGCGAACACCATGTACGGCGTGGTCACCTCCTTCACGCCGTAGTCCAGCTTGGCCCGCAGGCCCTGGTAGCCGAACTGCGGCACATGGCGGTAATCGACCGAGGGGTAAACGCCGTCGATGCCGTCGGTGACCTGGGTCGAGGAATCCAGCAACAGGATCCTGCAAGGCAAGGTGCTGTAAAACTTGATTGCCCGGCGCGCAAAGGCCGGACGGTTATGGGTGACCATCACCACCGTCAACAACTCGTTCAGTGGTAATCCGCTTTCAGAACCGTAATTGCCTTGCATTTTCTTCCCCACAACCGGCATTTCGCCCGATGAACTCAACAATGATGTCGTTGCTTAGCGAACGCGACGCAGGTAGCCGTCCGGCGCCACAGTGATCAGCAGCTTGTTCTGCAACTGACGATCGATCTCGAAGTCAGCGTTCTCTTCGAGGTATTTCCACACGGCGGTCTTCGGGTTGTCGCCCGGGCCCCAAGGACGGTCCGGGAAGAAATCGGCCGGCATGTCTTCAACCACGGTGTCCATGACCACGCAGTAGCTGTCCACCGACACCAGTGGTGCGTAGAGGCGCAGCTCTTCGAGCACGTGGTCGTGGGTGTGGTTGGAGTCCAGCACCAGGATGACTTTCTTGCCTTCGGCGGCCGCACGGACCTGGCCGGCGATGTCGGCATCAATGCTCGAACCTTCGATCATCTTGATGCGCTTGCTCATCGGATGGCTCTCGATGGCTTCGCGGTTGTGCGGGCGAATGTCGAGGTCGATGCCGAGCACTTCACCGTGGCCTTGCAGCTCCAGCAGCGAGGCGTAGTAGATGATCGAACCGCCGTGGGCGATGCCGCATTCGATCACCAGGTCGGGTTTGACCTGCCAGATGATTTCCTGCATCGCCATCATGTCTTGCGGCAGCTGGATGATCGGACGACCCATCCACGAAAAGTGGTAGCTGTACTTGTGCTTGGCCGACTCGTTGAAGAAGTCCTGGGCCAGGCCCGTGAGTTTCTGATCATCGCCCTGGGCCGCGATTTCTGCCTGGCATTGGGCTTCGAATGCTTTATTGATGGTGTTGTCGGTCATTTTTCTAATCTCAATAGTCACTGGAACGAAGCGCTGTCGACGGCGTGATAGACGTAGCGTCCACCGGTCATCCGCTTGATTTCTTCGAGGTAGTTGGAATTCATCACAAACAGGTTGGCGCCTTCGGGCAAGGCGTCCATGGCTTCTTGTGGCGAGGACACGCGCACGCCGCTCAGGGGCAGGAAGCGCCCCTGTTTGGCCGGGTTGATATCCACCACGCGATCCACCGCCACACCGGCCCGTTGCAGGAACAGCGAATAGATCACGCCTTTGGACGACGCGCCCCAGATCGCCGAACCTTGTTCGGGTGCGGCTTGAATAATCTGTACCGCGCGCTCCAGGCTGCTGGTGAAACCCTGTGGCAACGCCAGGCGCGGCACCGGTTGCTCGGGCGTCAGGCGCAACGTGGCCAGGTCCGCAACGATGTACAGGTATTGGCCACCGAACAGGTGACCGGCCTCGTGCACGGTGCCGAACATCCGGCGCAGGTCATCGAGGCGGAAATAATTGACGTGCTCGTAGAACAGGTCGAACCAGGCGCGGTGCTCGAGGATCCAGTCGAAGCACGGCACCTCGATGTAGATCTGCCCGCCCTGATTGGCGTCGGCCATCTCGGCGAGAAAACTCACCGGGTCCTGAATGTGTTCCAGCACATGGCGCAGCACGATGGCGTCGGCCGCCAGGCCCAGGCCACGGGTGAACGGCGCCTTGATCACGTCAGCGTTGTCGCCTTCATAGGCTGGGTCGATGCCGGTGATGGCGTAGCCCAGGCCCTTGAGCAGCTCAAGAAAGTAGCCCTTGCCGCAGCCGACTTCGATCAGTTCCTGACCCTTGAAATGACGGGCAATGATGCCTTCGACGTCGCCCAGGTGTTTCTGGAACTGGCCGGAATGCGCTTGCTCGTTCTGGTAATCGGCGTCGTAGCTGAGCTTGTCGGCATCGAAGGCCTGGTTGAAGATCAACCCGCTCTGTTCATCCTGCACCAGCACCATGTCCGCGCACGCCGAAGCCCTGGCCGACGCCGGATCGGCGAAGGTTCGGTTCTGCAATACCGGCAGGTCGGCGACCCGATACAACTCATGCCTCATGCTCTGCTCCCAGTAGCTGTTGCAAACGGTCCGCCACGCCCCAGAACGCCATCGGCTCGTGGGTCGGGTAGGGGTAATGCCCCAGGTTCAAATGGATCGACGCGCCGCGTTCGCGCACCCGCTGCTCGACCAGCGCCCGCACCGAGATCGGCTGACCGCTGGCGCAGTTGATCACGCCATCGAAGTCGCGCTGTTGCAGGATCGCGGCGAGGTAAGTCGCGGCGGTATCGATGGCCAGATAATCACGCAACTGCTCGCCGGCCGACATGTTGAAACTGGTGTCACCGGCATCGATTGCCCGGTCCAGCGCCGCCAACAAACTGTTGGGGTTTTGCCCCTCGCCGTGCAGGTAAAACAGCCGCGTCCATTGCAGGGTGAACGGTTGAACCCGCTGCAGGTTTTCGAGAAACAGCCGCAGCGTGTTCTTCGCCAAACCGTAGGGGTTGCCTGGCTGCGCGGCGGTCTGCTCGCTGAGCGGGCCGCTTTGCAGGCCGTATTCGAAACAGGTCCCGGTGACCAGCACCTGCGACACGCCCGCCTCGACCGCACCCTTGATGAACCGGTAATCGGCCATCAGGTTGTGCTCGAAGTGAAACAGCGCCTGATAGTTCGGCAAGCCAGGCCACGCCAGGTGCGCCAGGGCATCGACGCCTTCGGTCAACGCGACGATGTCCAGGTCGGCGGCGTGAATATCCGCCGCGACGAACTCCACCGCATTGATCCACGGCAGTCGCGCGGCAGTCTCGGCGTTACGCGCCACGGCCCGGACTTCGCAGCCACGGGCAAGCAAGGCCTCGACCAGATGGCGGCCGACGAACCCGGTGGCACCGGTCACCAGCACTTTCACAGGACGGTCAACTCGGGCACGGCGATCACGAAACGGCCATCCCACTGACGCACCTGGGCCAGTTGCTGACTGACTTCGTGCAGCAGGTTCCACGGCAGGACCAGCACGTAATCGGGTTTTTCGAGATCGATCTGCGCTGGCGACACAATCGGGATGCGACTGCCCGGCAGATACTTGCCCTGCTTGTGCGGGTTGGCATCGGCGACCCAGGCCAACAGGTCCGGCTTGATCCCGGCGTAGTTGAGCAAGGTGTTGCCCTTGGCGGCAGCGCCGTAACCGACCACGCGTTTGCCGTCGGCCTTGGCCTGCAACAGGAAGCGCAGCAATTGATGCTTGATGCGTTCGGCGGCCGGCGCGAGGGTCGCGTAGTACTCAGGGCTTTTCACCCCGGCGTTGACCTCGGCTTGCAGCTGCCGGGCAACCGCTGGCTGCACGTCGCGGCGAATGCCATCGGCGCGCTGCACGAAGACCCGCAGCGATCCGCCGTGGGTCGACAACTGGCTGACGTCGAACACTTCCAGGCCATTGCGCGCGCACAAGGTTTGCACGGCGGTCAGCGACAAATAGGAATAGTGCTCGTGATACAGCGTGTCGAATTGCTGGCCAGCCATCAGCGTCAGCAGTTGCGGAAACTCGAACGTGGCCACGCCGGTCGGCTTGAGCAAGGTCGCGAATCCACCGAGAAAATCATTGATGTCCGGCACGTGAGCCAGCACGTTGTTGGCGGCCATCAAGTCCGCCGACCAGCCTTCGCTGACCAATTGCGCAGCGGTGTCGCGACCGAAGAACAGCTCACGGATCTCCAGGCCTTTTTCCCGCGCCGCTTGCGCGGTGCTGCGGGTGGGCTCGACGCCCAGGCAAGGAATGCCGCGCTTGGCCACGTACTGCAACAGGTAACCGTCGTTGGCAGCGATTTCCACCACGCGGCTGTCGGCCGTCAGGCTGAAACGCTCGGCCATTTCGGCGACATAGCGCTCGGCGTGGGCCAGCCAGGTGCTGGAGAACGAACTGAAGTAGGCGTACTCGGCGTCGAACAGGCTGTCGGCGCTGGTGTAATCCTCGGTCTGCACCAGCCAGCATTGCTGACACACCGCCACTTTCAACGGCACCCATTGCTCGGCTTGCTCCAGCTGATCGGCGCGCACGTAGGCATTGGACGGCGGCGAGGTGCCGAGGTCGATCAGCGGCAAGGCCAGGGAAGTCCCGCAACCACGGCAGTTCATACTCGCACTCCAGCGAAGTGGTCATCGAGCAAGGGATGGCTGGAATCCCTGGCCGACAGATTATTGACAGGCAGCGGCCAGGCGATGGCCAGCCGCGGATCGTTGACGCTCAAACCACCCTCGTGCGCCGGCGTGTAGTCCGCGCTGTGCAGGTAGAGCAATTCGGCGTCGTCGGTGAGGGTCTGGAAACCATGGGCGAACCCGGCCGGGATCAACAGACTGCGGCCATCGCCGGCGCGCAGGTGTTCGGCGTGCCAGTGCAGGAAGGTCTCGGAGTCGGGGCGCAAGTCCACTGCAACATCCCAGACTTCACCGCGCAGACAAGTGATCAATTTCGCTTCCGGCGCGTTGGCGTCCTGATAATGCAGGCCACGCACGGTGCCGCGTTCGCGGGTACAGGAATGATTGATCTGACGGATATGAAAGGGTTGGCCAAATGCACTCAGGCTGCCTTCGCAAAACAGTCGCGCGAAATGTCCGCGGTCATCTTCAACGCGTTTGTGTTGCACGCTGAACAGGCCGGCCAGCGGCAACGGCTTCAACAGAAATTCGCTCACAGCGCGCCCCGGTACAGGTTCAGTTGACCCAGGGTGATGGCGCGCATGTCGTCGCCGTTCTGCCAGGCCAGGTGCCAATCGAGGGTTTGGGTCAGGCACTGTTGCAACGACCAGCGCGGCTGCCAGTTCAGCAATTGACGAGCGCGGCTGCTGTCCAAGCGCAACAGGCCTGCTTCATGCAATTCACTCGGTTCGATGCGCAAGCCACGCGCTTGCGGCCAGCGATTGGCGAGTAACTCGACCACTTCGCCGACGCTGCACATGTCCGCCTCGCTCGGGCCAAAGTTCCACGCGCCGGCAAACTCCGGGCCTTGCTCGTAGAGGCCGGCCGCCAGTTGCAGGTAACCGGCCAGCGGTTCCAGTGCGTGCTGCCATGGGCGCACGGCTTGCGGGTAACGCAAGGTGACTGGCTCGTCGGCGGTCCAGGCTTTCAATACATCCGGAATCAAGCGCTCCGGCGCAAAGTCACCGCCGCCCAGCACGTTGCCGGCGCGGGCCGTGGCCAGGGCCAGGCCGTGTTCGGCATGTTTCTCGGCCGGGAAGAACGAAGCGGCGTAAGACTGCGCCAGCAATTCGCAGCAGGCTTTACTGCTGCTGTAGGGATCGTGGCCGCCGAGGGCTTCGTTCTCACGGTAAGGCCACAACCATTCCTGATTGGCGTAGACCTTGTCGGTGGTCACCAGCACGCAGGCGCGCACGCCGCCAACCTGACGAATCGCTTCGAGCAGGTTGAGCGTGCCCATCACGTTGCTGGAATAAGTCCCCAACGGGTCGCGATAGCCTTCACGCACCAACGGCTGGGCCGCCAGGTGCAGGACGATTTCCGGCTGGGTTTCAGCGATCAATTCCAGCAAGGCGCCCAGGTCGCGCAAGTCGCCGCGCTGGTCGTTGATGCCTTCGTGAACACGTGCCAGTTCGAACAGGCTCGGCTCGGTCGAAGGGTCCAGCGAAAAACCGCTGACCTCGGCGCCCAGGCTTTGCAGCCACAGCGTCAACCAACTGCCTTTGAAACCAGTGTGGCCGGTCAGCAGGACTCGCTTGCCGCGCCAGAACTCCGGGCTCAGTCCCATTGCTTCCATGGGGCCTCCCCGCTCTGCCACAGGTGCTCAAGGTGGTTTTTGTCGCGCAGGGTGTCCATCGGGTGCCAGAAGCCATCGTGCTGGAACGCTTGCAACTGTTGCTCGCTGGCCAGTGCGGCGAGCGGTTCGGCTTCCCAGGACGTCTGGTCATCGGCGATGTACGGCAGCACTTTCGGCGACAGCACGAAGAAGCCGCCATTGATCCAGCCGCCGTCGCCGCGTGGTTTTTCCACGAAACCTTTGACGCTGTCACCGTCGCGTTCCAGCGCACCGTACCGACCCGGCGGCTGCACGGCGGTCACGGTCGCGAGTTTGCCGTGCGTCAGGTGGAAGTCCACCAACGCACCGATATTGAGGTCAGAAACGCCGTCGCCGTAGGTGAAGCAGAAGGCTTGCTCGCCTTCCAGGTAACGGGCGGCGCGACGCAGGCGGCCACCGGTCATGGTGTCTTCGCCGGTGTCGATCAGGGTCACGCGCCAAGGCTCGCTGTAGTTCTGGTGAACGTCCATGCGGTTGTTGCACATGTCGAACGTGACGTCAGAGGTGTGCAGGAAGTAGTTGGCGAAGAAATCCTTGATCGCGTAGCCCTTGTAGCCCAGGCAAATCACGAAGTCGTGAATTCCGTGTGCGGAATACTGCTTCATGATGTGCCAGAGAATTGGCTTGCCACCGATCTCGATCATGGGCTTGGGCTTGAGGTGCGACTCTTCGCTGATCCGCGTGCCCAGACCACCCGCCAGAATAACTGCCTTCATCGTTTCCCCTCTTGTTCGTCACAGGGCCTGCTCCAGCCTGACAAGGCGTGGCGACCATCTGGATAAATCGCATGAGGCAGCAACCTTCAGCTTCTGGCTGCGTCGCACATGCTAGATTTATGGCGATTTTCAGGGGACTTGCAGGAAACGCGCCAGCTCGAACGGCGGCGCTGCAGCCGCCGCTACCGTTGGGCAGCGGCGACCTTGGAGGGATGCATCAATCGGCCAGCCAGCCGTTTTCCCAGTAGCGCACGTTGTCACCGCGCAGCATGAAATCGCGCAGCACGGCCTCGCGCAATTCATCGCCCATGCGGTAGCTGGCATCCGGATCGTTCAGGTGCATGCGGATGGCTTGCAACCACTCTTCGGTGGAGTTGGTGATGACTCGAGTGCAAGGCAGATAACCCCGGTAGGCCTCGGTATCGGTACAGACCACCGGGTAGCCGCATGCGCCGTATTCCAGCAAGCGCAGGTTGCTCTTGCAGTCGTTGAAGATATGGAATTCCAACGGTGCCAGCGCCAGGTCCAGGTTCAGACTGGCCAGCTTCGCCGGGTAGACGCTCAGGTCGATCACCCCGTGGAATTCATGCATGTAAGGCATCAACTCTTCGGGACACATGCCGAAGAACACCCAATCCACCTCGTTGGCCAGTTCGCGAACCACGTCGGCAATGATCGCCAGGTCCCCCGAGTGACTGGTACCGCCGCCCCAGCCAACCCGTGGCTTTTTCGACGTCTTGCGCTGACTGCGCAGATTGCTCCACATGTCCGTGGCGAGCATGTTCGGCACCACCCGAATGTCGTGGTGCATGGACGACAACGAGTCGGCCAGTGGCTGCGTCGAGACCACCACCCGATCGCACAGGCCAATGGCGCGACGGACCAGACGCTCCATCTCGACGTTATCCGGCATGTTGCGAATGTGCAGATTCTTCTTCGGTGCCTTGATGACGTAGTCATCCAGTTCGAAAATCAGGCGCGCATTGGTGTAGGGCTTGAAGGCCGCGATCTCGTTGACCGGCCCCTCGCTGTAGCGCCCCTGCAAAATGATGACGTCCGGCGACTGACGCTCGATTTCGATGACCGACGGCATTTCATAGTAGATCCGCCCGGTGGCCCGACCGGCTTTCTCCAACTCGATTAGCGGCTGGATCGCCCGGTAATGCCCGACCGCCGAAGCGTTGATTGGCACAGCCATGACCTTGGGCACTTGCCGAGCGGAAAACGGGCTCCACCCGGTGCGCAAGCCTGGCTCCAGACCAAAACTGGAGCCCCCGGGGGTATTCAGCATCAGGTTAGGGTTGTAGGCCGGATCGCGGGCAATGACGGGCAACCAGCGGTGGTAAAACGTTTCCTGCTCCTGAACGCAAACCGCCTGCTCGGCCGCACTCACGTCTACCGCAGGCGCTGTCCCGAGGGCCAGTTGCGCATACGGTGTCCACACCACCAGGTAGCCGTTTTGACGGATGCGCAGACACAGGTCCACTTCATTGAGGGTCAAGGCAAAGTCCTGCGCCTGCAGACCTCCCACACTGACGAATAGCTCTTTGCGTACCATCAGGCAATGGGCACCGACCGCGCTCATGTCCTGAACCACCTGCAAGCGGTGCATGTAGCCCGCCGAGCTCAGCGGGTCACCGAAAAACGGTGAGCCAGCCGGCCCTTGCAGGCCCAGGATCAGACCGGCATGCACCACCAGACCGTCAGGATTGAACAGCTTGGCCCCGACCACGCCGACTTCCGGACGTTGCGCATGATTGAGCAGTTCGTCCAGCCAGTCGCCACGGGTGATCACCGCATAGGGATCGAGCATCAGCAAATATTCACCGCGAGCCTGTTGCGCCGCGAAGTTGCGCGTTGCCGCGACATTCCCTTGCTGCGCGAACGCCTCCACCCGCAACCGGTCGCTGCCCAACTGCGCCATGCCATTGAGCCACTCGACGGTCTGCGGTGATTCGCTGCCATTGTCGATCAACAGCAACTCGTATTCGCTGTAGGCGGTTTGCTCGAGAAGCGTTTCAACGCAACGCTGCACGGCGGCTAACTGGTCCTTGCAGACAATGATGATCGACACCAACGGCCGCGTTGCGTGCAGGTAATCGACGCGATTGAGCGAGGTGTAACTGCCCTGGCGAATCTCATGGGCAACGCCCAACCGCTGAAGATGCGCTTCCACGACCTGCGGGTTGAGTTCAATGACTTCCGGCAGGGCCAGCCACTGCGCGAGACCGAACGTCGACTCCAGCAGCACCTCGGCAATATGTTCGACGACATCGACACCGTCTTCTTCGACCATGCGCCACAGCACATCGTGAGGCGCCATTTCGCCGTAGCCCGGATTGAAGCCGCCGAGTGCGAGGAAGCGCTCGCGCTGAAACGCCAGCGAACGCCCCACGTAGGGATAGCTGCGCATCAGGTCCAGGTTGAAATCCGGCTTGAAGACCGGGTCTTCCGACTCACCGTCGCGCAATCCGCCTTCATCGCCATAGAGACACAACGCATTCGGCGAGACACTGATGCGCTCGGCCAGCAGCAGCAGCGCGGGCTCCACCAGACGATCGCCGGCGCGCACCACATAGAACCAGTCAACCCCGTCAAGCTGCGCGAGCAAGCCGTTGACCTGCCCTTGCCAGTCGTCCTGCAACGGCACATTGAACACGCGCTCGTCGAGTTGCGCTTCGGTGCAGGCGCTGGACAACACCAGGATCAGGTCCGGCGCGTAAAGCTGTGCGGCCAGGCTCTGAAGCGTGAGGTCCAGGCCGGCACGACTGGCCTGGTCATCAATGATGATCGGGACGATTTTCGGTTGCCGCGACCAGCCGGCCAAGGTGTCCGGCAATTGTTGTCGCTGAATGTCGTTGAGCGTGCGGCACGCCAGCCATTGGGCGTACAGCTGGGAAAAACTCTCGCTGGCGATGCCCACTCGATGTTGCTGGTTGGCCTGGCTGGCACCCAGGGTTCGAGCCAGGGGCAACTCATCCCAGACGCGCGGCTCTTCCTTGTTGCGGCTCAATGGCAGGTAACGCGCCCATCCGCCCGCAGGCGCACCTTCGCCACCGCGCCCCTTGAGCATCTGCACCAGCCATTGCCTTTCCACCTCGGTCGCGTCTTTCATCGCTTGCTGGCGAGACAAGCGCTGCGTGTGCAGACGCTCGACACTCAGCACGAAGTTGAGTTGCGCCATGTTGCCCCGCCGCATCAGGCAGATGTACAAGGCCAAATCGAGGGAGGCAACAAAGCAATGACCGGGTTGCGTCAGGGCAGGCATCAGCTCCTGGACGTCTTCGCGGCGGAACAGCGCATTACTGAATCCCCCGAGAAAGTTGACCGGAAAGTTCTCGAGAATCGCCAGCAGGTCATCGCCCTTGAAGATTCCGCAAACGGGCGACAGCGTGCTGTTCTCCAACCGCGACGGCAACGGGTGATCGTCAGCATCCCAGAACAAACGCTGAGCCAGCACCAGATTGATGTCGGCATTCTCAGCCAACACCTGCGCTTGACGTTCGATGCAGGCAGGCGACAGCTGATCGTCATCGCACAGGAATTTGATGTACTCGCCTTTGGCTTCGCCCAGGCACGCCAGCAGGTTGCCGACAAAACCCAAGGTCTGCGGGTTTCGTACATATCGCACCCGCAGCGCTGCATCGCCCGTCAGCGACTCGACAACCTGGCGGATCTCATCGCCGCGACTGTCGTCGCACACAATGATTTCGAGGTTGGCGTATTGCTGGACCAGTGCACTGCGCAGCGCCCGGGCGAAAAAGCGTGGATTGAAGGCGGGAATGACGACGCTGACTAACGAGACTGGGTTCACGGCGGGACTCTCAAGCGGCGGGCGCTCACCCGGCCGGGTGAGCCTTTGAAACCGCTGAAAAAAGGCGATTGGACTTCGACGAATTACGGCCGGGCGCTTTCGCGCCCGACGCCTTTAGATTTTGTTGAACAGACCCAGCTGAGTGATTTTGCTGAACGCCAATTGCGAGGCCTGCAACATGGTTTGCTGCAAGGTCAGGCGCGTCATCACTTCAGCCGGATCGGAATCGCGGATGGACGACTGGGTCGTTGTGTTGGCCATCTTCAGGCTTTGGTTGATCTCGGCCTGGTTATCCAGGGCCGCGCCGCGCCCGCCCACCGAACTCAAGGCGCTGGACAACTGATCGTTGCCACTGGCCAGGTTGGCGATGCCCGAGGCCACGGCGGCTTGCTGCTTCTGGATCAGGAGCGCATTGCCATTGGTTGGCGTGTTCAGGGCGGTCTTCAACTGGCTCACGGTATCCAGAATGTTCTGGGTTTCGTGAGTGTTGACGGCGATGTTGAATTGATCGTTCGGCCCCGGCGCCGGTGCAGCGCTCATGGTGAAACTCACACCCGATGCGGTGGCAACGTTGCCGACCATGGTCCCGGAGGACACCGGCTTGCTGTCGGCGGTCAATGGCGCCGCGTAGAGATCGAAAGCGGTGGCGCTGGTGAATTTCAGGACAGCCGCGCCCGACGGGAAACTGGCGTGGTAGTTGGCCGAGTTGGTGATGCTGGTCGACGTCACCTGCGACGTCGTCGGGTTGCCCGGGGCGCGGGTCGCGGTGAAGGTATCCGGCTGGGCAGCCAGCGTGAAGCTATGGCCAGGCAGCACGGTACCTGCAACATCACCGGGCTGCAGGTTGATGTTGAGGCTCAGTTCGACACCGCGGAAAGTGACACCCTGGGTTTGCGAACCCGTCGAGTCAAACACGCCGCCCTGACTGGCTTCGGCGGTGACATCAGTACCACTCGAGTCGGTGATTTTCAGCTGGGTGCCGCTGACAAAGCTGACCGTGTACGGCTCACCGCTGCGGAATTTGCTGTTGTAGGTAACGTTCGAAGACACCTGGCCGTTGGACAGGGCCACACGACCGTCATCCACCGCCGGCGCGGTCAGGGTGACCTGGCTGCGGCTGGTATTGATCGCCTGCTGGAACACTTCCCAACCAGTGCTGTTGGTGGCCATCGACATGGTATCGCCCACCGGCAAATCGAGGGTCACCTGGTCGCCGTTGTAGCTGTAGGTACCGTCGGCGTTGCGCGAGAACGGCGCGGTATCACCCTTGGAGCCGGAGAAAATGTACGTGCCATTTTCATCCTTGGTGTTCATCAGGCTCAGCAGTTGATCTTCGATCTGGCCCAGCTCCGAGGCGTTGGCCTGGCGATCGGCATCGGTGTAACCGCTGTTGCCGACGCCAATGGCCAATTCCCGCGCACGCTGCAACACGTTGTTGATGCTGGTCATGACCGATTCGGTCTGGCCCAGGGTCGCCTTGATCGTGTTGGTGTTGGCGTTGTACTGATCGAGCATCGAAGACTGCTGACCCAGTTGCAGCAGGCGCGAGGCACCGACCGGATCATCGGCAGCGGTGTTGACGCGCACCAGGCTGCTGGCCTCTTGACTGGTCTTGACCGCGTTGGCGAAGTTCTTTTGATAGTTTGCAGCCGTGGACTCGTAAAACTGGCCGGTGGAAATGCGCATGGGCTACGACTCCTTAAAGACTGTTGATCAGTGTGCTGAAGATTTCCTGCGCAGCCTTGATGATCTGCGAAGAGGCGGTGTAGTACTGCTGATACTTGACCAGGTTGCCGGTCTCCTCATCGAGGTCGACACCCGACAACGAGTCGCGAGCGCCTTTGGCATTGGCCAGGATCGCATCGGTCGCAGCGCTGTCGAGCTTGCCCTGGGCCGCTTTGGAGCCCACGCCTTCAACCAGTTTGCCGTAGGCGTCGGTCAGGGAAATACCCTTGCTGCCGCTGCCGGTATCCACCACCTGCTTGGTCTGCAAACCGGCCAGTGCCGTACCGTTACGGTTGTCCAGCGTGCCCGCCTGAGCGAGGGAAATGTTGATCGCCGACGCTGCGCCCGGCGAGCCTGCAACGGTCATGTCGAACGATACGGTCCGTTGTACCGAAGGTGGACCCGGGTCCATGATCGCTGCGCCGCTGGCATCCACCAGTGGAACCGTCAGGCTCAGGGTGTTGTTCTGGTTCGGCACGATGCTGCCGCTGCTGAGCAGGTTGCCCTGGGCATCCAGCATCTGATACGTCTGGGTCGCACCACCGGCTGCACCGAACACAACTTTGACCGGCGTCGAGTTCTTCAGCCCGTCCTGCATGATCTTGCTGGTAGCCGGATCGTAGATATCGAACTGAGTCGTCAGGGTCGGCTGGCCGCTGGACGAAATGGACAGCGTACCGCTGCCGCCAGGAGCGATGGCCGCACTCAACGGCGCGGCGATGGCCAGGCGCTTGGAGTCGGTCATCTCGGTCTTGATGTTCGTCGCCGCGTTACGCGTCGGGGTAATCCGGAAGGAATCGCCCGCCGCGGAAGTACCACCGCCGAAGTTCAACGAGAAGCCATCGATGACCGGTGCCGTTGCCGGTGGTGCCGTACTGAAGGAGCCCATGGAGGTACCTTCCGGCAGGCGCTGCACGGTGTAATTGGTGGCGCTGGTGAAGGTGACCTGGTAATCATTGATGGTCAGCTTGCCGGAGTCTTCGATGGTCACACCGAAGTTGCCCGACCCCGCACTGTTGCCCAAAGAGGCCACACTGCGCTGAGCCACTTGCGTGGCACTGTTGATGCTGTTGAACAGGTTCGAACCGAAGTCACCGTTCTTGTCGATGCCTTGCGCCTGGAGACTGTTCATCTGGTCGGCGACGACCAGGGCCACGCGCCCCAGTTCGTTCATGGCCGGGTCGAGCACGGTGCTGCGATAGCGCAGCAGGCCACCGATTTCGCCGCCGGTCATGATGGAGGTGATATCGATGGTGCTCGAACCACGGTTCAGCTGCAGGCCCAGGCGACTAGGATCACCCTTGCTCGGCACCGTCTCCAGCTTGTTGACTGTGTTGCCCATGACCAGCGGCTGGCCGCTGCCCAGGTAAATGTCGATATTGCCTTCGCGCTCGACCACTTGCGCGCCGGTAAAGGTCGACAGCTGGCGGACGGTCTCGTTACGCGCGTCGAGCAAGTCGTTCGGCATACCGCCGGAGTTGGAGATCTCGGAAATCTTCTGGTTCAACTGCGCCACGGTGGCGGCCAGTTTGTTGACCTGATCGGCCATGTTCGCGAGGTTACCGTTGATGCTCGCGTTCTGCGCGGTCAACTGGCTCGACATCGAGTTGAAACGGTTGCTCAAGGCCTGGGCATCACTGAGCAACAACTGGCGGGAGGCATCGTCACCCGGCTTGGCGTTGACGTTCTGCACCGAAGCGAAAAACTTGGTCAGGGCGCCGTCCAGGCCCGTGTTGCTGTCCGACAGCAGGGTATCGAGCGGCGTGACCTGACCCAGGTAAGCAGCCGAATCACTGTTGAGCGAGGTGCTGGTCTGCAATTGCGCGTCGAGGTAGCTGTTGTAGACCCGACGGACATCGGCCAGGGTCGTCCCGGTGCCGATGAACACATTGCCGAACTGCTGCGAAGCCTTGGTGCCCTGCACGGTCTGCTGGCGCGAATAACCAGCGGTATCGACGTTGGCGATGTTGTTACCCGTAGTCACCAACGACGATTGGCTGGCTGACAGCCCCGACATCCCGATATTGAGCAAACTCATGGTTCAGACCTTATAACTTATGCCTCAAAGAGGCGTAGTGGAGGCGCCCGCCGCAGCGTAGTTCTGGTAACTCGTCATCTGCTTGGCTATCTGCGAAATCTTGCTTGCGTATTCCGGGTCGGTTGCATAACCGGCCTTTTGCAGCTCGCGCACAAACTGTTCTGGGTTATCGGCCGACTTCACAACATCTTGATAGCGATTATTGGTTTGCAGCAGCGTCACGAGATCATGGAAGCTGTCTTTGTACGAGTCGTAGGAACGGAACTCGGCCGTCTCCTTGACCATCTCGCCATTTCTGAATTCGCTGGTGATCGCCCGCGCCGAATCGCCCTTCCAGTTGCTGCCGGTCTTGATGCCGAACAGGTTATGGCTGCTGCTGCCGTCCTGGGCGCGCATGACCGATTTGCCCCAACCGGTTTCCAGGGCGGCCTGAGCCACCAGGTAACGTGGGTCGACACCGATGCGGTCGGCCGCTTCCTTGGCCATTGGCAGCATGGTGTTGACGAATTCGTCGGCGGAACTGAAAGCTTTCTTCGCGGGCGCCAGCGGAATCTGCGCCATGGCGCGGCCGTAAACCTGCATCTGGCCACTCGAGGCCGAACCGGTTTGCGAGGCCAGCCAGTCGCCGTTGTACAGCGGACCGACACCGGTCCTGGTGCTCTGCGGCAACTGGATTTGATTGAGTGCCTTGGCTGCAGTCGGTGCGTTGGTCGCTGCCGAGGGCACCAGGCCCGCGAGCAAACGATCCGCCAGTTTCGGCGGCAGTGCCAGGCGTCGCTGATTGATCAGCGCCATGTCATTGCGATGCCCGCCCTCACCCGCCGCTTGCGGCGCGCGCACCGAACGCGAGGCCCACAATGGACGCTCGCCATTGAGGCGCGATAGCGGTCCGTTGGTGGCGACCGTGCCAGCGGCAATCGGCGTTTCCACCGCGGCTTTCGCCGCAGCCTGCTTGGCTTCGGACGCGGCGGCGGCCTCGCCCGGCGCCAGCGGTTTGTTCTTCGACATCTGACGCATCAGCACGTCGGCCAAACCGATGCCGCCGCCTTCGCGGGACATGGAAACGGCCAACTGCTGGTCGTACATTTCCTGGTACTGCTTGGCGGCCGGCGTGTTGAGTGGATTGTCCTGCCCCAACGCTTCGGTGGCCGAGCGCATGGACTTGAGCATTTCACCCAGGAACAGCGACTCGAACTCCTGCGCCACTTTGCGCATGTTGCCGTCGCTGTCCTTGTCGCCGACCTTGAGCTGGTTCAGTCGATTCAGGTCCGAGTAAGAACCCGAGTCGCTGCTGCTGACCAGACCGCTCTTGCGCATATCCATGGTCGCCGTCCTCAGATCACAATCAGGTCGGCTTGCAACGCGCCAGCCTGCTTCAGTGCTTCGAGAATCGCCATCAAGTCACCCGGCGCGGCGCCGACCTGGTTCACCGCACGCACGATTTCGTCGAGGGTGGTGCCTGGGCCGAACTTGAACATCGGCTTGGCTTCCTGCTGGGCGTTGACACGCGAGCGCGGCACGACCGCCGTCTGACCATTGGACAGAGGGCCGGGCTGGCTGACGATCGGGTCTTCGGTGATGGTCACGGTCAGGCTGCCGTGGGTGACGGCGGCCGGGGACACCTTGACGTTCTGCCCGATCACGATGGTGCCGGTTCGGGAGTTGATGATGACTTTCGCCACCGCCTGCCCCGGATCGACTTCGAGGTTTTCGAGGATCGACAGGTAATCGACCCGCTGGCTCGGATCGAGCGGCGCACTGACGCGAATCGAACCACCGTCGATGGCCTGGGCGACGCCAGGGCCGAGCATGTTGTTGATCTTGTCGACGATGCGCTTGGCAGTGGTGAAGTCTGAACGGTTCAGGTTCAGGGTCAGGCTGTTGCCCTGGTTGAAACCACTCGGCACCGCTCGTTCAACCGATGCACCGCCAGGGATGCGACCGGCCGACGGAACGTTGACGGTGATCTTCGAACCGTCGCGACCTTCCGCATCGAAACCGCCGACCACCAGGTTGCCCTGGGCGACCGCATACACGTTGCCGTCGATACCCTTGAGCGGTGTCAGCAGCAAGGTGCCGCCACGCAGGCTCTTGGAGTTACCGATGGACGAGACAGTGATGTCGACTTGCTGACCCGGCTTGGCAAATGCCGGCAGGTCGGCGCTGATCGAGACCGCCGCGACGTTCTTCAACTGCACGTTGCCCGAACCCGGCGGTACCTTGATGCCGAACTGCGAGAGCATGTTGTTGAAGGTCTGCAGGGTGAACGGCGTCTGCGTCGTCTGGTCGCCGGTACCGTTAAGCCCGACCACCAGGCCGTAGCCGATCAATTGGTTGGACCGCACGCCGGAAATACTGGCGATGTCTTTCAGCCGCTCGGCTTGAGCACCGAAGGCTGCGGACATCAGGCACGCAGCCACCATCAGGTGTTTGAAATTCAACGTAGCCACCTAGAAAGGGAACAGCGGGCTGAGGAAGAAACGGTCGAACCAGCCTGGCTGACTCGCATCGGCAAAGGAACCGGTGCCCGAGTAGGTTATGCGTGCATCGGCAATGCGTGTCGACGAAACGGTGTTATCGGTGGCGATGTCATCGGCCCGGACCAGACCGGCAATCCGCACCAGCTCATCACCGGTATTGAGGGTCATCCACTTCTCGCCGCGCACGGCAATGATGCCGTTGGGCAATACGTCGGCGACGGTCACGGTGATCGAACCGGTCAGGCTGTTGCCCTGCCCGGCCTTGCTGTCACCCTTGGTCGCACGGTCACCGCTGTACGCGGCATCCAGGCTCAGGTCGCCGCTGCCGAGCGGGTTATTCGTGTTCGGCGTGCTGCCAAACAAGGAGGACAGGCCAATGCTGGTCTTGCTGGTCTTGCCGACCTGCGAGTTGGCATTCTTGCTGGCCTGGGTCTTCTCGTTCAGGGTGATGGTGATGATGTCACCGACCCGGAAAGCCTTGCGGTCGCCGTACAGGTTCTGTTCGAAACCGGCCTGGTAGATCGAGCCGTTGTTCGCGGCAGCCGGCAACGGCGTACGCGGCAACACCGGGGCGTAATAAGGGTCATTGGGCTTGGGCGTCGGACCGACGCAACCGGCCAGCGCGGCGACTCCACTCAGTGCCAGAACAGATACAAAGCGATTCATGACCCTACCTCACGGTGTTGCAGGCGGCCTCATGGCCGCCTCATAGACTTGATTACAGATTCTGCGTTACGAACGAGAGCATCTGGTCGGCAGTGGAGATCACCTTGGAGTTCATCTCGTAGGCGCGCTGGGTGGTGATCATGTTGACCATCTCCTCAACGGTGCTGACGTTGGACGTTTCCAGGGTGTTCTGCAGCGTGGTGCCGAAACCTGCGAGGCCCGGCGTACCGATTTGCGGCGCGCCGCTGGCAGCGGTTTCCAGGAACAGGTTGTTACCCACTGCTTGCAGGCCGGCCGGGTTGATGAAGTCGGCGGTCTGCAGGTTGCCGATCACCTGGGAAGCCGGGTTGCCGGCAACGGTGATGGACACGGTGCCGTCTCGACCGACCGTGAAGGTCTGGGCATCGTTCGGGATGACAATGGCCGGTTCCAGGGCGAAGCCGCTGGCGTTCACGATCTGGCCGTTGGAGTCCAGGTGGAACGTACCGTCACGGGTGTAGGACGTGGTGCCATCCGGCTGCAGAATCTGGAAGAAACCGCGACCGTCGACTGCCAGGTCCAACGGCTGCTCAGTGGTTTGCAGGCTGCCGGCGGTGAAGTTCTTCTGGGTGCCGACAATGCGCACACCGGTACCCAATTGCAGACCGGACGGCAATTCGCTGTCCTGGGTCGACTGGGCGCCTGGCTGGCGCTTGATCTGGTAGAGCAAGTCCTGGAACTCGGCGCGGTCACGTTTGAAACCCGTGGTCGACACGTTCGCCAGGTTGTTGGAAATGGTCGTCAGGTTAGTGTCCTGGGCGGACAGACCTGTTTTGGCAACCCATAGAGCCGGAAGCATTCGATTCTCCTCGTGCGCCTGTTTTACGGCGCGACGTTCTGATAATTAGCTGATCTGCAAGACCCGAGCCATGGCCTGGTCATCGTCTTTGGCGGTGTTCATCATCTTGATGTGCAGCTCGAACTGCTTGGACAAAGCCAGTACCGACGTCATTTCTTCCACGGCATTGACGTTGCTCGACTCCAGGAAACCGGAGATCAGCTTGACGCCGGAATCGGCTTGCGCCGGCTGGCCGTCCTTGGTGTGGATCGAGCCGTCCAGGCCTTTGGTCATGTTCTTGAAGTCAGGGTTGACCAGCTTGATGCGATCGACTTCGGCCATCACGCGAGGACCTTCACCCATCGCACGGATGCTGATGGTGCCGTCCTCGCCCACTTCGATCTGCTGCTCGGGCGGCACGGCAATCGGCCCGCCGTTGCCCATGACCGGCATGCCGTTGCCGGCACGCAGCACGCCCAGGGCGTCAACGTTCAGGCTGCCGGTGCGCACGTAGCTTTCGCCGCCATCGGGGTTCTGCACGGCGATCCAGCCATTGCCCTGCACGGCGACATCGAGGTCGCGGCCGGTTTCGATCATGGCACCCGGAGAGAAGTCGGTGGCCGGACGTTCGGACATCGCAAACGCACGCGCCGGAAAGCTGTCACCGAACACCGGCATCGAACGCGCCTGCTCCAGGTCTTTCTGGAAGCCGTTCGTGGAGATGTTCGCCAGGTTGTTGGCATGAGCCTTCTGCGCCAGTGCATTCTGGCTGGCGCCGGTCATTGCCACATAAAGGTACTTGTCCACACTCTTTCCTCTGCATGCCGGACGTTTGCCGCCCACTGCTGTACTGCTGGACCATAAGCAATTTGCAGACCAACTTTTTTCTGACGGCGCCGGGCCCGGCAAACAAAGGACTTGAGGGGTTCAGAGAGGAATGGGGGATTGTGTCAAAGTCGAAAAACCGGCGGTGTTATGCCGGTAAGTGGCAACGACTCGCTCTTTGTGGCGAGGGAGCTTGCTCCCGCTGGGCTGCACAGCAGCCCCAAGAAGGACTGTCGAGATCTGACAGGTAGATCGCGCCGGGTGGTTTTGCGGCCGCTTCGCGCCCGAGCGGGAGCAAGCTCCCTCGCCACAAAATATCATTGCAGTACTTAAGCGCCGGGTTCTTTACCGACTTCATACTCACGCAACTTGTTGGCAATGGTCGTGTGCGAAACCCCCAACCGCTTGCCCAGCTGCCGGCTGCTCGGGTGCTCTGAGTACAAGCGTTCCAGCACTGCCTTCTCGAACCGCCCGACAATCGCATCCAGCCCACCCTCGAGCGAGAAATCGCCAAGCGGCTGACGCACGCCGTAGTCCGGCAGGCGGATATGCTCGGCCTTTACCGTCCCGCCGTCGCATAGCGAAACCGCCTGGAACAGCACGTTTTCCAGCTGCCGCACATTGCCTGGCCAATGGTAGTGACTGAGCCGTTCCATGGCAGCCGGCGCCAGTTTTGGCAGCGGGCAACCAATCTGGCGACTGGCCTGATCGAGGAAATGCTCCACCAGCGGCGTCAAGCCATCCAGGCATTCGCGCAGCGGTGGAATGTGCAACGAAAGCACGTTCAAACGGTGATACAAATCCTGGCGAAACTCACCGCGAGCACACAGCTCGGACAGGTCGACCTGCGTCGCACAGATCACACGCACATCCAGATAAACCTCTTCATCACTGCCTACACGACGGAAGCATCCGTCCTGCAGGAAACGCAGCAATTTCACCTGCAAGCGCGGGCTCATTTCTCCGACGCCGTCGAGAAACAGCGTACCGCCCGCCGTCAGCTCCAACAGCCCCAGCTTGCCTTCGGCCCGTGCGCCTTCGAAGGCTCCCGGACCGTAGCCGAACAACTCGGTCTCGGCCATCGACTCTGGCAACCCCGCGCAATTAAGCGCCATCAAGGGCGATTGCCCGCGTGGGCTCGCCAGGTGACAGGCCCGCGCCAGTAGTTCTTTACCCGTGCCGGTTTCACCCTCTATCAATAGCGGCGCATCCAGCGGTGCCATGCGCCGTGCCTCACGCACCACCGCGGCCATCACTTTCGAACTCTGGAAGATGCTGTCGAACCCGCGCAGTTCCTGCTTGCGCACGTTATAGATGCGCTCCCCCACCCGGTCGGCGCGGTGCAGCGTCAGCACCGCGCCGGCCATGGCTTCGCTGTCGTCATGCTCCGATTGCAGGGGCGCGATGTCGGCGAGGAACACGTCGCCCTTGACCTTCACCCGCAATCCGTTGATCCGCGATTTATTGGCTCGCACCAATTCCGGCAGGTCGAAATCCTCGGCGTAGCGTGACAGCGGAATGCCCGGCACCTCATCCACCCGCACGCCGAGCAACTGCGCCGCCGCACGGTTGGCGGCGACGATGGAGCCGCCCATGTCGATCGACAGCACCGGGAATTCCAGAGCACCGAGCAGGGCATTGAGCTCCATGTGCCGGCGCTCGCTGGGCATCAGCCCTACACGCTTGACGCCAAAAACCCCGGCAATCGATTCAAATTTCGGACGCAACGCCTGGAACTGGATGTTGATCAGGTTTGGGCAGTGCAGGTAGATCGCATTGCCATGCTCGCCCCCCACTTCGCCGCGAGCAACGTTGATCCCGTACTCGACCAGCAAGTTGAGAATGTCGCGCAGGATGCCGATGCGGTTCTGGCAGTGGACTTTGATACGCATATAAAAGGCCCGAAAAAACGGTGAGTGAGTGCCGAACACAAAACCTGTGGGAGCGAGCCTGCTCGCGATAGCGGTCTGTCTGATACATCAATGCTGGATGTGCCGACGCTTTCGCGAGCAGGCTCGCTCCCACAGGGAATTTTTTTGCGAGAGCGCTCAGATAGTCGTCAAGATTATGTGACAGGCACACAGCTTTTCAAACCGTGAAAACTCAATACCTGCGCCATACAGACCAAACCGTAACGAATACTTTACAAAAAACAGCGAATTTTCCTACGCGACATGGGACTCACATGCTGCACCACTGCAATCCTTCAGGTATTTCTAAGTCCATAGCAGGACATAACAAGAACGAAATCCCCTAGCAGGAGAGCAGCATGAAGCAGACGCAATACGTGGCTCGCGAGCCCGATGCGCAAGGTTTTATCGACTACCCCGCCGAGGAACATGCGGTGTGGAACACGCTGATTACTCGCCAACTGAAAGTGATCGAGGGTCGTGCGTGCCAGGAATACCTGGACGGTATCGAAAAACTCGGTCTGCCCCACGACCGCATCCCGCAACTCGGTGAGATCAACAAAGTCCTCGGTGAAACCACCGGCTGGCAGGTTGCACGGGTGCCGGCACTGATCCCCTTCCAGACCTTTTTCGAATTGCTCGCCAGCAAGCAGTTTCCCGTGGCGACGTTTATTCGTACCCGCGAAGAACTGGATTACCTGCAAGAGCCGGACATTTTCCACGAGATCTTTGGCCACTGCCCGCTGCTGACCAACCCCTGGTTTGCAGAATTTACCCACACCTACGGCAAACTCGGCCTACAGGCTTCCAAGGAAGAACGCGTGTACCTGGCGCGTCTGTACTGGATGACCATCGAGTTCGGCCTGGTGGATACGCCGCAAGGCCAACGCATCTACGGCGGCGGCATTCTCTCCTCCCCGAAAGAAACCGTGTATTGCCTGTCGGACGAACCGGAGCATCAAGCCTTCGACCCGCTGGAATGCATGCGCACCCCGTACCGCATCGACATCCTGCAACCGCTGTATTTTGTCCTGCCGAACCTCAAGCGCCTGTTCGACCTGGCGCATGAAGACATCATGGGCATGGTCAAGCAAGGCATGCAGCTGGGGTTGCACGCGCCGAAATTCCCACCTAAGAAAGCGGCGTGATCCGCAGCTTTTAGAATCAAGTGAGCCTGTCAGGAACCGACGCTTTGGTTTAGCGTGGCGCCACTGACGGCCGATTTCCAATCATTCGATTTCAGGAACATATCATGTCCACATTGAACCAAGCCCATTGCGAAGCCTGCCGCGCCGATGCCCCACAAGTCAGCGACGAAGAACTGCCGGTACTGATCAAGCAGATCCCCGACTGGAACATCGAAGTTCGCGACGGCGTCATGCAGCTGGAAAAGATTTTCCTGTTCAAGAACTTCAAACACGCGCTGGCGTTCACCAACGCGGTCGGTGAAATCTCCGAGGCCGAAGGCCACCACCCAGGCCTGCTGACTGAGTGGGGCTCGGTCACCGTGACCTGGTGGAGCCACTCCATCAAGGGCTTGCACCGCAACGACTTCATCATGGCTGCGCGTACCGACGAAGTAGCGAAGGACGCCGAGGGCCGCAAATAATGCATTTCGACGCCATCGGCCGGGTGCCCGGCGACCCGATCCTCGGCCTGATGGAGGCCTATGCGCAGGACCCCAACCCGCGCAAATTCGACCTCGGCGTGGGCGTCTACAAAGACGCTCAGGGCCTGACACCCATCCCCCAGGCCGTGAAGCTCGCCGAGCAACGCCTGGTGGATCGCCAGACCACCAAGACTTACATCGGCGGTCACGGTGAACCGGCCTTCGGCAAAGCGATCAGTACGCTGGTGCTCGGCGCCGATTCCGCGCTGATCGCCGAACAACGGGCCGGCGCCACCCAGACGCCGGGCGGCACCGGCGCACTGCGCTTGAGTGCAGACTTCATCGCCCAGTGCCTGCCGGGTCGAGGCGTGTGGCTGAGCAACCCGACCTGGCCGATTCACGAAACCATTTTCGCGGCGGCCGGGGTCAAGGTCAGTCACTACCCTTATGTCGGCAGTGACAACCGTCTCGATGTCGAGGCGATGCTCACAACCCTGAAAGCCGCGCCAAAGGGCGATGTCGTGCTGCTGCACGCCTGCTGCCACAACCCGACCGGCTTCGACCTGTCCCATGACGACTGGCGCCGGGTGCTGGAGGTGGTGCGCAGTCGTGACCTGGTGCCATTGATCGACTTCGCCTACCAGGGCTTTGGCGATGGCCTGGAACAGGATGCCTGGTCGACCCGGTTGTTCGCGGCCGAATTGCCGGAAGTCCTGATAACCAGCTCCTGCTCGAAGAACTTCGGCCTGTATCGCGATCGCACGGGTGCGCTGATCGTCTGCGCGAAAACCGCCGAGAAACTGGTGGATATCCGCAGTCAACTGGCCAACATCGCCCGCAACCTGTGGTCGACACCGCCGGATCACGGTGCGGCCGTGGTCGCCACCATCCTCGGTGACCCCGAGTTGAAATGCCTCTGGGCCGACGAAGTCGAGACCATGCGCTTGCGCATTGCCCAATTGCGCAGCGGTCTGGTGGAAGCGCTGGAACCTCACGGTTTGCGCGAGCGGTTTGCGCATATCGGCGTGCAGCGCGGGATGTTTTCCTACACCGGATTGACGCCGGATCAGGTCAAGCAACTGCGTGATCACCACAGCGTCTACATGGTCAACTCTGGTCGGGCGAACGTGGCGGGCATCGATGCGACGCGCCTGGATTTGCTGGCCGAGGCCATCGCCGAAGTTTGCAAATAACCCGATGCAATGGCAGGTTCCTTGTGGCGAGGGAGCTTGCTCCCGCTCGAGCGCGCAGCGGTCGCAATCAATGCAAGCCGTGATCTACCTGCCCGTCTTAGAATGGGGCCGCTCCGCAGCCCAGCGGGAGCAAGCTCCCTCGCCACAGTGGCTCCGTGGAGCTCTTCCAAACCTGTCTAGACAAGCCCATCCGTCGAAACAAATGGATATAAAAGTCTATTTGTCATTTCCCCTGCTGTATCCTGCTCAAGCTTTGTAAAAGCGCGGATCTACCAGATCTATCAACAGACTTTGCGAGGAGCGCGAAACATGCACGAGATCCCTAATCTCCCCTTCCCAAGCCTGCACGAAACTGAGCAGACACCCACGCAACAAGCCGGCGCCCAACAGCCCGAGCCGAAAGAAGCCACCGACAGTCGCAAGGCTGACAGCGAAGACTGAAACACCCGCACGACCAGACCGTGTGGAAAGCGCTAACATGCGCTTTCCACACCGCCTGAACTGCGAGCCCCGCCATGACCGATGATTTCACTGAAACCCAGGCCAGCGTCCTGATCGGCACCGCCGAGAAGATGATCGAGATCTGGAATCGGCTCTCCCCCGAAAAACAGGCTGCCCTGCTGGCCCGATTCGGCAGCGAAGAAAACGCCCTGGCCGCGCTGGTCACGACGCAATTGGTCGCCCCCGCCAAGCCTTGATCCATTGCCGCCCGGCAAATAGTTTTACTTTTTCACGCGCCACGGCCGCTCGCGCCGCTATCATAAGCAGCCTATCTATCCTGCTTTCCCGTGGACCTTTACCCATGTCTGAAAAACAGCGCCCCCTGGCGGTCACGCTGCAAGTTGTCTCCATCGTCCTGTTCACCTTCATCGGCTACCTGAATATCGGCATTCCCCTGGCCGTGTTGCCGGGCTATGTCCACAGCGACCTCGGTTTCGGAGCGGTGGTCGCCGGCCTGGTGATCAGCGTGCAATACCTGGCCACCCTGCTCAGCCGGCCGTATGCCGGGAAAATCATCGACAACAAGGGCAGCAAACTGGCGGTGATGTATGGCCTTGCCGGCTGTGGCTTGAGCGGTGTGTTCATGCTGATTTCGGCCTTTACCCAAAGCCTGCCGGTGTTGAGCCTGATCAGCCTGTTGATTGGCCGACTGGTGCTCGGCAGCGCGGAAAGCCTGGTGGGCTCCGGTTCGATTGGCTGGGGCATCGGCCGGGTTGGCGCAGTGAATACCGCCAAGGTGATCTCCTGGAACGGCATCGCCAGTTATGGTGCGCTGGCGGTTGGCGCACCGTTGGGGGTGCTGTTGGTCAGTCAGTTGGGCTTGTGGAGCATGGGCGTGAGCATCGTCTTGCTCGCCTTGTTGGGCCTGGCGCTGGCCTGGCCGAAGACTGCGGCGCCGATTGTGGTCGGGGAACGCCTGCCGTTCATGCATGTGCTGGGTCGCGTGCTGCCGCACGGCTGCGGACTGGCGCTGGGCTCCATTGGCTTTGGCACCATCGCCACCTTTATCACCCTGTATTACGCCACTCAGCATTGGTCCAACGCGGTGCTGTGCCTGAGCCTGTTCGGCGCCAGCTTCATTGGTGCGCGGTTGTTGTTTGGCAACCTGATCAACCGCCTCGGCGGCTTTCGCGTGGCGATTGCCTGCTTGTCGGTGGAAACCCTTGGGTTATTGCTGCTGTGGCTGGCGCCAGATGCTCATTGGGCATTGGCCGGTGCAGCCCTGAGCGGCTTCGGTTTTTCGCTGGTATTCCCGGCGCTTGGGGTCGAAGCGGTCAATTTGGTGCCGGCATCCAGCCGTGGGGCGGCAGTCGGGGCCTATTCGCTGTTTATCGATTTGTCGCTGGGGGTTACCGGGCCGGTGGCCGGTGCGATTGCGGCAGGATTTGGCTTTGCCTCGATCTTCCTGTTCGCCGCACTCGCCGCGTTGAGCGGGTTGGCGCTCAGCATTTATCTGTACCGACAGGCGCCAAAGTATCGCGAAGAACGCGACGCGCGCTAGAAATCCACCTTGCCGCGGCCGGCCTTGATGCTGCCGCGCTTGGTCTTGGATTCGAGCCGACGCTTCTTCGAACCCAGCGTCGGTTTGGTCGGCCGGCGCTTCTTTTCAACTTTGATTGCGCTGAGGATCAGCTCGGTCAGCCGCTCCAGCGCATCGGCGCGGTTGGCCTCCTGCGTCCGGTATTGCTGGGCCTTGATGATCAACACGCCTTCGCTGGTGATGCGACTGTCGCGCAGCGCCAGCAGCCGTTCCTTGTAGAACTCGGGCAAGGACGAGGCCGGAATATCGAACCGCAGGTGCACGGCGCTGGAGACCTTGTTGACGTTCTGCCCACCCGCACCTTGCGCGCGAATGGCGGTCAATTCGATCTCGGCATCCGGCAGATGCACGTTGTTGGAAATCACCAGCATGGAAAAGCGTCCATATTCAGAACGCGCAGGATACCGCGAATAGGATTCTGTAGGAGTGAGCCTGCTCGCGATGGGGCCGTGTCAGGCAACAGTGATGTCGACTTATACGACCCCATCGCGAGCAGGCTCACTCCTACAGGGTTTTGCAGCGTCCACAAAAAACCCGGCACATGGCCGGGTTTGTTGTTTCTGCGCGCTGCGTTATTTCACGGCAGCCTGCAACGCATGCTGAGCACTGCGCTTGTTCTTGATGCCATAGCAAACCCACATGAACGCAACCCACACCGGAATCGCGTACACCGAGATCTGGATTCCCGGAATCAACAGCATCACGCCTAGGATGAACAACACGAACGCCAGGCAGATGTAGTTCCCGTAGGGATACCACAGTGCCTTGAACAGCGGCGTTTGCTTAGTCTTGTTCATGTGCTGACGGAATTTGAAGTGCGAGAAACTGATCATCGCCCAGTTGATTACCAGGGTGGCCACCACCAGCGACATCAACAGTTCCAGCGCGTTTTGCGGGATCAGGTAGTTCAGCAACACCGCGATCAGCGTGACCGCCGCCGACGCCAGGATCGAACGCACCGGCACACCGCGCTTGTCGATTTTCGCCAGGGCTTTCGGCGCATCGCCCTGCTCGGCCATGCCCAGCAGCATGCGGCTGTTGCAGTAGGTGCCGCTGTTGTAGACCGACAACGCCGCCGTCAGCACCACGAAGTTGAGGATGTGCGCGGCGGTGTTGCTGCCGAGCATCGAGAACACTTGCACGAACGGGCTGCCGCTGTAGGAATCGCCGGACGCATTGAGGGTTGCCAGCAGGCTGTCCCACGGCGTCAGCGACAACAGGATGACCAGTGCGCCGATGTAGAAAATCAGGATCCGGTAGATCACCTGGTTGATGGCTTTCGGGATCACGGTTTTCGGTTTGTCGGCTTCCGCTGCGGTGAAACCGAGCATTTCCAGGCCGCCGAAGGAGAACATGATGATCGCCATGGCCATCACCAGACCGCTGATGCCGTTGGGGAAGAAACCACCGTGGGACCACAGGTTGGTCACCGACGCTTGCGGCCCGCCGTGCCCGCTGACCAGCAGGTAGCTTCCCAGGGCAATCATGCCGACAATCGCCACGACCTTGATGATCGCGAACCAGAACTCCGCCTCGCCAAAGACTTTGACGTTGGCCAGGTTGATCAGGTTGATCAGCACGAAGAAGCCGGCGGCAGAGACCCAGGTCGGGATGTCCGGCGCCCAGTAGTGGATGTATTTGCCGACTGCGGTCAGCTCCGACATGCCCACCAGAATGTACAGGATCCAGCAGTTCCAGCCCGACAGGAAGCCGGCAAAACCGCCCCAGTATTTGTGCGCGAAGTGGCTGAAGGAACCGGCGACGGGCTCTTCAACGATCATTTCGCCGAGTTGGCGCATGATCATGAAAGCAATGAAGCCGCAGATGGCATAGCCGAGGATCATCGACGGGCCAGCGGACTTCAGTACACCGGCCGAGCCGAGAAACAAACCGGTACCGATCGCGCCACCGAGGGCGATCAGTTGGATATGGCGATTCTTCAGGCCGCGTTTCAGCTCGCCTGTTTGCGCGTTTTGTCCACTCATGAAAGGGGTCCCACGTTCAGCGTATTTGCTACGGTCATGCGTCACCTGTTTGTTTTTATCTGTGACGAAATCGAACCCGACGCGCTTGTGACGCGGCGGAGTGAACAAGGCGGATAGCCTTGAGGTTTGCGCAGGTGCGCAGGAGGTCACAGGTAAAACGCGGCGCATTGTACACCGGTAACCCCCTGCTGCCAGACATCGCTGGATCAGCGTGTCGGATGCCGGGATTGCCTGTGTCCGCCCCGACGTTTTCGGGCGGCTGCAAAAAGGTAGTCAGACCTTTGCGGGCCTTCGACGGGGGTGATTGGGCAATCACGCCCCGAGGGGAAATGGAGATGAGTCACGGCGTTCATTGCGCCTCCTTCTTGTTATGCACCTGCACGACAGGCGTGGGGGGCATCTGACCTGTCCGGGGGCAACGAAACAAGCGGGCTAGAGCGCGAGAAGGCGTTCGGTCGGGTTGTGGACGTAAGTATTTTCTTACAGCACTCAGCTGGCGACGATTTCACTTGGACAATCAGCGGTCTTCGTCAATTTTTCGTTACATGCCGTAACGCCGACATTCCAACCGGGATAGTGCAGCGCTGCGACAGGCCCCATCGCGAGCAGGCTCGCTCCCACATTTGA
>NZ_RWIN01000013.1 GCF_009761815.1 Pseudomonas sp. PB120
TCGTAAAATCAGGCAGCGCGGTTCGTCAGTCGGACCGCGTGTTCAGGTTTTACGACTGCTGCGCAGCCGAACGCAGCCTCGCAAGCTCGACAGCTGCTACAGGCGACAGTCGCCCGCAATTTCGGCAGCTGCTACAGAGATTGCGTTGTGCTTTTAGGCCGGGTAATTGGCCCGCAGGGCCTCGACGCCGCCCTGGTAGATCCCGGTAAACAGCGCCGTCACTTCTTCGTCACTCACACCGACCGGTTCAAACTGACCCGACCAGGTCACTCGCGCGCCCTCGCCTTGCGCCTCAACCTTGATCGTCGCCAGGTAATCCGTCGCCGGAAACGGCGCCTGCAGGATCGAGTAGCTGTAGGTTTTCGCCGCGTCGTCGAACGTCTGCAAACGTTCGACCACTACCGCCCCGTCTACCGTTCGCAGACTGCGCACGCGCCCGCCTTCACTGGTCTCGCTGTTCGTGATGAACGGCAACCAGTCCGGCAGTGAGTTGAAGCCGCCGATCAATTGCCAGACCTGATCGGCCGAAGCCGGAATGTCGATAAATGCTGAAGCTGTTGCCATGTCATCCTCTCTTTCAAATCAAAAAATATTCAGATCGCCAGGCTATCGACTACACCACCGTCGACCCGCAATGCCGCACCCGTCGTAGCCGACGACAGCGGCGACGCGATATAGGCCACCAGGTTGGCGACTTCCGAGACGTCCGCCACCCGCTGGATGATCGACGTCGGCCGGGCCTTGAGCACGAAGGCGTCAGCTTCTTCACGAACACTGCGCCCCGATTTCGCCGTGGCGTCCTTAAGCATCTGCTCCAGGCCGTCGGTCAATGTCGGGCCAGGCAGGATCGCGTTGACGGTCACGCCGGTACCCGCCAGCCGTTTGGCCAGACCATGGGACACGGCGAGGTTAGCGCTTTTGGTCACGCCGTAGTTGAGCATGTCCGCCGGGATCGCGATGCCGGATTCCGAGGACAGGAAAATCACCCGCCCCCACCCCTGCTTGACCATGCCCGGCACGTAATGCCGCGACAGGCGGACACCGGAGATCACGTTGACCTCATAGAAGCGCGTCCACTCACTGTCCGGCGTATCGAAAAAATCCACCTCGTTAAAGATGCCGAGGTTGTTCACCAGAATGTCCGCACGCGGCTCGGCGACGAACAACTGCTCGGCGCCTTCAGCGGTGCCGAGGTCGGCGGTCAATCCACGCAGTTGGGCACCCGGCACGCTCTGGCGAATGCTCGCCAAGGCCTGTTCGACCTTGGCCGTTTCACGGCCGATCACCACCACCGTGGCACCGGATTCGGCCAGTGCCTTGCTGATGCCCAGGCCGATGCCAGCGGTGCTGCCGCTGACAATCGCAAGTTTTCCCGTCAGATCGATCTTCATGCTCAAACTCCTGTGGTGGGTAATGGAGCGCGCTCGGACACCAGTTTGGCCTCGCGCAATGCTTGCCAGAACGCAGCGGGAATCACCGCCGACAATGCCGCGACATCTTCGGCAATCCGCCCCGGACGGCTGGAACCTGGTATCACGGCGGCCACGGCCGGGTTAGCCAGTGAGAATTGCAACGCGGCGGCCTTGATGTCGACACCGTGAGCTGCGGCGATGCGCTTGATCTGCTCGACTTTCTGGATAATCGCCGGGCTGGCTTTCTGGTACTCGAAATGTGCGCCACCGGCCAAAATGCCTGAGCTGTAGGGGCCGCCGACCACGATCTCGACGTTCTGGGCCAGGGCAGCATCCATCAGGCGTTGCAAGGCCCGGTCGTGGTCGAGCAGCGTGTAGCGGCCCGCCAGCAGAAAACCGTCCGGCTGGGCTTCGGTCAGATCGAGGGTCAGTTCGCAAGGCTCGACTTTGTTCACGCCCAGTCCCCAGCCCTTGATCACGCCCTCTTCACGCAGGCGGGTCAGCACTTTGAACGCGCCGGTGCGGGCCTGGTTGAAGTATTCCAGCCATTGATCGCCGTAGAAGTCCTGTGCGATGTCGTGCACCCAAACGATGTCCAGGCGATCGGTTTGCAAACGCTTGAGGCTGTCTTCGATGGAGCGCAGGGTCGCGTCGGCGCTGTAGTCATTGACGATCTTGTTCGGGCGGCCGTGTTCGAACACGCCGCTTTTCTCGCCGAGGTCGCGGGCGGCGACGTCTTCCACTTCATCGAGAATCACCCGGCCGACTTTGCTGCTCAGCACATAGTCGTCGCGGTTGTATTGGGCCAGCGCGGCACCCAGGCGAATCTCCGACAGGCCGGAACCGTAAAACGGCGCGGTATCGAAGTAACGCACGCCGGCGTCCCAGGCCGCGTGCACCGTGGCCATGGCTTCTTCTTCAGGAATGGCGCGGAACATGTTGCCCAGCGGGGCAGTACCAAAACCCAGTGCGCCGGGCAGTTTGTCTTTCAAGCTCATGATTCAATCCTCGTCAGTTTCAGAGGTCAGTGGTGACCGTTGAGCAGATCCTAGATTGCGAGCATCGGACCGTCCAAGACATAATGTGCAGCACTTAAGTCCTGACAGGTCTGACATGATCGACATCCGCCAATTGCGTTACTTCGTCGCCGTCGCCGAAGAGGAACACGTCGGACGCGCCGCCGAACGCCTGCACATTTCCCAATCGCCTCTCAGCCGGCAAATCGCCCAGCTAGAAGAACGCCTGGGCCTGACCCTGTTCGAACGCAGCCAGCAGCGCATTCGCCTGACTCGGGATGGCCAGACCTTCCTCGCCGAAACCCGCGCACTGCTGACTCACGCCAACCGCCTGGAATCCCTTGGCAAACGCCTGGGCCGTGGTGAAGAAGGCGGCTTGTGCATCGGCTACATCGAAAACGCCATGGACGCCGGCGTGCTGCCCAATGCCCTGCGTGTGCTGCGGGTCGACCGGCCGAACGTGCATGTCGCGCTGTACAACCAGAGTTCCGCCGAACAACTCGAAGGCCTGCGTCAGCGTAGTCTCGATATCGCGCTTGTCAGTGAACCGCCCGTCGCCGACGATCCGGACCTGCTGGGTTTCCAGGTGCTGGACGACCCGATGCTGCTGGCCTTGCCCGAGGATCATCCCCTCGCCCACCAAGCCATATTGACCCCGGCCGACCTGGCCGATCAGGAATGGATCGGCGTGCAACACCACCAGAATGTCACCAACCGCCAGGACTTCGTCAGCGCCTGCATCCGCGCCGGCTTCACCCCGGACATCCGCATGGAAGCAACGGGCCCCTTCACCGCCATGGCACTGGTGGCCTCGGGACTGGGCATCGCGATGATTCAAAAAGGCTTGAGCCGCAACGCACCGCCGGACGTTGTGCTGCGGGAAGTGCCATGGATTTCCCTCACCCGACCGCTGTGGGCGGCGTGGCACCGGGTCAATTTGCGGCCGTTGGTGGAGACGTTCAGGAAAGTACTGACGGAGCCGGGGTCAGCGCACAAAGGCTGAAGGCCTCATCGCGAGCAAGCTCGCTCCTACAATAAATGCTGACCGACCGCCTCTGTGGCGAGGGAGCTTGCTCCCGCTGGGTCGCGCAGCGGCCCCAAAACCTGCAACTGCAGTGATTCAGGCAGACTGCGCGCACAGGATTTACGACTGATGCGCAGCCGAGCGGGAGCAAGCTCCCTCGCCACAAAGTTTGGCGCTATTTATCCAGAAACCACGGGCGAGCCCTATCAGTTCTGCTAGTTCCAACCCATGCCGAAACCGCCAATACTGATCACCTACCTATTGGTCTCCGGAGCAATCCCCCATGTCAACGCAGCGCGAAAACCTGCTTTGCCATTATCGCTACAACGCCCTCGACCAGTTGATTGGCCATACACAGCCGAACGAGCCACCGCATCAGCGTTTCTATCGAAAAAATCGCCTGGTCACTGAAATTCAAGGCGCGATGAAGTATTCGATCTTCCAGAGCGGCGACTTGCTGTTAGCGCAGCAGCGAAGCGAAGCCAATGCACTCGACACCACCCTGCTGGTCACCGATCAGCAACGCTCGGTGTTACACACGCTTGAAGCGAACCGTCAGCGTCGACCTGTTGCCTATTCACCTTACGGCCACCATCACCCTGAAAATGGCTTACTCAGCCTGCTGGGCTTCAATGGCGAACGGCCCGACCCGGTGACCGGTCATTATGTGCTGGGGAATGGGTATCGAGCGTTTAACCCGGTGACAATGCGGTTTAACGGTCCGGACGGTTTCAGTCCGTTTGGCAAGGGTGGATTGAATTCATATGCTTATTGTTTGGGAGATCCCGTCAATCTGAGCGATCCGAATGGTACAAATCCGCCCTTTCTCAGTCGGATGTTTGGCAAAATTGGAGGACTCTTCGCAAGCTATAAAAGTGGTCCGGGGCAAACATTCAGTGAATTCCCTGAAAACCGTGTATTCGCGCAAAACAGTTACACGGACGTCGCCGCATTTACTCCGCCTCAGGACATCAAGCTTAATAACTGGAGAGAAATCACGCATAGATCCAGCGAAACCGCAGAGGGACAAGGCGTCAAAATCAAGGATGTTATTGGCATGCGTCATGACCAGGCCGTGGTAATTGTGAAGAACCGCGTTACTCGTATAAAAAGAAACAGGCCTATCAAACTGATCGAACTCAGCTACGCTCAAATACCTGGTGACGAATTAGCGTTTAACTACAGGAAATTTGACATGCCTGAAATTGACATATCAACTGACCATCGCAACTTATTGAACGCCAGGGATAAGCTCATTAGATCCATGCACGACAGACAGATAAACGTCTTGGCGAAAAAAGGGATGATCAGTGGAGTACGCCCGAGCAGGGCAAAAATACTCATCAAAGACAATAGCTACACGAACGACAACATCCGCTGGTGGGATGACCCCACTCTCCACCACACGATAATAAGATAAGACGCCAGAGAGACTAACTACAGTTGATGCAGGAAATGACCTGCCCCAATCCCCTCATTTACGATTTTTCCAGAAGCCATGGAGGCGTCCCCTATCAGTTCTGCTAGTTCCCACCCATGCCAAAACCGCCAATACTGATCATCCACCTATTGGTTTCCGGAGCAATCCCCCATGTCAACGCAGCCCGAAACCCTGCTTTGCCATTATCGCTACAACGCCCTCGATCAGCTGATCGGCCACGCACAGCCGGATGAGCCACAGCATCAGCGTTTCTACCGAAAAAATCGCCTGGCCACCGAGATTCAAGGCGCGATGCAGTATTCGATCTTCCAGAGCGGCGACTTGCTATTAGCGCAGCGGCGAAGTGAAGCCGATGCACTTGACACCACCCTGCTGGCTATCGATCAGCAACGCTCGGTGTTACACACGCTTGAAGCGAACCGTCAGCGTCGACCTGTTGCCTATTCACCTTACGGTCACCGCCATCCTGAAAACGGCTTACTCAGCCTGCTGGGCTTCAATGGCGAACGGCCAGACCCGGTGACCGGGCATTATGTGCTGGGGAATGGGTATCGTGCGTTTAACCCGGTGACAATGCGGTTTAACGGTCCGGACAGTTTCAGTCCGTTTGGCAGGGGGGGATTGAATTCATATGCTTATTGTTTGGGAGATCCCATCAATCTTAGCGATCCGAACGGTACATTCCCGCCCCTCCTCAAACGGATGCTAGGCCGGCCTGTCTATAAAAGCGGGCCGGGGCTAACATTCAGTGCGGTTACTACAAGCGAAGACAATTACCTGGACGTCACTACGTTTACTCCACATCTGGATACCCGGCCTCACAGCTTTATTGAAACCACTCATAGAACCAACAAATGGGGAGAGGAAACCCTAATCAAGTCAGTGGAAGGCATTGGTTATGGCGAAGTCGCGATTCAAACAAAGGAAAGCTTTACGTACATGCGAAGAAAGTTCACACCCGATGAGAACGGCTACTCTCAAACATTCGGGCTTGATTTAGAGTCGTTTTACAGAAACTTAGAAATGCCAGAAATCCCTATATCAATTGATCATCACAACTTATTGAAAGCCAGGAATGAGCTCACTGGTATAAGGACCGTTAAGCAGATAAACGAAGCAGCGGAAAATGGACTTATTATGGGAGTTCGCCCAAGCAGAGCAAAATCACTCATCGAAAATCCTCACTTCAGGTTTGACGACGATCGTTGGTGGGAAAAGCCTACTCGCGACGTTAAGAAAATACGGGTTAGCGTCTGACCTATTCACAAAAGCTGAAGTTGGCAATGACATGCCCCCACTTGTGGCGAGGGAGCTTGCTCCCGCTGGGCCGCGCAGCGGCCTCAAAACCTGCAACGGCGGTCCCTCAGGCAAACGGTGTACAGCGCATTTACGACTGCTGCGCAGCCGAGCGGGAGCAAGCTCCCTCGCCACAGGGTCTGGTGCGATCCCTACAGCACCAAGGCGCGATGAAGTATTCGTTCCTCCTGCACGACGACTTGCTGTTAGCGCAGCAGCGAAGTGAAGCCGATGCACTCGACACCACCCTGCTTGCCACCGATCAGCAATGTTCCGTTTTGCACACGCTTAATGCAAAGCATCCGCACCGGCCTGTTGCTTATTCACCTTATGGCCACCGCCACCCCGAAAATGGATTGCTCAGCCTGCTGGGCTTCAATGGCGAACGGTCCGACCCGGTGACCGGGCATTATTTGTTGGGGATTGGCTATCGGGCGTTCAATCCGGTGCTGTAGCGGTTTAACAGCCCGGACAGTTTGAGCCCGTTTGGTGAAGGTGGGTTGAACGCCTATGCGTATTGCCAGGGTGATCCTCTGAATCGAAAGGATCCAACAGGGCACACAACCGCATGGGGATTTGGGTTTAGAAGACAACCTGTACGCACGCACTATTCCGCACAACGGCGTCCGAACGAAATGAACGGATTAGGCAATGGCCTCACGCAAGCGCCACACCCCGTGGCAGCAACGGAGACTCGTCCAACTCCAGCCCTCCCTAGGCGCAATGGAGGCATGACCGCAGGGCGCTTTAACGGGCAACAGGTAATTTCGGAAAACACAGTCGTTATCGCCGATAACAGAACCGCTCCTCGCCGTAGGAGTGTCGACGAAATAGCACCACTGAACACCGATCAGGCGTGGAGAGAACACTTGCAAAACAGGCAAATCTCACCTGTCAGTGTCGAGGCGCCAAACATTTTTCAGGCCTTTTTTTCACGCCAGACTCGGCAAACTACCCGAGTCAGTCCCGCACCTGGCCGCGCCAGCTCGGAAGCAACGGAAGTCGAGAGACTCCGCACAAGTACATGACGGATAAAACCTGATAGCACCCAGCCGCAACACCCTCACCGACATCTCGCTCCCCGGATAGTCCATGGCCCGAAGCGGCATCAACGATAACGATCCGGCAGAACATTGGTTGCGCTCCTGAACAACGGAGCACAGGTCGGCTCCACTGGCGGGGCACTTAACGAGTGGAAGTTCGGGTCGGTTTCGCGCAGGAAGATCGGTATGTCTGTCATTGGCGGCATGGCCGGGATGTCGAAGTACATCTGGATCACCCAGCCACGGTGATAACTGGCGTGGTTGACCACGTGCATCAGCATCGCGCCGGCGCTCATGGTGCCGCTTTCACCCGAGACAAAGGTGAACTCGACGGGTTGATTCAATGAGGCGTCAGTCTGCCGGGCGCTCCATTTGCAATACCAGTGATCCATTTCTTTTTGCGCCATGCGCAATTCGGCAAGTTCGGCGTGCAGTAAATCGTGTGAGGTTTTGAAGCCGTGACCCCGGCCTTCGAGGTGGGCTTGCCAGATGCAGTCGACGACGTAGATGTGGTTGAGTGTGCCGATCATGTTCTTGAACACCGACACCCGATCTCTGTCGACCTCGCCCGGGGGCAATGCTGCCAGGCTCTCAAAGAGGCGCTGATCGGCCCATTGTTTGTAATCGGCCAGCATGCGGGCAGTGCGTACGTTGATCATCGTAGGTCTCCCATTTGCGATGGGCACATTGCCAAGCATAGCCTCCATGGCAGACGGCATCGCAAACGCTGATCATCGGTCACAGCGCCATCACGCAATCTGTAGCAGCTTGTAGCAGCTGCCGAGCCTGCGAGGCTGCGTTCGGCTGCGCAGCAGTCGCAAGCGATTCCCTGCGGTGTGTCTGGCAAACCGCGAATTCAGATTTACGACTGCTGCGCAGCCGAACGCAGCCTCGCAGGCTCGGCAGCTGCTACAGGGCACCAGGGGGCTGTCGCAGTGCTTTTCAAAGTCACCACCACAAAAAGGGAACTCCTGACGATCGCCGTGCATCCTACGAGATAAGGACCTTCCTTTTTGCTTCACGCTTCTCAGAGGACACCAACATGCGCCGTCTGATTATCATTTCTTCCCTGATGCTGTGTTTACCCTTCGGCTCGGCTATGGCCAAAGTGGATGCGGGCGACGTCGCCACATCTGCCGGGGTTTCCGCCTCGCTGTACTCGACCTTCAAGGACCACAAACTGGTGATTCCCGCCCGGGATGACGCTTCCAGTTTTGTCGCCAGTGGTGGTGCGATTCGTGGCGTTTATCTCGAATCTGTCATGAAGCAGATTCGTCAGGACAACCCTGGCCTCAACGCCAGCGACGAAGACCTGGCCAGGGCCATCCTGATTCACGAAGGTGATGCCGCCGGCCAATGACGGCGGAACAAACAGTCGTGGGGCTGGCGAATCCTGGATAGCTTTCGCAGCCCTGCTTTGCTTCAGCGCTCGTCCTTGAGCGCGTCTTTCACCCTCCCCGATTTCAACGATAACGCGGCGCTGCCGTGGAGTGGCCGAACGAGCCGGAAAGCGTCTGGCGCTGGCCTTCATAAACGTCCCAACGCTCGCCTTCGTGCAGGCTCGGAATGGTCACCACTTCGCCTTTCGCCAGTCCCGCCAGCGCGGCATCGACCATGTCTTCGGCGGACATCACGATTTCCTGCGGCAGGTTTTCCACCGGATGGCCCGCCTCACTCCAGAAATCAGTGGCCGTAGCGCCCGGCAATACCGCTTGAATGCGCAGGCCTTGGGCGGCCAGTTCGTGGTGCATCGACTGGCTCAGCCCCAGCACGAACGCCTTGGTCGCGCCGTACACCCCATTGAGAATCTCCGGTGCGACCGCGACGATCGAGGCAATATTGATCACGGTGCCGTTGCCGCGAGCGACGAAGCCAGGTACCACCGCGTACGACAAGCGCATCAACGCGGTCACGTTGAGGTCGATCATCTCTTCCATCTCGTCCACCGGGCTGGCGACCAGGGGCATGACTGCGCCGACCCCGGCGTTGTTGACCAGCAAGGTGATGCTCGCATCGTGGCGCAGAATTTCTTCGACGCGCAGCAAGTCAGCCTTGTCCTTTAAATCGGCGGTCACTACTTCCACTGCACGCCCGGTCTCGTCGCTCAAGCGGTTGGCCAGGGTGCGCAGTTTGTCCTGGCTGCGGGCGACCAGAATCAGGTCGTAACCTTGTCGCGCCAGCCGGTCGGCATACACCGCACCGATCCCGGAAGAAGCGCCTGTAATCAAAGCAGTGCCTTTGGATGAAAGCGTCATGTCAGTTTCCTTCACATTGAGGCGATACGTTCGCCGTGTGGGTACCGTTATAAAGGGGCTCACGCTCGTCTCAAATGACGTTTAAACTACGTTTTCAGGACATGACCTGTTGAGGGCTCGTAAATGACTTCCGTGGCATTCGTGGTGTTTGAGGGTTTCCAGTCCATGGCGCTGGCGGCCATGCCGGTGTTCGAATACGCCAACTTCAGCGCCGGCGAACCGCTGTACGAGGTCAGCGTGCTGTCGGAGGACGGCCGCACCTTGCGCGCCTCCGGCGGCTTGAGCATCGGCACCGAGGCGTTCGATGACCGAGTGTTCGATACCCTGATCGTGGTCGGCGGTGATTCCATCATCGAACAGGCACCGGAAGCTGTGCTGACCTACCTGCGTGACAACCTGAAAATCACCCGGCGCACCGCGTCGATCTGTTCCGGGGCGTTCGTCCTCGCCCAGGCCGGGTTGCTTGACGGGCGGCGGGCGACCACGCATTGGGCCTACGCCCGGGAACTGCAAGCGCGGTTTCCGTCGATCAAGGTCGAAGAAGACCGGATCTATGTGGTGGATGGTTCGATCTGGACCTCGGCGGGCATGACGGCCGGCATCGACCTGGCGCTGGCCATGGTCGAGAAGGATCACGGCGTCGAACTGGCCCGTGCCGTCGCGCAAAAACTGGTGATGTACCAGCGCCGCGCGGGCGGGCAGTCGCAGCACTCGGCGCTGCTGGAACTGGAGCCCAAATCCGACCGTATCCAGACCGTCCTCGGCTACGCCCGGGAACACCTCGCGCAGGCCCTGTCGGTGGAACACCTGGCGGACGTGGCGCGTCTCAGCCCTCGCCAGTTCAGCCGGGCCTTTCGCGCAGAAACCGGCCAGTCGCCAGCCAAAGCCATCGAAAACCTGCGGCTGGAAGCGGCACGGCAGATGCTCGAAAGTGGTCGCCTGACCCTCGATCAGATCGCCACCGAAAGTGGTTTCAGTGACCCGCGCCGCATGCGCGAAGCCTTTCTCCGTGCGTTCGGGCAACCGCCGCAGGTGATTCGGCGTAATGCCCGGCAGCTACACTGAAGAGGTGTTCCAGTTGCGGAGAGACCGATGAAAATCTCGGGAAAACTGGCCTTTTTTGCCGTCGTCAGCACCCTCGCCTACCTGGCGCTTGCCGTGTGGGGGCTGGGGGGCTGGATGGCGTTCTTTTCCCATTCGGCGCTGGTGGTGGTTGCGCTGGCGACGTTTGCGATGGCGATTGCCTCGTTGTTCACTGAAGTGAATCTCAGCTCGGGCGAACAGGAGGATCGGGCCAATCGCTGGGTGCTGCCGGCCTTTGGGGTGATCGGGTTATTGAGCGGGTATCTGCCGGCCTACACCGACCGTATCGACTTCTTGACCTTTGGCGGCGAAGGCGTGCGTTGGCTGGGGGCGTTGCTGTTCATTGTCGGCGGCGCGTTGCGGCTCTGGCCGGTGTTCGTATTGGGCAAGCGTTTCAGCGGGTTGGTCGCGATCCAGCCGGGGCATCGGCTGGTGACTGACGGGATTTACCGCAACCTGCGCAACCCCAGCTATCTGGGGATGCTGGTGATTGCCGTGGGCTGGGCGCTGGCGTTTCGTTCGGGGGTCGGGTTGCTGCTGGCGGCGCTGACGCTGATTCCGTTGATTGCGCGTATTCATTCGGAGGAAGCGTTGTTGAGGGCAAAGTTTGGTGGTGAATATGAGGCGTATTGTGGCCGGAGTTGGCGGTTGGTGCCCGGCCTGTACTGAAACAACACTCACCCCCTGTAGGAGCGAGCTTGCTCGCGAAGAACGCCCGGGCAACGCGTTCATACAGACAGCACGCGTTATCGTTGGCGTCCATCGCGAGCAAGCTCGCTCCTACAAGGAGGAATGCAGGCGCAGTCGGCCGTCGGGATCGAGTTTTGCGGTGACAGAATCGTAACTGGCCAGCGTCGCGTGCGGCGTCTCGATCGGGTGGGCGTGTGTGGAGGTGATGATCACCAGATCAGCCCCCGCCGCTTCGGCCGCAAGAATACCGACGGTCGCGTCTTCAAATATCAGACATTCCGTGACATCAAAACCTAGCCGCTCGGCCGCCAATCGGTAGCCCGCAGGGTCTGGCTTTCCAGCGCTGACTTCTTCGGCGGTGACCATGACATCCGGCACGGGAATCCCCGCCGCAGCCATCCGCCGCAAGGCCAGCGCCCTGGGCGCAGAAGTGACGATTGCCCATTGATTCACCGGCAAGGACTTCAGGAAATCCACGGCGCCAGAGATTTCGACAATCCCTTCCACGTCCTCGATTTCCGCCTGGGTAATCCACGCGGCTTCTGCGGCTGCGTCCACGCCCGGCAAAGCCTGGCGGTTGACGGTGTCGATGGCGCGGGCGCCGTGAATGGTCGGCAGGAAAGACTCGACGTCCACCCCATGACGCAAGGCCCAGGTGGTCCAGATCCGCTCGGCGGCAGCGATGGAGTTGAGGACGGTGCCATCCATGTCGAATAGAAAGGCGCGGTACGGGGTGTTGAAGACGGATTTTTGAGCAGGCAAAACACAGCTTCCTTTCGCAAGGGTCTGGCGGGTGTCATGGAATGTACACGATCAACCCAGGGGACGCTGCGACTTGAAGGCGCTTTCCACACAATCGAGCAACTGCCCCAGCGCCCAGGGTTTCTTGATAAATGAAACCGAATGCCGGACCCCGGAACTTTCAGGCGTTTCGAACCCGGACATGATCATGATCGGTTTGTCCGGATAACGGTCACCGAACAGGTTAGCCAGATCTGCGCCGTTGAGGCTGCCAGGCATGGTGATGTCCGTCAGCAGCAGGCCCACCTCGTTGGCGTGGTGATCCAGATACAGCGAAGCCGCGTCCGCGCTGGTTTGCGGCTGCACGGTAAAACCTTCTTCCTGAAGAATTTCACAGAGAAACTCCAGAATCAGCGGATCGTCCTCAACCACAAGAATCAACCCGCCCGCCATCGATACTGGATTCATGACTGTGCCGCTCCCTGATCGTCTCAATTGTTTCGCGGGTGAAAATCCGCTGCCTATCAGGTATGAGCAGCGGACTGCGCGGAAATTCAGTTTTGATACAGGCGAAGATGAAATCAAGCGTCCTGCAAGATCAGATCGGCTCCCTTCTCCGCCACCATCAGCACCGCGGCATGGGTATTTCCTGAGGTCACGTTGGGGAAAATCGACGCATCGACGATACGCAAGCCGTCCAGGCCGTGAACCTTGAGGCGCTTGTTTACCACCGATTTCTGCTCATCGGCACCCATCGCGCAGGAACCGCAAAGGTGATAGATCGAACCGCTGTTTTCCCGGAAGTACTGCAACATCTGCTCGTCGCTTTCGATCGCCGGCCCCGGCAACACTTCTTCGACGGTGATGCCCTTGAGCGCCGGCGCATTCATGATCTTGCGCATCAAGCGACTGCCCTGGATCACTTCGTCGATGTCCTTCTGGGTGCTCAGGTAGTTGGGGTCAATGAGCGCCGCATCCCGTGGGTTTTTAGAGGCGATCTCGATGTGCCCGCGACTGGTGGGCCGGCATGGATTGAAGCACAGCAGGAAGCCTGAATACGGCTCGGGCTTAAGGCTGGCCTTGTTGTTTTTCGGGATCTGGTACGACAGCGGATTGAAGTACAACTGCAGGTTCGGGTTGGATTGCTGCTCGTTGCCGCGGAAGAACCCGCCCGCCTGATTGACACTCATGGCCAGCGCGCCCTTGCGGGTGAACAGGTACTTCAGCCCCAGCTTGAACTGTCCGAACAGCGAACTGAGCTGGTCGTTGAGCGTCGGTATGTTGGCCTTGTAGTAATAGCTGGCGCACAGGTGATCCTGCAGGTTCTGCCCCACCGCCGGCAGGTGTTTGACCAGCGGTATGTTGTGCTTGGCCAGCAATGCCTGATCGGCAACGCCAGACAATTGCAGAATCTTCGGTGTGTCCACGGCACCGGCACAGAGAATGACTTCTTTGGTGGCGGTGACGGTTCGCACCACGCCGTGCTGGGTGAAGGAAATGCCGGTGGCGCGCTGTTGCCGGTCATCGAACAGCACGCGGTCGACCAGGGCGAAATGCTCGACCGTCAGGTTTGGCCGGCTCAACGCCGGGTGCAAATGGGCAAAGCTGCTGGAACTGCGCTGACCGTTGCGAGTGTTGACGTCATAAATGCCCGCACCTTCAAACGTCGGCCCGTTGAAATCCTCGCTCAACGGATAGCCCAGTTCATCGCAACCCTTGAGAAACACGTCGCAGATCGGGTGGGTCTCGCCCTTCATCGGGGTGATGCTGATCGGGCCGCTGCTACCGTGGTATTCGCTATCACCCAACGGGTGATTTTCCAGCTTGCAGAAGTACGGCAGCACGTCCGAAAATCCCCAGCCGTCGTTGCCGTTGGCCGCCCAGTCGTCGAAATCGTGGGCCTGGCCGCGCACGTAGATCATCGCGTTGATCGAGCCCGAGCCCCCCTGGACCTTGCCGCGCGGGGCGTAGATTTCCCGGTTGCCCAACTGCTTTTGCGGCTGGCTGTAATACATCCAGTTGAAGGTCGGGTTGTAATACATTTTTGCGAAGCCGACCGGAATCCTGAACCACAGGGAACTGTCCTTTCCGCCCGCTTCCAGCAGCAGCACCGTATGTTTTCCGGAGGCCGAGAGTCGGTTGGCCAGAACACAGCCTGCGGCGCCAGCCCCAGCGATGATGTAGTCGTATGTCATGCACGGTTACCGCGTAAGTCGTTATTCAAAATTCGGATGGTCGATGCGATCCCCTGTGGGAGCCAGCCTGCTGGCTCCCACAGGAACCGCATCAGGCCTGTCAGCCCCGGGCCGGCGATGTGTCTTTGACATCCGCCGGGGTCGGCGCCATCTGCAGGTGCAGGCGCTCCCCGGTGTACGGCGAATGCTTGCGCACCACGTCCATGTTCAGCTCGACGCCAAGGCCCGGTTCGGTGGACGGGATGATGTAGCCGTCCTCCCACTGCAATGGTTTGGTCAGGACTTCGGCATGGAAACCACCCCAGGTCATGATGCTTTCCTGGATCAGGAAGTTCGGTGTGCAGGTGGCGAGCTGAAAACTCGCTGCCGCGCCAATCGGCCCGTTATAGAGATGCGGGGCGATTTGCGCGTAGTAAGCCTCGGCCATGCTCGCAATCTTCTTCGCCTCCAGCAGACCGCCGCAGCGCGCGACGTTCATTTGCAGGATCGATGCGCCGCCGGCCTGCAGCAGCTTGAAGAATTCGTACTTGGTGGTCAGGCGCTCGCCGGTGGCAATCGGGATGCTGGTCTTGGCAGCGACTTGCGCCATCGCATCTTCCTGGCCTGGAGGCACCGGCTCTTCGAACCACAGCGGGTCGTACTTCTCCAGGCGCTTGGCCAGACGGATCGCCGACGAGGGCACCATCTGCCCGTGGGTGCCGAACAGCAGGTCGCATTTATCGCCTACGGCTTCGCGGATCTTGCGGCAGAAGGTTTCGCAGCGTTCCAGCACTTCCAGCGAAATCTGATGCCCGGAGTACGCGGTGTACGGCCCCGCCGGGTCGAACTTAACGGCGGTGAAGCCTTTGTTCATGTTCTCGATGGCGCATTCGGCAGCCAGGTCCGGGTCGTCGTAGTCGTACTCGCCTTTGCTGTTGACCGGGTACAGGTAGGTGTAGGAACGCAGGCGCTCGTTGACCTTGCCGCCGAGCAACTCGTACACCGGCTTGTTCGCCGCTTTGCCGATGATGTCCCAGCACGCCATTTCCAGACCGCTGACCACGCCCATCATCGTCAGGTCCGGACGCTGGGTGAAACCGCTGGAGTAGGCCTGGCGGAAAAAGCGTTCGATGTGGTGCGGGTCTTGATTCAACAGGTAGCGTTCGAACACGTCTTCGATGATCGGCAGCATGGCTTTGGGGCCGAAGGTCGCGGCGTAGATTTCGCCCACGCCTTCGATGCCGCAATCGGTCTTGATCTTGACAAACAACCAGTACATGCCGCCGATGTGCGGCGGTGGTACGGCAACGATATGGGTTTCAAGGGCGACGATTTTCATCTCAGGCACCAGTCTTGTTCGAGGTTTTACGATTGATACGCGCACGCAGGGTCAGGGCTGCAAGGGTCCCGAGCAGGCCGACGAAAGCGATGTAGCCGAAATACAGCTTGTAACCAAAGGCCCCCGGGAAATGCTCGGTGAGGTAGCCGTTGATCAACGGAATGAAGGCGTCCGGCAGATAACCGACCACCGAGACAATGCCGATGGCGAGGCCGGTGATGCGCAGCGGAATGTTGCAGGTATCGAGGATCGCCCAGTACAGGCCACGAATGGCGTAAGTCATCAGGCCGATGAAAATCACCGTACCGATCAGCAGGCCCATGCTATTGAGTGCCGGGAAGACGATCAGGCCGACCATCGCCAGGGTCGCGAGGAACAGCGCCACGACCAGCACCGAAATGTTGGAGAACTTGTCACCCAGCCAACCGCCGCCGATGCCGCCAATGGGGCGCATCCACAACTTGATGGTGGTGATGGTGCCGGCCATGACCGCGGTCATGCCGCCGCCCTGCAGGTAATCGGAGAAGCTGTAGGTGGCCCAAAAGATGTGATAGCCGCAAAACACAATGGCCGTCACCAGCCACAGTTCAGGGATTTTCACCAGTGTCGCCAGATCAGTGAGCAGGTTGAACTTGCCCTTCTCCACCGGCGCGGTGTCTTGCATCGACTTCGGGTCCTTGATCAGCACCAGCACACAGCCGATGGCGATACAGGCGAAGGCGTACAGGTAAACCACATGCTTGAAACCTTCGGCCGCCGACTCGCCACGGGTTTCGGTGGCGAAGGCAAACAGCGCCAGCGCTACGGTCGCCAGCAAGGCTTCGACCAAGCCACGACCGCCATCGAGGATACCGAAGAAGCGGCCCTGCTCGGAGTGATGGGCAATCATCTTCACGCGCTTGAGCACCGAGGCCCAGAAGGTCAAGCCCGTGGTCAGGCCCCAGCAACCGAAGATGACCATCAGGCTGGTCATCGAGGGCGCGGTGGAGTACCACAAGCCCAGGACGCCAGTCGCAACCAGGGAGAAAAAGATCAGAAAGCGTGGCGCGATTCGATCGGCCAGCCAACCGCTCGGCAGGTAACTCAGGAGGAAAATCGTACCCAGCATCGAGTACAGGTAACCGAGCTCGCTGTGGTTGATCTGGAACACTTCGAGCATGGTGGTCTGGTAGACCTGGCGCAGGTACAGGATCGGGTAGATCGCACCGGCGGCCAGCACCAGCAGCATCAGTTGGAAATAGCGACTTCCCTTGTCGCTGTGGCTTTTCACAGCCGAATCGGAACCGTGAACAGCAGCAGTGGATGCAGGCTTGGACATCTGGAGAAACCTCGGGCGGCCCGGTGACCGGGCGCCCCTGTGAATTGTTTTTATGGGCGCAGCATGAGGCGTATTTCGGGAGGATCAGTACTTCATGACCACCAGACGGGTCTGGGTGAATTCGAGCATGCCGTGCTTGCCGTCATCGCCGCCCAGGCCCGAGCGTTTCCAGCCGGCGTGGAAGCCCTGATACGGGTCGGCCGGGGTGCGATTGACGTACAACTCACCGGCCTCGATGGCGCCGGCGACTTTCATCGTGGTGCGGTAGTTCTCGGTATAGAGCACCGAGGACAAACCGAACTGGTGGTCGTTGGCCATGGCCAGCGCTTCGTCGATGTCGCGGTACTTGAGCACCGGCAGCACCGGGCCGAAGATTTCTTCCTGGATGATTTCCATGTCCTGGCGGCAACCGCTGAGCAGCGTCGGCGGGTAGAAATGCCCTTTGCCCTGGGGAATGAAACCGCCGGTTTCCAGCACCGCGCCGTCGGCGATGGCGCGCTCGACCATGGCATGAATGTTCCGCTGCGAACTGGCGTTGACCAGCGGCCCCATGAGGCTGGCGTCAGCGGCGCGATCACCGAATTGCACGGCGCTGATTTTCGCTTTCAGCAGGCCAAGGAATTTTTCGTAGACGCTTTCCTGCACATAGACCCGCTCGACCGCCGTGCACAACTGGCCGCAGTGAGTGGTCTTGGAGGCCACGATCGCGCTGGCGGCAGCTTCAAGGTCCGCATCGGCTTCGATGATCGCCGGGGTTTTGCCGCCCAGTTCCAGGGACGGTTTGGCGATGTTGGCCTTGCAGTAATCGAGCACGATGCGCCCGGCGTTGACGCTGCCGGTCAAGGTGATCAGGCCCACAGCCTTATGGGTGCAGACAGCCGCTGCGGTGGCGTGGTCCATGGTCAGGATGTTGATCACGCCCGCCGGCATGCCGGACTGCTGAACCGCCTTGGCAATCTCGAACGCCGAGGTCGGCGTATTGTTGCTTGGGCGCACGACCACGGTGTTGCCCGCAATCAGCGCCGGGGCGATTTTGCGCAGCAGCGTATAGACCGGGTAGTTGAACGGGATCAGGCAAGCCACCACGCCAATCGGTTCGCGGTGCAGGAAAAGTTTTTCGTCCGGTGTGTCGCTGGGAATGATCTCGCCTTCGATACGGCGGGCCCATTCGGCGTGGTAGCGGGTGATTTGCGCGGCGTAACGGGCTTCGTTGCTGGCGTCGGCAACGCTTTTGCCGGATTCGCTGGCCAGTGCCTCGCCGATGTTTTGTGCATTGGCTTCAAGGGCATCAGCGAAGGCACGCAGGTAGTCGGCGCGCTCGATGCTGGTGAGCGTGCCCCATACTTTTTGTGCTGCCTGGGCCGCTTCGACGGCCGCCGTGGCTTCATCAGCGGTGGCCGCCGACACGTGGCCCACCAGCGCTTCAGTCGCCGGGTCGTAGACCGCGATCAGCGCATCGCTGGCTGGCTCAATGAATTGCCCGTTAACAAAGTTTCGCTCGAGTCGCATGTGAATCGCCCATCGTTGTTTTTATCCAGTCCGGTCAGTCTTGGCATCTGCCCGGGGTTGAACAAACGATTTATTGCGCGATGAAACATTCGAAAAATGCAGGTTACCTAAAAACGATCGAAATCCCCTGTGGGAGCCAGCCTGCTGGCGATGGCGGTGTGACATTGACCATCAATGTCGACTGATCCATCGCTATCGCCAGCAGGCTGGCTCCCACAGGATTACTGCGGTGTTCAGACGGCCGCGGTAGAGGGCTGCAACTGCCGTTGCGCCAACCAGATCTCCTCCTGCAACCACTGGCTGAACACCTGCAATTGCGGCAACTCGGTCTGCTCGGGACGGGTGACCAGCCAGTAGGATTGATGCCCGTCGACATGCACATTGAGCACCTGGGTCAACTGCCCGCTGGCCAGCTCCGGCGCGACCATATGCCAGTCGGCGATGGTGATGCCCAGACCGTCGGTGGCCGCGCGAATCGCCAGGTCCAGCAAATCGAATTCGTAGCCGCCCTCAGTGTCGACACCGGTGATTCGAGCGGCGTCCAGCCAATGTTTCCAGGTCAGATAGCGCTGGTCTTCCCGGGCCAACACGTGCAGCAACGTCAGTCGGTTGAGGTCGATGCCATGCTCGCTCCACTCCCGTGCATACAGGGACGGCGCGCACACCGCGATATGCCGCTCCTGGATCAGCAGCGAACTGTCCAGGCCGTCCCATTCACCGTCGCCGAAACGAATCGCGCAATCCAGGGTGCTGGTTTCCGCGAGGCTGTCCTGCAGGCGCGTGGTGATACTCAACTCCAGCTCCGGGTGCTGCTCGCGCAGGCGCCCCAGGCGCGGCATCAGCCAGCGGTTGGTGAAGGTCGGCGGTGCGTTGACGTGCAGACGGTTGGAGTGGGTTTTCTGCTGGATGCTGCGCACCGTCAGCTCGATCTTGTCGAACGACTGGTGCAGCGCCCTCAGCAACACGCGGCCGGCGCTGGTCAGCTCGAGGTGATGATGACGTCGCTCCAGCAGGTTTTCGCCTAACTGTTCTTCGAGCTGGCGAACCTGGCGGCTGACCGCGCTCTGGGTGACATTGAGCAACTCGGCGGCGCGGGTAAAGCTACCGGTGCTACCGGCCACTTCGAAGGCTTTGAGGGCATTCAGACCAGGCATTTTGCGTTTCATGAAAATCACTCGTGGAAGGCTGAGCAGACACAAAGCATCCCATTCTTTGCAGGATTTTTCCCAAGTAACGTGCATTTTTGTGTTGTGTAGGACAATTTTCTGCTCGTCCGGAGGCTGCCTGCGTGGGACCCGGACTCACGCCCAGCCGGTCTAGATCAGGCGCTGGCATAGCCACCTGCCAGTAACATGCATTTATCGAACGTTTGAGCACTGAAATTATCGTTTGTCGATCGTTGTCCGGATGAGAAAACTGCGGCCATCTCAAATAAAAACAACATGAGAGCTGCCCCATGCCCCATCTCGACGAGCTGAAAACGCTGGACGGCAATGCACCGCACCCGGCGGTAAACGACCTGTGCAAACAAGTCAAAAGCGGCGAGATCAATCGCCGGCAATTTCTGCGTACCGCCGCTCTTTTGGGCATCACCGTCGCCAGTGCCAGCACCTTCATGGGCTCGGCGCTGCTGAGCGATTCGGCGTTCGCCGCCCAGGAGCAACCACCCCGCCAGGGCGGCAGCCTGCGCTTTGCCTGCGCTATCCAGGAAATCCAGGACCCGATGCTGATCACCTGGATCGAAGCGTCGAACCTGCTGCGCAATTCCCTGGAGTTCCTGACCTGGGTCGATGCCGAGAACATCACTCACCCTTATCTCGCCGAGAGCTGGAGCCCGTCCGAAGACCTCAAGGTCTGGACCTTCAACCTGCGCCAGGGCGTCAAGTGGAGCAACGGCGACGAGTTCACCGCCGACGACGTCGAGCACAACATCAATCGCTGGATCGCCGCCGATTCCAAGTCAGTCAACCGTACCGCGTTCCAGGACATTGCAGCCTTCGAAAAAGTCGGTCCGTACCAGTTCCGCCTGGTGCTCAAGCGCCCGATCCTGGCCGTTCCGGAAATGCTCAGCGCGTTCACCTGCACCCTGGTGCACCGCAGCTTCAAGGCCGGTGACGACTGGACCAAAAACCCTATCGGCACGGGCCCGTTCTCGCTGGTTTCCTTCGCCGTCAACAAGCAGGCCACCTTCGCCAAACGCGCGGACTACTGGCGCACGCCAGCCAACCTCGACGAGCTGCGCTACGTCGACATGGGCACCGATATTTCCACTCACCTGGCGGCATTGCAGGCAGGCCAGGTAGACGTGCTGTACCGCGTCACTGTCGCCGAACTGGACCTGGCGAAACGCCTGCCCGGCGCGCAGTTGCTCAGCTGCAAGTCGGCGCAAACCGTGGTCATGCGCATGGCCTGCGACCAGAAGCCGTTTACCGATGTGCGCATCCGCAAGGCCGTGGTGCTGTGCGCCGACAACGCACAGATGCTGAAGATTGCGTATCGCGGCATGGGCACCTTGGGCGAAGACCACCACGTCGCGCCGTCGCACCCTGAATATTCACCACTGCCCAAGCGCGAGCGTGACGTTGCCGGTGCCAAAAAACTGCTGGCCGAAGCCGGTTACCCCAACGGCATCGATATCGATCTGATCGTCGGCAACACCCAGGGCCGCTACGAACAGGACTGCGCGCAGATCCTGCAACAGAACTGCCTGGAAGCCGGCATCCGCATCAACCTCAAGGTGATCCCGGCCACCCAATACTGGCCAATCTGGGACAAAGCCGCGTTCAGCCTGACCTATTGGGCGCATCGCCCACTGGGCGTGATGTCCCTGGAGCTGGCTTACCGCAGCGGCGCCGCCTGGAACGAAAGCCACTACAGCGACCCGGCATTCGACGCCGCGCTGGACAAGGCCATGGGCATCATCGATCCCAAGGCGCGCGCGCTGGCGATGCAGGATGTCGAGCGAATCCTGCAAGACGCCGCGGTGATGGTGCAGCCGTTCTGGGCTGACAAATTCACGGCCACCAGCAAGAAGGTCCAGGGTTTCAAGGTTCACCCTTCGGACTTTTACCCAATGGATGAAGTCTGGCTGAGCGCCTGACGTACAGCCCCACAAGTGCCCGTCCCCCCTCGGGGCGACGGGCCGGCATCCTTTGATTAGCTGGAGCCTGCAAGCATGGCTGATTTTCTGTTACGCAAATTGTTGGCGTTGATTGCGACCCTGTTGTCGGTGTCGCTGATCGTATTCGTCGCCCTCGAACTGAACATCGAGGACGTGGCGATCAACGTCCTTGGCCCCTACTCCGCCGCCGACCAGCGCGCCGCCTGGCTGCTGGAACATGGCTACAACCAGCCGTTCCTGTGGCGTTACCTGGTGTGGCTGAAGGACTTCATCAGTGGCGACTGGGGCACTTCGGTGCACTTTCGCGAGCCGGTGATCAACTTGTTGCTGCCTAACCTGGCACAAACCCTGATCCTCGCCGGGCTGGCGTTGTTGGTGATGGTGCCGGTGGCCCTAACCCTCGGCATTCTGGCCGGTGTGCGCCAGGGCTCGGCGCTTGACCGGCTGGTGTCGTTCCTGTCGATCGTCACCACGTCCATTCCCGATTTCGCCAGCGCGGTGTTTGTCTCGGCCATCTTTGTGTTTTGGCTCAACTGGCTGCCCGGCGTGAGCAGCATGAGCGAGGGTTTCAACGCGGCCGAACTGGTGCTGCCGCTGATGGTGCTGTGCCTGTTCGGCATCGGTTACCTGGCACGCATCACCCGCGCCTCGATGGTCGAAGTGATGCAGGCCCCGTACATCCGCACCGCTCGGCTAAAGGGTGCATCGACTTCCCGGATCGTGCTGCGCCATGCCCTGCGCAATGTGCTGATCGCGCCCATCACGGTGATCATGCTGTACATCCCGTGGCTGCTGTCGAACGTCATCGTGGTCGAAGTGTTCTTCGCCTACAAAGGCTTCGGCTCGTTGCTCTACACCGCTTCTCTGAACCACGACGTCTACCTGATCGAAGCTTGCGCGATGATCAGCGGTGCCGTGGTTGGCGCGACGAAAATCTTTTCCGACCTGGCCTACACCTGGCTCAACCCGCGCATCACCTTGCGCAGTCTTGGCGGAGGTGGCCAATGAGCTTCCTGCAATCGTTCAAACATCCCCTGGCGTTGCTGGGCTTGCTACTGGTCGGCGGCTGGGTGCTGGTTGCGGCTTTTGCGCCGTGGCTAGCCCCCCATGATCCGCTGGCAAGCTTCAGTCCGTTGCTTACGCCGATGACCGCTGACCCCGACGGCCAGAGCTTCCTGCTGGGCACCGACGTGATTGGCCGGGACATTCTTTCGCGGCTGATCTGGGGCACCCGCACGGTGCTGTTCTGGTCGATCCTCGCCACGCTCACCGCGTTCGCCGTGGGCATTGCCATGGGCTTGTGCGCCGGCTACTTCAACGGCAAGGTCGATGCCTTTCTGTCGTACGTCGCCGACACCGTGCTGTCGTTCCCGGTGCTGGTGTTGTACATCGTGATCATCATCGCCCTCGGTGCTTCGGCGCTGAACATCCTGATTGCGGTGACCTTCACCAGTGCCCCGGCGATCTTTCGCATCATGCGCGCGCTGACCATCGACATCCGTTCCCGGGACTACGTGCTCAGCGCCATCACCCAGGGCGAAGGCTCGTTGCGCATCATGCTGGTGGAAATCCTGCCCAACTGCGGCGGCCCGCTGATCGTCGATTTCTGCCTGCGCATCGGCTACACCGCGATCATGATCGGCGCCCTCGGCTTTCTCGGTCTCGGCCTGCCACCCCCCACCCCGGACTGGGGCGGCATGATCAACGAAGGCCGCAGCATGGCCATCGCCTTTCCGCACCTGGTGATCTTCCCGTGCATTGCCATCTCCACCCTGATGCTGGGCCTGAGCCTGCTGGCGGATGGTCTGGACGAACACGCCCAGAAAGGCGCAAGGAGCTGAGCATGAGTCAACAACAAGTACTGAGCGTCGAAAACCTCTCCATTGAACTGCCCGCGGGCGCCGACCGCAGCCATGCCGTCAAAGGCATCAATTTCGACGTGCGCAAGGGCGAAATTCTCTGTGTGATCGGCGAGTCCGGCTCAGGCAAATCCGTGCTGTCGGCGGCGATCATGGGCGACTACGCCAAAGGCCTGCGGCACAGCGAAGGGGTGATCGATTTCCTGGGCGACGACATTTGCCGCATGTCGCAAGACACCTTGCGCCAACTGCGTGGCAATCGCATCGCGATGATTTTCCAGGAGCCGATGGCCGCCTTGAATCCGGCGATCCGCATCGGCCAGCAGGTCGAGGAAATCTTCGACATTCATGCGCCGCAAATGCCCGCCGCGGAGCGCCGCGAACGCATGCTCGCGCTGCTCGACTCCACCCATTTGCCCGACCCGCCAAGAATTGCCAACAGCTTTCCCCATCAGCTTTCCGGTGGCCAGTGCCAACGTGTGGTGATCGCCATGGCCCTGGCCATGAACCCCGATCTGTTGATCGCGGACGAACCGACCACGGCCCTCGACGTCACCACCCAGGCGCAAGTGCTCAAACTGGTGCGCGAACTGCGCGGTCGTGGCCAGCACGGGATTCTGTTCATCACCCACGACTTCGGCGTGGTCGCCGAGATCGCCGACCGCATTGCCGTGATGGAAGGTGGGTGCCTGGTGGAAATCGGTGAGCGTGATCAGGTGCTCAACGCTCCCGCTCATCCTTACACCCGCAAACTGATCGCCGCCGTGCCGGCGCTTCACCCGGAACTGCACGTCCCCAGCGCCGACGGCGAACTGGCACTGCGCATCGAGCACTTGAACAAAACCTACAACGTCGGCGGCCGCTCAGTGGCGGCGCTCAGGGATGTCTCACTGCAACTGCCACGGGGCAAGACGCTGGCGATTGTCGGTGAGTCGGGTTCGGGCAAGAGCACACTGGTCAAAGCGGCGATTCGCCTGGTGGACAGCGACAGTGGCCATGTGTGGGTGGGTGACACCGACTTTCTCGCCTTGAGCAGCGCAGCACTGGCGGCCAATCGGCGACGCATCCAGATGATTTTCCAGGACCCTTACGGCTCGCTCAATCCGCGCCACCGGGTCGGCGACATCATCGCCCGCGCCGCGCAACTGCGCGGGCTGTCGGCCAAAGATGCCTGGACCGAGGCTGGCGACTTGCTGGAGCAGGTCGGGCTCAAACGTGACGCGCTCAAGCGCAAGCCCCGGCAGTTTTCCGGGGGGCAGCGCCAACGCATCGGCATTGCCAGGGCACTGGCGATGCGCCCGGAAGTGCTGATCGCTGACGAAAGCGTCTCGGCGCTCGATGTCTCGGTGCAGAAACAGGTGCTGGAGTTACTTGCCGAACTGCAACAACGGCTGAACCTGAGCATTTTGTTCATCACCCACGACCTGCGGGTCGCGGCGCAGATCAGCGACTACATCGCGGTGATGCGCCAGGGCGAAGTGGTGGAATACGGCACAGCGGAACAGGTGTTGCTGCGCCCACAAAACGCCTACACCAAGACCTTGCTGGCGGCGGCTCCCGGCGCTTCGGCGATACCGGTGGCGTCCGTCCCGGAACAACCACTGAGGCTGATCCGACCTCAAGCCAACTGACCCACACCACCCTTTCCCCCTGCCGCTGCATGTGCCGCGGCCCGGGCTGCTGTTGCCAACAATAATCAGAAACAGGGAGTAAGACTTTGCGCACATCCACCCCTCGCGCTATCCGTTCCATCGCATCGATCGCACTGTTTGGTGCCTTCGCTGCACCCGCCATGGCCGTCCAGGTCACGGAAAATCTCGACCTCGGCGGCGCCGTTCGAGCCCGCTGGGATTACGATCCGGACCGCGACATCCAGAACTTCGGCCTGGACACTGCGTACCTCAGCGCCAAGTACAACTCTGACACCTGGATCGGTGACGCCCAGTACCGTTTCTACGGACGCTCCTATCCTTACAAGTACACCAAGAACTACGGCGATATCCAATTCGCCAAGTTCGCGTGGGTCGGCTACAAATTCAACCCTGACCAGCAAGTGCAGGTCGGTTTGAACACCGTGCCGTTCGGTTTGCAGCCCTACTTCGGCAGCACCTTCTACGAAACCCTGGGCAACGTCATCGGCCTGGAAGATGTGCAGCAAATCGGTGCCAAGTACGTCCAGCAAAGCGGCGACTGGAACGTCCAGGCCGGTTACTACCTGCGCCCGGCGTGGCAAGGTAAAGGCACCAGCAACGGCGTGACCTACTCAAGCGTCGTGTCCGAGGCGGATAGCTATGTCGCCGATGGCAGCAATAACCAGGAACGCAACACCGTGGCGCTGCGCGTCGCCAAGGCGCTGGACCTGGGCTCGTGGAAATCCGAAGTCGGGGTGTCGGGCCTGACCTCGTCGATTGAGAACAAAGACACCAACAACGATGGCCGGCGCAATGCCGTGGCCGTGCATTACCTGGGCAAGAACGGCCCATGGGGCGTGCAGTTGCAGGCGGCGCGCCAGCAAATGTCGCCGCGTAACCCCGGCAGCGACGAACTGGTGACCCTTGGCGGCTACGACGGCACCTACAACGTCGCCAGCCGCGGCAATCTGTATGTGGCAGACCTGAGCTACGACGTGGCCGGCAAGTACGTGTTCGATCAGATCAGCGGCGTAAAGCTGTATGCCAACTACAGCGCATTCGACAAATCCGCCGACGAGTTCAAGACCTCCCAGCGAATGATCCTCGGCACCTCGTTCTCCGTCAGCAAGTTGTGGGTCTATACCGAATGGCTGTACGGCAAGAATGATCCGTACATTGGTGGCAGCAGCTATACCCAGAGCCTGGGGGCTGGCGGGACGGATCATTGGGAGAATCAGTTGTACATGAACATCGGCTATTACTTCTGATCCAGACTATTTGGCGCCCTCACAGGCGCCATCGCTGGCAGGCCGGCTCCCACAGGGAATGGGTGAACGCCATAGATCCAATGTGGGAGATTCAGTTGTACATGAACATCGGCTATTACTTCTGATCCAGAGTAGTTGGCGCCCTCACAGGCGCCATCGCCAGCAGGCCAGCTCCCACAGAGGATGTGTGAACGCCATAGATCCAATGTGGGAGCTGGCCTGCCGGCGATAGCGTCTGCCGAAACAACACTTGCATCAGCTCATTGCCAATAGTCAGATAGGCGCTACAAAACATCCTCAAAACAATGAGCCCTCCCCCATGCGCCAACTGCCCTCGCTCAACATGCTGCGCGTCTTCGAAGAGGTCGCGCGGCATCGCAGTTTCAGCCAGGCAGCCCTTGGATTGAACGTCACCCAAGGTGCGGTGAGCCGACAGATCAAGCAGCTCGAAGACTACCTTGGCGTGGCGCTATTCATCCGTACGCCGCAAGGCCTGTCACTGACCGAAGCCGGTCTCGCCCTCTCCCCGCAACTGAGCGATGCCTTTGACCACCTCGAACGCGCGCTGCAAGCGGTGCGCGTGCCCAACCTGCGTCAGCGCCTGCGGATCGTCGCGCCACCGACCTGGGCCACGCGCTGGTTGTCGGCGCACCTGCGCGCCTTTTGCCAACGCTACCCGGATATCAGCCTGAGCGTGACCCACCAAAGCGGCCACGACAGCCTGGCGGAAATCGACTGCCACATCCGCTTCGGCCTCGAAGCGGCCAGTCATTGCCACAGTCAGCTGCTGGTGATGGAACGGCACATCGCCGTGGCCAGCCCGGAGCTGTTCATCGACGGCCGTCCGCCGGACCTGCGGCAGTTTGCGCTGCTGCATATCCTGCACGACGGCAAACGCCTGAAGGTGTGGGAGAACTGGTTGGCGGCGATGGGCCGGGACGATGTCGATGCGGGGCAAGGGCTGGAGTTCAGCACGCTGGATCAGGTGATCCATACCGCACTGGCCGGCGGCGGCCTGGCGGTGATAGACCGGCAGATGATCGGGAAGGAACTGGCCAACGGCAGCCTGTTGCCGATCACTCCGGTGGAAGTGATCGGGCCATATGGCTATTGGCTGGACGTGGCGAACGACAAGCAGGGATTGTCGAAGGTGCAGCTGTTTACCCAGTGGTTGGGGTTGGTCAGCAATCCCTGAATCACCGCCCCCCCTGTAGGAGCGAGCTTGCTCGCGATGGTGTGTCAGCAACACTGATGTCGACTGACACTCCATCG
>NZ_RWIN01000126.1 GCF_009761815.1 Pseudomonas sp. PB120
GGTTAGCCGCCCCCGGCCATGGATGGCCGATGGCGGCGGGCCCACGGAGCAGGACCGGAGCGAGGGCATGCCGAGCCTAGGCGAGGCACCGAACGAAAGGGGCAAGAGCCCTTGGTTACTTGGGGCTCTTCCAAGTGACCCGCCGTAAGGGCGGAACCCATAGCCGCCGTGACCGAAAAAACGGATATGCCCCCAATCCCCCAACGCCAAACCCCAAACACGACGAAGGGACTTTAAACCTTGTACACAGAAGCTAGTCTGAAGAGTAAGCCGTACAACGGCTGCCGCCGGCCATTGCCGGACACTGAGACTGCCTGCCATGAGCAGGAGCGCCATGAGGTTTTTATGAAAATCCGCGAGCTTGCCCAGCATTGGGAAGAAAACGCCAAGGGTCGTCTGACCGAGACCGGCTACACGATTCATCTGGACGTGGAGGCCGCCGCACGCTTGGCGGCGATTACCGAAATGTACCCGAAACGCCAACCCGAAGAACTGCTCGGCGAGCTGATCGGGGCCGCCCTGGAAGAGCTCGAAAAGAGCTTTCCGTATGTGAAAGGATCGACCGTCGTGGCCACCGATGAGGAAGGTGATCCACTGTATGAAGACGTTGGTCCGACCCCGCGATTCCTCGCGTTGTCCCGCCGGCATTTGCACGATTTGTCATCCGGTGAAGACAAGCAAAAGCACTGAATTCCCTGCCAATGATTCACCTGTAGGAGCGAGCTTGCTAGCGATGGTCGACGACGAAAACGCGGGGTTACTGAACAAGCGCGGCGTGTCGGAATCCATCGCGAGCAAGCTCGCTCCTACAGGTGTGCGCACCACTTCCCCTTCCCAAAACCACCGGTTTAGAGCCTTGCCCATTCGGTCAAAATTTTCCCGCCAATAAACCAACTTCTCTGAACTTTTAAAAAACGCCTCGGGTCACACCCATTAACCACGCCTGGGATGGCCGATTCGAAACACCCCGGAAATTGAAGGTTACGGCTCCTTGCCCAGGATGGATTTTTTAGTTTTTCAGGAGTTATCCCAATGGAGTTGAAAACCATGAAGACGCGAACTGGCACATCCTCGTTCAATCATCTGCATGGCCTGAAACTGGCCGCACTGGCAATCGGCACCAGCTTCGTGCTGGCCGGTTGCGCCGGCAACCCGCCGACAGAACAATTCGCCGTCACCCAATCCGCCGTCAATGGCGCGGTCAGCGCTGGCGGCACCGAGTTTGCGGCTGTGGAAATGAAATCCGCGCAGGACAAACTCAAACAAGCCGAAATCGCCCTGCACGACAAAAAGTATGACGAAGCCAAAACCCTCGCCGAACAGGCTGAGTGGGATGCCCGTGTGGCCGAGCGCAAAGCTCAGGCGTTGAAGGCCGAACAGGCTGTGAAGGACTCTCGACAAGGGGTTCAGGAACTGCGTCAGGAAAGCCAGCGCACCGTGCAGTAAACGGCGCGACACGACGCACTTCTTACTCGACTAAAAGGACGAACCACTATGCATAAGCACTTGATGATCCCTGCCCTGTTGGCCGCCAGCGTTGCACTGGCTGCGTGCTCGACACCGCCAAATGCGAACCTGGAACAGGCCCGAACCAATTATTCCGGCCTGCAGGCCAACCCACAAGCCAGCAAAGTCGCGGCGCTGGAAACCAAGGACGCCAGTGATTATCTGGACAAGGCCGACAAGGCTTACCTGGACAAGGAAGCCCCGGCCAAGGTCGATCAACTGGCGTACCTGACCAATCAGCGTGTTGAAGTGGCCAAGCAAACCATCGCCCTGCGCACGGCGGAAGCCAACCTGAAAAACGCATCGGCGCAGCGTGCCCAGGCGCGTCTGGATGCGCGGGATGCGCAGATCAAGCAATTGCAGGACAGCCTGAACGCGAAGCAGACCGACCGTGGCACGCTGGTGACCTTTGGTGATGTGCTGTTCGCCACCGACCGCGCGGACCTGAAGTCCAGCGGCCTGGTGAACATCAACAAACTGGCGCAGTTCCTCTCGGAAAACCCGGATCGCAAAGTGATCGTGGAGGGTTACACCGACAGCACCGGCACCGCCAGCCACAACCAGTCGCTGTCGGAACGTCGCGCGGATTCCGTGCGTGCGGCACTGGTGAAAATGGGCGTTGATCCGGCACGCGTTGTTGCGCAGGGTTACGGCAAGGAATACCCCGTCGCGGAGAACTCCAGCGTCTCGGGCCGGGCGATGAACCGTCGGGTGGAAGTGACCATTTCCAACGACAACCAGCCGGTGATCCCGCGTTCGGCGGTTAGCTCGAACTAAACGCCAGGCAGAAACGCAAAAGCCCCGCCTGATTTGATCAGGCGGGGCTTTTTTTGGGCTGATGTCGACACTGACCACCCTGTCTCTGTGGCGAGGGAGCTTGCTCCCGCTGGCCTGCGAAGCAGGCCTTCAACCCGCTCTTCATTCAATCAGTGAAATTGCATCAACCAGATGACGACTGCTGCGCAGCCGAGCGGGAGCAAGCTCCCTCGCCACAAGAGCCTCATCATTGACCCATAACGAGTTGTTACGGTTGCAGCTTCTGCGGCGTTTCCTGCCCCATGCAGCGTACGGCTTTTTTCTGGCCGTTGATCAACACGCCGCTCAGGCCTTTTTGTTCGGTGTCGAATAGCACCAGCACGCCATCGATGCACTGGGCCACTTGCGCAGCCGGGTCCAGGGATATTTTGTAGTCCTCCCCCGGCACGGTCTTGAGCATGGTGAAGTCGCTGAGCAGCAACGCATCTTCAGGCTTGGCGAAGTGCAGGTAGCCGTAGTACCACAGGCACCCGACGGTGCCGAGGATGCTGCAGATACCGGTGATGATCAGCGGGATGGCGTTACGTTCTTCACTCATTGCGGACTCTCTGGTGGTTCATCTTCTGAATTCGGGACCGGCGGATAATTCGGGATTTCCCCCAGTCGACGCAGACCGTTGAAATGCTGCGGGTCATCGAGATAACGCAGCATGACCTTGCGCCAGACCGGGTCGGCGAACGTCTGCACATGCCCGCCACGGGTCAGTTGCAGCACCCTCGGCGGCGGCGCAGCTTGATACAGAAGGATGCCGTTGGAAAGAGGCACGATCGGATCGTCGATGCTGTGATAAATCAGTTTGGGCACGCCGTTGAGCTGCGCGATCGAATTGATCGCGCTGTCGCCATCCGGCACCAGCCAGGACAGCGGCACCTGAAACGTCCAGAACAGCCATGAATTGCTTAGCGCATAACGCCCGACGCTGCGGTAGCTGGCAGGCACGCCATCCATCACGAAAGCCTTGAGCTGTTTTTGCCGCTCGGGGTGTTGAACGAGGTAGTGAACGGCCATCGAACCACCGAGGCTCTGGCCCAGCAGGATCAGCGGTTTGCCTTTGACCTCGGGCGCCTCGTCGAGCCATTTGAACGCAGCATCGATGTCCTGATAGATCGCCGGCAAACTCGGCTCGCCCTCGGACAACCCGTAGCCGCGATAATCAATCAGCAGCACTTGATAACCGGCCTCCGGCAACCACCAGCTTCCGCCCAGGTGCATCGGTAAATTGCCGCCGTTGCCGTGCAGGTGCAGCACGGTGCCTTTGACCTCGACCCCTTTTTTTGCCGGCAGCCACCAGCCGTGCAGCCTGACGCCATCGGCGGTGGTCAGGGTGACGTCGCGGTAGTCGAGATGGGCTTTTTCCGGGGTGAACAACTGGCCCGGCTCGGGATAGAACAGCAGGGAGCTGCAACCACCGAGGGTCAGGAGAAGGCAGAAGATGCCGAGGATTCTCATCCGTTGAAACCTCGCAACGTGTAGTTGGAATACGGACCAAATGTGGGAGCGAGCCTGCTCGCGATGGCGGTGTATCAGACAACCGAAATGTTGAATGTTAAACCGCTTTCGCGAGCAGGCTCGCTCCCACATTTTGACCGCGTTATCTTTACAGGATGTTTGAGTAATCCGCCTCGATCCGGTCCAGGCTCAGGTGATTGAGGAAGTTGGAGAAGCACATCCACGCCGACAACGCGTTCATGTCACGGAACTGTTCCGGCAAGTACTTGGGCGGCACCACCAACCCCTCATCCACCAACTGACGCAGGGTGCGCATGTCTTCCAGCGTGGTCTTGCCGCAAAACAACAGCGGTATCTGCTCAAGCTTGCCTTTACGCACGGCCAACTGAATGTAGTTGTAAACCATGATAAAGCCCTTGAGGTAGGACAAGTCTTTGGTAAATGGCAGGCCATTGGGCACCGAGCCACGGAAAACGCGACTGGCGTTGCCGTAACTTTCGGGCATCTCGAAACCCTGCTCGCGGAAGAACTCGAACACCTGCAGGAAGTCGGCGCCCTCCTCCACCATGTGAATGGCACGGGTGCGGTTCGTCAGTTTGCGCAAGCGGCTCGGGTAGGAAGCGAAGGTGATGATTTCCATCAGGATCGCCAAGCCTTCCTGGGTCACCGTCGACGACGGCGGGCCCTTGGAGAGGAAGGTACAGATCGGCTGGTTCAGCCCGTTGAGCGTGGTGCCGACATGCACCAGGCCTTCATGGACTTCCAGCGCGCGCACATCGCGCTCGTTGAACATCGCGTCGGTGCGGATCTTGATGTAATCGGCCCCGGCCGCCGCATCGGCGACGATGCCATCGGACTCGAACACCCGGATGGTTTCCTCGGCTTCACCAAATACCTTGCTCAGTCGGGTTTGCAGCAGGCTCACCGCATCCTTGGCGGTGAGGATTTTCGGCTCGTCCTTCAGGTCGCCCCGGCCATCGATGTTGTTCAGGTAATCGGAGAGCATCAGCCCGAGGTCGGACAGGGTCGGGTCGCCGGCGTGGAACGCGTCAGACGCGGCGCCGTACAGCTCCTGGGAGATCAACCCGAAATCCTCGGTGCCGCGCGCTTCGAGCATGCGCACCACCATCCGGTATTCCTTGCACATGCGGCGCATGATCTGGCCAACCGGGTTGAACTGGCCGAGCTGGCGGGTGATGTCGCGCTCGATGTTCTGGAACTCCAGCTTGACCTTGCTGGAGTCGAAGGACAGCGGCCGATTCAGGTAGTAATCTCGGTCCACCGCGGGCATTTCCTTGCCTTTGGCCTTGAGGAATCCCTTGCGGATGTTGTCGTCCCATTTGACCGCGTCGAGGACGCGAATCGGCGTCTGCGCCAGCACAATCCGATCGGACAAAATGCGTATCGTCTGCTGGTAATCGTCCACCCGAAACTCCTGTAGAAAAACCGTTATGTGCTGGGTTATTTGGCTTTGGCCAGGCGCTGATAGCGCACTGCCTCGACGAAAACATCGGAATTGGCCGGATCATCGAGGTACTTGAAGACCTGGTCCATGCGGGTATCGATCAGCACGCCGTCGCCGTCGCGGGTCTGGAAACCTTCGCCAGTGAGGACGTTCTGTCCCAGGGCCTGGTTGATCTGCTCGAGGTCGAGGTTGTAGACCACCAGTTCATGCTTTTCTGTGAGTTCGAAACCGGCAATGGTGAAATGCCCGCCGAACTGCGCCGGCACTTTCGCCGACAGGTACCAGCGATCGCCATGGTGCGACACCGTGAACGGGTAGGCTTCGCGCTCCCGGGGCCTGGCCCTGAAATAACTGACGGCCTGATAGCGATTATTGCCAAGGCGCGTCAGCTCAAGGTTCATCGGTTCCCCCCAGGCGTTGGTGCTGGTCCACTTGCCGAGCAACCCTTTGGGCGCGGGATCGCTGTCGGGCAGTGGTTCCTTGAAGGTCACCAGACAGCCACTGAGCAGCAGGCACGACAAGGCGATCACAACGACACGCCAGGCTTTCATTCAACACTCCCTATCGATAAAGCGCGATCTCAAACCGCCCCCGGCCCATTGTAGGAGCGAGCTTGCTCGCGATGGCGGAGTGTCAGGCAACAAAGACATTGAATGTCAGACCATCGCGAGCAAGCTCGCTCCTACAAGGTTTACGCTGAAGCCAGCACCAGATGCATATAGCGCGTCAGGATGCCGAGCATTTCAGCTTCGGCCACCGGCTCGGCGTTATTGAGCAGGCCCTGATATTCCATCCGTCCGATAATCGCCGTCAACACTTTGGCATCCTGTTGTGGCTCGCGGGAGCCCAATACTTCGAACAGCTGACACGTCCCTTGCAGCAGAATCTGCTGATGGGAGCGCACCAACAGCGCCAGGCGCGGGTTGAGCAGCGCTTCCTGGCGGAAGGCCTGTTCGGCCATCAAGTGTTCACGTCGGTTGACCAGTTGCCGGTGAACATAGTCGGCCATCAACCGCGCGATGTTGTCCGCCAGTTGCGAGCGCGACTCAGGGCTGCCGTCGCCGCTGAGCACCATTTCACGCAGCAAGCCTTCGTTGTTCACCCACAGCTTGGCCATGAACGCCGCGCTGCGTTCCACGTATTGGGCAAAGGTATCGGTGAGCAGGTCATCGATGTCCTTGAAATAGTAAGTCGTGGCCGACAGCGGCACACAGGCTTCAGCCGCCACGGCACGGTGGCGCACGGCCCGCACGCCCTCGCGCACGACAATGCGCATCGCCGCGTCGAGAATGTCCTGTCGACGCTGCTCGCTGCCCTGTCGGCTGGCCTTTCGGCCCTGGTACTGAACACTTTCAGCGACCGCAGTGGCGATGCCCGCTGCACCTTCTTGAGCAATTGCATGGTTCACGACAGGTCTATCCTCTCAACCGAAAGCAACAAATTGATACGTTTGTACCAGACAGGCAATAAAAAGCCGCCTGAATAGGCGGCTTTTTAATTGAAACACTTACGCTTGGGGCCGCATGTGCGGGAACAGGATCACGTCGCGGATCGACGGGGAGTTGGTCAGCAGCATCACCAGACGGTCGATGCCGATGCCTTCACCCGCCGTTGGCGGCATGCCGTACTCCAGCGCGCGAACGAAGTCGGCGTCGTAGTGCATGGCTTCGTCGTCGCCGGCGTCCTTGTCGGCCACCTGGGCCATAAAGCGCTCGGCCTGGTCTTCCGCGTCGTTCAACTCGGAGTAGGCGTTGGCGATTTCACGGCCGCCAATGAACAGTTCGAAACGGTCCGTGACGTTCGGGTTTTCGTCGTTACGACGGGCCAGTGGCGACACTTCGAACGGGTACTGGGTGATGAAGTGCGGCTGTTCCAGCTTGTGCTCGACCAGCTCTTCGAAAATCATCACTTGCAGCTTGCCCAGACCTTCGAAGCCCAGCACCTTGGCGCCGGCTTTCTTGGCGATGGCGCGCGCCTTGTCGATGTCGGTCAGGTCGTCCGCGGTCAGCTCAGGGTTGTACTTGAGGATCGAGTCGAACACCGACAGACGCACGAACGGTTCGCCAAAATGGAACACCTTGTCGCCGTAAGGCACGTCGGTGCTGCCCAGCACCAGCTGCGCCAGCTCGCGGAACAGCTCTTCGGTCAGGTCCATGTTGTCTTCGTAGTCGGCGTACGCCTGGTAGAACTCCAACATGGTGAATTCTGGGTTGTGACGAGTCGAAACGCCTTCGTTACGGAAGTTGCGGTTGATCTCAAACACTTTTTCAAACCCACCAACAACAAGCCGCTTGAGGTACAGCTCAGGCGCAATGCGCAAGAACATTTCCATGTCCAGCGCGTTGTGGTGGGTTTCGAACGGCTTGGCCGCAGCGCCGCCTGGAATGGTTTGCAGCATCGGTGTTTCGACTTCGAGGAAGTCGCGCTTCATCAGGAAGCTGCGGATGTGCGCAATCACTTGCGAACGCACGCGGAAGGTCTGGCGCACTTCTTCGTTGACGATCAGGTCAACGTAACGCTGGCGGTAGCGCTGTTCGGTGTCGGTCAGGCCGTGGTGCTTGTCCGGCAGCGGGCGCAGGGATTTGGTCAGCAGGCGCACGCTGGTCATTTCAACGTACAGGTCACCTTTGCCGGAACGGGCCAGGGTGCCTTCGGCAGCAATGATGTCGCCCATGTCCCAGGTTTTCACCGAGGCCAGAGTGTCTTCGGACAGGGTCTTGCGGTTGACGTAGACCTGGATGCGACCGGTCATGTCCTGGATCACCATGAACGAGCCACGGTTGAGCATGATGCGACCGGCAACCTTGACCGGGATTGCAGCCTCTGCCAGCTCTTCCTTGGTCTTGTCCGCGTATTGCTTCTGCAGGTCCTGGCAGTAGTTTTCGCGGCGGAAGTCGTTCGGGAAGGCATTGCCCTTGGCGCGCTCGGCAGCAAGCTTTTCCTTGCGCAGGGCGATCAGGGAGTTTTCTTCCTGTTGCAGGGCTTGCGGGTCGAGTTCTAGGTCGCTCATGTCTTTAAAAATTCCATCACAGGTTCGTTGCCCCCAGCCTGCGGCTGGGGATCGCCGGGCAAGGACTAGGCGTCCCCCCGGCTCCTACAGTCTTTACAAGCCTGATTTCAGGCTGGCTTCCAGGTATTCGTCGATGTCGCCGTCGAGCACCTTGTCGCAGTCGCTGCGTTCGATGTTAGTGCGCAGATCCTTGATCCGCGACGCGTCAAGCACATAAGAACGGATCTGGTGACCCCAGCCGATATCCGACTTGGTGTCTTCCAGTGCCTGGGACGCAGCGTTGCGCTTCTGCATTTCCTGCTCGTACAACTTGGCCCGCAGCATTTTCATGGCGGTGTCCTTGTTCGCGTGCTGGGAACGTTCGTTCTGGCAGCTGACCACGGTGTTGGTCGGTACGTGGGTGATACGTACGGCCGAGTCAGTGGTGTTTACGTGCTGGCCACCGGCACCGGAGGAACGATAGGTGTCGATCCGCAGGTCGGCCGGGTTGATCTCGATTTCCACCTTGTCGTCGATTTCCGGGGAAACGAACACCGCAGAGAACGAAGTATGACGACGGTTGCCGGAGTCGAACGGGCTCTTGCGCACCAGGCGGTGTACGCCGATCTCGGTACGCAGCCAGCCAAAGGCGTATTCACCCTTGATGTGCACGGTCGCGCCCTTGATGCCAGCGACTTCACCGGCCGACAGTTCCATGATGGTCGCGTCGAAACCGCGTTTGTCAGCCCAGCGCAGGTACATGCGCAGCAGGATGTTGGCCCAGTCCTGGGCCTCGGTGCCACCGGAACCGGCCTGGATGTCCAGGTAGGCGTTGTTCGGGTCCATTTCATGGCTGAACATGCGGCGGAATTCAAGCTTGGCGAGGTTTTCCTCGAGACGGGCCAGCTCGGCGACGACGTCGTCCACTGCGCCTTCGTCGTTTTCTTCGACGGCCATGTCCAGCAGGTCACGGCAATCGGCCAGACCGGTGTTCAGTTCGTCGAGGGTATCGACGATCTGTGCCAGCGCAGCGCGCTCGCGGCCCAGTTCCTGGGCGTATTCAGGTTTGTTCCAGACACTCGGATCTTCAAGCTCGCGATTGACCTCGGTCAGACGCTCATGCTTTTGATCGTAGTCAAAGATACCCCCGAATAGTTTCGGAGCGCTCGGACAGGTCCTTGATGGTGTTAAGGATCGGGTTGATTTCCATGGCGGGCAGCACTCGTTGGCGAACTTTTGAAAGCCGGCGAGTATAACGGCAAAAGGCCGAAAACGGCAGCCCGCTTGGCCGAAAAGGCCCGTTTCGTTTTCGGCGTTGCGGCTTGGAAGCACATTTCCGAAACACACACCGATCAACTGTAGGAGCCAGCCTGCTGGCGATAGCTGCGTATCAGTCCGCGTGTTTTGTGATGGTGTACATATCCATTCCTGCGGCAACGGCTGCTAATGGTTCCGCCCTTACGGCGGGTCACTTGGAAGAGCGCCAAGTAACCAAGCGCTTTTGCCCCTTTCGTTCGGTGCCTCGCCTAGGCTCGGCATGCCCTCGCTCCGGTCCTGCTCCGTGGGCCCGCCGCCATCGGCCATCCATGGCCGGGGGCGGCTAACCCGGCATCCATGCCGGGTTGCCC
>NZ_RWIN01000127.1 GCF_009761815.1 Pseudomonas sp. PB120
ACACCAGCGATGCTGATTTCAAAGCGTTGCAAAACGGCGGCAGCGGCACCGAGAAATTCACCTACACCCTGACCGATGCCGACGGCGACACCAGCACCGCGACCCTGGAACTGAACATCCACAACAGTCCGGTGACCCTCAACGGCCTCAACGTCGAAGGCGGGGAGCTGACCGTCTACGAGAAAAACCTCACTTACGGCACTGATCCCAACGCTCCAGCCCTGACCCAGACCGGTACCTTTACCGTGACTGCGCCCGATGGCCTGCAAACCCTGACCGTGGGCGGCATCGCCGTGGTCAGCGGCGGCGTGATCGCGGGCTTCCCGCAATCGGTCGGTGCCGAGCACGGCGCCGTGTTCACCGTCACCGGCTATAACCCGGCGACCGGCGTGGTGACTTACACCTACACCCTGAATTACGCGGATACCCATCCGAACGCCGATGGCACCAACAGCATTTCCGACAACTTCAACGTGGTTGCCACTGACAAGGACGGCAGCACCGCGAGCGGTCAGATCAACGTCAACATCGTCGACGACACCCCGACCGCTCACGCCGACAACGTCTCGGTGGGCGAGGGCGGTACCGTCACCGGCAACGTGCTGTGGAACGACGTCGGCGGCGCCGATGGCCCGGCGGCCGGTGGTGGTGTTGTCGGTGTACGTTTCGGCTCCGACACCTCGACTCCGGTCAGTGGCGGCCTGAACACGCAGATCAATGGCACCTACGGTTACCTGACGCTGGACGCTGCGGGCAACGCGGTTTACCACAGCAACCCGAACGCCGTGAGCGGCCCGGGCGCCACCGATACCTTCACCTACACCCTGCGCGATGCTGACGGCGACGAAAGCACCACCACGGTCACCATCGACGTCACCAACAGCTGCATCAAGGCGGTCGGTGACAGCGAAGTGACCGTGTTCGAAAAAGCCCTCGACCTGACCAAGGACGGCCAGGACCTGGCCGCCGGCACCGTCACCGGCAGCGACCCGACCAACATTGGCGAAACCGCCAGCGGCACCTTGGTCGGCACCGTCACCGGCGCCACCGGCGCGATCACCTACACCCTGGTCGGCAGCGCGACCGGCGCGTACGGTCAGCTCCTGCTTAATCCAAACGGCACGTACA
>NZ_RWIN01000128.1 GCF_009761815.1 Pseudomonas sp. PB120
GCGGCGATTTCCGCGTGGCGCAGGAAGCTTGAATAGACCCCGGCGTAACCCAAGGCGAGCGTTTCGCGATCCACCCGCACCGGCCGATCCTGCAACGGCCGCACGATGTCGTCCGCCGCGTCCATCAAGGTGTAAAGGTCGGTCCCGTGGTTCCAGCCCAGGCGTTCGGCGGCGGCGATGAACACTTCCAGCGGCGCGTTACCGGCACCCGCGCCCATGCCCGCCAGGCTGGCGTCGATGCGGTCGCAGCCTTCTTCGACGGCGGTGATTGAGTTGGCCACCCCCAGCGACAGGTTGTGGTGCGCGTGCATGCCGGTTTCGGTTTCCGGCTTGAGCACGGCCTTGAACGCGCGGAAGCGATCACGGATGTCCTGCATGTTCATCGCCCCACCGGAGTCGGCCATGTACACGCAGGTCGCGCCGTAGCTCTCCATCAGTTTGGCCTGGGCGGCCAACTGCTCGGCCGGGATCATGTGGCTCATCATCAGGAAACCGACGGTGTCCATGCCCAGTTCGCGGGCGTATTCGATGTGCTGTTTCGACACGTCGGCTTCGGTGCAATGGGTGGCGATGCGCACCACCCGCGCCCCGGCGTTGTAGGCGGCCTTGAGGTCGTGCACGGTGCCGATGCCGGGCAACAACAGGGTGGTGATTTTCGCGTGGCGGATCACATCGGCCGCCGCTTCGATCCACTCCAGGTCGGTGTGCGAAGCGAAGCCGTAGTTGAAGCTCGAACCTTGCAGGCCGTCGCCGTGGGCGACTTCGATGGCATCGACGCGGGCCTTGTCCAGCGCACGGGCGATGTCCTGCACGTTCTGCAGCGAATACTGGTGACGCACCGCGTGGCTACCGTCGCGCAGGGTGACGTCGGAGATGTAGAGTTTCTTGCCGTTCATATTGATCTCCTCAGGCGTTGAGCATCGACTGCGCCATGCGTTCGGCGGTGGCCA
>NZ_RWIN01000129.1 GCF_009761815.1 Pseudomonas sp. PB120
CTCGCGATAGCGGTGGGCCAGTGGCATAAGTATCGACTGACCCACCGCTATCGCGAGCAGGCTCGCTCCCACAGTTGATCTCCCACAGGAAGTTACTTGTCTGTCAGGCAGAAGCTGGTCCGGCGCAACATCCCGACTCAAGGTTCTTGAGGATCGGGCAATCCGGGCGGTGGTCGCCCTGGCAGTGTTCGACCAGGTCCTGCAACGTGTCGCGCAACTGGCCAAGTTCGCGGATTTTCTGATTCAGCTCGTCGATGTGCTGGCGTGCCAAGGCCTTCACATCGGCACTCGCGCGCTGGCGGTCCTGCCAGAGGGTCAGCAACTTGCCGACCTCTTCCAGCGAAAAACCCAGATCACGGGAGCGTTTGATAAACGCCAGCGTGTGCAAATCATCGTCGCCGTACACCCGGTAACCGCTGTCGGTGCGATGGGCCGCCTTGAGCAATCCGATGGATTCGTAATAACGGATCATCTTTGCGCTCAGGCCGCTGTGGCGGGCCGCTTGGCCGATGTTCATCGGTTGTCCTCCAGGTCCTTGGGTTTCCAGGTTTTCAACAGTAACGCATTGCTCACCACGCTGACGCTCGACAAGGCCATCGCCGCACCGGCCAGCACCGGGTTGAGAAACCCGAAGGCCGCCAGCGGAATGCCGATCAGGTTATAGACGAAGGCCCAGAACAGGTTTTGCCGGATCTTGGCGTATGTCTTGCGGCTGATCTCCAGGGCCGCCGGCACCAGCCGTGGGTCGCCGCGCATCAGGGTGATGCCCGCCGCGTGCATGGCAACATCGGTGCCGCCGCCCATGGCGATGCCGATGTCGGCCGCAGCCAGGGCCGGGGCGTCGTTGATGCCATCGCCGACCATCGCCACCACGCCGGTCTTTTTCAGTTCGGCGACCGTGGCGGCTTTGTCGGCCGGCAGTACCTCGGCGTGGACATCCTTGATGCCGAGCGCGTCGGCGACCACCTTGGCGCTGCCGCGATTGTCGCCGGTCAACAGATGGCTGCTGATGTGGCGCGCGTTCAGCTGCTGCACGGCTTGCAGCGCGCCGGGCTTGAGGGTGTCACCGAAGGCGAACAGGCCGAGGACTGTTGGAGCCGGAGTTTGCTCGATCAGCCAGGACAACGTCCGGCCTTCGGTTTCCCACGCCGTTGCGGAGTCGGCCAAGGGCCCGGCGTTCATGCCGCTCTCTTCCAGCAGCCGACGATTGCCCAATGCCAGGCGCCGACCGTCGAGCGTACCGGCGATGCCACGGCCGGTCAGGGATTGACTGTCGCTGACGTCGACCACGCTCAGACCGCGTTCGGCGCAAGCGTCCAGCACCGCTTTCGCCAGTGGATGCTCACTGCCCCGTTGCAGGGCACCGGCCATTTGCAGGAGGGCGGCCTCATCACCGTCGATGGCGCTCAAATGCGCGATACGCGGCTTTCCCGAGGTCAGCGTGCCGGTCTTGTCGAACACCACCGCGCTCACTTCATGGGCACGTTCCAGGGCTTCGGCGTCCTTGATCAGAATCCCGTAACGCGCCGCAACGCCGGTGCCGGCCATGATCGCCGTGGGCGTGGCCAGCCCGAGGGCGCAAGGGCAGGCGATCACCAGCACCGCAACGGCATTGATCAACGCGGTTTCCAGCGGCGCGCCGTATAGCCACCAGCCGATCAAGGTCGCCACAGCCAACAGAAAGACCACCGGCACGAAGACCTGGCTGACTTTATCCACCAGTTTCTGGATCGGCGCCTTTGCCGCTTGGGCGTCTTCGACGAGGCGGATAATGCGCGCCAGTACGGTTTCCGCGCCGAGCGCCAAGGTGCGAACCAATAGCCGACCTTCACCGTTGATCGCGCCGCCGGTCACCTTGTCGCCGGGTTGCTTGGGCACGGGCAGGCTTTCGCCGCTGATCAGCGCTTCGTCGGCGTGGCTCTGGCCTTCGATCACTTCGCCGTCCACCGGAAAGCGTTCGCCAGGTTTGACCATCACCAGGTCATTGAGACGCAACGCACTGATGGCGACGTCGTGCTCGCGGCCGTCGATCACCTGAATCGCCCGCTCCGGGCGCAAGGCTTCGAGGGCGCGGATGGCGCTGGCGGTCTGGCGCTTGGCGCGGCTTTCCAGGTATTTGCCCAGCAGGACCAGGGCGATGACCACCGCCGAGGCTTCGAAATACAGGTGCGGCATGCGCCCGGCAGCGGTCGCCCATTCGTAGAGACTCAAGCCATAACCAGCGCTGGTGCCGAGGGCGACCAGCAGGTCCATATTACCGGCACCGGCGCGAACGGCTTTCCAGGCGGCGACATAAAAGCGTGCGCCAAAGATGAATTGCACCGGCGTGGCCAGCGCGAATTGCGCCCAGGCCGGCAACATCCAGTGCACGCCGAACGGTTGCAGCAGCATCGGCAACACCAGCGGCAACGCGAGGACGATGGCCAGGATCAAGGTCCAGCGTTCACGGTGCAGGCGTTGTTGCTGAGGGTCGGTGTGCGGGTGTTCGGTTTCCCAAACGCTGGCGCTGTAACCGGCCTTGGTCACGGCAGTGAGCAGAGTTTGCGGATCGATCTGTCCGAGCAGTTCGAGGTGGGCGCGTTCGTTGGCCAGGTTGACGCTGACGCTCTTCACGCCAGGCACCTTGGCCAGCGCCCGTTCGACCCGGCCGACGCAGGAGGCGCAGGTCATGCCGTCGATGCTCAATTCCAGGCTGTGCTGCGGCACGCTGTAACCGGCCTGCTGCACGGCGTCCATCAAGGCCGGCAGGCTGTCGCGGGGTGCTTGAACCCGCGCCTGCTCGGTGGCCAGGTTGACGCTGACCGCCGTGGCGCCGATGACTTTGCTCAAGGCTCGCTCGACACGCCCCGCGCAACTGGCGCAGGTCATGCCGGCAATCGGTAGATCAAACGTGGTGGATTCGGACATCGGTCGCGCTCCCTGTAGAAGATGCCTACAGGATCAACCTTGCCATGCTGGCAAGGTCAAGCGCCATTCCATTTGTCACCGCAGACCAATGTAGGAGTGAGCCTGCTCGCGATAGCGGTGTATCAGTCGACATCTCCACAACTGAAACACCGCATCGCGAGCAGGCTCACTCCTACCCTAAGTCCGGGTCAATAATCGAGCGCAGCTTGCTTCAGGTACATCCCTTCCTGCGTCATCGCAATCCGGAACTTCAACACATCCCCGGCCTTGAGCACGATGTTCTGCGACCCCGGTGCCAGCATGCCCGGGTTGCAACCCGGTGCCTGGCCCGGCAGCAATTTGAGGCGCAGCGAGACATTGCCCGGCGGCAGGTTGAACGACGTGCTTTGCTCCTGGAACAGTCGGGCTGACAGCTGATCCTGGATGTACACGCCGATCTCGCAGCTGGTCGACACTTCCAGGCGTTCGCGGGAAATGATCAGCACGCCATAATCCTCCCCGTTGGCATTGACCGAAGGGACGGCGGCGAAAAGGCTGAGGAAGCCAAACAGGCTGAGAGCTGACCAGCGCATGGCTGAATCTCCTGATGTCGAGTCATTGATGTACGCAGCTTGGCCGAGCGCGACGCCGAATGCCAGCCCGGCAGCTCACTTCAGAACTTGACCTTGCCATGGTGGCAAGCTCGAGACTGCTCGCAACCCTACTCAAGGAGTCATTCCATGCAAGTGTTCAACGTTCAAGGCATGTCCTGCGGTCACTGCGTCAAGGCCATCACTGAAGCTGTACAGGCCCGGGATCCGGCCGCCAGTGTGCGGGTCGATCTGGCGGCCAAGGAAGTCGGCGTCGAGAGTGCGTTGACGGTGGAGCAGGTGATTGCTGCTATCAGTGAAGAAGGCTATGAAGTGAAAGTTGCCTGAGGCAAAACTCTATCTCCCTGTGGGAATCCCTCTATAGGAGTGAGCTTGCGATAACGGTGTAGCAGCTGCCGAGGCACGAGGCTGCGTTGCGTGTCCGCAGGACCGCCCTCCGGGGCCGCTACGCGACCCAACGCAGCCTCGTGCCTCGGCAGCTGCTACACCGCGACCGCGAGCAGGCTCACTCCCGCAAAGGTTTTTAATAGTTAGCGAGCTATCTGAATGTTCAAGCCCTCCCTGCGCGGCTAGACTGTCGGCCAAGCTGACTTTGTCCCCTGGATGCCTGATGAACTTCCGCACCATTTTGATTCTTGGCGCCCTGAGCGCTTTCGGTCCGCTGGCGATCGACTTCTATCTGCCCGCCTTCCCGGCAATAGCGCTGGCCTTCGGCACCGATGAGCAGCACATTCAGCTGACGCTGGCGGCGTATTTTCTGGGGCTGTCCATTGGCCAGTTGGCCTACGGCCCAGTGGCGGATCGTTTTGGGCGACGCATTCCCTTGTTGACGGGCGTCGGCCTGTTCACCGCCGCGTCCCTGGCCTGTGCCTATGCGCCGAACCTGGAATGGTTGCTCGGCGCGCGTTTCGTGCAGGCGCTGGGCGGTTGCGCGGGGATGGTGATTTCGCGGGCGATCGTCAGTGACAAATGCGATGCGGTGGGCTCGGCCAAAGTCTTCTCGCAGTTGATGCTGGTCATGGGGCTGGCGCCGATTCTCGCACCGATGCTCGGCGGGTTGCTGGTCAACACCACGGGCTGGCAGTCGATCTTCGTCGTACTGACCGCTTTCAGTGGCATGGCAGCATTGGCCGTGGCGCTCGGTTTGCCGGAAAGCATGCCGGCCCACTTGCCTCGCCCGCCGCTGTCGGGATCGCTGCGTCAGTACGGTCGCCTGTTGTCGGATCGGGTGTACCTCGGTCACGCCCTGACCGGTGGCGTCGCCATCGCCGGGATGTTTGCCTACATCGCCGGTTCGCCGTTCGTGTTCATCAAACTTTATGGGGTGCCGGCCGAGCATTTCGGCTGGTTGTTCGGCATCAACGCGGCGGGTTTCATTTTGACCGCGCAGGTCAATGCACGACTGCTGGCCAAGCGTGGCCCGGCGTTTTTGCTGGCGCGCGCGGTGTGGGTCTACCTGGCCGCAGGCCTGACGCTGCTGGCGGTCAGCTCGCTGCACACCGAGCGGTTATGGCCGCTGCTGATTCCGCTGTTTATCTGTATCTCCAGCCTCGGCTGCATTCTGCCCAACGCCTCGGCCTGCGCCATGAACGGGCAGGGCGCCCGCGCCGGCAGTGCGTCGGCGATGCTCGGTTGCCTGCAATTCAGCGTCGCGGCCGGGGCGGCGTCGCTGGTGGGGGTTTTGTATGACGGCAGCGCCATGCCGATGGCCATGGTCATCAGCCTGTGCGCAATTCTGGTGGTGAGCGTGGCGATGCTCACCCGGCGTTTGCAGAATACCCGGACGCTGGCGCAAGCCCAGGTGTGAAGACGGGCTCAGCCAGCAGCGCGCTGTTGGCGGTCGGGAATTTGATGAGGGGCGTAAAGTCGCGCTTCAAGCGTACGGGTAAAGGCGCGTGCTTCGGCTTCGCTACGGAATGTCACCGCGTGTTGGTCCAGACGAACCTGCCACTGGGATTTTGCCATTTCTTTTATCAGGATCTTCATTGCTGACCTCCTTTTGTAAAAGATTGCATCGCAGAGGTTTCGATTGTAGACCTGAATACGATCGCAATTGTGACAAGGGTCAACTCTCGGACTGACGGTGTCGTCCTTTCGGACGACACTTGTATCAATCTGTTTCAGAAGCCCTCAAGCACGATCTTGCCTTTCGACTTTCCGCTTTCCAGCAGCGCATGAGCGCGGCGCAGATTCGCTGCATTGATCGAACCGAAATGCTCGCCGACCGTGGTTTTCAGCGTGCCGGCATCGATCAGTTCTGCGACGCGGTTCAGCAGTGTGTGCTGCTCGATCATGTCCGTGGTTTCAAACAGCGAACGGGTGTACATGAACTCCCAGTGCAGCGACAGGCTCTTGCGTTTGAGCTTGGTCACGTCGAGCGTTTTCGGATCATCGATCAGCGCCAGTTTGCCTTGCGGCGCCAACGCCTCGACCAGTTGATCCAGGTGCTGATCGGTCTGGGTCAGGCTGGCGACATGGGTCACCTGTTCGACGCCTGCACGTTTCAATGCCTCGCTCAGCGGCTGGCTGTGATCGATCACCAGGTCGGCGCCGAGTTCACGCACCCAACTCTGGGTTTGTGGGCGGGACGCGGTGCCGATGACCTTGAGCCCGGTGAGCTGGTTGGCGAGCTGCGTCAGAATCGAACCGACACCGCCGGCCGCGCCGACGATCAGCAGGCTCTGGCCTTCATCGGTTTGGCCTTCCTTTACCTGCAGGCGTTCGAACAGCAACTCCCACGCGGTGATGGCGGTCAGTGGCAGGGCGGCGGCTTCGGCGAAACCGAGGGTCTTCGGCATATGGCCGACGATGCGCTCATCCACCACATGCAACTCGCTGTTGCCGCCCGCGCGGGCGATGGAACCGGCGTAGAAGACTTTGTCGCCGGCCTTGAACAACGTCACTTCGCTGCCCACAGCCTTGACCACGCCGGCCACGTCCCAGCCCAGCACTTTCGCCACGCCGCCTTCAGGCTGGACGTTCTGTCGGACCTTTGTGTCCACCGGGTTGACCGAGATGGCTTTGACTTCCACCAACAAGTCACGCGGGCCGGCCACCGGTTCTGGCAGTTCGATGTCTTGCAGGGACTTTTCGTCGCTGATCGGCAACGAGGCGTAATAGGCAATGGCTTTCATGTGGGATTCCTGAGCGGTAATAGAAGAAGGGATTAGGCTACGGAGCGCAGACGCTTGAGTTCGAAGTGCTCAAGAAAGTCACCGGCCTTGGCGCGAAAGTGCTGGATATGTGCGCTGGCGTCGTGCGCTTGCAAGGCTTCGTCACTGCTCCACTGTTCGATCATGTAGAAGGCCAGTGGATTGGCGAGGTCCTGGTGCAGGTCGTATTGGCCGCAACCGGCCTCGGCGCGAGTGGGTTCGAGCAGCGCACGCAGATGCTGTTCGAGAGCGTCCTGCTGGCCGGCTTTGGCAATGAGCGTGGCAATGGCGGTGAAAGGCTGGGACATGGTCGACTCCGCAAGCATGATGATTTTGATGGGGTAGATGATTAGCTATTTCTCAGCAAGATAAAACCCGCTAAAAGAGCAGTCTCTTTCAATATTTTTTTGATAATCGAGGCTGAAGATGCTGCGTTTCGATGACTTGCAGTTGTTTGTCCGGGCTGCGGACCTGGGCAGCCTGTCGGCCGCCGCGCGGGGGATGGACATGTCGGCGGCGGTGGCCAGCGCGGCGTTGAAGCGCATTGAGCAGCAACTCGGCGCCCGTTTGCTCGCCCGTTCCACCCGCAGTCTGCGCCTGACCGCCGAAGGCGAAGGCTTTCTCGAATACGCCCGGGCGGCCTTGAGCAATCTGGATGAAGGTCGGCGGCTGTTGGCCAGCGGCCAGGATCAGGTCAGCGGGGTTTTGCAGTTGTCGGCGCCGTCGGACTTTGGCCGCAATCTGCTGCTGCCATGGCTGGACGAGTTCCAGCGCGAGCACCCGAAGCTCACCGTGCGGCTGCTGTTGGGTGACCGCATCGCCGATCTGTTCCGCCAACCGGTGGACATTGCCCTGCGTTATGGCGAGCCGGAAGACTCAAGCCTGGTGGCGCTGCCCATCGCCGCGCATAACCGCCGCGTGTTGTGTGCCGCGCCAAGTTACCTGGCCAGGCACGGCGAGCCGCGACAGCTGGAGCAACTGGCGCAGCACAACTGCCTGTTGTTCATGCTCGGCAGCCGGGTCCATGACCACTGGAGTTTTCACGACGGCAAACGCGAGGTCAGCCTGACCGTTAGCGGTGATCGCTTCAGCGACGATGCCGATGTCGTGCGTTTGTGGGCGGTGGCGGGTGCCGGGATCGCTTACAAATCCTGGCTCGATGTGGCGGCCGATGTGCTGGCGGGCCGATTGAAAGTCCTGATGCCGGAGTTGCTGTGTGAGCGCGCTCCGCTGAATCTGCTGTGCGCCCATCGCGCACAATTGAGTAAGCCGGTGAACCTGTTGCGGGAAATGCTTGCCAGCCGATGCGCCCAGTTGAGTAGTCAATATCCGCCTTTATCAGGCGATGATCATTAGTCGCAGGCAAATAGAGAAATTTCCCTCAGGAACTATCACCACCCTTGGATTCCCGAGGGCAGGAACCGGCGATCAACCCGCCTATACTAGCGCTCGCCTCAAATACGCACGGTCGATGTGAGTGGAACGCTTTGCCGGGGTTATGGCGGTTTCCCCGTGTTGGCTGACGGCACATTACTGGTCAAGATGTCTGAGAGCAGTAGACGAAACGATTCAACAGGGAGTGAATACATGGAACATGCACCTTGCATCAGCCAGATTGCCACGTTGCTGGCTGACCCAAAGCGCAGCGCAATGATGTGGGCCTTGATGGACGGCACGGCACGGGAAACCGACGAGTTGGCCTTGTTGGCCCGGTTGTCACCGTCTTCGGCCAGTGCCCACCTGGCGCGTTTGCTGGCCGGAGGCCTGTTGAAGCTCGAGCCCCGCGGGCGTAAACGATTCTTCCGGCTTTCTGCTCCTGAAGTCGGTGCCGCGATAGAAGCATTGGCCAGCGCCACCCTGGCCAGCAAGCCGCTGGACGTCCCGGACATCTTCAAACGCAGGGTCGCTCCCGCCAACCCGCAGACGGCTCCGTCGTCATTGTTGCGCGCAAGGCTGTGCGACGATCATCTGGGTGGCACAGTGGCGGCCGATCTTTATCAGCGTTTGCTGGAGGCTGGCTGGATCGAGCAGTTTGATCAGCGGGTCATGATCACGCACAAGGGCTCCACGCATCTGGCCGCACGCGGTGTGTTCATCCAGGCACTGGCTCATCGCAACGGCAGCGTCGCGTGCGCGTGTCCTGACTGGAGCGAAAGACGCCCGCACATGGGCGGGGCATTGGGGGCTGCGTTGTTGCAGTTGTTCATGCAATCGGGATGGTTGAGCCTGCCCGGCGATTCGCGGGCGCTGCACATCACTGCGGCGGGGCAGCGTGAAGTCCATCGCTTTGCCAAGGAAACCGAGTTGGAGATGGCGCTTTAGGGGGTTAGGGGCAACACAAAACCAAATGTGGGAGCGAGCCTGCTCGCGATGGCGGTGTGCCAGTCGAAAAAACTTCAACTGACACACCGCCATC
>NZ_RWIN01000130.1 GCF_009761815.1 Pseudomonas sp. PB120
ATGACGGTGTGTCAGTCGATGAAGATGTTGGCTGACACACCGTCATCGCGAGCAGGCTCACTCCCACAGTTGTATGGCGGCGCTACTCAAGGTTTCGGCGGTTTCTTGAAGACGTAGAACAGGTTCGGTTCGCTCACCAGGTACATCGTGCCATCGTCGTCCATGGCGATGCCTTCCGCTTGCGGCACATTTTTTTGCAACCCCTGACGCCCCTTGTTCAAGGACATCGTGCTCAGCGGTCGCCCGTCCACATCCAGCTCCATAATCAGCCGCGATTCGTCGGACAGCGCCAGCAGATGGCCGCTGCGCTCATCGTATTGCAGGCTCGACAGGTCTCGCACAAACAACCCGGCATCGCGTTTCGGATTGTTGACCACATGCACCGCGTAGGATTTTTCCGGGTTGTAATGCGGGAAGCCCTGCACTTCGTAGATCAGCATCGGATCGCGCTCCTTGGCCACGAACAGACGCTTACCCACCGAATCATAGGCCAGGCCTTCGAAGCCCTTGTTGCCGCTCAAGTGTACGCCGAGGGTCATCTGTTCGGCCTCCGCCGCATCAAGGAAGGTCGTGTCCTTCTCCAGATGAACCTTGATCAGGCGCTGCTGATGCTCGTCGGTGATCACATACGTATCGGCGCTGATGAACTCGACCGCTTCCGGGTCGCCGAAGCCGACCAACGCGATACGCCGAAGAATCCGGCCGTCCAGCGACAGCTCGATCAATTCGGAATTTTTGTTGGTGACGGTGAACAGGCTTCGGCGCACCGGATCGAACGTCAGCGCCGACACATCGTCGTCCAGGCCATCGATCACCCGCGCTTCAACTTCCACCTGGTATTGATCCAGGCCAATGGATTCACTGCTGAGCGGCTGCCAAAGGGTTTGCAGGTTGAACCAGGTCCGCTCGAACAGACGCATGTATTGCCCGATCGAGACCAGCGCAATCAGTGCAATCACGGCCAGGATCAACAGGAGAGGTTTGGGTCGGGCAAGTCGGCGCATTCAGGCAGCTCGAAAACAGAACAGGCGGATGAAATATCACGCCTGTGTGAACTCAAGCTTAATGGCCTGTCGCTGATGACTACAACCTGAAGGTATTGGCGTTTATTTCTGCTTTTCGAAGCGATAGAACAGGTTCGGTTCGCTGACCATGTACACGTTGCCCGCTTCGTCCATGGTCACGCCTTCGGCCCGGGGAATGGTGTTTTTCAGACCATTGAAGCCGCCCAGCAAGGTCATGAAGCTGACTTGTTCACCCTTTTTGTCCAGCTCCAGCAGCAAGTGCGAGTCGGCGGACAGCACCAGCATGTGGCCCGTACGCGGGTCGATGGCCAGGGCCGACAGGTTGCGCATGTCCAGCGCATGGCTGGCCAGCTTCAGCTTGTCACCGGTCAGGACCCGGCCATCACCTTTCCAGGCAAACAAGGCCGGTGGACGCTCTTCGCCCAGCAGCAGTTGCTGGTTGCTCGAATCCCAGGTGACACCTTCAAAGGCCTTGTTCTGGTCTTTCGAAGGCCCAAGGTCGTACTTCGTAAAGTCGGCGATGTTCAATTCGCGGGTGTTGGCATCGACCTTGACGATGGTGATCAGGTGTTGGCGCTCATCGACAATCGCCAGCAGGCCGTTGCCCAGCACCGTGACGCCTTCCGGGTTGCTCCAGCCCACCAGCGGCATTTTGCGCAACACGTCGCCCTGCAAATTCAGCTCGACCAGGAACGGATTCTTGCCCATCACCGAGAACAGGGTTTTGGTCTGCGGATCGTAGGCCAGGTCCGATGCTTCGTCCTTTTCCATGCCCGGCAGCAGCTTGGCATCGATCACCGCATGGTAATCCGGCAGCCAGATGCTAGCCTGGCGTTCGCTCGGGGTTTCGAAACGCTCGTGCAACCAAAGCACACCGCGATTATCCCAATGCATCGCAAACGCGAGGCCGTACAGGGCAATCGCGATCAGCAAAAGCCAGGAATACCAACGCAGGGCGAAGCGTGAGCGACGGGCAGGTTTGAAGGTGGGCAGCGGTTGGGTGGCCATTGAGGAGAGCGTTCCAGAAATTCAGGCTATGGGTAATAGCACAATTGGGCCCGGCTCAGATGCCAGAGTCCGCAGAATTATCCAGACGGAATGTGAAAAAAACGGGAAATGGCGCGATTGCCTTGCGCGGGCTCAGAACCTGAAGTCGCCATAAACCACAGTGGGAGCGAGCCTTTGTGGCGAGGGAGCTTGTCGGATCGCCGCACCGTCCTGCTCGACTGCGAAGCAGTCGCAAAGCATTTGGGGCCGCTCGGCGACCCAGCGGGAGCAAGCTTCCTCGCCACAAAGGCTCGCTCCCACAGGATTTTGCGGTGTTTCGGTCAGCGCACGCTGCTGGTGAAGCGGCTGGCGCCCGGCAGTTCCAGGACGATCTCGTCGCCCACATTCAGCGGGCCGACACCCACCGGCGTGCCCGTCAGGATCACGTCACCGGCCTGCAGCGAGAAGCAGCCGGCCATGTGCTGGATCATCGGCACGATCGGGTTGAGCATGGCGCTGCTGTTGCCATCCTGGCGCACTTCGCCGTTGATGGTCAGGCGGATGCCGATGTCGGTCAGGTCGGCAAAGGTGCTGCCGGACACGAACGGTGCAATCACTGCCGCGCCGTCGAACGACTTGGCGATTTCCCAGGGCAGGCCCTTGGATTTCAGCTCGGCCTGCTTGTCGCGCAAGGTCAGGTCCAGGGCCGGGGCAAACCCGGAGATCGCATCGAGCACTTCTTCACGGCTCGGCTTGGTCGACAAAGGCTTGCCGATCAATACCGCGATTTCCGCTTCGTAATGCACCGAGCCACGCTCGGTCGGAATGCTGAAACCGCCTTCCAGCGGCACCACGCAACTGCCGGGCTTGATGAACAGCAGCGGCTCGGTAGGCACCGGGTTGTCCAGTTCCTTGGCGTGTTCGGCGTAGTTACGGCCGATGCACACGACCTTCCCCAGCGGGAAATGAATGCGTGTACCGTCGACATACTGGTGCTGATAGCTCATTGACCGACTCCTGGTTCGTAGCGCTTAAGTTCGAACGTCAAACAGCGAAAATCTTGCCCGGGTTCATGATCCCGTTCGGGTCGAACACCGCTTTGACCGCTTTCATGTACTCGATCTCAACCGGGGAACGGCTGTAGGTCAAGTAATCGCGCTTGGTCATGCCCACACCGTGTTCGGCGGAAATCGAACCGTTGTACTTCTCGACGGTTTCGAACACCCACTTGTTAACGGTGGCGCACTTGGCGAAGAACTCGTCCTTGCTCAGGTTATCCGGCTTGAGGATGTTCAAGTGCAGGTTGCCGTCGCCGATGTGGCCGAACCAGACGATTTCGAAATCCGGGTAGTGTTCACCGACGATCGCGTCGATTTCCTTCAGGAAGGCCGGGACTTTCGACACGGTGACCGAAATGTCGTTCTTGTACGGCGTCCAGTGGGAAATGGTTTCGGAGATGTATTCGCGCAGCTTCCACAGGTTCTGCAACTGGGTTTCGCTCTGGCTCATCACGCCGTCCAGCACCCAGCCCTGCTCGACGCAATGTTCGAAGGTTTCCAACGCATGGTTGGCCACTTCTTCAGTGGTCGCTTCGAATTCCAGCAGCGCGTAGAACGGGCAATCGGTTTCGAACGGCGCCGGCACGTCACCTCGACCCATGACCTTGGCCAGGGCTTTGTCGGAGAAGAATTCGAACGCGGTCAGGTCGAGTTTGCTCTGGAACGCGTGCAATACCGGCATGATCGAGTCGAAATCGGTAGTGCCCAGCACCATGGCGGTGAGGTTTTTCGGCGCACGGTCCAGGCGCATGGTCGCTTCAACCACAAAACCCAGGGTGCCCTCAGCGCCGATGAACAGCTGACGCATGTCGTAGCCGGTGGCGTTCTTGATCAGGTCGCGGTTCAGTTCCAGCAGGTCGCCCTTGCCGGTGACCACTTTCATGCCCGCCACCCAGTTACGGGTCATGCCGTAGCGAATGACCTTGATTCCGCCGGCATTGGTGCCGATGTTGCCGCCAATCTGGCTCGAACCCGCCGAAGCGAAGTCCACCGGGTAGTACAGGCCTTTTTCTTCGGCGACGTTCTGCAGGTGCTCGGTGACCACGCCCGGTTGGCACACTGCGGTGCGGTCGGTCAGGTTCACATCGAGAATCTGGTTCATGTAGTCGAAGGACACGACCACTTCGCCATTGGCTGCCACCGCGGCCGCGGAAAGCCCGGTACGCCCGCCGGACGGCACCAGCGCAACCTTGTGTTCATTGGCCCAACGGACAATGGCCTGGACCTGCTCGGTGGTCTTGGGAAACACGATGGCGGTCGGGGCTGGCGCGAAATGCTTGGTCCAATCCTTACCGTAAGCATTCAGGGAGTCGGCATCGGTCAGCACCTTGCCAGGCTCAACCAGGGTCTTCAGCTCTTCAATCAGGGCAGGATTGGTCATCGACAGAACTCTCGAACAATTCATGGTCATCCTGAGAACGCTTCACGTCGCAGGAATGAGTGTTTAGCGGGGTGCATATGCTAGCATACCGACCCCGCAGCATAGTGCCGAAAGGCAATTCTGCGGCGACGGCCTTCCTGCCGTCCGGGTCAGCGTCTGCTGGCTATTTCCTGCCATTTTTCTCCGGGATACAGGTTTACGCAGATGAGCAAGACTTCTCTCGATAAGAGCAAGATCAAGTTCCTTCTTCTCGAAGGCGTCCACCAATCGGCTGTCGACGTTCTCAAGTCGGCTGGCTACACCAGCATCGAGTACCTCACTGGTTCTCTGCCGGAAGCCCAGCTGAAGGAAAAGATCGCTGATGCTCACTTCATCGGCATTCGCTCCCGCACTCAACTGACCGAAGAGATCTTCGATCACGCGAAGAAGCTGGTCGCTGTTGGCTGTTTCTGCATCGGCACCAACCAGGTCGATCTGAACGCAGCCCGCGAACGCGGCATTGCGGTGTTCAACGCGCCGTACTCCAACACCCGTTCCGTTGCCGAGCTGGTGCTGGCCGAAGCGATCCTGTTGCTGCGCGGCATCCCTGAGAAGAACGCTTCCTGCCACCGTGGCGGCTGGATCAAGAGCGCAGCCAACTCCTTCGAAATCCGTGGCAAGAAGCTGGGCATCGTCGGTTACGGCTCGATCGGTACGCAACTGTCGGTCCTGGCTGAAGGCCTGGGCATGCAGGTGTACTTCTACGACACCGTGACCAAGCTGCCACTGGGTAACGCCACCCAGGTCGGCAACCTGCACGAATTGTTGGGCATGTCCGACATCGTGACCCTGCACGTACCGGAAACCGCTGCGACCCAGTGGATGATCGGCGAGAAAGAAATCCGCGCCATCAAGAAGGGCGGCATCCTGATCAACGCCGCTCGCGGTACCGTGGTCGAACTGCAAGCCCTGGCGGACGCGATCAAGGACAAGCACCTGATCGGCGCGGCCATCGACGTATTCCCGGTGGAGCCACGCTCCAACGACGAAGAGTTCGAAAGCCCGCTGCGTGGCCTGGACAACGTGATCCTGACCCCGCACATCGGTGGCTCCACCGCTGAAGCGCAAGCCAACATCGGTCTGGAAGTGGCAGAAAAACTGGTCAAGTACAGCGACAACGGTACCTCGGTATCGTCCGTGAACTTCCCGGAAGTGGCCTTGCCGGCTCACCCTGGCAAGCACCGCCTGCTGCACATCCACGAGAACATTCCGGGTGTGATGAGCGAGATCAACAAGGTCTTCGCCGAAAACGGCATCAACATCTCCGGTCAGTTCCTGCAGACCAACGAGAAAGTCGGCTACGTCGTCATCGACGTCGATGCCGATTACTCGGAAATCGCCCAAGAGAAACTGCAGCACATCAACGGCACCATCCGTTGCCGCGTACTGTTCTGACAGTGACTTGAGCGACAAAAAAAGGAGACCCCAGGGTCTCCTTTTTCATGCACGCGTTTTTACAGCAAGCGGGTCATTTCACGTTGACGGTGATCTTCTTCGACACGATGGGCGGATCAAACGGCATGTGGCCGCTGTCGCCCAGTTCCAGCTGCAAGGTGTGCCTGCCGGGGGCCAGTTTGATATCGGCCTGGGTTTGCGCCTTGCCGAAGTGCATGTGGTTGGCGTCATTGGGAATCGGTGCGCCTTCGGCAGGCAGCTTGTCGACGTCGATCAGCAGATGATGGTGGCCGGTATTCTTGGTGACGTCGCCCGCCGGTGCCAACGCGATGTTCTCGACAGCGAACTTGACGGTGAAGGTTTCAGGTACCGTGGCACCGTCAGCCGGAGAAACAATGGACACTTCTGCACCCTTGGGGGCCGGCGTGGCAGCGGTTGCCAGCATCGAGGCACCCAGTAAAAGGCCTGCCAATGCGGCTCGTGACATAAAGGTTTTCATTCTCTTCTCCAGTTTTTTCCTAGAATCCGTACAGCCATAACAACTTTATGGCCAATCGTTGTCGAAGGCACTCAACAACCATAGCAAAGCGAGCCTGACTCAGAGCTTCGCGATAAAAAATTCAAAGGAGTGACCATGCGCTTTTTGCCTGGCCTGATCTGCCTGCTACCCCTTTTGAGCCCTTTGGCTCATGCCGAACTGATTGATGACGTGAACGACCGCGGCGAACTGCGCATTGCCCTTGAAGCCAATACGCCCCCCTTCAACTTCAAGGAAGAGGACGGCAAGCTCACGGGCTTCGAAGTCGAACTGGGCCAACTGCTCGCCAATGAGCTGGATGTACGGCCGGACTTTGTCGTGACCGACACCAGCGATTTGTTGCCGGGTGTTGAAACCGGCAAGTACGACATCGCCATCAACCACATAACAATGACCTCGGCGCTCAAGGATCGTTTCGATTTCAGCCAACCTTACAGCTACACCAATGCGCAATTGATCGCGCAGAAGGAAGAGGAGCCGCGCTCGATGCTGCTGGTGCAGTCGCTGACGCAAGAGAAACCGAAAGAGAACCCGACGGTGAGCCTGGCGATTCCATTCCAGAAGGGGAACCCGGCGTTTCATGCCAGCCTGGAGAACGCGTTGCAGCGGATCAAGGCGGATGGCCGGCTGGAGGCGTTGTCGCAGAAGTGGTTCGGGGCGGATACGAGTGTGGCGCCCAAATAAATCACCCTGTAGGAGCGAGCTTGCTCGCGAAACACTAAAGAGCACCGCTGGATGTCTGGTTTGGAGCGTTATCGTTCACGTCCATCGCGAGCAAGCTCGCTCCTACAGGGGGTTTGTGGTGTCTTTTAGTTTTGGGCGGCCAAGGCAGCTGCTGCTTGTGGCAACTCCAGCTCATTGAAGACCTGCACGCCGTGGCGCTTGAGCAACGCTGCGGTAACGCCTTCGCCGCTGACCTTCACACCGCTGAACGTGCCGTCATACGTCAGCACATTCCCGCAAGACGGGCTGTTCGCCTTCAGCACCGCAATCCGGATGCAGTGGGTTTGCACCAGTTCCAGCGCTTGATACGCCCCCGACAGGAATTGTGCGCTGACGTCCTCGCCCTCGGTGGTGATCACCGAGGCCTGGCCATCCAGCACTTCGGCGCCCTGCCCGCCCGGGATTTCCGCGGCGGCCCTCGGCGTCGGCAGCCCGCCCGCGACTTCCGGGCAGAACGGCACGACCCGACCTTCGTCGAGCCACTGCTGCAATAAATCAAATGGCCCGCTGGCCCCGCCGTCGTAACGTACGCGGTGGCCCAGCAGGCAGCGGCTTACCAGAATTTTTTGCATGATCAGAACGGCTCGTTGCCACGACGCCGGAACCAGCCGGTCAACGACAGGCGATCCCGGGTCGCGGGCAGGACTTCGTGGGGGACTTCACCTGACAGGAACACCACCAGGCTTGCACCGACCGGCAACACATCGTATTCGACGCCATCATTCAGGTACATGCGCAGTTGACCGCCGTGCTCGGGCAGCCAGGCGTCATTGAGGTACACCACCGCCGACACCATGCGCCGGTCGTCATCGCGGAACCGGTCGAGGTGCTTGAGGTAGAAAGCCCCGGGCGGGTACAGCGCAAAATGGCATTCGAACTCCTCCAGGCCCAGGTACAAACCCCGGTTCAATGCTTCGCGCAGGCTGTCCATCAACTGCAGATAGCTGTCGCACGCCAACGCCTGGCCGGGTTCGATCCACTGGATGTGGTCGCCTCGAATCCCCTCGCGAACCTCCGATGTCGGCCCGCGCCCCACCGCCGCCGGGGCCAGTTCACCCTTGGCGGCACGTTTACGGCACTCGGCCGCCAGTTCCTGTGTCAGACCTAAAGGCAGGAAAACGTCCTGCTGCGACCAGCCGCGTGCAGCGAGGTCGTCGACGATACGTAACAGCAGCGGGTGATCAGAGGATATTTGCATGGCGCGCATAGTATTCCTGTGCCTGAAAATCCGACAGAGCCACGCGGCGGCTTGACACGAATTCTCGACAAGTCCGTATGCCGCACGGAGAATAGTCGGCTGCTGACAGGAGTCCCTATGCGCCGTTTGCTTTTTTCACTGTTGATGCTCTGTGTTTTGCCCGCCTGGGCAGACGGCCACGACCAACTGTACAAGGTCGCCGGTTGGCCAGACCAACGCGCGCATTTCAACGATGCACTGTCAGCCGCTCAGCAGCGCTACCAGAACAGCCTGCCTCCGGCAGTGTTCCAGGCGTTGGTCGACAACAGTAATCAGCGTTTCGCCCCGCAGGCCGTCGACCAGCGCGCCGAGGCTCAACTGCGCAAAACCCTCGCCGACCCAAAACCCGCATTGGCCTTTTTTCAGACACCCCTGGGCAAGAAAATCGTCGCCGCCGAACTGCTGGCGACTCGCCGCGATCAACTGGCGAAAAACGCCAAGGGCTTGCCCAAGATGCAGGCCAGCGACAGCCGCCTGCTGATCATCGGCCACCTGGCCCAAGCCCTGCCCGCGCGCGAAGCCGGTGCGGAGGTCAGCCTGGCGATTGCCGGCGTCGCGGCCGACAGCCTGAGTTCGATGATTCCCGGCTTGCTCGGTGGCGGTCAGGCGCAAGGCCTGTTGAACGGTCAACGCCAGCGCTTGATGGATCAGATCGGCAGTGATCTGAATAACACGCTGCTGTATGTCTATCGCGACCTGTCGGATGAAGAGCTGGAAGAGTTCGCCACGTTTGCCGAGTCGGCTGAAGGCAAGGCGTATTACCAGGCGGCGTTGGCGGCGATTCGGGCGGGGTTGGCGGTGGGGCAGAATCCTTCGAGCCTCAGCCAGTAATTTTCGGCGCCCTCATGACCGCCATCGCGAGCAGGCTCGCTCCCACATTAGTTCTGCGAACACCCGTCTAGTGTGGGAGCGAGACCGGCTTGCCCGCGAAGAGGCCCTGACAGCCACTACCCATTTCGGCCCTTGATCCGCTTGGTCAAAAACCCGAAATACTCTTCTCGCAACGCCACCGTCTCATTCGCCAGATGATGCCGCGCCTGCGGCAGCATCAACACCTGCGGCCGATCGAACTTGGCTTTCAACACCTCAAGGTTATGCTCCCAATCCACCGTCATGTCCGCCTGCCCCTGCACGATCAGCGGCCGGCGCGGGCTGGCCGGTGCGGCTTCAATGCGCTTGATCCACCGCGCCAGCGCGCCGACCCAGGCCGTCGGCAAGCGCAGGGGTTGCAGCGGATCGGCCTGCAGGAACGGCAGGAAATCCGGGTCGTTGGAGTTCTCGCTGAAACGCCGGGCAATGGCTTTGACGAACGGCTTGAGCAGGTAATAACTGAGCTTCGACCAACCCCAGGCCCGTGGTCTCACCAGCGGCGACAGCAGAATTACCTGGCCCTGGGCCGGGCTGCTCGCGCCCGCGTTGAGTACATGATCGATCACAATCGCACCGCCGGTACTTTGCCCGCACAGGTGCCATGGCTGCGGCAGGTTCAGTGACACCGCTTCGGCGAACAACCCGTGCAAGGTGTCCTGATACTCGGCGAAATCCTTGATGCTGGCGCGCTCGCCGCTGGACAAGCCGTGCCCCGGCAAATCACAGGCAATCACCGCAAACCCCAGATCCAGCGCCCACTCGATCACATGCCGATAGAGGCCGGTGTGATCGTAGAAACCGTGAAACAGCAACAACGTCGCCTTCGCCCGCTCCGGCCACCAGAACTGGCTGACCACTTCATACCCGTCGACCTCAAAACGGCCGAGACCGCTGCGCAGCTCACGCCCCGAAAAATCCAGGCCATAGAAGCGCTGGTACGCCATCGCTTCGGCCGACAGTGGCTGCCCATCGGCCAAGGGCCGCAGGCTGGCACGCAGTTGATCGGGGTCGAAGGTGGCAGGCATGAGCAATTCCAAACCGTGAAACAGTCTTTATGGGCCTGCGATATTCATCTGTCGCGGCAAGCATGGCAAGCTGGGCGACCTTCGAGGATCCAAACCCATGCGTCCGTCCTACCGCACCACGCTGTTCGCCGGCCTGCTCGCCCTCGTGTGTGCCGGCGTGCTGTGGGCGGCCTACGACTGGTTTCAGGGGCGCTACCTGCGGGCGTTCAGCGAGCACACCGCCGTATTTTCCGGCGACCCGCTGCGCTTGCCCGATGACCTCGCCGGCCCCGGCGCCATCCGCCTGGTGCACTTCTGGGACCCGGCCTGCCCGTGCAACGTCGGCAATCAACAACACCTGACCGAACTGGTCGAGCGCTATGTGCCCCACGGCGTGGAGTTTTACGCCGTACAAAAACCCGGCAGCCACGGCCAGTTGCCGAGCACCTTGAGCAGCCTGAAAACCATCACCGTATTGCCCGGCTCCGATCAGATCCCCGCCAGCCCGGCCGTGGCGATCTGGGATCGCAGCGGCAAACTGGCGTATTTCGGCCCGTACAGCGAAGGCCTGACCTGCAATTCCAGCAACAGCTTTATCGAGCCGATCCTGAAGACGCTGGATGAGGGCCGCGCGGTAACGGCCACGCACACCTTGGCGGTGGGGTGTTACTGCCCATGGCCGGTGGACACGCCGAAGTGATGCAGACGGCAAACGCAAATCCCTCCTAAGTGCGATGGGCCATTTCAACACGCCGTGTTAAACATTGGCGCAGGGACCGCTACCACTCATAACAACAAGGAATCTCCATGAAACGCAGCCTGACCGTTCTTGCCCTGCTGCTGGTCGTGCTCGCCGCCGGCGCCGGCTGGTACGTCTACAGCAAACAACCGACACGCCAGGGCATGGTTGAGCTGCAACACCTGCAAGGGTCCGTGACCGTGCGCTACGACGAGCGCGGCATCCCCCACATTCGTGCCGACAACGAAACCGATATGTACCGCGCCCTGGGTTACGTTCACGCCCAAGATCGACTGTTTCAGATGGAAGTGCTGCGCCGGCTTGCACGCGGAGAACTGGCCGAGGTGCTGGGCCCGAAACTGCTCGACACCGACAAGCTGATGCGCAGCCTGCGCATTCGCGAACGTGCTGAAACCTATCTGGCAAACCTGGACAAACAATCGCCGTCCTGGACCGCGATGCAAGCCTATCTGGACGGCATCAACCAGTATCAGGACAGCCACCCCAAACCTGCCGAATTCGATGTTCTGGGCATCCCGAAACGCCCCTTCACCGCTGAGGACACCATCAGCATTGCCGGTTACATGGCCTACAGTTTTGCTGCGGCCTTTCGCACCGAGCCGTTGCTGACCTACGTGCGCGATCAGTTGGGCGCCAACTATCTCGACGTCTTCGATCTCGAGTGGCAGCCCAAAGGCGTGCTGGCGAAAAAACGCAGCAGCCCCCTCCCGCCTTTGACCAGCCTGGACTGGAAGGACCTCAACGCCCTCGCCCGCCTGAGCGAACAGGCACTCGCCGACAATGGCCTGCCGCAGTTCGAAGGCAGCAACGCCTGGGTCGTCTCCGGCAGTCGCACAAAAAGTGGCAAGCCATTGTTGGCGGGTGACCCGCACATTCGTTTTTCCGCGCCGTCGGTGTGGTACGAAGCGCAGCTCTCGGCGCCGGGTTTCGAACTCTACGGCCACTATCAGGCGCTGATGCCCTTCGCCTCGCTGGGCATGAATCGCGACTTCGGCTGGAGCATCACCATGTTCCAGAACGATGACCTCGACCTGATCGCCGAGAAGGTCAACCCGGACAATCCCAATCAAGTCTGGTATCGCGGCAAGTGGGTGGACATGGTGACCAGCGAGCAACAGATCGCGGTCAAGGGGCAGGCGCCGGTGACACTGGTGCTGCGCCAGTCGCCCCACGGGCCGATCGTCAACGATGCGCTGGGCAACGGCGTCGGCAAAACGCCAATCGCCATGTGGTGGGGCTTCCTCGAAAGCCAGAACCCGATCCTCGAAGGCTTCTACCAGCTCAACCGCGCTGACACCCTGGCCAAGGCTCGCAGTGCAGCCGCCAAGGTCCAGGCGCCGGGCCTGAACATCGTCTGGGCCAACGCCAAGGGCGACATCGGCTGGTGGGCCGCGGCGCAACTGCCCAAGCGTCCGGTCGGTGTACGCCCGTGGTTCATTCTCGACGGCAGCACCACCGACGCGGACAAGGACGGTTTCTACCCCTTCAGCGCCAACCCGCAGGAAGAGAACCCGACGCGGGGCTACATCGTCTCGGCCAACTTCCAGCCGGTTTCACCCACGGGCATGGAAATTCCCGGCTACTACAACCTGGCGGATCGCGGGCAGCAACTCAATCGCCAGCTCAGCGACAAAAACGTCAAGTGGGACCTGGAGGCCAGCCAGAAACTGCAACTGGGCACCACGACGGCCTACGGCCCGCGCTTGCTGGCGCCCCTGCTGCCGGTCCTGCGCGAAGTGGTGAGCGATCCTGCCGAACTCAAACTGGTGGAGCAACTGGCCCAGTGGCAAGGTGATTACCCGCTGGACTCCACCAGCGCCACGCTGTTCAACCAGTTCCTGTTCAACCTGGCCGACGCGACAATGCACGACGAATTGGGCAATGACTTCTTCGAAACGCTGCTCTCGACCCGAGTCATCGACGCGGCGTTGCCACGGCTGGCCGCGACTCCCGATTCGCCTTGGTGGGACAACCGCAACACCCTCGGCAAGGAAACCCGCGCCGACACGGTCAAGGTGGCGTGGCAGGCGAGCATTGCGCACCTCAAGACCACGCTGGGCGCGGATTTCGCGCAATGGCAGTGGGGCAAGGCGCACACGTTGACCCATGGCCATCCACTGGGGCAGCAGAAGCCGCTGGATCGAATTTTCAATGTGGGCCCGTTCGCGGCGCCCGGCAGCCATGAAGTGCCGAACAACCTGTCGGCGAAAATTGGACCGGCACCGTGGCCGGTGACGTATGGCCCGTCGACCCGACGGCTGATCGACTTCGCCGACCCGGCCCATAGCCTGACGGTAAACCCGGTCGGCCAGAGTGGCGTGCCGTTTGACAGTCACTATGACGACCAGGCCGAAGCGTATGTCGAAGGGGTGTATTTCCAGGCGCATCTGAATGACGAGGAAGTGACGGCCAATACGCGCAGTACGTTGAAGCTGTTGCCGGCGCGGGCTGCGCAGTAGATTTATGTTGCCTGGGCGGACGCCTTCAAAAACACCATCAAACATTCCTCAAACCATCGCCGCAAAGTTCAACCTGAACTGCTGCGGCGTCACGCCCAGCCGGCGGTTGAACACGCTGCGCATGTGCTGCGCATCCCGAAACCCGCACTGGTACGCCACCGTCTTGAGCGGTGAATGGGTGCTCTCCAGCAGCACCCGCGCCGCGTCCACCCGCGCCCGTTCGACGAATTCCGCCGGGGTGATTTTGGCTTCCTTGGCGAACACCCGGGAAAAGTTGCGCGCACTCATGTTGGCGGCGTTGGCCAGGTCAGAGAGCGCCAGGTCGCCGGTCAGGTTGGCCAGCACGTAGAGCTGCACCAACGCCACCGCCGAAGTGGGCTCGGCGTGGGGCGTGAGGAACGGGCTGAATTGTGATTGCCCACCCGATCGCTGAGTGAACACCACCAGTCGCTTGGCCACGCTGAGCGCCACTTCCGGCCCGTGATCCCGTGCCAGCAGGTACAACGACAGATCAATGCCCGCCGTGACCCCGGCCGAGGTGTACAGCTCGCCGTCCTGCACATACAAGCGATCCGCTTCGACCTGCGTCGAGGGGCACAACCGGGCCAGCGCCGCAGCATCACTCCAGTGAGTCGTCACCGTCCGCCCCTCGAGCAAGCCGGCCCGCGCCAGCATGAAGGCGCCGTTGCAGATCGAACCAAACCGCTGCGCTCGTGCACTGGCATCCCGTAGCCAGGCATCGAACACCGGACCAAAGTCCATGAATGGCAGCTGCGGCCCACCGGCCACCAACAGCAGGTCATACGCCTCCAGCGCTTCGCTGAAATGCTGATGGGCATGCAGTGCCAAACCGTTGGAACACGGCATCACTCCGCGCTCCACACCGATGACCTCCAGCCGATAGTGGTCGTGCGGCTCGAGAAAGCGATTGGCCTCGGAAAACACATCCATGGGCCCGGTGACGTCCAGGGACTGAACGCCGGCGAACACCACGATGGCAACGGTTTTACTCATGGTACGCAAAGCCTCTAAAGATCACGCTTTCTTGTGGCGAGGGAGCTTGCTCCCGCTCGGCTGCGCAGCTGTCGCAAACCGCGCGATGCGGTGTGCCTGACGAATTCCGTTGCTGGTTTTTGGGGCTGCTGCGCAACCCAGCGGGAGCAAGCTCCCTCGCCACAAAAGCTAAAACACCGCGTTCAAACTTAGCCAATCCGCGCGCAACAAGCGAGGTTGGCGCGATATGCACGCTCATTGGCAAGGATCGCAGCCATGGATCGATTGTCCGGTTTCGGGTGGGGGAACAGACTTTACCCATCAGCGCCGCCACGGCGCTCCCCATGAGGAAAGCACCATGAGCAGCACCATCGCCGGTATCAAAATCCCCGACAGCGCCTTGGCCAAGGCCACCACCGAATACATTCGCGACGTGGAGTCAGACCTGCTGTATCACCACTCGCGCCGGGTATTTCTGTTCGGTGCCTTGAGCGGTGAGCGCAAGCAACTGGCCTACAACCCCGAGCTGTTGTATGTCGGCGCCATGTTCCATGACCTGGGTTTGATGGAAGGCCATCGCACAGACGACGAACGCTTTGAAGTCGACAGCGCCAACGCCGCCAAGGCATTTCTCAAACCGTTCGGCTTGAGCGACGACGACGTGGAACAGGTCTGGCTGTCGATTGCCCTGCACACCACGCCGGGCGTGCCGCAGCACCTGCGTCCGAACGTGGCACTGGTTACCGCCGGGGTTGAGATGGATGTGTTGGGTATCGACTATGCCGCGTTTCCGACCGTGCAGCGCGAAGCGGTGGTGCATGCGCACCCGCGGGGTGAAGGGTTCAAGGAATGCATTCTGTGTGCGTTCGCCAACGGCTTCAAACACAAGCCGGACACCACCTTCGGCACGGTGAACGCCGATGTGCTGGTGGACATTGATCCGGGCTTCAAGCCGATGAACTTCGTCGAGATCATCCGCAAATCGCCTTGGGCTGCATAAAGCCCTGTGGGAGCCAGACTGCTGGTGATGGTGCGTCAGTCGACATCAATGTGGCTGATAGACCATCGCCAGCAGGCTGGCTCCCACAGTGAATCGGGTTGGCCACATGATTGTGGCCAACCTTTAGGCCGCTTCCGGTGCCTGCGCGCGGCGCACGTCCGGTTGCTTCCACGAATCGGCAGCGCCTTCTTCGATGGCTTGTTGGATCGCACGTTTGCGCGTTTCTTCGGCACGTCGGCTGAAGAACCAGACCAGGAAAGTCACGATCGACACCGCCAGCAAAATCAGGCTGGCCACGGCGTTGATCTCCGGTTTCACGCCCAGACGTACCGCCGAGAACACTTCCATCGGCAAGGTCGTCGAACCCGGGCCCGACACGAAGCTCGCCAACACCAGGTCATCGAGGGACAACGCGAAGGACATCATGCCCCCCGCTGCCAGCGATGGCGCGATCATCGGGATGGTGATCAGGAAGAACACCTTCCACGGCCGGGCACCCAGGTCCATGGCCGCCTCTTCGATGGACAGGTCCAGCTCACGCAAGCGCGCCGACACTACCACCGCCACATACGCCGCACAGAATGTGGTGTGCGCGATCCAGATGGTGACGATCCCGCGTTCCTGCGGCCAGCCGATCATCTGCGCCATCGCCACGAACAGCAGCAACAGCGACAGACCGGTGATCACTTCCGGCATCACCAACGGAGCGGTGACCAGGCCACCGAACAGCGTGCGACCCTTGAAGTGGGTGATACGGGTCAGGACGAACGCTGCCAATGTCCCCAGCGCCACCGCCGCAATCGCGGTGTAGCAGGCGATTTCCAGCGAGCGCACCACCGAGCCCATCAGTTGCGTGTTGTCCATCAACCCGACGTACCACTTGATCGACCAGCCGCCCCACACCGTCACCAGTTTCGAGGCGTTGAACGAGTAGATCACCAGGATCAGCATCGGCGCGTAGATGAACAGCAAACCCGCCACCAGCATGAAGCTTGAGAAACGGAAGCGTTTCATTCCTTGCCCTCCATTTCTTTGGCCTGACTACGGTTGAACAGGATGATCGGCACAATCAGGATCGCCAGCATCACCACCGCCAGGGCAGACGCCACCGGCCAGTCACGGTTGTTGAAGAACTCTTGCCACAACACTTTACCGATCATCAGCGTTTCCGGACCGCCCAGCAGTTCCGGGATCACGAACTCGCCCACCACCGGAATGAACACCAGCATGCAGCCGGCGATGATCCCGTTCTTGGACAGCGGAATGGTGATCTTCCAGAAGCTGTTGAAGGTGCTCGAACCCAGGTCCGATGCGGCTTCCAGCAAGCTGTTGTCGTGTTTGACCAGGTTGGCGTAGAGCGGCAGGATCATGAACGGCAGGTAGGAATAAACCACGCCGATATACACCGCCAGGTTGGTGTTGAGGATCTGCAGCGGCTCGTTGATCCAGCCCATGCTCATCAGGAAACCGTTGAGCAGGCCGTTGTTGCTGAGGATGCCCATCCACGCATACACGCGGATCAGGATCGCGGTCCAGGTCGGCATCATGATCAGCAGCACCAGCACCGTTTGCAGCTCTTTACGGGCACTGGCAATGGCGTAGGCCATCGGGTAGCCGATCAGCAGGCAGAGGATGGTGCTGAAAAACGCCATCTTCAACGAGCCGAGGTAGGCAGCGATGTACAACTCGTCGTCGCCGAGCATGGCGTAGTTGCTGAGGTTGAGCAGCACCTGCAGCTTCTGGTCGACGAAGTTGTAGATCTCGGTGTACGGCGGAATGGCCACGTCGGCTTCGGCGAAGCTGATCTTCAACACGATGAAGAACGGCAACATGAAGAACATGAACAGCCAGATGAACGGAACCCCGATGACCAGCTGACGGCCACCGGGAATTATTCGATTGAGGCGTCGTTTGAATTTGCGCATGTTCATGAGCGAAGTACCACGCCGCTGTCGTCTTCCCAGTACACGTACACCTGGTCACCCCAGGTTGGACGCTGACCGCGGCGTTCGGCGTTGGCGACGAAAGACTGGACGATCTTGCCGCTCGGCAGTTCGACGTAGAACACCGAGTGACCGCCCAGGTAAGCGATGTCGTGCACCTTGCCGCTGGACCAGTTGTACTCGCAGGTCGGCATGGTCGGTGTCACCAGCAGTTTTTCCGGACGGATCGCGTAGGTCACGGACTTGTCCTGCACCGAGGTGCTGATGCCGTGGCCCACGTAGATCTGGCGGTCCAGGTCCTTGCAGGTGATGGTCGCGTGACCTTCGGCGTCGTCGATTACTTCGCCGTCGAAGATGTTGACGTTGCCGATGAACTCGCAGACCAGGCGGCTGGTCGGGGTTTCGTAGATGTCGATCGGGCTGCCGATCTGGGCGATCCAGCCCAGGTGCATGATCGCGATGCGCTCGGCCATGGTCATGGCCTCTTCCTGGTCGTGGGTCACCATGACGCAGGTTACGCCAACGCGTTCGATGATCTCGACCAGCTCAAGCTGCATCTGCGAACGCAGTTTCTTGTCCAGCGCACCCATCGGTTCGTCGAGCAGCAACAGCTTCGGTCGCTTGGCCAGCGAACGCGCCAGGGCCACACGCTGACGCTGGCCACCGGACAACTGATGCGGCTTGCGCTTTGCGTACTGGCTCATCTGCACCAGCTTGAGCATGTCCGCCACGCGAGCATCGACTTCAGCCGCCGGAAGCTTGTCCTGCTTGAGGCCGAAGGCGATGTTCTGCGCCACGGTCATGTGCGGGAACAAGGCATAGGACTGGAACATCATGTTGATCGGCCGCTCGTACGGCGGCATGTCCGTGATGTCTACGCCATCAAGGAAGATCCGCCCTTCGGTCGGTCGTTCGAAGCCGGCGAGCATGCGCAGCAAGGTGGATTTGCCCGATCCCGAACCGCCGAGCAAGGCGAAAATCTCGCCTTTCTTGATTTCCAGGGACACATCGTCCACGGCAATCGTCTCGTCGAACTTCTTCGTGACCCGGTCGATTTTGACCAGCACCTGTTTAGGTGACTGGTCGCCCTCGAGGGCTTTCTTATAGGCGCCGGAGGCAACTGCCATTTACGAAACTCCCAAAAAAAAGAGTGCAGTTCGCTCAAGGTGAGCCAACTTTGGATAGTTTGAGCCTTGAAGCTATTTACCCGACTTGACCTTGGTCCAGCTGCGGGTCATCAAACGTTGAATATTCGGTGGCAACTCGATGGACACGTAGGTCTTGTCGAGGACTGCCTGCGGTGGATAAACCGCTTCGTCGGTGCGAATGGACTGTTCCATCAGTTTGTCCGACCCCGGATTAGGGTTGGCGTAGCCGACGTAATCACTGACCTGGGCGATCACCTCAGGTTTCAGCAAATAGTTGATGAACGCGTGGGCTTCCTTGACGTTGGCTGCATCCTTCGGGATCGCCAGCATGTCGAACCACAGCGCGCCACCTTCCTTGGGAATGGTGTAGGCGATCTTCACGCCCTTCTTGGCTTCCTCGGCACGGTTACGGGCCTGGAACATGTCACCGGAGAACCCGACCGCGATGCAGATATCGCCGTTGGCCAGGTCGGTGATGTATTTGGAAGAGTGGAAGTAGGTCACGTAAGGCCGCACCGCCAGCAACTTCTCTTCGGCCTTTTTGTAATCTTCAGGGTTGGTGCTGTTGGCATTCAGGCCCATGTAGTTGAGCACGGTCGGCATCATTTCATCAGCGGAGTCGAGGAACGCCACGCCGCAACTGTGCAGCTTCTTGATGTTCTCCGGCTCGAACAGCACCGCCCACGAGTCGATGGTGTCGACGCCCAGCACAGCCTTGATCTTGTCGACGTTGTAACCGATGCCGTTGGTGCCCCACAGGTACGGCACGGCATACAGGTTGCCCGGATCGTTCTGCTCCAGACGCTTGAGCAGCACCGGGTCGAGGTTCGAGTAATTCGTCAGCTTCGACTTGTCGAGCTTCTGGAAAGCGCCCGCCTTGATCTGTTTGCCCAGGAAGTGGTTGGACGGCACGACCACGTCGTAACCGGTCCGCCCGGCGAGCAACTTGCCTTCCAGGGTTTCGTTGGAATCGAAGACGTCATACACCGGTTTGATGCCGGTCTCTTTCTGGAAGTCAGCCAGGGTGGTCTGACCGATGTAGTCCGACCAGTTATAAATATGCACCGTACCGGCAGCCTGAACACTGACGGCAAGCGTCAGACCGGCGCCAAACAGCAGGGCATTGCGCAACAAAGAAAAAATAGGCAAGTGGAGGTCCTCTAAAATTAGTTGGGCCCAAGTTGCCCCGCGTTACATGACAGTCATGGCTGCCCAGCAACAAAACCGGCGCGCAACTTACCCTCGAAAAACCGTTCCAGCAAACTTTATGAAGATCCTTGTAGGAGCGAGCCTGCTCGCGATGGTCGTCAACGATGACGCTGGCTGCCTGGCACCCAGCGGTGCTCTCAGGTTCATCGCGAGCGAGCTCGCTCCTACAGGGGGTGTTACTTACTTACCGGATTTGATCTTGGTCCAGCTGCGAGTCAGGATCCGCTGGGTCGCGGCCGGCAAATCGGCAATCGCGTACAGCTTGGCCTGGACGTCGGCAGGCGGGTAGATGCCCGGGTCGCTGGTGATGTCTTTATCAACCAGCGGGGTAGCCGCTGCGTTGCCGTTCGGGAAGCGCACGGCGTTGGTGATTGCTGCCATGACTTCCGGCTTCTGCAGGTAGGTCATGAACTTGTAGGCGCCTTCGACGTTTTCGGCATCTTTAGGGATGGCGACCATGTCGTAGAAGCTGCCTGCACCTTCTTTCGGAATGTTGTAGCTGACTTTGACCTTGTCGCCGGCTTCAGCCGCGCGGGATTTGGCCTGGTACACGTCACCCGAGTAACCGACGGCAACGCAGATGTTGCCGTTGGCCAGGTCGGAGATGTACTTGGACGAGTGGAAGTAGGCAATCGAAGGACGTACTTTCAGCAGCAGCGCTTCAGCCTTGTCGATGTCTTCTTTCTTCTGGCTGTCGGTTGGCAGGCCCAGGTAGTGCAATGCCGCCGGAATCATTTCGGTTGGCGAATCGAGCAGGCTGATCCCGCACGACTTCAACTTGGCAGCGTTTTCAGGCTTGAAGATCAAGTCCCAGGAATTGGTTGGTGCGTCGGCGCCCAGTGCAGCCTTGACCTTCTCGGCGTTGAAACCGATACCGATCGAACCCCACATGTACGGGAAGGCGTGTTCGTTGCCCGGGTCGCTGACCGATACTGCTTTGAGCAGATCAGGGTTCAGGTTTTTCCAGTTAGGCAGTTTGGATTTGTCCAGCGTCTGGTAGACACCCGCCTTGATTTGCTTGGCCAGGAAGTTGTTCGACGGCACGACGACGTCGTAGCCGGACTTGCCTGCCAGCAACTTGGCTTCCAGGGTTTCGTTGCTGTCGAAAACGTCGTACACCACCTTGATCCCGGACTCTTTCTCGAAGTTCGCGATGGTGTCCGGAGCGATGTAGTCGGACCAGTTATAGACGTGCAACACCTTGTCGTCCGCCTGTACAGCACCCGCCATTGCGCCCAGCAGGGACATGGCGAGGAGGGTCTTGCCAGCTATCTTCATACCTAATGCCTTCATGGGTAATGCTCCAATTTTTCTTTTTAACCACGCGCTCAGCGGCCTTTTTCCTGGGCATCCGAACAACCGGTAGTCTGGCAAGTTACGAGGCAGGCTTTCAAGGAAAGACCCATCCTTTATTTACTCCGGGCGAAGTGCAAACTTCGCACCCCGCCCAGAGCCTAGCACTTAGCCCTGCAACACACTCAGGGTCAGGTCCAGGCACTTGCGTGCCTTGGTCACCAGCTCATCGATTTCAGCCGGTGTAATTACCAGCGGCGGAGAAATGATCATGGTGTCGCCCACCGCACGCATGATCAGGCCGTTGTCGAAGCAGAACTGGCGGCAGATCATGCCGACGCCCTTGCCTTCGTAACGCTTGCGAGTGGCCTTGTCCTGAACCAGTTCGATCGCCCCCAACAGACCGACCCCACGCACTTCCCCTACCAACGGGTGATCGTTCAGTTCCCGCAGACGCTTTTGCAAATAAGGTGCCGTTTCCCCATGAACGCGCTCGATAATTTTTTCTTCGCGCAGGATGCGGATGTTCTCCAGCGCCACGGCGGCGGCTACCGGGTGACCGGAATAAGTGAAGCCGTGGTTGAAGTCGCCGCCTTCGTTGAGCACCGCGACCACTTCGTCACGCACGATCAGGCCCCCCATCGGGATGTAGCCCGAAGTCAGGCCTTTGGCGATGGTCATCATGTCGGGCTTGAGGTCGTAGAGATCGGAACCGAACCACTCGCCGGTGCGGCCGAAACCGCAGATCACTTCGTCCGCCACGAACAGGATGTCGTACTTGGCGAGGATTTCCTTGATGCGCGGCCAGTAGGTAGCGGGCGGAATGATCACGCCGCCAGCGCCCTGGATTGGCTCGGCAATAAACGCACCGACGTTGTCCACGCCGACTTCCAGAATCTTCTCTTCCAGCTGATTGGCAGCCCACACACCGAACTCTTCCGGTGTCATGTCGCCGCCTTCAGCGAACCAGTACGGCTGGGCGATGTGGACGATGCCCGGGATCGGCAAGTCGCCTTGTTCGTGCATGTAGGTCATGCCGCCCAGGCTCGCGCCGGCCACGGTGGAACCGTGATAACCGTTCTTGCGGCTGATGATGACTTTCTTGTTCGGCTGGCCCTTGATCGCCCAGTAATGGCGGACCATGCGCAACATAGTGTCGTTGCCTTCCGAACCGGAACCGGTGAAGAACACATGGTTCATGCCTTCAGGCGCGATGTCGGCGATGGCCTTGGCCAGTTCCAGCACCGGCGGGTGAGCGGTCTGGAAGAACAGGTTGTAATAAGGCAGTTCGCGCATTTGTTTGCTGGCGGCATCGGCCAGTTCATCGCGACCGTAGCCGATCGCTACGCACCACAGGCCGGCCATGCCGTCGAGGATCTTGTTGCCTTCGCTGTCCCAGAGGTAAACGCCTTTGGCGTTCGTGATAATCCGCGGGCCTTTCTCTTTCAGCTGTTTGAAGTCGCTGAAAGGGGCCAGGTGGTGATCATTGCTCAGGGCTTGCCATTCACGGGTTTGCGGGTTGTTGCTGGTCATGCGAATTCTCCTTGGAATCGGTTGGAGCGCCGCCAACAGCAGCGGCGCCCGGCGCATCAGACGGCGAAGAGCAGGAATTCCCGCTCCCACGAACTGATCACGCGCTTGAAGTTTTCATGCTCGGCCCGCTTGACCGCGACGTAGCCAGTGATGAATTTTTTACCCAGGTATTTCTCGATGGTTGCGCTGTTTTCCATGCGTTCCAGCGCGTCTTCGATGGTCAGTGGCAGGCGCAGGTTGCGGCGTTCATAGCCACGGCCCACGACTGGCGCACTCGGGTTCAGGCCTTCGACCATGCCGATGTAACCGCAGAGCAGGCTCGCGGCAATCGCCAGGTACGGGTTGGCGTCGGCGCCCGGCAGGCGGTTTTCCACCCGACGGTTTTGCGGCCCGGCATCCGGGACCCGCAGGCCCACGGTGCGGTTCTCTTCGCCCCACTCCACGTTCACCGGTGCCGAGGTGTCCGGCAGAAAGCGGCGGAAGGAGTTCACGTTCGGCGCGAACAGAGGCAACAGCTCGGGGATCAGCTTCTGCAAGCCGCCGATGTGATTCAGGAACAACTGGCTCATGGTCCCGTCTTCATTGGAGAAGACGTTCTTGCCGGTTTCGATGTCGATGATGCTCTGGTGCAAGTGCATCGCACTGCCCGGCTCGCCGGTCATGGGCTTGGCCATGAACGTGGCCGCCACGTCGTGCTTGAGCGCGGCTTCGCGCATGGTGCGTTTGAACACCAGAATCTGGTCGGCCAGCGACAGGGCATCGCCGTGACGGAAGTTGATTTCCATCTGCGCCGTGCCGTCTTCGTGGATCAGCGTATCGAGGTCCAGCTCCTGCAGTTCGCACCAGTCGTAGACGTCTTCGAACAGCGGGTCGAATTCGTTCGCCGCTTCAATGGAGAACGACTGACGGCCGATTTCCGGGCGGCCGGAGCGACCGATCGGTGGCTGCAACGGGTAGTCGGGGTCGTCACTGCGCTTGGTCAGGTAGAACTCCATTTCCGGCGCCACGATGGGCTGCCAGCCCTTGTCGGAATAGAGTTTGAGGACCTTTTTAAGCACGTTGCGTGGCGACAGCTCGATCGGGTTGCCTTGCTTGTCGTAGGTGTCGTGGATCACCTGCGCGGTGGGCTCGATGGCCCATGGCACCAGGTAGACTGCGTTTGCGTCCGGACGGCAGATCATGTCGATGTCGGCCGGGTCGAGCAGTTCGTAATAGATGTCGTCTTCGACATAGTCGCCGGTCACGGTCTGCAACAGCACGCTCTCGGGCAGGCGCATGCCTTTTTCGGCGATGAACTTGTTGGTCGGCGAAATCTTGCCCCGGGTAATACCGGTCAAGTCGGCGATCATGCATTCGACTTCTGTGATCTTGTGGTCTTTCAACCAATCGGTGAGCTGGTCGAGGTTGTGACTCATAAATGCCTCTTAGGCTGAGTTTCCTGACTCTGGTAAGTCAGGCGTTGTTTGACGCATCGGCGCCGCGTTGAAATGCATGTCTACCACAAGCTATGGTGTTTTATCCGGACCGTGCGCCAAAAGCCGGGCGTGCAGAATCACGAGCGCTGCCCGGCGAGATCGCCGAGGCGCTATTGTGAATCGGTTCTATATTGAATGGAGTAACCGTAATGGGGGTGCCGCTTCGACCGTCCAGAATATCGGACAGGAGCAGTCGCTTCGTCGGGAGCGGGAAAATCACCGGCAGGCCCGGAGCCGCTGGAGCCATGGCGCGGACGTGGACGTCACCACAGATGTGATAAGCATGCTGACCGATCTGCCTGGAGCAGATGGCGACGCCGATTAACGGCAGGCGAGACATGAAGCACCCCGGTATTATTGCTGTTATGGGTTTGAATCGAGCTTAGCCTTGTTCATTTTTTTACACAACACCCCCGTAAAAAATACAACACGGCCCGCTCAAGCCCGCGGCCGCTAAAGCATTCAAAGGTATAAAAACGCCCCAAAGTGCCTCAAAAAAGCCCTACGAGCGCTTTTTTAGGGCACAAAAGGCCTCGCTTGACTTCGGCATGCCGTTCGGGTTGACTGGAATCCGAAGAGATCAATGATTGATATTTTTAACAACAAAGGTGTTGCATCATGTCGGTACCCCCGCGTGCCGTTCAGCTTAACGAAGCGAACGCGTTCCTTAAGGAACATCCTGAGGTTCTGTACGTTGACCTTCTGATTGCGGATATGAATGGTGTGGTGCGCGGCAAGCGCATCGAACGCACCAGCCTCCACAAGGTTTACGAGAAAGGCATCAACCTGCCGGCCTCCCTATTTGCTCTGGATATCAATGGCTCGACGGTGGAAAGCACCGGCCTGGGCCTGGACATCGGCGATGCTGACCGAATCTGTTATCCAATTCCCGATACCCTCTGCAATGAGCCCTGGCAGAAGCGCCCGACCGCGCAACTGTTGATGACCATGCACGAACTCGAAGGTCAGCCGTTCTTTGCCGACCCGCGGGAAGTGCTGGCCAATGTCGTGCGCAAGTTCGACGAAATGGGCCTGACCATTTGCGCAGCGTTCGAACTGGAGTTCTACCTGATCGACCAGGAGAACGTGAACGGTCGTCCGCAACCACCTCGCTCGCCGGTCTCCGGCAAACGCCCGCATTCGACACAGGTCTACCTGATCGACGACCTCGACGAATACGTCGACTGCCTCCAGGACATCCTGGAAGGTGCGAAAGAGCAAGGCATCCCGGCCGACGCCATCGTCAAGGAAAGTGCCCCGGCGCAGTTCGAAGTGAACCTGCACCACGTGGCCGACCCGATCAAGGCGTGCGACTACGCGGTCCTGCTCAAGCGTCTGATCAAGAACATCGCCTACGACCATGAGATGGACACCACCTTCATGGCCAAGCCTTACCCGGGCCAGGCGGGCAATGGTCTGCACGTCCACATTTCGATTCTTGATAAAGATGGCAAAAACATTTTTGCCAGTGAGGATCCCGAGCAGAACGCCGCACTGCGTCACGCGATCGGCGGTGTGCTCGAGACCCTACCGGCGCAGATGGCTTTCCTCTGCCCGAACGTCAACTCCTACCGTCGTTTCGGCGCACAGTTCTACGTGCCGAACTCGCCGTGCTGGGGCCTGGACAACCGTACCGTGGCCATCCGCGTTCCAACCGGCGCCGCCGATGCCGTGCGCATCGAGCACCGCGTTGCCGGCGCTGACGCCAACCCGTATCTGTTGATGGCTTCGGTTCTGGCAGGCGTGCACCACGGCCTGACCAACAAGATCGAGCCGGGCGCACCCGTGGAAGGCAACTCGTACGAGCAGAACGAGCAGAGCCTGCCGAACAACCTGCGCGATGCATTGCGTGAGTTGGACGACAGCGAAGTCATGGCCAAGTACATCGATCCGAAATACATCGATATCTTTGTGGCCTGCAAGGAAAGTGAGCTGGAAGAGTTTGAACACTCCATCTCCGACCTTGAGTACAACTGGTACCTGCATACCGTTTAAACGGCTGCAGTAAAAAACAACGCCGCCGGCCTCACAGCCTGCGGCGTTTTTTTATGGCCAACATCAAACCCCTGTGGCGAGGGAGCTCGCTCCCGCTGGAGGCCGAAGGACTCCCTATATCAACCATACAATTGTGTCTGACACACCGCATTGGCCGGTTTTGGGGTCGCTTCGCGACCCAGCGGGAGCAAGCTCCCTCGCCACAGGGGATATGGAACATTTGTTCGCTCTGCGTACAATGCCCGCTGCCCCGCAGGAGACTCCAATGACGCGCACCGCCACCGTTCGCAAACCCCGCGCCCGCAGCCAGGCCCGGATCGATTCGATACTCGATGCCGCCCGCACGCTGCTGGCCGCCGAGGGCGTGGCCAGTCTGTCGATCTACAGCGTGGCCGAGCGCGCGGAGATCCCGCCCTCCTCCGTCTACCACTTCTTCGCCAGCGTCCCGGCCCTGCTCGAAGCGCTCACTGCCGATGTCCACGCGGCTTTCCGCGCCTGCCTGCAAGCCCCCATCGACCACGACGCCCTGAGCGGCTGGCGCGACCTCTCGCGGCTGGTGGAACAACGCATGCTCAACATTTACGACGAAGACGCCGCCGCGCGCCAACTGATCCTCGCGCAGCACGGCCTGACTGAAGTGACCCAGGCCGACCGCCAGCACGACATTGAACTGGGCGACCTGATGCACAAGCTCTTCGATCATCACTTCGAACTACCGAAGCTTCCGGGTGATGTTGATGTGTTTGCGCTGGCCATGGAACTGGGTGATCGGGTGTATGCGCGCTCGGTGCAGCAGCATGGGCAGATCACGCCGCGCATGGCGGAAGAAGGGATGCGGGTGTTTGATGCGTATCTGGGGCTGTATTTACCGCCATATTTGCCGAAGCGTGCTATTCCTGCCTGATTATTTTTCAGCTGCACCGGCCTCATCGCGAGCAGGCTCGCTCCCACAGGGGATTGTGTGATCGACATAGATCCAATGTGGGAGTGAGCCTGCTCGCGATTGCAGCACCGCCGAATCCACTGATTCACACGCACAAAAAACCCCGAAGGGCTCACACCCTTCGGGGTTGTACGCAATGCACGCCGATTACAACTTGGCGATCGACACCTCGGTGGATTTCACAAACGCGATCACTTCGCTGCCGACCACCAGTTCCAGCTCTTTCACCGAGCGGGTGGTGATCACCGAAGTGACGATGCCGGAAGCGGTCTGAACGTCGATTTCCGAAAGAACGTCACCCAGCACGATTTCCTTGATGGAGCCTTTGAACTGGTTACGAACGTTGATGGCTTTGATAGTCATGATAGTGATTCCTGTCGTTGGATAAGGCTTGGGTTATTGCGCCCAACGCAATTGCGTAGGCAAGGGTGAAACGGGTTCCGGCTCCGGCGGCTCGCCGGGCAGGGCCAGCACGCGGTTGAGGACTTCGGTCTCCAGCGCCGCCAGCCGATGGGAACCGCGAACCCGAGGGCGCGGCAGTTCCACGTGCAGGTCGAGGCCGACTTCGCCCTCTTCGATCAGGATCACCCGATCGGCAATCGCCACCGCTTCACTGACGTCGTGGGTCACCAGCAACACGGTGAAGCCGTGCTTTTGCCAGAGCCGTTCGATCAGTTGCTGCATTTCAATTCGGGTCAGGGCATCCAGGGCGCCCAGGGGTTCGTCGAGCAACAGCAAGCGCGGTTGATGGATCAGCGCGCGAGCCAGGGCCACCCGTTGCTTCTGCCCACCGGACAGCGCGGCGGGCCATTCATTGGCGCGATCCGCCAGGCCCACGGATTCCAGCGCTTCCAGCGCTTGTGGCCGCCAGTTGCCCTTGAGCCCGAGGCCGACGTTGTCGATGACCTTTTTCCACGGCAACAACCGCGCTTCCTGGAACATCAGCCGGGTGTCTTCCCTGGCATCGCTCAGCGGCGCCGAGCCTGCCAGCAGTTCACCGCCCGTGGGCTTGTCGAGACCGGCAAGCAAGCGCAGCAAGGTACTTTTGCCGCAACCGCTGCGACCGACCACGGCAACGAACTGACCGGCCGGGATGTGCAGATCGATCTCGCGCAGCACCTGCCGCGAACCGAAGGTTTTTTGCAACTTGCGCACCGCCAGCGGAATGCCGCGCAGCAGGCGTGGAGGTTGTTGAGCCGTCATGCCGCACCTCCCTTGTTCACCTGATATGCCGGATGCCAGCGCAGCCACACACGCTCAAGTCCACGAGCGGCGAGATCGGCCAACTTGCCGAGCACCGCGTACAACAGAATCGCCAGCACCACCACGTCGGTCTGCAAGAACTCCCGGGCATTCATCGCCAGGTAGCCGATGCCGGAACTGGCCGAGATCGTTTCAGCCACGATCAAGGTCAGCCACATGAAGCCGAGGGCGAAACGCACGCCGACCAGAATCGAAGGCAGCGCACCGGGCAGGATCACCTGGCGGAACAGGCTGAAACCGGACAGGCCATAACTGCGGGACATCTCTACCAGCGCCGGATCGACGTTGCGGATGCCGTGGTACGTGTTGAGGTAGATCGGGAACAACGTACCGAGCGCCACCAGAAAAATCTTCGCCGACTCGTCGATGCCAAACCACAGGATCACCAGCGGAATCAGCGCCAGGTGCGGCACGTTGCGGATCATCTGCACCGAACTGTCGAGCAGGCGTTCGCCCCATTTCGACAGCCCGGTGATGAAGCCCAGTACCAGGCCGATGCTGCCGCCAATGGTGAAGCCCAATGCCGCGCGCCAGCCGCTGATCGCCAGGTGCGTCCAGATTTCGCCGCTGCGCACCAGGCTGATGCCGGCTTCGATGACCGCGATGGGTGCCGGCAGGATCCGCGTCGACAACCAGCCCGCCGACACTGACAACTGCCACACCGCCAGCAGCAGGACCGGCAACGCCCAGGGCGCAAGGCTGTGGATGATTTTCTTCATGGCGCGCCTCAGCTCTGAGACGCGGCTTTGGGGAGAATATCGTTGGCGACCATCTCACCGAACGGGCTGACGTAACCGGCACCTTTGGGCAACTCGGGACGTTCGATATCGAGGTGCGGAAACAGCAGTTCGGCAACGCGATAGGACTCTTCCAGATGGGGATAACCGGAGAAGATGAACGTGTCGATGCCCAGGTCCGCGTATTCCTTCACTCGGGCGGCCACGGTTGGACCGTCGCCGACCAGCGCCGTGCCGGCCCCGCCCCGCACCAGGCCGACGCCGGCCCACAGGTTCGGGCTGACTTCCAGGTTGTCGCGGTTGCCGCCGTGCAGCGCCGCCATGCGTTGCTGACCGACAGAATCGAAGCGCGCCAGGGACGCCTGGGCACGGGCAATGGTGTCGTCGTCCACGTGGGAGATCAGTTTATCGGCCGCGGCCCAAGCCTCGGCGTTGGTTTCACGAACGATGACGTGCAGGCGAATGCCGAAGCGCAGCGTGCGGCCAAGCTTCTCGGCTTTCGCTCGCACTTGGGCAATTTTCTCGGCAACGGCGGCCGGCGGTTCGCCCCAGGTCAGGACCATTTCCACTTGCTCGGCAGCCAAGTCCTGCGCCGCTTCCGACGAGCCGCCAAAGTACAGCGGCGGACGCGGTTGCTGGATCGGCGGATAGAGCAACTTCGCGCCTTTGACGCTGATGTGCTCACCGTCGTAATCCACGGTTTCGCCTTCCAGAACGCGGCGCCAGATGCGGGTGAATTCCACCGAGGCCTGATAGCGCTCTTCGTGGGTCAGGAACAAACCATCGCCGGCCAATTCTTCCGGATCGCCACCGGTCACCAGGTTGAACAGCGCACGACCGCCGGACAGGCGATCCAGCGTCGCCGCCTGACGCGCTGCCACCGTCGGGGAAATGATCCCGGGGCGCAGGGCGACAAGGAATTTCAAACGCTGGGTCACCGGGATCAGCGACGCGGCCACCAGCCACGAATCTTCGCAGGAACGACCGGTGGGAATCAGCACCCCGCCGAAGCCCAGGCGATCCGCCGCTTGCGCGACTTGTTGCAGGTAACCGTGGTCGACGGCGCGAGCACCTTCGGCGGTGCCAAGGTAATGGCCGTCGCCGTGGGTAGGCAGGAACCAGAAGATATTGAGGCTCATGGAGTGGTCTCCTTAGGGAATCGAATTACTGTGCTTTGGCAACGGCCGCCGGTGGCGTCCAGATCACGTCTTTGATGCTCAGCGGCTTCGGAATCAGCTTGAGCTGGTAGAAGCTGTCGGCGATTTTCTGTTGCGCGGCGACCACTTCCGGGGTCAGGAACAACGCGCCGTAGCCTTGGCGTTTCACCGAGGTCAGGGTGATGTCCGTCGGCAAGCCGAGCAGCGGCGAAACCTGTTGGGTCACGTCTTGCGGGTTGGCCTTGGACCACTCACCGACCGCGCGCACTTCTTCCACCAGGGTCTTGATCACCTCAGGATTTTTCTGGGCGTAAGGCTTGGTGGCGAGGTAGAACTGATGGTTGTCGACGATGCCTTGACCGTCACGCAGGGTGCGGGCTTGCAGCTGTTGTTCGGCGGCGGCCTGGTACGGGTCCCAGATGACCCAGGCGTCGACGCTGCCTCGTTCAAACGCGGCGCGTGCATCGGCTGGCGGCAGGAATACGGTCTGGATGTCGGTGTATTTGAGGCCGGCGTCTTCAAGCGCGCGGACCAGCAGGTAGTGCACGTTGGAACCTTTGTTCAGGACGACTTTCTTGCCTTTGAGGTCCTGCACCGATTTGATCGGCGAGTCCTTCGGCACCAGGATCGCTTCACTGTGCGGCGCTGGCGGTTCGTAGGCGACGTAGAGCAGGTCGGCGCCGGCCGCTTGAGCGAATACGGGTGGGGTTTCACCGGTCACGCCAAAGTCGATGGAGCCCACGTTCAGGCCTTCGAGCAGCTGCGGGCCACCGGGAAACTCAGTCCATTGCACGTCCACGCCTTGGGCGGCGAGGCGTTTTTCCAGCGTGCCCTTGGCTTTGAGCAGCACCAGGGTGCCGTACTTCTGATAGCCGATTCGCAGTGTTTCAGCTTGAGCTTGAGTAATGGCGCCGAAGGTGACAGCCGCAGCAAACAGTGCGACCAGACCACGACGCAAAATGACAGTGCGCATAGCGCTCTCCTTTTTGCAGTTAGGTTTTGGCTGCACCTGCTTGGCCGTTAGCGGCTGAGTAAGGTGAGTACTTCAAATTCGGGTGTGGCTTGAGTGCAGGCTCAGATGCTCCAGCGCGCGCTCAACAGACGTTCGTTCAACAGGTTCGGATCGAGCGGCTTGGGCCGTCGCGCCATGGCGCTGAAAAACAGCTCCAATGATTCATTCAGTCGTTGTTCCAGCTCTGGCGCCAACTGCGCCTGGGCGCTGCCTTCGCCGTAAGCGACCTGGCTGTCCACGGCGAAAATCCCGTGGAGCATTTCCTGGGCTTTCAATGCCGACAACACCGGCTTGAGCGCGTAATCCACCGCCAGCATGTGGGCGATGCTACCGCCGGTGGCCATCGGCAATACCACTTTGTGGGCCAGGGCGCGTTCGGGCAGCAGGTCCAGCACGGTTTTCAACGCGCCGGAGAACGACGCCTTGTACACCGGGGTGGCAATGAGCAGGCCGTCAGCGTTTTCAATCTGCTGCAGCAGGTGGACCACCTTCGGGCTGTCGAAGCGTGCGTGCAGCAAGTCTTCAGCCGGGAAGTCCCGTACCTGGTAACTCACCACTTCCACACCTTGCGCTTGTAACCAGCGTTGGGAGCGTTCCAGCAACACCCCGGAACGGGAGCGTTGGCTGGGACTTCCTCCGAGTGAGACGACCAGCATTCAGACGATTCCTTGAAGGGTGTGAGCGATTCGCGGTTTGCGGTCTCGCTTCGATGGAGAGACCTTAACAGGTGATTTATATATCCATAAATCATATTTATTCATTTGGTTATTCGTTTAAGAGATATGCAAAAACAAATGTACCGGGCAAAAAAACAGGCCGTAAAAACGGCCTGAACTCCCTTGCGGTGTGGATGCTGTTCACTCGGAATCATGCGGCGGGTGGAACATCGCCATCGCGAGCAGGCTCGCTCCTACAGTTGATCGCCTCCCCCTGTGGGAGCGAGCCTG
>NZ_RWIN01000131.1 GCF_009761815.1 Pseudomonas sp. PB120
GGCTCGCTCCCACAAGGATCGCGCACAATCCTGTGGGAGCGAGCCTGCTCGCGATGGCGTCAGAACAATCACCCCATAATTCCCCGCCCTGCACACCGCACAACTGTCCGCTATCATGCCCCCTATTCCGATACGCGAGACTGTCATGCGCCGTTTGCTCTGCCTGCTGCTTTTAGTGCTCGCCCTGCCGGCCTACGCCACCGGCTTGCTGGAGAACCGACCCAGTTCAACGCTGGGATCGATCAACAACAGTGCGGACTTCCTGCCGGTGCGCGAAGCCTTTCAGCTGAGCCTGGTAGAAAGCACCCCGCAATCGATCAAACTGCGCTTCGTCGCCACTGACGGGTACTACCTCTACCGCCATCGCTTCCAGTTTCGCGCCGATCCCGCCGACGTCGTGCTCGGCACCGCGCAACTGCCCAAAGGCGAACAGAAACACGATGAGTACTTCGGCGACGTCGAGGTCTACCACGGAATTCTCGATGTCGAGTTACCGCGCACCGATCAACGCGCCTTCAACCTGGCTGTGACATATCAGGGCTGCGCCGACAAAGGCCTGTGCTATCCGCCTGAGACCGAACGCCTGAGCATCGATGGCGTCGGCGGCCCTGCCCATGAAAGCTGGGGCTGGCGCGAACTCGCACTGTTCTTCCTCGCGGGCCTTGGCCTGACGTTCACGCCCTGCGTACTGCCGATGCTTCCGATCCTCTCCGGTGTGGTACTGCGCGGTCAGGTGGGCGGTCTGCGTGGCTTCAATCTGTCCCTCGCCTACGTGCTGCCCATGGCCGCGTGCTTCGCCCTGCTCGGCGCTCTGATGGGAATGTTTGGCGCACAGCTCAATCTCCAGGCGCGGCTTCAATCGGCCTGGGTGCTGGTGCCGTTCGCGATGTTTTTTGCGGTGTTTGCCCTGGCGATGTTCGGCGTCTTCGAGCTCAAGCTGCCTCACGCCATCAGCAGCCGACTGGACCGAATCGCCGGCCGCACCGAAGGCGGCTCGTTGTGGGGCGCGGCGGTATTGGGCGTGGTTTCCAGCCTGCTGGTGTCGCCCTGCGTTTCGGCGCCGTTGGCCGGCGCGCTGCTGTACATCAGCGCCAGCGGCGATGCGTTGGGCGGTGGGTTGAAGTTGTTCATGCTCGGTCTCGGCATGGGCGCGCCGCTGTTGCTGGTCGCCACCGGCGGCGCAGCCTGGCTGCCGAAAAGCGGGCCGTGGCTGGTCTATGTGAAAAACGCGATCGGCGTGTTGTTGCTGGGATTGGCCATCGGTTTGCTCAGCCGCGTGTTGCCGGGCGAGATCACCCTGCTGCTGATCGGCTTGCTGGCCGGCGGTGTCGGCCTCTTCATGGGCGCGCTGGAGTTCGTCTACAAACCGCCGCGAAAACGCCTCGGTCAACTGCTCGGGATGTTCCTGGTGTTTTACGCGCTGGCCTGCTGGTACGGGGCGTTCAGCGGTCAGACCGATCCGCTCAATCCCATCGGTCAACCGCGCGTGGTGACCGGCCATCAGCAACCGCAAAAAGACGTCAGTGACTGGCAAACCGTCAGCACCCCTGCGGAACTGGACCGGATCCTCGTCGAGGCCAGTGCTTCCGGAACGCCACTGTTGCTCGACTGGTACGCCGACTGGTGCATCAGCTGCAAAGTCATTGAACACGAAGTGCTGAACGATGCGAAGGTCGTCGAACGGCTCAAAGGCTATCGCCTGATCCGTTTCGACATCACGGCCAGCAACGCCGAACAACGCGCCCTGCTCGGCCGCTACAAACTGTTCGGCCCGCCCGCCCTGATGTTTTTCGGCAAGGATGGCGTCGAACGCGCCGATGTGAGGGTGATCGGCGAGATCAATGCTGCAGACTTCGCCGAACGTGTCGCGAAAGCAAATGACCGGATTTAATCACGCAGTCACAAATTTTTCGTAAACATCGGTCATCGTGCTGGCTATTGCAGAGAACTGGACAGTCACAAAGGCTTTGCGGCATAGTCGCCGGGTTCTGACAATTGCACACAGATAACCAAGGAACAGCAGATGGCGACCTTACTGGTTCTGCACGGACCCAACCTGAACCTGCTCGGCACCCGTGAACCGGGCGTCTACGGGGCAACCACCCTGGCGCAGATCAATCAGGATCTGGAGCGCCGTGCCCGTGAAGCCGGCCACCATTTGCTCTACCTGCAAAGCAATGCCGAGTACGAATTGATCGACCGCATCCACGCCGCTCGCGGCGAAGGTGTGGACTTCATTCTGATCAACCCAGCAGCTTTTACGCATACAAGTGTCGCATTACGTGACGCGCTGCTGGCGGTGAGCATCCCATTCATCGAAGTGCATTTGTCTAACGTGCACAAACGCGAACCTTTCCGCCATCACTCTTACTTCTCCGATGTAGCGGTGGGAGTGATCTGCGGCCTTGGCGCCAGCGGTTATCGACTGGCCCTGGAGGCCGCCCTGGAACAGCTTGAACTACAAGCTAAACGCCCCTGACCGACCCTTGGGAGTTGATGATTCATGGATATCCGTAAAGTTAAGAAACTGATCGAATTGCTGGAAGAGTCCGGCATCGACGAGCTCGAGATCAAGGAAGGCGAAGAGTCCGTACGTATCAGCCGCCACAGCAAGACGCCGGCTCAGCAGTACTACGCACCGGCGCCAATGCACGCTCCGGCTCCAGCGCCTGCCGCTGCTGCAGCACCTGCTGCCGCTGCAGCACCTGCTGCTCCGGCCGCGCCAACCCTGAACGGCACCGTTGCCCGTTCTCCTATGGTCGGCACGTTCTACCGCAAATCTTCGCCGTCCTCGCCATCCTTCGTTGAAGTGGGCCAGACCGTGAAGAAAGGCGACACCCTGTGCATCGTTGAAGCGATGAAGATGATGAACCACATCGAAGCTGAAACCAGCGGTGTGATCGAATCCATCCTCGTCGAAGACGGCCAGCCGGTTGAGTACGACCAACCGCTGTTCACCATCGTTTGAACCGCGGAGAAACTTTGATGACTGCGAAGTTGGAAAAAGTTCTGATCGCCAACCGCGGTGAGATTGCCCTGCGCATTCTGCGCGCCTGCAAAGAGATGGGCATCAAGACCGTCGCCGTTTACTCAAAGGCTGACAAAGAGCTGATGCACCTGGGCCTGGCAGACGAATCCGTCTGCATCGGTCCGGCTTCGGCCGCTCACTCTTACCTGCACATTCCGGCAATCATCGCCGCGGCCGAAGTGACGGGCGCTACCGCCATTCACCCAGGCTACGGTTTCCTTGCGGAAAACGCCGATTTTGCCGAACAGGTCGAAAACTCCGGCTTCGCGTTCATTGGCCCGAAAGCCGAGACCATTCGCCTGATGGGCGACAAGGTATCGGCCAAGCACGCCATGATCGCGGCTGGCGTTCCAACCGTTCCGGGCTCCGACGGCCCGCTGCCTGAAGACGAAGAAACCGCTCTGCGCATTGGTCGCGAAGTCGGTTACCCGGTGATCATCAAAGCCGCTGGCGGCGGTGGTGGTCGCGGCATGCGCGTCGTGCATAAAGAAGAAGACCTGATCTCCTTCGCCAAACTGACCCGCACCGAAGCAGGCGCGGCGTTCGGCAACCCGATGGTCTATCTGGAAAAATTCCTGACCAACCCACGTCACGTGGAAGTCCAGGTGCTTTCCGATGGCCAGGGTCAAGCGATCCATCTGGGCGACCGCGATTGCTCGCTGCAACGTCGTCACCAGAAGGTTCTCGAAGAAGCGCCGGCACCAGGCATCGACGAGAAAGCCCGCGCTGAAGTCCTCGCTCGCTGCGTCAAGGCGTGCATCGACATCGGCTACCGTGGCGCCGGCACTTTCGAGTTCCTTTACGAAAACGGTCATTTCTACTTCATCGAGATGAACACTCGCGTCCAGGTAGAACACCCGGTTTCGGAAATGGTCACCGGCATCGACATTGTCAAGGAGATGCTCAGCATCGCCGCCGGCAACAAGCTGTCGTACACCCAGGATGACGTTGTCATCCGCGGTCACGCGCTGGAATGCCGGATCAACGCCGAAGACCCGAAAACCTTCATGCCGAGCCCGGGCACGGTCAAGCATTTCCACGCTCCAGGCGGCAACGGCGTTCGCGTCGATTCGCACCTGTACAGTGGCTATGCCGTTCCGCCGAACTACGATTCGTTGATCGGCAAGCTGATCACCTACGGCGCAACCCGTGACGAAGCCATGGCGCGCATGCGCAATGCGCTGGACGAAATCGTTGTCGACGGGATCAAGACCAACATCCCGCTGCACCGCGATCTGGTCCGTGATGAAGGCTTCTGCAAAGGTGGTGTGAACATCCACTACCTGGAACACAAGCTGGCTGACGAAAAGCACTAAGCTTGTATCCCGTCAACAAAGCCGCCTTCGGGCGGCTTTGTTGTATCTGGACATTACCGAACACAAATCCCCTGTGGCGAGGGAGCTCGTCGGATCGCCGCACCGTCCCGCTCGGTTGCGCAGCAACCGCAAGACCATTCAACACCGGCCTGTCAGGCAGATCCGCATTTGCCATTTGGGACCGCTTCGCGCTCCAGCGGGAGCAAGCTCCCTCGCCACAGGTCATCCGTTCACTTGCGAGCCTGTCTACCCGGTCGTCTTCTGCCGCGCGCTCGCGTAAACTTGCGCGCTTCTCGCAGCCCGCTAGGCTGCAATCAACATTATTCAAAGGTGCCCGCCATGCCTTGGCTGCAAGTCCGTCTCGCCATCAGCCCAGAACAAGCCGAAACCTACGAAGACGCTTTCCTTGAAGTGGGCGCCGTGTCGGTGACCTTCATGGACGCCGAAGATCAGCCGATCTTCGAACCGGAACTCAATACCACGCCACTGTGGTCGCACACGCACCTGCTGGCCCTGTTCGAAGGTGGCACAGAAGCCGCTGCCGTACTGGCGCACCTTGAGTTGCTGACCGGAAGCCCGCTGCCCGAGCATCACAGCGAAGTCATTGAAGACCAGGACTGGGAACGCAGCTGGATGGATGGTTTCCAGCCGATGCGTTTCGGCCAGCGCCTGTGGATTGTGCCGAGCTGGCACGCCGCGCCTGAGCCGGACGCCGTGAACCTGCTGCTCGATCCGGGCCTGGCATTCGGTACCGGCACCCACCCGACCACCGCGCTGTGCCTGGAGTGGCTCGACGGCCAGGACCTGAAAGACTGCAACGTGCTGGACTTCGGTTGCGGCTCGGGCATCCTGGCAATTGCCGCCCTGCTGCTCGGCGCCAAGGAAGCCGTCGGTACCGATATCGACGTGCAGGCGCTGGAAGCCTCGCGCGACAATGCCGGGCGCAACAATATTGCAGAAGCGCTGTTCCCGCTGTACCTGCCAGAAGATCTGCCGCAGGTTCAGGCCGACGTATTGGTGGCGAATATCCTCGCTGGCCCGTTAGTCTCCCTGGCGCCGCAGCTGTCGAGCCTGGTCAAGCCGGGTGGCCGTCTGGCACTGTCGGGCATCCTCGCCGAGCAAGGTGAGGAAGTCGCCGAAGCCTACGCGCAAGACTTCGATCTGGACCCGATTGCCAATCGCGATGGCTGGGTGCGCATTACCGGTCGTCGGCGCTAGAATGGACGCCTGCATAAACCGGATCGCCGCATGACCGATAGCTTCGTCACTCAGTGCCCGCATTGCCAAACCAGCTTCCGTGTCAGCCATGCTCAATTGAGCGTGGCCCGCGGAGTAGTTCGTTGCGGCTCGTGCTTGCAGGTGTTCAACGCGGCCAAGCAGTTGCTCGAACAAGCCGGCAAGGAAGCAGTGGCGCCCGTCGCTCCGACGATCGTCGACGCGCCGGAGCAGCGGGCCATCAGCCTCAAGCAGTGGACCGCCGCCGAGCTGGATCTGGACAGCCTGGACCTCGATGAAGAACTTGCCCGGCTTGAACAGCGTGAAATCCAGCCGACCACCGAATTCGGCGGGCATCGCGAAGACAGCCTGAGCGCTCGGCGTGACAATCCGGAAACCGAAGAAACCTGGTCCGACAGCCTGTTCAGCGAATCGGCGGCCGACCGCGCGCAGACCGCTGAAGACGATTTGCCGGAACTCGAGCTCGAACCCAGCAATCACGAGCGCACCGAACCTTCGCTGTCGCTGGAGCTGGAAGAGCTCGAGGAGCCTCAACCTCCACAACTGCGCCTGCACGACCCGCTCGACGCCCCGCTTCACCACGAACGCCTGTCGGCCACCGACGAGATTGACGACGACCTGCCGTCCATCGCCCCACTGCGCAAGCGCCGTGAGCGCAGCGAACCGGCCATGCACGCCGAAGTGTTGCAGGACCTGACCGACGACCCGTTGCAACTCGATTGGCAGAAACGCCGCTCACCCTGGGGACGCCGGTTTTTCTGGATCCTGCTGATCCTGCTCGGCGCGGCCGGGCTTGTCGGCCAGTACGTCGCCTATCATTTCGACGAACTGGCGCGCCAGGACCAATACCGCCCGTGGTTCCAACAGCTCTGCCCGCAAATCGGCTGCACGGTGCCGTCCAAAGTCGACATCGCGAAAATCAAAAGCAGCAACCTGGTGGTCCGCAGCCACCCCGACTTCAGTGGCGCACTGGTGGTCGATGCCATCATCTATAACCGCGCGCCCTTCTCCCAGCCGTTCCCGCTACTGGAACTGCGTTTCGCCGACCTCAACGGTCATCTGATTGCCAGCCGTCGCTTCAAGCCTGGCGAGTACCTCAACGGCGATCTCGAAGGCATGGTTGAAATGCCACCGCAAACGCCGATCCACATCGCGCTGGACATTCTCGATCCAGGTCCCAAAGCGGTGAACTACAGCCTGAGCTTTCATTCGCCCGAGTGAAACGGTTCACCGATCACGGATTGACGACGGCTTTCTGACTTTGCCCGCGTGGACCAAACCGCTGGCAATAACAGAATAACTGTTCAGATTTTGTTCAATTCAGCCTTTATCCAGTCATCGAGAGCGGGTATCATGCCAACCCTTTTTCGAACTCTCATGATCCGGCCCCACAACAGGGAAGTCCTATGTCGGCGGTACGCATCGGTCCATATACATTGCACAACGGCTTGATCCTCGCCCCGATGGCGGGCGTCACAGACCAGCCCTTTCGTCAGCTGTGCAAGCGATTGGGCGCAGGACTTGTAGTCTCGGAAATGGTCACCAGCGACATGAGTTTGTGGAACACCCGCAAATCGCGCATGCGCATGATCCACGAAGGTGATCCCGAGCCACGCTCGGTACAGATCGCCGGTGGTGATGCACAGATGCTGGCGGATGCGGCCCGGGCCAATGTCGAACTGGGTGCACAGATTATTGATATCAACATGGGCTGTCCGGCGAAAAAGGTCTGCAACAAGGCCGCCGGTTCCGCCCTGTTGAAAGATGAAGCCTTGGTGACCGAGATCCTGCAGGCCGTAGTGGCCGCAGTCGATGTGCCGGTCACCCTGAAGATTCGCACGGGCTGGGACCGGGACAACAAGAACGGCCTGACCGTGGCGAAGATCGCTGAGCAGGCCGGCATTACGGCGTTGGCGGTCCATGGCCGCACCCGTGCTGATCTGTACACCGGTGAAGCCGAGTACGACACCATTGCCGCGATCAAGCAGGCGGTGTCGATGCCGGTTTTCGCCAACGGCGATATCGATTCGCCAGAGAAGGCCCGCTACGTGCTCGACGCGACCGGTGCCGATGGATTGCTGGTTGGACGGGCCGCCCAGGGGCGGCCATGGATTTTTCGTGAGATCGATCATTTTCTGCGTACCGGCGAAAAACTCCCGGCGCTGGAATTGATCGAGGTGGAACGCATTCTGCTAGAGCATCTGGCCGCACTGCACGTCTTCTATGGAGACGTCATGGGGGTCCGTATCGCTCGGAAGCATGTGGGCTGGTATCTCGCAACCTTGCCGGGCGCCAGGGAGTTTCGCGCCCACTTCAATCGTTTGGAAGATACGGAAGCACAATGCGCCAACGTTCAGGGCTTTTTCGCTGAACGTTACAAGAGCCTGACAGGGGACGGAGAGTGGGTGGCCGCATGACGATGATGACCGAGACTTTAGTGAGTGGAACAACACCCGTGAGCGACAACGTGAATTTGAAACAGCACCTCAATACGCCTAGCGAAGAAGGTCAGACCCTTCGCGGGAGTGTCGAGAAGGCGCTGCACAATTATTTCGCCCACCTTGAGGGCGCTGCCGTCACGGATGTGTACAACCTGGTGCTCTCCGAAGTCGAGGCTCCCCTGCTCGAGTGCGTGATGAACTACGTCAAGGGCAACCAGACCAAGGCCAGCGAGCTGCTCGGACTCAACCGAGGGACGCTGCGCAAGAAACTCAAGCAGTACGATTTGCTGTAAGCATTCAATCAAACCAGAAAGGCGCCCGCGTAAAAACGGTCGCCTTTTTTGCTGACTCCTTTGCTTTTGATGGAAATTGAAATGACCGACCAGACTACCCGCCTGCCGATCCGCCGCGCCTTGATCAGCGTTTCCGACAAGACCGGGATCCTCGAATTCGCCAAAGAGCTTGAAGCCCTGGGCGTCGAGATCCTCTCCACCGGCGGAACGTTCAAGCTGCTGCGTGACAATGGCGTTGCCGCAGTGGAAGTCGCGGATTACACCGGTTTCGCAGAAATGATGGACGGTCGGGTCAAGACCCTGCACCCGAAAATCCACGGCGGGATCCTCGGTCGTCGCGGTATCGATGACGCCATCATGAACGAGCACGGCATCAAGCCTATCGATCTGGTCGCGGTCAACCTGTACCCGTTCGAAGCCACCATCAACAAGCCAGGCTGTGACCTGCCGACCGCGATCGAGAACATCGACATCGGCGGCCCGACCATGGTCCGTTCCGCGGCAAAAAACCACAAAGACGTGGCCATCGTGGTCAATGCCAGCGATTACGCCAGCGTTCTGGAAGGCCTGAAGGCCGGCGGCCTGACCTACGCTCAGCGTTTCGACCTGATGCTCAAGGCATTCGAACACACCGCCGCCTATGACGGCATGATCGCCAACTACATGGGCACCGTGAACCAGGCGGCTGACACCCTCAGCACCGAAGTTCGCAGCGAGTTCCCGCGCACCTTCAACAGCCAGTTCATCAAGGCTCAGGAAATGCGCTACGGCGAGAACCCGCACCAGAGCGCGGCGTTCTACGTGGAAGCCAAGCCTGCCGAAGTCGGCATCGCCACTGCGACCCAACTGCAAGGCAAGGAGCTGTCGTACAACAACGTGGCCGACACCGACGCCGCGCTGGAATGCGTGAAGAGTTTCGTCAAGCCGGCCTGCGTGATCGTCAAGCACGCCAACCCGTGCGGCGTGGCCGTGAGCCCGGACGCCGAAGGCGGCATCCGTCAGGCCTACGAACTGGCCTACGCCACCGACACCGAATCGGCGTTCGGCGGCATCATCGCGTTCAACCGCGAACTGGATGCTGAAACGGCCAAGGCGATCGTCGAGCGTCAGTTCGTCGAAGTGATCATTGCGCCATCGGTCAGCGCAGAAGCCCGCGCCATTGTCGCGGCCAAAGCCAACGTGCGCTTGCTGGCTTGCGGCGAGTGGTCGGCTGACCGCGCCGCTGCGTGGGACTACAAACGCGTCAACGGTGGCCTGCTGGTGCAGAGCCGCGACATCGGCATGATCGGCGCCGATGACCTGAAAGTCGTGACCAAACGTGCTCCGACCGAACAGGAAATCAACGACCTGATCTTCGCCTGGAAAGTCGCCAAGTACGTCAAGTCCAACGCCATTGTCTACGCCAAGAACCGTCAGACCATCGGTGTCGGCGCCGGCCAGATGAGCCGCGTAAACTCCGCTCGTATTGCTGCGATCAAGGCTGAACACGCCGGTCTGCAGGTCGCCGGCTCGGTCATGGCTTCCGATGCGTTCTTCCCGTTCCGCGACGGTCTGGACAACGCGGCCAAGGTCGGCATCACCGCGGTGATCCAGCCAGGCGGCTCGATGCGTGATAACGAAGTGATTGCTGCGGCCGACGAAGCTGGCATTGCCATGGTCTTCACCGGCATGCGCCACTTCCGTCACTGATAAGACGATCAACTGTGGGAGCTGGCCTGCCAGCGATGGCATCCCCTCGGTTTAATGGATAAACCGAACCGCCTGCATCGCTGGCAGGCCAGCTCCCACAGAAAAGCGTCCCTGCGGCGCTCAACAGAATTTGCGTCATCCGAGGTTTTTGAAATGAATGTTTTGATCATTGGCAGCGGTGGCCGTGAACACGCCCTGGCCTGGAAAGTGGCTCAGGATCCGCGCGTGCAGAAGGTTTTCGTGGCGCCGGGCAATGCCGGTACCGCCATCGAAGCCAAATGCGAGAACGTCGCTATCGACGTACTGGCCCTTGAGCAACTGGCCGACTTCGCCGAAAAGAACGTTTCCCTGACCATCGTCGGCCCGGAAGTGCCGCTGGTTGCCGGCGTCGTCGATCTGTTCCGCGCCCGTGGCCTGGATTGCTTCGGTCCGACCGCTGGCGCCGCTCAGCTGGAAGGTTCGAAAGCGTTCACCAAGGATTTCCTGGCTCGCCACAAGATCCCGACCGCCGACTACCAGAACTTCACCGAGATCGAGCCCGCCCTGGCTTATCTGCGTGAAAAAGGCGCGCCGATCGTGATCAAGGCCGATGGCCTGGCCGCCGGTAAAGGCGTGATCGTCGCCATGACCCTGGCCGAAGCTGAAGAGGCCGTGCGTGACATGCTCGCCGGTAATGCCTTTGGTGAAGCCGGTTCGCGCGTCGTGATCGAAGAATTCCTGGATGGCGAAGAAGCAAGCTTCATCGTCATGGTCGACGGCAAGAACGTACTGCCGATGGCCACCAGCCAGGACCACAAGCGCGTCGGCGACGGCGACACCGGTCCGAACACCGGCGGCATGGGTGCTTACTCCCCTGCACCGGTTGTGACCAGCGAAGTGCACAAGCGCGTCATGGATTTGGTGATCTGGCCGACCGTGCGCGGCATGGCCGATGAAGGAAACGTCTACACTGGTTTCCTGTACGCCGGCCTGATGATCGACAAGGCTGGTAACCCAAAAGTCATCGAATTCAACTGCCGTTTCGGCGACCCTGAGACCCAACCGGTCATGCTGCGTTTGCAGTCGAGCCTGGTGTTGCTGGTCGAAGCAGCCCTGGCGCAAGCACTGGACAAAGTCGAAGCGCAATGGGATCCACGTCCGAGCGTCGGTATCGTGCTCGCGGCTGGCGGCTACCCGGGCGACTACGCCAAAGGCGTGGCCATCAACGGTCTGGATGCGGCGGCGGCACTGGAAGGTAAAGTCTTCCACGCCGGTACTGCCCTCAAGGACGGTCAAGTGGTAACGGCCGGTGGTCGGGTGTTGTGTGCCACCGCCATGGGCACCAGCGTCGATGCTGCCCAGCAACAGGCTTACAAACTGGCGGCCAAAATTGATTGGGAAGGCAGCTTCTATCGCAAGGACATTGGCTACCGTGCCATTGCCCGCGAGCGAGGCGAAAACCAGGAATAAGAGCGCCATTGGGCGAGGCAAGGACTTCTGGTCCTTGCCACACTGTTCCGGCGCTGCGCATCGTTGTAATCTGGCATCAACCTACGAAGGGATTTCGCCGTGCGCTGGCTCAGGATTGCCATAGGCTTCACCGCCACTCTGCTGACCTTGCTCTGCATGCTCCCGGCCCAGGCCGCGCAAGGCAGTGGATGGGCCGTATTGCTCGACGAACAGGGCGATCTGCAACTCAGCGACATCCGTTCCGCTCGCTACACCAATCAATTCAGCCCCATCGAACTCGAACGCCTGACCGCGGCCGAGCCCGAAGGTGCGTTGTGGCTGCGTTTCAGGCTTGCACCCGGCAAGCATGAACAGCTGCTGCGGGTGTTCGCGCCCGACCTCTCAAGCTTCAATCTCTATGTGCTGGACGGCGATACGCTGGTCGAGCATCTGAACACTGGCACCGAGCAACCCCAGGCAGAACGGCCCCTGCCCAGCAGCGACTTCATGTTGCCGTTGCCACAAAGCGACAAACCCCTCGACGTTTACCTGCGACTGGTTTCCGACCACCAGTTGAGGCCTTACATCACGCTGGAATCAGCGGTCGTGACCGCGGCCAATCAGACGCAGACGCTGATTTACGGCCTGCTGTTCGGTTGCATCACCATGCTGATCCTGCACAACCTCATCCGTTACGCCTACACCCGTTCGCGCAGCGCTCTCTGGCTGGCTGGTTGCGAAGCGCTGCTGATGCTGAGCCTGGTGCTGCTGCTGAATGTGGCCGGCCCCTGGCTGCCGGACTGGCATGCGATACAAACGCCGGGGGCCTACCTCTCCCTGCTGCTGACTGCACCGTGCGGACTGATGTTTGCCTATCGGTTCTTTGCACCGCTGGGCCCACACCCGCTGAACAAGGTACTGCAAGCCGACATCGTGCTCATCAGCGTCTGCGCCCTGCTGTTGCTGTTCGTCAACACGTTGCCGCTGAACATCATCACTTATGCACTCGTCGCCCTGGCGGGTCTGACGATGCTGTTCGTCAGCGCCTGGCATTGGCAAAAAGGCTATCGACCGGCGCGCCTGTTCGTGGCCGCCATGGTGGTCTTCAACCTCGGCACGTTGATTATCCTGCCGGCCCTGCTGGGGCTGACCCTGGTAGAACCCCAAGGGCTGATCACCACCTTGCTGGTGTTTATCTGTATCAGCGGCCTGCTGATGAGCATTGCCCTGAGTGAACGCCAGCGCAGCATCACTGAAGACCGATTCAGTATCAGCCGCGACCTGGCCGCCAGTAATGCCGAGATCAACGCAAAAGCCGAATTCCTGGCGAAGATCAGCCACGAGATCCGTACCCCAATGAATGGCGTATTGGGCATGACCGAGCTATTGCTGGGCACACCGTTGTCCGTCAAGCAGCGCGACTACGTGCAGACCATCCACAGTGCCGGTAACGAACTGCTGACACTGATCAACGAGATTCTCGACATCTCCAAGCTCGAATCCGGGCAGATCGAACTGGACGATGTGCAGTTCGATCTGAATGCGCTGATCGACGATTGCCTGAGTATCTTCCGCGCCAAGGCCGAGCAGCAGAATGTCGAGCTGATCAGCTTTATCCAGCCGCAAGTACCCCGTGTCATCAGCGGTGACCCGACGCGCTTGCGCCAGACGCTGCTGAGCCTGCTGGAAAACGCCCTGAAGAAAACCGACGAAGGCGAAATCCTGATCGTCGTCGCGCTCGACGAACGCAGCGCCAAACCGCGCCTGCGCATCGCGGTGCAGGACAGTGGCGAGCCGATGGAGGCCGAGGAACGCGACGCACTGATGCACGCCGAACTGCACAGCAAGAACTTCCTCTCGACCACCCGCCTGGGGGGCAACCTGGGCCTGGTCATCGCGCGGCAGCTGATTCGCCTGATGCACGGCGAATTCGGCATCAAGAGTGGCGCCAGCCAGGGCAGCACCCTGTGGCTGACTTTGCCGCTCGACCCTGACCGACTCGAACACCCGACGTCCGACCTCGACGGCCCGTTGCAGGGTGCACGGGTGCTGGTGGTTGATGACAACGACACGTGCCGCAAAGTCCTGGTGCAGCAATGCAGCGCCTGGGGCCTGAACGTCAGTGCGGTGGCGTCGGGCAAGGAAGCGCTGGCACTGCTGCGCACCAAGGCCCACTTGCGCGACTACTTCGACGTGGTCCTGCTGGACCAGAACATGCCTGGCATGACCGGCATGCAACTGGCAGCCAAGATCAAGGAAGACCCGAGCCTTAACCACGACATCCTGCTGATCATGCTCACCGGCATCAGCAATGCACCGAGCAAAATCATCGCGCGCAATTCCGGGATCAAACGCATCCTCGCCAAACCGGTGGCCGGCTATACCCTGAAAACCACGCTGGCGGATGAACTGAACCAGCGCAACAAAGGCCTCGCCGTGTCGCAGGTTCCACCGACCGGCCCGACCTTGCCGGTCAAGGTTCCCAGCGATTTCCGCATCCTGGTCGCCGAAGACAACAGCATCTCGACCAAGGTCATTCGCGGCATGCTGGGCAAGCTCAACCTGCAGCCGGACACTGCCAGCAATGGCGAAGAAGCCTTGCAGGCCATGAAAGCGCAGCGCTACGACCTGGTCTTGATGGACTGCGAAATGCCCATTCTCGATGGTTTCTCGGCCACTCAGCAATTGCGTGCCTGGGAAGTCGGCAACCAGCGGACGCGCACGCCCGTGGTGGCGTTGACCGCGCACATTCTCGCCGAGCACAAGGAGCGCGCGCGCCAGGCCGGCATGGACGGGCACATGGCCAAACCGGTCGAGCTTTCGCAATTGCGCGACCTGATCGAACATTGGGTGGCACAGCGCGATCTGCAGAACCGCACCGCCACTCAAACGTCCTGAGCCGACAGACGCTGAAACGCCTGATAGACTCCCCCTCGACTTCCCTCGCCAGTGAGCTTGCACCATGCTCCACGTGTTGTTCAGCGTTTACCTGAAGATGCTGGTGCTCTACAGCCCGTTCTTCGTCTTGTCTTGCTTCATTAGCCTGACCCGCGGTTATTCGCGCAAGGAACAGCGTCGACTGGCCTGGAAAGTGGCCCTCGCCACGTTGGTGTCCAGCGTCTTGCTGTACTTGTTCGGGCGGGTGATTTTCAGTGTGTTCGGCATCACCGTGGACGCCTTCCGTATCGGTGCGGGCAGCGTCTTGTTCATCTCGGCGCTGGGCATGGCCCAAGGCAAGTCGGCGGTGCAGACCGACAACGTGCAACAGGACGTGACCATCGTCCCGCTGACCATCCCCCTGACTGTCGGCCCCGGCACCATCGGTGCCCTGTTGGTGATGGGCATAAGCCAGCCGCACTGGGATGACAAAATCACCGCCATCCTCAGCATCGCCCTGGCCAGCTTCACCGTCGGCGTGGTGCTTTACCTGTCCAATCGCATCGAACGCATTCTCGGTGATCAGGGTTTGCAAATTGTCAGTCGCCTGATGGGGCTATTCGTCTGTGCGCTGGCAGCGCAAATCATCTTTACCGGGGTCAAGGGCTACCTCGTGCCCTGATTCACCATGGTTTCTGCGCAACAAAAAAAGGCCCTGTGTTCAACAACAGGGCCTTGTCGTTCCAGTGCTGCCAGACCGATCAGAGCGTCAGTTTGCGCACGAAGATTTTGCTCGAGTACGCGTCTATTTTCTCGTGGACCCGCTCACGGTAGCGCTCAAACACATCACGATTGAAAGCAAACACTCCGCCGTCAGGCATGATCACGACCTCCTTGTAAAACTCGTCCCAGAAGAACGCTTGCCCGGAAACGTGAGTGCGATAGCGCAAACCGTAGAGACACACGACTGTTTCACCCGAGCCCAAGCGTTCGCACGGTGCACATTTAAGAATGCCTGCACCGCCCCGAGCGATATTGCCCTGAAAAAAATCCCAGGCGAACGCGTCCAGTTTCAGGGCGCGGTAGGTTTGCGTCACAAGCTGCGCCATGCGCTTTGACCCGACACGGCCAATCGTGGAATAACTGATGTCCAGGAGCTGATGGACAGTGGACACCCGGATGGGTTCTGTAGGGATGATCGCTGTCAGCGTGAAACCTGCTTTCAGCAATCGCCCCTGATAGTAATCGAACCACATCTTGTTCGAGACAAGCCCCGGGTATTTGTCATTCGCCGCCAGCTCTGCATACAGCAAGCAGTCCTGTATATCTTGCCGGTCCTGAGCCTGTACGGTGTCGGCAAAGGACAACAGACAGCCACCCACTACTACCGCATCAACCAGCGCTGGCATGGTGTGACCTCACCGATTGCTCATGTAAAACACCGAAGTTATCCATGACGATGGTTCCTTTCGGTTTTATTTTCCGGTCAACTTTTTGAACAGCGCATCACCAAACTGATCGATATAGTTATAAATCAAATGGCGCTTGCGATCGAATACACGCTTATTAAACTTTCGCACACCCGCAGCCTGGAAAATATTCAACCCATCCGTCTTGAATGTAAAAAACAGAAAGTGGCCATCATAGTCTTTGCTAACAATATCCAGGCCACCCGTGACCATCGCCATGCCGCCGCCCGGCGCGACAATACAGGGCACCGCCTTAAAGCTGACCACTTCAGTGTCCGTGTTTCCCGATTCGACGATCTTCAGCGCCTCCTTATCGCCCTTCAGCTTTTCCAGACCCGACGCCACCAGGCCCAACACATTGCCAGTCCCCACACTGATGACAGTTTGAAGTATCTGTAATAACGCTTCGTTCATCGTCAGCGTCAGCTGTTTGGAGTCGTACCTTTTGAAGGTGTAGCTTTCGCTCACCCAACCAATCGCCCTCAAGGCTTCGTTGTAGGCGCTGTAGCGCTCTTTCAGTGAAGTACCGGCGGGCAGATTTCTGACAATGGCTTCGGCAAATGCCTGGCTATCCAGCGCGTCCTGTTTGTCGTCGTCTGAAAGCTTCTGCTCGAATACAACTAGCGAAGGCCCAACGACGGAGGCGTCGTATTCGGGTGACAACGGCGTGGCCAAAACCTTGTTGAGCGTGGCTGCCCTTTTGACCCGCCGACGGCGAGGCATTTCAGCCAACCGGACTTCGATGCGATTGAAGTATTCATCTTGTTGGGCATCGTTGAGTACACAATCGATTTCACCATTAACGTTTGACATATTTAATTCCTTATTAAAATCCAACCGCTCCTTGCGGCCAGACTCAAACTAAAACAGGAAATTCATGCCTTCAAGTTTATTATCAGGAAAAACCATTCCAATCATTACCAGCCATAAAAAAAACGCCGACAAGAAGACAACTTATCGGCGCTCTATTATTTTATAAAAACAACTTCCGAACGGGGCCGTTAATATTAACCAGCAGGTTTGGTCTGATACCAGCGCGGCGTATACACCCACTTCCCGCCCTCGACGCGGGGAAAGACACAGGTGGTGGAGGAACCGATCAGCACCATCGTGCGCATGTCCACCTGATCGGGGGTCAGTTGCCCCAGCGTGATGACCCGCAACGTCTGCCCCGGACGGCCGACATCCCGACCCAACACCACGGGTGTCTGGGGGGTACGGTGCCGGGCGACGATTTCCAGCGCGCGGCCGAGTTGCCACGGTCGTGAGCGCGAGATCGGGTTGTAGAAAGCCAGTGCGAGATCAGCCTGTGCGGCGAGATCCAGGCGCTTTTCGATGATGTCCCAGGGTTTGAGGTTGTCCGACAGCGACAGCACACAGAAGTCATGCCCCAATGGCGCGCCGGCTTGAGCGGCGGTGGCCAGTGATGCAGAAACCCCTGGCAGGATTTCCAGGTCAACGTTGTGCCATGAAGCATCATCAGATTCGTGCAACGCTTCCAGCACCGCGGCCGCCATGGCAAAAACACCCGGATCGCCAGATGACACGACCACGACTGAACGCCCTTGGGCCGCCAGTTCGAACGCATGACGGGCGCGCTGCATCTCTTCGCGGTTGTCGGTGCAATGCATCACCTGATCGGTGCGGAACGGGCCGGCCATGCGCACATAAGTTTCGTAGCCAAGGATATCGTTGGCCCGGGCCAGTTCGGCTTTCACCGCCGGCACCATTAACTCGGCCGCTCCGGGGCCCAGGCCGATCACCGCCAGACGACCACGAGCACGACCAATCGACAACGGGTCCAATGGCTGTTCAGCGACCGCGATGGCGATGGCCTCGTCGCCGAGGAGGGCTGCGGGCTGGCCCACAGCATCACGTGCCAGCTCGGCCAGCGCGCCGACGTCATCGGCAAAACGCAATGGCACACCCAACTCCAGGGCTGCGTCACGCAGTGCCGGGCTGGCCATTTCGCTGTCGGCAGCCAGAAGGCAGGCTACCGATTGCACGGCAATTTTTTCCCGATGCAGAGCATCGCGAATGGCGCCCGGCAGATTGACCACGCTGGCATTCACGGCGACCAGCACCCGACGTGGGTAGATCAGCAATTCATTGGCCACCGCCTCACGCTCGACATGATCGACATGAACCGCCAACCGGGCCTGCGGGTTTTCCTTCAACTGTGCTTGTGCCAGCCAAGGCGCCGCGCCCTCGATGCGCACTGTTTCACCGGCCAGCAAATCGGAAACGAAGCGCTTGCCCAGCTCCAGATCCCCCAGCGCATAACCACTCGGCGGGTTGAGCAGGCAAGTGCCGAAGCGTAATTCCCCACTCGTGGTAATCGCCGCGGCCACATCGAGCGCCGCCGCGATCTCGCGCGCCAGCACGTTCACCCCGCCCAAGCCGCCGAGCAACGGCACCACTGCGCTGCCGTCCTCGGCCACCGCCAGAACGGGTGGCTCGACACCTTTCTCAAGCAGCAAGGGCGCCAGCGTGCGAATCACGATGCCGGCGGCGCACAGCGCAATGATCGGTGTGTCCTGCAGATAGAGTTCGCGCACAGTCGCACCGAACTCCTGATAAGTGCGATCCGCGCCCTCGACCCGACCGGCCAGGCCGTGGATCAGGGCACCGGGATACACCTGCTGGATCTTTTGCGCAGTCGCGAGGCTGCCATTGCCGAGGACGACAATCGCCGGAGCTGGACGAGTCATCAGCCTTGCCACCTTTCACCGGGAACGATGATCAACGAGAAATAGGGTGAGGACATGGGCTCGACCTGATCCAGCGGAACGATTTTCTGATTGGCCATGGTCGCGCGTTCGACGTACAGCGCGCGCTCCGCCAGACCGAGTTCTTCGAGCACCTGCCGGACCTTGGGAAAATTGCGTCCCAATTTCATGATCACCGCGGCATCGGCATCGGCCAGGCGACGCTTGAGGTCGTCATGGGGCAACACGCCGGACAGCACCGACAAACTCTGATTGCGATACACCAGCGGCGCGCCGAGTACCGAAGCGCCGCCGAGCATCGAGCAGACACCCGGCACCACTTCCGCTTCGTAGCGCTCGGCCAGGCGATCGTGCAGGTACATGTAGGAGCCATAGAAGAACGGATCACCTTCGCAGATCACCGCTACGTCGCGCCCGGCATCGAGGTGCGCGGCGAGCTCTTCGCCGGCCGCATCGTAAAAATCGCTGATCACTTGTTCATAGGACAGCGGGGCCGGCAACGCTTCGGTGGTCACCGGGTACACCAGCGGCAGCAAGGTCTGAGCTTCCTGCAAATGCGCTTCGATGATGCCGAACGCATTGCCCTTCTTGCCCTTGGCGACGAAGTACGCCACCACCGGCGACTCGCGCAGCAGGCGCAGGGCTTTGACGGTAATCAGTTCCGGATCACCAGGACCAACGCCGAGGCCGATCAAACGTCCACGTGGCTGCATCATTCGATCTCCGTGGCGAGGGCATTGACGGCGGCGGCGGCCATGGCGCTACCGCCCAGCCGGCCCTGCATGATGACAAACGGCACGCCGCGACTGTCGGCGGCGAGCGCGGCCTTGGATTCGGCGGCGCCGACGAAGCCTACCGGGAAGCCGAGGATCAGCGCCGGTTTCGGCGCGCCAGCGTCAAGCATTTCCAGCAGATAAAACAGCGCGGTCGGCGCGTTGCCGATCACCACGACGCTGCCTTCCAGGTGCGGGCGCCACAGTTCGAGCGCGGCAGCGGAGCGGGTGTTGCCCAGCTCACGGGCCAGATCGGGGACGCTGTCATCGCGCAGGGTGCAGATGACCGGGTTGTTCGCCGGCAGGCGCGTGCGGGTCACGCCTTCGGAAACCATCCGCGCGTCGCACAGAATCGGCGCACCGGCGGCCAGCGCATCGCGCCCGGCCTTGCCTGCGCCTTCAGAGAATTGCAGGCCGTCAATGGCATCGACCATGCCGCAGGCGTGAATCACCCGGACCGCGAGTTTTTCCAGATCGGCCGGAATGCGCTCGAGGTTGGCCTCGGCGCGAATGATCGCGAAGGAGTTGCGATAGATCTCCTGACCGTCGCGGATGTAATCAAGCATCTAGGGGGCTCCGTGCGCGGGCGTCGAGCAAGGCTGCGACCGCTTCAATAGTAAGGTTGTGTGCGTGCAAGGCGCCGAAACCCGGCTGCCCCGCTTCACGAAAATAGACGTCGTAGTGACCGGGGGCGACGGCCAGCAACGTGACCGGCGCGGTATGCGCGGCAGCGCAGGAACGCTGGCAGCCGGACAGGTGAACGTTCAGCGTTTGGCCGCGAACCTGCAGCAGCGCCGCCAGTTGCCCGGCATCGCCTTTGGTGTCGGCCAGGCCTTTGCCGCAGCCGGTGGAGCCAGTGCAGGCAATCAGGTGCGCCAAGGCATCGTCGACTGAGCAACGCAGGCCGAGCTGTTCGAGCCTGTGGATAACTTGAGACGCGGTATCACCCTGAACACCGGGCAGTAACAGACTTTGCCAAGGAGTAAACCGCAGGCTTCCATCGCCCCACTGCCGCGCCAGTTGCGCAGCACCCCTGAGCATCATCGGATCGAGACGGCCCAGCGGCGGCACAGCGCCGATGTAGACAAGCCCGGCTTCACGCTGTGGATGAGCGCCGATGTGCAAGTCGTTCGGGCTGACGCCGCGCTGCCAAGTGTCGATGGGCATCAATGGCACCCGCTCGGCAAGACGCGCGAGAAAATCGTCGAGCGCGCATTCGGCAAGCAAATGCCGCATGCGTGTCTGTTCAGGTCGAGCGCCCTCCAAAAACAACTCAAGCACCGCGACTACCAGCGCGTGCCCCTGCTCCAACTTCACCGCCCTCACCGGCGCATCCACCGGGCACCCGGCCAGACCGAAGGCGAACACCGGCTCGCCGTCCCGATCAGCGGCGGACAACCACAGGTCATGGGGATGTTCGAGCATGGCCAGACCTTCGCCGCCATCGAGTTGCACGGCAAACTTGGCGCTGAGGTCGTGGAAGCGTTCATCGCCTTGCAGGGTGGCGAGGATCTCCTCGGCCAGCGGGCGCGTATCGACCCGCATCTGCCGATCGATGCCCGCGCCGGGGCTGAGCATCAGGTTGCGCACATCGTCGCCAGCGGCGCTGTTCGGGCCGAGGCCCGCGACCATCAAACTGTCGATCAACGCGCCGTGCTCACGGCCAATTCCGCGAATCTGCAGGTTGGCGCGGTTGGTCGCTTCGATCACCCCGCCGGCGAAACGCTCGGCCGCGTCGGCCACCGCTTCGGCCTGGGACGCCGTGATCGAGCCGCCATTGAGCTTGATCCGGCAGATGCCGCCGTCCAGCGCCTGGACAATACGCAGCAACCCCGGACAGGCCGAGGGGCGTAAGGCTGATGACATCGGGCGTTCGTTCAAAGGGGTGACCGGCAATGTGGGAAAGGCGCTTCGCAAGCGAAGGCGCGGTATTATGCCTGCTTTGTTCGACGGCATGAAAAGCCTGCCCGTCGGAACAGTACGTGTGTGGACTTTTTGAGGACTGCCAATGGCGCCCTGGCTGACAGTAGTAGGCATCGGTGAAGACGGCTACAAGGGCCTGGGCAAGAATGCCCGGCAAGCCCTTTTGGGCGCTTCACGGATTTTCGGCAGCCCGCGCCAGCTGGATTTGTTGCCTGTGTGCCTGCGCGGCGAGCGCCTGTTGTGGCCGAGCCCGTTCTCCCTCGAGCCGTTACTGGCCCTGCGTGGCGAGCCGGTGTGCGTGCTGGCCAGCGGCGACCCGATGTTCTTCGGCGTCGGCGCCAGCCTCGCTCGGCAAGTCCCCGGCGACGACATGTTGATCCTGCCGGCGCCCTCTTCCTGTTCCCTGGCCGCCGCCCGAATGGGTTGGGCGTTGCAGGAAGTGGTGACGCTTTCGGTGGTCGCCCGCCCCCTCGCCGCGCTGAACGCCCATATTTTCAGCGGCGTTCGCCTGCTGGTACTGAGCAACGACGGGCAAAGCCCGGGCGCAATCGCCGCGCTGTTGCGTGATCGCGGGTTCGGGCCGAGTCGCCTGAGCGTGCTGGAACATCTGGGCGGCGCCACTGAACGACGCATCGACGCCATTGCCAATGACTGGACCGACCCGGTGATTGCCGACCTTAATCTGATCGCCATCGAATGCATCGCCGAGCCCGATGCACCGCGCCTTTCGCGGCTGGCCGGGTTACCGGACTCGGCATTCAGGCACGATGGCCAGCTGACCAAGCGCGACGTGCGCGCGATCACCCTCGCCCGCCTCGCGCCGACACCCGGCGAACTGTTGTGGGACGTCGGCGCGGGCAGTGGTTCGATCGGCATCGAATGGATGCGCGCGCACCCCAGTTGCCGGGCGCTGGCCATTGAGGCCGATGAAGGCCGGCAGCAGTTGATCGAGCACAACCGCGATGCGCTCGGTGTGCCCGGCCTGCAATTGATTCGCGGCAGCGCGCCGCACGCACTGGCGGGTCTCGAACGCCCGGACGCCATTTTCATTGGCGGCGGGGTTACCCGTGAAGGCGTGCTGGAGGCCTGTTGGGCTGCACTCAAACCTGGTGGCCGGCTGGTGGCCAACGCAGTCACCCTGCAAAGTGAAATGACCCTGATGGCCTGGCGTGAACAGCACGGCGGTGAGCTGACGCGCATTCATATCGCGCAAGCGCAACCGCTGGGGGATTTCGATACGTGGCGTCAGGCGCTGCCGATTACTTTGCTCGACGTGGTCAAACCCCTCGATGCGTGACGAAACCGCCGAACAACCCGCGCCGCTGCGCAGCGGCCTGACCACGGGCAGCTGCGCCACCGCCACGTGCCTCGCCGCCGCTCGCCTGTTGCTGGGGGGCGTGAGCTCGGACGCCGTGGAAATCACCCTGCCCAAAGGCAAGCAGGTGCAAATGCGCCTGGAGTTCTGTCGGCGGCTGGAGGACGGTGCCGAGGCCGGAACCATCAAGGACGCCGGCGACGATCCCGACGTGACCCACGGCGCCCTGCTCTATTCCCACGTGCGCCTCGGCACCGAGCCCGGCATCCGTTTCAAAGCCGGGCGTGGTGTCGGCACCGTCACCCGGCCGGGGCTGGTGTTGGGTGTGGGCGAACCGGCGATAAACCCGGTACCGCGCAAGATGATCACCGATCACTTGACCCAGCTGGCCAGCGAGTTCAACTACGGCGGCGGCTTCGACGTCACGATCAACGTCGAGGGCGGTGAGGCGCTGGCCTTGAAAACCATGAACCCGCGCCTTGGCATTCTCGGCGGCCTGTCGATCCTCGGCACCAGCGGCATCGTCCGGCCGTTTTCCTGTGCGGCCTACATTGCCTCGATCCACCAGGGCATCGATGTCGCAAAAACCAACGGTTACCTGCACATCGCCGCGTGCACCGGCAACGCCAGCGAAGACACCATGCGCCGGGTCTACAACCTGCCGGAAATCGCCCTGATCGAAATGGGCGACTTCGTCGGCGCCGTCCTCAAGCACCTGCGCAAAGTCCCTGTGGATAAACTCAGCCTGTGCGGCGGCTTCGGCAAGATCAGCAAACTGGCGGCCGGGCACATGGACTTGCACAGCCGGCATTCCAGCATCGACCTGCCGCAACTGGCCGACTGGGCAGCGGCGGTGGGCGCCGATGAAACGTTGCAGCAGGCGATCCGCGACGCCAACACCAGTCAGCAAGCCCTGGCGATGGCCAGCGCGGTGGGCATCGCCCTCGGTGATGCGGTGTGTCAGCACGCGCTGGAGTTTGCCCGCAGCGTGGTGCCGGCGCAGGTTCAGGTTGAAGTGTTTGCCATCGATCGCCAGGGCGGCATTGTCGGCCATGCCGGAGCTTTTCAATGAAGCGTATTTTGCTGCTCGGCGGCGTGACTGAAGCCTTGGCGATCGCCCGCACGCTGGGACCGGAACACCTCTACAGCCTGGCCGGCGTTGGTCGGGTGCCGACGGATTTGACCTGTCAGGTGCGCGTCGGCGGCTATGGTGGTGCAGAGGGGCTGGCGCAATTCATCCGTGATGAAGGGATCGATCTGCTGCTGGACGCAACCCATCCTTACGCCGCACAAATCAGCCAGAACGCAGCGACCGCCGCGCAGGTGACCGGCATCACTTGCTGGGCGCTGCGACGTCCGGCCTGGCAACCGCAACCCGGCGACGACTGGCGTGAGGTCGGCGACTGGGCCGAACTGATCGAGTCCCTGAAACCCTTCCGCCGACCGCTGTTCACCCTCGGCCGCGAACCGTTGCAGCACCTGCACGAAATCCCGCCGGAGCAATTCTGGACGTTGCGCGCACTGGACGTTTACCCGGGCAACGAACGCTGCGAAATCATCGGCGCACGAGGGCCGTTTCTGCTGGAGGACGAGCGCGAGCTGTTTGAACGGCGACAGATCGATGTGCTGATCAGCAAAAACAGCGGCAGCACCGCGACCGAGCCGAAGCTGGACGTGGCGCGGGAGCGGGGAGTGCCGGTGATCGTGTTGAGGAGGCCAGAGTTGCCAGCGGTGGATCGGGAGTTCGGGTCGGTGACAGACGTGCTGACTGCCCTGATACCAGAACCACCCCAAAACCTGTAGCAGCTGGCGAAGCCTGCGTCCGACTGCGCAGCAGTCGTAAATCCTGCACCCGCGAATAACCTGAAAGACCGAGTCGATTGATTTTACGACTGCTTCGCAGCCGGACGCAGCCTCCGGCAGCTGCTACAGAGAATGTGTAACGGCTGATCTGGACGGGGCTGGCAATTTAAAATTCGCGGCTATCATGAAGGCTATGGATGTTTGGCGCTGCGACACCACACCGCACGCCGCTTTTTTACTTATCGGCCCTGATCAGGCTAAATAGCCGCGCTTGATCGCCCACCCAATGGATTTTGCCCATGTCCCGACAACGGCTCGCAATTGCCTGGATCGCCTGCTTCGCAGTGCTGTTCAACCTGCTCGCCATGCCGATGACCGAAGCGATGGCGCAGACGGCGAAATCGCCGGTCGAGCAGCTGTTGTGGGGCAGTTTTTGTACGTCCAGCGGGACGAAGATGGTGGCGATCTCTCTGGGCACTGTCGAGCAGAAGGCCCCGCAAAACGACGATCATTCCAACATGCAGCATTGCTGGTGTTGCTCCGGTTCCGCGCCATTGGTGGCGTTGCCGGGGCATGTGCCGCAGCTGTATTTCGCGCGTTTCGAGGCCAATCGAAGCGTGCCTTCCGTTTCACTCGATACCCCCAGTCCGCGCCAGCAATGGCCGAGTCTCAATCCCCGCGCGTCCCCTCTGGTGTGATTCCTTCTCGCAATTGACCTGCGTCTTGAATCGCTCTGGAGAACTGCCATGTTGAACAAACTCATCGTTCTGGCTGCGTTGCTGCTGCCCGCCTGCTTTGCCAATGCCCATGAATACAAGGCCGGCGAACTGCAAATCGCGCATCCCTGGTCGCAGGAACTGCCACCCAATGCGCCGACCGTTGCGGCGTACTTCGTGATTCACAATGCCGGCAAAACGGACGACCGGCTGCTCAGTGTCGACTCACCGATTGCAAAGGTTGCCCAGTTGCACGAGCACGTGATGCAAAACGATCTGATGAAAATGCAGCAGGTGCCGAGCGTGGACATCCCCGCCGGTGGCGACATCACGTTTGCACCGATGGCCTATCACGTGATGCTGTTGGATTTGAAGGACCGCAGCCTGCTGAGTGATGGCAAGCGCTTCCCGCTGACGATGCATTTCGAGAAGTCCGGTGACGTGACCGTCGAGGTCGCGGTGCAGAAAACCGCGCCGGACGGCATGCAAGCGCACGTGCACACTCAGTAATCAACAGAGCCGAAAACGCCCATGCGCCCGCTTAGCGCCAGGTCATCCGCCGCCCGCCGTCAGCCGTTGAGCCTGACTCGCGGCAGCTGGATCAGCCTGTTCGCCATGTTGATGATCTTTATCGGCCCACTGATTTCTCAGTCGATGCCGATGAATCAGCGCGCCTCCGCGTTGATGCAAGTGTCCATGAACCTGTCGATGGACATGAGCATGGACATGCCGTCGATGGAGCACGCCGACCACGGCGCGCAGTCCGCCGAAGAACACTGTCCACCCAAAGCCTCCCACCATGCGCTTTGGGAAAAATGCGGCTATTGCAGCCTGTTGTTCAACTGCCCGGCACTGACCGGCGGTCAGTCCTTCGTCGCCTTCGACACACCCATAGCCACACCCTTCACCACACCCGCCCTTCGCCTTGGCCACGCCCGGCAAACCTTCTTCCCCGGCGCCCGAACCCGCGCCCCACCCATCGCCGCGTAAACACCCACCCGATCTCACACGGTTCTGAAGATTGCCTGCGCAATCCCTGTGGAACGGGCTTTTGTGGCGAGGGAGCTTGCTCCCGCTTGAGTGCGCAGCACTCACAATATGGGGCAGCTTCGCAGCCCAGCGGGAGCAAGCTCCCTCGCCACACAAGCCCGCTCCCACAAGGAGTGGCGCTGGCGGTCGGCCGTGTCGTTTACGACTGTTCGATGGAAATTGTCATGTCCAGGTTTTCTGCTGACACACGCTTGAGCATTGCCCAGGCTTTCTTTGCCCCGGACGAATCCAGTATTCGTTTCCGCCGCGCGTCCGCCGTTCTTTGCGGCGCACTTCTGACACCGATGGTGCAGGCCGATGAACACGCCGGGCACCCGGAAGAACTGAGCCCGACGGTCATCACCGCCATCGCGCCGAGTTCGCCGCTGACCATCGTCACCAACCCCAAGGACCCGCGCCAGCCCGTGCCGGCCAGTGATGGTGGCGACTACCTGAAGACCATTCCGGGCTTCGCGCTGGTCCGAAATGGCGGCACCAACGGCGATCCGGTGCTGCGCGGCATGTTCGGCTCGCGGCTGAACATCCTCACCAACGGCGGCCAATTGCTGGGCGCCTGCCCCGGCCGCATGGACGCGCCGACCTCCTACATTTCGCCGGAAACCTACGACACACTCACCGTGATCAAAGGTCCGCAAACCGTGCTTTGGGGGCCAGGCGCCTCGGCCGGCACCCTCCTGTTCGACCGCGAGCCGGAACGCTTCGGCGAACTCGGCACCCGGGTGAACGCCAGCGTATTGGCCGGTTCCAACGGCCGTTTCGACAAAGTGGTGGATGCCGCTGCCGGCGGCCCCTTGGGTTACGTGCGCGTGATCGGCAACACCGCGCACTCCGATGACTACAAAGACGGCAACAACGACACCGTGCCGTCGCGCTACGACAAGTGGAACGGCGACGTCGCGGTGGGCTGGACGCCAGACGCCGACACCCTGCTGGAATTGACCGCCGGCAAAGGCGATGGCGAAGCGCGTTACGCCGGGCGCGGCATGGACGGTTCGCAGTTCAAGCGCGAAAGCCTCAGGCTGCGGTTCGAGAAATCCGGCATCGGTGACGTGCTGGACAAGGTCGAAGCGCAGATCTACTACAACTACGCCGACCACGTGATGGACAACTACACCCTGCGCACACCGTCCGGCACCGGGATGATGGCCGGCCCGATGGCCTCGAACGTCGATCGCCGAACCCTCGGTGCACGGATCAAAGCCACCTGGCGCTGGGCCGATGTGCAGTTGATCAGCGGCATCGATGCACAGACCAACGAACATCGCCAACGCAGCGCCATGGGCGTCGACGTCTACAAGGACCTGCCCTACACCAAGGACGCCGACTTCCACAATTACGGCGTGTTCAGTGAATTGACCTGGTACGCCGCCGACCGTGACCGGTTGATCACCGGCGCACGACTGGACCGCGCCTCGGCAAAGGATTACCGGCAGACCACCGGTTCGGGAATGATGACCCGCCCCAACCCGACCGCCGACGACACCCGCGCCGACACCCTGCCCAGCGGCTTCATCCGTTACGAACACGACCTGGCCGACAGCCCGACCACGCTGTACGCCGGCCTCGGTCACACCCAGCGTTTCCCGGATTACTGGGAGCTGTTTTCGCCCAACTCGGGGCCCGCGGGTTCGGTGAATGCCTTCGACGCGATCAAGCCCGAGAAAACCACCCAGCTCGACGTTGGTGCGCAATACAAGACCGCCCGCCTCGAAGCCTGGGCCTCGGGTTATATCGGGCAGGTGCGCGACTACATCCTGTTCGACTACACGCCCGGGATGATGGGCATGACCTCGCAGGCCGAGAACATCGACGCGCGAATCATGGGCGGCGAGCTGGGCGCCGCGTACAAGCTGACGGATCACTGGAAGACTCACGCAACCCTGGCCTACGCCTGGGGCAAGAACAGCAGCGATGGCAATGCACTGCCGCAAATGCCGCCGCTGGACGGCCGTTTAAGCCTGACCTACAGCGAAGACAACTGGAGCGCCGGCGCCTTGTGGCGAGTGGTCGCGGCGCAAAACCGCATCGACCAGAACAAGGGCAACGTGGTCGGCAAGGACTTCGACAAGACCGCCGGTTTTGGCGTGTTCTCGCTCAACGGGGCGTATCGCATCAACAAGAACTGGAAGGTCAGCAGTGGCGTCGACAACCTGTTTGGCAAGGCTTACGCCGAGCATTTGAACCTGGCCGGCAATGCCGGTTTTGGCTACCCGGCCAATGACCCGCAGGCCATCAAGGAGCCGGGGCGAACGCTCTGGACCAAGGTGGACATGAGCTTTTAACAGCATCGCCCTGTAGGAGCGAGCTTGCTCGCGATGGTCGCAAACGATAACGCGGCCATTCTGAATGAACGCGGTGTATCCGAATTCATCGCGAGCGAGCTCGCTCCTACATGGCCCGCAAAATGACAACTAAAAGATCCAAGCCAAGCGGAGCACACGAGATGAAACAGCCCAAAGTGAATTTCTACAACCTGGCCTGGCGCTGGCATTTCTATGCCGGTCTGTTCGTCGCGCCCTTCATGGTGATGCTGGCCCTGACCGGCGTCATTTACCTGTTCAAGCCGCAACTCGATCCGTTGATGTACGGCAGCCTGATGAACGTTCCGGCCGGGCATCACAGCGTCCCGGCCGACGACCTGCTCAAGCGCGTGAAAGAGGCGTATCCACACGGGACGATCAAACAATACCTGCCACCGGTCAACGCCGAGCGCAGCGCGCAATTTGTCGTGATTAATGGCGGCAATGAGCTCAACGTATTTATCGATCCGTACCACGGCGACATCCTCGGCGAGCAAGACGCCAAGATGAATCTGCAAGCCATTGCGCGAGCCATCCACGGCGAATTGATGATTGGTACGGTCGGTGATCGACTGGTCGAACTGGCCGCCGGCTGGGCCGTGGTGCTGGTGGTGTCCGGCGTATTCCTGTGGTGGCCGCGCGGTCAGGCCGCGGGCATTTTGTGGCCACGGCTGAGCAGCCGCGGCCGCGTGTTGTGGCGTGACCTGCATGCCGTCACCGGTTTTTGGGGCGCCACGTTTCTGCTGGTGATGCTGCTCAGCGGCATGACCTGGACCGGGTTCTGGGGCCAGAAATACGCACAAGTGTGGAACGTGTTTCCGGCAGCGATGTGGGACGACGTGCCGAAGTCGGACGTCGAGGCGCGCAGCCTGAATACCGCCACCCGCCAGACCGTGCCTTGGGCCATGGAAAACACGCCGATGCCCATGTCCGGCGATCACGCCGAGCACATGGCCCACGGCGGCGCTCAAGCCGGTCCCGCCGCGCCGACCATCAGCCTGCAAGACGTGCAGAACATCGCCATGCAGCGCAAGGTCGAACCGGGTTACAGCATCACCTTCCCGACCACGGCGACGGGCGTATTCACCATCGCGGTGTTCGCCGATGACCCACGCAACGACGCCACGCTGCATATCGATCAGTACACCGGCGATGTCCTCGCCGATGTGCGCTGGGAGCATTACGGCGCCGTCGCCCGCGCCACGGAAACCGGCGTAATGCTGCATGAAGGCAAGATGTTCGGTGCGTTCAATCAGATCGTCGTGCTGCTGATCTGCTTGATGATTTTGCTCAGCGCAGTCAGTGGCGTGGTGATCTGGTGGAAGCGTCGGCCACAGGGCAAGTTCGGCGTTCCACCGCTGCGCCACGACCTGCCGAAATGGAAAACGGCGATGGTCATCATGTTTGCACTGGCCGTCGCGTTTCCGTTGGTGGGCGCGTCCCTGGTGGTGGTCTGGGTCCTGGATCGACTGCTGTTGTCACGATTCACCCGGCAAACTGAATCGGCTTCATCTTCATCGTGAAACAGGCGAGATGCGCGGTTTAGAGGGTTCTGTAGACTTTCCGCGCTGATCGCCCACCGCGATCATCTTTCGATTCAAGGGCCCCTTCGCGGGCAAGCCCGGCTCCTACAGGGTTTATGTCGTTCACAAAAATTGCGAACGACACAAACCTTGTAGGAGCCGAGCTTGCTCGCGAAGAGGCCATCAGCATCACCTCAAGAGTTACTGCATGACCTCGCTAACCCTCACCAACCTCTCTTGGACACCCCTGGGCCACGGCCACTGCCATCACCAGTTCCAACTGCGTGACGCCAGCCTGCACATCGCCGCCGGTGAGTTCGTCGGGTTGATCGGCCCCAACGGCAGCGGCAAGACCAGCCTGCTGCGCTGCGCCTACCGTTTCAGCAAACCCGAGGCCGGTGAGGTCCGGCTCGACCATCACAACGTCTGGAAGCAATCCTCGCGTTGGTGCGCACAACGCATCGCCGTGGTGCTGCAGGAGTTCCCCGATGCCTTCGGCCTGACCGTCGAGGAAGTGGTCGCCATGGGTCGCACGCCGCACAAAGGCCTGTTCGACGGCGACACCCTCGAAGATCACCACCTGGCGACTCAAGCCCTGGAGTCCGTCGGCCTCAAGGGTTTCGAAGACCACGCCTTCGCTACCCTTTCCGGCGGTGAAAAACAGCGGGTGATCCTCGCCCGCGCCCTGGCCCAGCAGCCGCAATTGCTGATCCTCGACGAGCCCACAAACCACCTCGACCCGCGCTTTCAGCTCGAACTGCTGCAACTGGTCAAACGCCTGAACATCGGCACGCTCGCCAGCATCCACGACCTCAATCTCGCTGCCGCTTTCTGCGACCGGCTGTACGTGCTCGATCACGGTCGCATCGTCGCCAGCGGCACTCCCAAAGACGTCCTGACCACTGAGCTGTTGCACAACGTATTCGGCGTCGACGCGCTGATCGATGAGCACCCTTTGCACGGCTACCCACGAATCACCTGGATCACCCAACCATGACTTTGCGTTCACTGCTGTCCGTCGTTCTGTTGCTGGGCAGTGCCCAGTCGTTTGCCGAGGCGACGAAATATCCACTGACGATCCAGAGCTGCAACCGCGAAGTGACATTCAAACAGGCACCGAAGCACGCGGTCAGTCACGACATCAACATGACGCAAATGATGCTCGCTCTCGGCCTGAAGCCGAGCATGGCCGGCTACAGCGGCGTCAGTGGCTGGAAGTCGGTCACGCCTGACATGCAGGCCATCCTCGACGGTCTGCCGGAGTTGTCGGCCAAGTACCCGTCGGTGGAAACGCTGCTCAACGTCAACGTCGATTTCTTCTTCGCCGGGTGGGATTACGGCATGCGAGTGGGCGGTGACCTGACGCCGCAGACGTTGCAACCGCTGGGCATCAGCGTCTACGAGCTGACCGAGTCCTGCGCCTTCGTGATGAAGCGTCCACCAGCCAGCCTGGAAGACACTTACAACGACCTGAGCAACCTCGGCAAGATCTTCGACGTGCAGGACCGTGCCAACGCCTTGATCGCCGGAATGCAGGCGCAAGTCGCCGAGGTGCGCAGTCACTTGCCGGCGGATAAACCTCGGGTCTTTCTGTATGACAGCGGCGAAGACCGGGCCATGACCTCCGGCCGATTGGGCATGCCGCAAGCGCTGATCGACGCGGCGGGCGGGCGCAATATTCTCGATGACGTCGAGGCGAGCTGGACCCGCGTGAACTGGGAAAACGTGGTCGAGCGCAATCCGCAGGTGATCGTGATCGTCGACTACGGCGAAGTCACCGCCGCGCAGAAAGAACAATTCCTGCGCAGTAACAAGGCGCTGCAATCGGTGGACGCGATCAAGCACCAGCGCTTCATCGTCATTCCGTATGTGCAGGCCACGCCGGGCATCGACAACGTGTTGGCCGTCGAAACCCTGGCCAAAGGTTTCCGCGGCGAATGATCAATCGTCGCTATGCCGTGTTGCTCGTCGTCCTCGGGGCGTTGCTGCTGGTGTCGTGCGTGGTGTCGCTGGGCTTCGGCCCGGCGCGGGTGCCGGTGGACGTGGTGTGGCGGATTTTGCTGCACAAGGTGTTCGGTGTCGGCGACGTGAGCTGGGCCACCGGCCAGGAACACATCGTGTGGTTGATCCGCGTGCCGCGCATGTTGCTCGGTGCATTGGTCGGCGCCGGCCTGGCGTTGATCGGTGCGGTGCTGCAAGCGGTGACGCGCAATCCGCTGGCTGACCCGCACCTGCTCGGCGTCACTTCCGGGGCGACCCTTGGCGCGGTGATCGTGGTGCTGCATGTCGGTGAAATCGTCGGCCTGCTGACGTTGCCGATCGCGGCGTTTGTTGGCGCGCTGCTGAGCATGCTGATCGTGCTGCTGATCGCTAACCGCAACGGGCGGCTGGACAGTGACCGGCTGTTGCTGTGCGGTGTGGCGGTGTCGTTCGTGATGATGGCGATTGCCAATCTGCTGTTGTTTCTCGGTGATCATCGCGCCAGTTCAGCGGTGATGTTCTGGATGCTCGGCGGGCTTGGGCTTGCGCGCTGGGAACTGCTGGCGGTGCCGGCCGCCAGCGTGTTGCTCGGGCTGGTGTTGCTGCTGGGCATGGCCCGGCCGCTGAACGCGTTGATGGCGGGTGAACAGACGGCCGTGACCCTGGGACTTAACGCCCGCACCGTGCGGTTGCGGGTGTTTTTGATTGCGTCGCTGATGACCGGGGTGCTGGTGTCGATCAGTGGCTCCATCGGGTTTGTCGGGTTGATGGTGCCGCACATTGCCCGTCGATTGGTGGGTGCCGAACACCGGCGTTTGCTGCCGGTGTGCGTGTTGTTGGGCAGCGTGTTCCTTGTCTGGGTCGATGTCGCTGCGCGCACGCTGATCGCCCCCGAAGACTTGCCGATTGGCGTGGCCACCGCTGCCATCGGCGGCCTGTTCTTCATCGGCCTCATGCGCCGTCGCTGACACACATAAATCAAAACTGTGGGAGCGAGCCTGCTCGCGATGAGGGCGTATCAGTCACCTTTTATGTGTCTGACACTCCGCCATCGCGAGCAGGCTCGCTCCTACATTTGATCTGCGGTGTCGCCCCAATGTGGCGCACCTGCTCGCACCAACACACCGGGCACGGCCCTTCATGGTGCGTCGCCATCCCCGCGCAACCGCTCTAACACGACATTTCCATACCAAAAGCCGACCGGGCACAGCCTTTGCAAAACACCCTTCAGTAGTCCGCATCTGCCAACCAAGAAAAAATTCTAATGTTCATGGAGATCGCACAATGAAGCGTCGCAGCTTGATCAAGGCTTTCACACTCACGGCAAGCATTGCCGCGATGGGCATGACCTGGACTGTCCAGGCCGCCGAGACCATCAAGGTCGGTATTCTGCATTCGTTGTCCGGCACCATGGCGATCTCCGAAACGTCGCTCAAAGACATGGCGTTGATGACCATCGACGAGATCAACGCCAAGGGTGGCGTGAACGGCAAGATGCTGGAGCCGGTGGTGGTCGACCCGGCGTCGAACTGGCCGCTGTTCGCGGAAAAGGGTCGTCAGCTGCTGACTCAGGACAAGGTGGCCGTGGTGTTCGGTTGCTGGACTTCGGTGTCGCGTAAATCGGTGCTGCCGGTATTCGAAGAGCTCAACGGCTTGCTGTTTTACCCGGTGCAATACGAAGGCGAAGAAATGTCGCCCAACGTGTTCTACACCGGCGCCGCGCCGAACCAGCAGGCGATCCCTGCCGTTGAATACCTGATGAGTGAAGAAGGCGGCAGCGCCAAGCGCTACTTCCTGCTCGGCACCGACTACGTCTACCCGCGCACCACTAACAAAATCCTGCGCTCGTTCCTGCATTCCAAAGGCGTGGCCGACAAGGACATCGAAGAGGTCTACACCCCGTTCGGTCACAGCGACTATCAAACCATCGTTGCCAACATCAAGAAATTCTCGGCCGGTGGCAAAACCGCGGTCATCTCCACCGTCAACGGCGACTCCAACGTGCCGTTCTATAAAGAGCTGGCCAACCAGGGCCTGAAGGCCACCGACGTTCCGGTCGTGGCGTTCTCGGTCGGTGAAGAAGAACTGCGCGGCATCGACACCAAACCGCTGGTGGGCAACCTCGCGGCGTGGAACTACTTCGAGTCGGTAGAGAACCCGGCGAACAAGAAATTCGTCGCCGACTGGAAAGCCTACGCGAAGAAACACAACCTGCCGGGCGCCGACAAAGCGGTGACCAACGACCCGATGGAAGCCACCTACGTGGGCATCCACATGTGGGCGCAAGCGGCCGAGAAAGCCAAGTCCACCGATGTCGACAAAGTCCGCGAAGCGCTGGCCGGCCAGACGTTTGCGGCGCCGTCGGGCTACACGCTGACCATGGACAAGACCAACCACCACCTGCACAAGCCGGTGATGATCGGCGAGATCCAGGCGGACGGTCAGTTCAACGTGGTGTGGCAGACCGAAGGCCCGATCCGCGCCCAGCCGTGGAGCCCGTTCATTCCGGGCAACGACAAGAAACCTGAGTATGCGGTGAAGAGCAACTAAGCCACTGGGTGTCGGGCTTGAGCATGGAGCTTGGGCCCAACACAACTCCCTGTGAGACCGGACTTTTGTGGCGAGGGAGCTTGCTCCCGCTGGACTGCGCAGCAGTCCCGTTTTGGGGCCGCTTCGCGGCCCAGCGGGAGCAAGCTCCCTCGCCACATGAGTCTGCTTCCACATTTAGTCCGCGCAAGGCCAATGACATGCCCACCGCCCTTTACCGCTTCATCCTCGCCATCGCACTTTTATTGCCAATGGCCGCGCATTCCGGCGATGCCGAAGACTTCGTCTCTGCCAATCCCGTGCAGCAAGCCAAGCTCCTGGAAACCTGGGCCGCGCAGCCCGATCCGGCCCGTGTCGAGCTGATCAACGCCCTGCAACAAGGCGAGTTGACCATCGACGGCCAAGCCAAACCCCTGCGCCTGAACAACCGCCTGCGTGGCCTGATCGACAGCGCGCTGGCCAGTCATCAATTGCTCGCCGCCGACGCGAAAACCCGTCTGGTCGCCGCACAGCAATTGCAAAAAAGCGCCAAGCCGGCGCAGCTGAAATTCCTCGACCAGCAACTCGCCGCAGAAAAGGACGACAGCGTTCACGCCGCGCTCAGCCTGGCGCTGGCCAACCTGCAATTGGTGGACGCCGACCCGGCCGTGCGCCTCGCGGCTGTGCGTCTGTTGGGTGAAACCGGCGACCCGCTCGCCCGCACTCGCCTCGAAAGCCTGCTGGAACCGGGTGTCGAAACCGACGCTGCTGTGCGCACCGCCACCGAAACCAGCCTGGCCCAGGTCAAACGCAAACTGCTGATCGGCGAAATCCTCGGTCAGGCGTTCAGCGGCATGTCCCTCGGTTCCATCCTGCTGCTCGCCGCCCTCGGCCTGGCGATTACTTTCGGCTTGCTCGGCGTCATCAACATGGCCCACGGCGAGATGCTGATGCTCGGCGCGTACTCGACGTACGTGGTGCAGTTGATGTTCCAGCGCTTCGCCCCGCAAGCCATCGAGTTCTACCCGCTGATCGCATTGCCGGTGGCGTTTTTCGTCACCGCCGCCATCGGCATGGCGCTGGAACGCACGGTGATTCGGCACCTCTACGGTCGTCCGCTGGAAACCCTGCTCGCGACCTGGGGCATCAGCCTGATGCTGATCCAGCTGGTGCGGTTGCTGTTTGGTGCGCAGAACGTCGAAGTGGCCAACCCGGCGTGGTTGTCGGGCGGGATTCAGGTGCTGCCCAACCTCGTGCTGCCGTACAACCGCATCGTGATCATCGCCTTCGCCCTGTTTGTGGTGGTGCTGACCTGGCTGCTGCTGAACAAGACGCGCCTGGGCCTGAACGTGCGCGCCGTGACCCAGAACCGCAACATGGCCGCTTGCTGCGGGGTGCCAACCGGGCGCGTGGACATGCTCGCCTTTGGCCTTGGCTCTGGCATTGCCGGCCTCGGCGGCGTGGCGCTGAGCCAGATCGGCAACGTCGGCCCGGACCTCGGCCAGAGCTACATCATCGACTCGTTCCTGGTGGTGGTGCTCGGCGGTGTCGGTCAACTGGCCGGCAGCGTGCTCGCCGCGTTCGGCCTCGGCATCGCCAACAAGATTCTCGAACCGCAGATCGGCGCCGTGCTCGGCAAGATCCTGATCCTCGCGCTGATCATTCTGTTCATCCAGAAGCGTCCGCAAGGCCTCTTCGCACTGAAAGGACGGGTGATCGACTGATGAACCAGCCCCTGATGCTCACGGCCAGCCAAAAGGCCGGCCCCAAAGTCACGATTGCCGTCGGCGTAGTGATCCTCGTTGTGTTGCTGGCGTTGCCGTTGATGTCGCTGTTATCGCCGGTCAGCGTGTTCCACGTCTCGGCCTACACGTTGACACTGGTGGGCAAGATTCTCTGCTACGCCATCGTCGCCCTCGCGCTAGACCTCGTCTGGGGTTATGCCGGCCTGTTGTCCCTCGGCCACGGCCTGTTCTTCGCCCTCGGCGGCTACGCGATGGGCATGTACCTGATGCGCCAGGCCTCGGGCGATGGCTTGCCGGCGTTCATGACGTTCCTGTCGTGGACCGAACTGCCGTGGTACTGGACCGGTACCAGCAGTTTCCTCTGGTCGATGTGCCTGGTGGTACTGGCGCCCGGATTGTTGGCGTTGGTGTTTGGGTTCTTTGCCTTCCGCTCGCGGATCAAGGGCGTGTACTTCTCGATCATGACCCAGGCCCTGACGTTCGCCGGGATGCTGCTGTTCTTCCGCAACGAAACCGGGTTTGGCGGCAACAACGGCTTCACCAATTTCCGCACCATTCTCGGGTTTGGCATTACCGAACCGGGGACGCGCGCGGTGCTGTTTTTCGCCACGGTGCTGTTGCTGGTGGCGAGCCTGTTCATCGGTTGGCGTTTGGCCCAGAGCAAGTTTGGTCGGGTGCTGACCGCCCTGCGCGATGCGGAAAACCGCTTGATGTTCTGCGGTTACGACCCACGGGGTTTCAAGCTGTTCGTCTGGGTGCTGAGTGCGGTGTTATGCGGCCTGGCCGGCGCGTTGTATGTGCCGCAAGTCGGGATTATCAACCCGAGCGAAATGTCGCCAACCAACTCCATCGAAGCCGCCGTCTGGGTGGCACTCGGCGGTCGCGGCACGCTGATCGGGCCGCTGCTCGGCGCCGGCGTGGTCAACGGCATGAAGAGCTGGTTCACCGTGGCCTTCCCGGAATACTGGCTGTTCTTCCTCGGCGCACTGTTCATCGTCGTGACCTTGTACCTGCCCAAAGGTGTGATCGGTCTGCTGAAAAAAAGAGGTGAACAATGAGAGTCACTGCGACGGCGCAATTCATGCTCGAACCCATCTTCTATCCACCGGAACCCAACAAGGACGCCGGCAGCAGCCGCGACGCCATCGGCCTCGGGCAACGCGCCGGTCCCGGCCTGGACACCCGCCATGGCACCATCCTGACCCTGGAAGACATCAGCGTCAGCTTTGACGGTTTCAAGGCGCTGAACGCGCTGAACCTGTACATCGGCGTTGGCGAACTGCGCTGCATCATCGGCCCCAATGGCGCAGGCAAGACCACGCTGATGGACGTGATCACCGGAAAAACCCGGCCCAGTCACGGCAAAGCCTGGTTCGGTGAAACCCTGGACCTGACGCAGATGAGCGAAGTGCAGATCGCCCAGGCCGGCATCGGCCGCAAGTTCCAGAAACCGACGGTGTTCGAAGCCTTGAGCGTGTTTGAAAACCTGGAACTGGCGCAGAAAACCGACAAGTCGGTGTGGGCCAGCCTGCGGGCTCGCCTGAGCGGCGAACAGAAAGATCGCATCAGCGAAGTGCTGGAAACCATTCGCCTGACCAGCTCGGTCAATCGCCCGGCGGGCTTGTTGTCCCACGGACAGAAGCAGTTTCTGGAGATCGGCATGTTGCTGATGCAGGACCCTCAGTTGCTGTTGCTCGATGAGCCGGTAGCGGGCATGACCGATGCCGAAACCGAATTCACGGCTGAACTGTTCAAGAGCCTGGCCGGCAAGCATTCGCTGATGGTGGTGGAACACGACATGGGGTTCGTCGGCTCGATTGCCGACCACGTGACGGTGTTGCACCAGGGCAGCGTGCTGGCCGAAGGGTCCCTGGAACAGGTGCAGGAAAACGAGCGGGTGATCGAGGTTTATCTCGGTCGCTGAATCCTGTGTGCATTGCTCTAATGTGGGAGCGAGCCTGCTCGCGATGGCGGCGGATCAATCAACATCATCGTCGCCTGACCCACCGCTATCGCGAGCAGGCTCGCTCCCACAGGGTTCTGTGTGGAACATAAGGAATTTGAACATGCTGCAAGTCGACAAGCTGCATCAGTATTACGGCGGTAGCCACATCCTGCGCGGCCTGACGTTTGAGGTGAAGGTCGGCGAAGTCACCTGCCTGCTCGGGCGTAATGGCGTGGGCAAAACCACGCTGCTCAAATGCCTGATGGGTTTGCTGCCGGCCAAAGAGGGCGCGGTGAACTGGGAAGGCAAACCCATCACCACGTTCAAACCGCACCAGCGGGTGCACGCCGGGATCGCCTATGTACCTCAAGGCCGCGAGATTTTCGGTCGGCTGACGGTCGAGGAAAATCTGCTGATGGGCCTGTCACGATTTCCGGGCAGCGAAGCGAAAGAAGTCCCGGCGTTCATCTACGAGCTGTTCCCTGTATTGCTGCAAATGAAGCAACGGCGCGGCGGTGACTTGTCCGGCGGGCAACAGCAGCAGTTGGCGATTGGTCGTGCGCTGGCCAGCCGTCCACGGCTGCTGATTCTCGACGAACCCACCGAAGGCATCCAGCCGTCAGTGATCAAGGAAATCGGCGCGGTGATCAAGAAGCTCGCGGCCCGTGGCGACATGGCGATTTTGCTGGTCGAGCAGTTCTACGATTTCGCCGCCGAACTGGCCGATCAGTACCTGGTGATGTCCCGGGGCGAGATCGTGCAGCAAGGTCGCGGAGAAAATATGGAAGCCGAGGGTGTGCGGGGGCTGGTGACGATCTAATCTGTAGCGTCCCGACGATAATCAAAAAATATGAATTTACCTCTTTCTACTGCCCTGTTTACCCCGAGCTGGCACGCCGAGCTGGAGCTGGGCTACGCCCGTTTCGGCGACAGCACACGCCCGGTCCAACGCCGTCACAAAGGCCCGTTGCGGGTGCAAAAGCACCTGTATGCCGAAGGCCCCGAGGTGTGCCAGCACATCATCGTCCACCCACCCGGTGGCATTGCCGGCGGTGATCGGCTGGACATCGCGGCCAGCGTCGGCCGCGATGCCTGGGCGCAGATCACCAGCCCCGGCGCCGCCAAGTGGTACCGCGCGGCAGCCCCGGCTTATCAGCAGCTGGACTTGAGCGTGGCGGCTGGCGCGACGCTGGAATGGTTGCCGCAAGAGACGATTATTTTCAGCAACGCCCAGGCCGAGCTCAGCACCTCGATAGACCTGGAAGGTGACGCCCGGCTGTTCTATTGGGACGTCGTGGCGCTGGGGCGTCCGGCCAGTGGCGAACGCTTCGACCTCGGTCACTTCCAGGCGCAGCTGGACATCCGCCGTGACGGCCAGTTGCTCTGGCACGAACGCCAGCGCATTGTCGGGGGTGACGGTTTGCTCGACTCACCGATTGGCCTGGATGGGCAACCGGTGTTTGCGACGTTGCTGGTGACGGGCGAAGTGGATAGCGAGCTGCTGGAGAAGTGCCGTTCGCTGGGCAATGATGTTCGCGGGGATTTGACGCAGTTGCCGGGGCTGTTGGTTGCCCGATGCCTGGCCAGTGAGGCGCTGTTGGCCCGTGGCTGGTTGATTGAGTTGTGGCGATTGCTCCGGCCTGCCTTGCTCGGCCGGGAAGCAGTCCCCCCAAGAATATGGAGCACGTGACATCACTGCACACACGATCGATGTAGCAGCTGCCGAGGCACGAGGCTGCATTGGGTTGCGCAGCGACCCCCGAGGGCGGTCCTGCGGACACGCAACGCAGCCTCGTACCTCGGCAGCTGCTACAGAACACAATTCGCTTGCGATTTATTAACTGCCGATTATGGATTCCAAACGATGGACCTGACCCCACGCGAAAAAGACAAGCTGCTGATCTTCACCGCCGGCCTCGTGGCCGAGCGGCGTTTGGCGCGCGGTGTGAAACTCAATTACCCCGAGGCGATGGCCTATATTTCGGCGGCACTGCTCGAAGGCGCCCGTGACGGCCAGACCGTGGCCGAACTGATGCACTTCGGCACCACCCTGCTCAGCCGCGAACAAGTGATGGAAGGCATCCCGGAAATGATCCCGGAGATCCAGGTCGAAGCGACTTTTCCCGACGGCACCAAACTGGTCACCGTCCACCAACCTATCGCCTGAGGCCGCGCCATGACTTACCACATCCGCGATGCGGTGCACGCCGACCTGCCGGCGATCCGCGACATCTACAACGACGCCGTGCTCAACACCACAGCGATCTGGAACGAACAGGCCGTGGACCTGGGCAACCGCCAAGCCTGGTTCAGTGCCCGACAAGCCCAGGGCTATCCGATCCTGGTGATCGTCGACGGCGACAACACGGTGCTGGGCTACGCTTCGTTTGGTGACTGGCGCCCGTTCGACGGCTTTCGCCACACCGTCGAACATTCGGTCTACGTGCGCAGCGACCAGCGTGGCAATGGCCTGGGCCCACAACTGATGAAGGTGCTGATCGATCGTGCCAGAGGCTGCGACAAGCATGTGATGGTCGCGGCCATCGAAAGCGGCAATGCCGCATCCATCCGCCTGCATGCGCGCGCCGGGTTTATCACCACCGGGCAAATGCCGCAGGTGGGCACCAAGTTCGGTCGCTGGCTTGACCTGACCTTCATGCAACTGACCCTCAACCCTGGCGCCGAACCGCCGCCCGCCAGCAAGGAGTAACGCCCGATGAACGCCGCCCAATTGCGACGCGTCAATGTTGAAAGCTTTGCGCATTATCGTCAGGGTTTGATTGAGTTGCTGCTCGACGCCGTCGGCTATGGCGCCAGTGTCGGGTTCATGGCCAACCTGGATGCGGCGCAGGCCCACGCCTATTTCGACGAGGTCCAGGACAACCTGAACAAGGGCAACGTGCTGCTGTGGGTGGTGGTCAAGGACGAACAGGTTCAGGCGAGCGTGCAACTGACCCTGTGCCAGAAAGCCAATGGGCTGAACCGCGCCGAAGTGCAAAAACTGCTGGTGCGCGAGCACGCGCGGCGTCGCGGTCTGGGCCAGCAATTGATGAGTGCGCTGGAACAGGCCGCCCTGCAGCACAAGCGCGGCATGCTCTACCTCGACACCGAGGCAGGTTCCCCCGCCGAGGCGTTCTACCAGTCCCTGGGTTACACCCGCGCCGGTGAAATCCCCGACTACGCCTGCGACCCGAGCGGTCGATACAAGCCGACTGCCCTTTACTACAAGATTCTCCAAGGAGCCCATTGATGATTCCCGGTGAATATCAGATCCAGCCCGGTGACATCGAACTCAACGCGGGCCGCCGCACGGTGAGCCTGAAGGTGGCCAACAGTGGCGACCGTCCGATCCAGGTCGGCTCGCACTATCACTTTTTCGAAACCAACGACGCCCTGACCTTCGACCGCGCCGCCAGTCGCGGCATGCGCCTGAACATCCCTGCCGGCACCGCCGTGCGCTTTGAGCCGGGGCAAAGCCGCGAGGTTGAGCTGGTGGACCTGGCCGGGCATCGCCGGGTGTTCGGGTTTGCCGGCAGGATCATGGGCGACCTCTGAATAATGCGGTGTCGGTTCTGGCCCCATCGCGAGCAGGCTCACTCCCACAGTTGATCGCGTTCCCCTGTGGGAGCGAGCCTGCTCGCGATAGTGAGCGAAGCGAACGATCTCAAATACAATTGAATTTCAAGGCGAACGAATGAAGATTTCCCGTCAGGCCTACGCCGACATGTTCGGCCCCACCGTCGGTGACAAGGTCCGCCTGGCCGATACCGGGCTCTGGATCGAAGTCGAAAAAGACTTCACCACCTATGGCGAAGAAGTGAAATTCGGCGGTGGCAAGGTGATCCGCGATGGCCAGGGCCAGAGCCAGCTCCTGGCCGCCGAGGTCGTCGACACCGTGATCACCAACGCGCTGATCATCGACCACTGGGGCATCGTCAAAGCCGACGTCGGCCTCAAGGACGGTCGCGTTGCCGGCATCGGCAAGGCCGGCAACCCGGACGTGCAGCCGAACGTGACCATCGCCATCGGCGCCAGCACCGAAGTGATCGCCGGTGAAGGCATGATCCTCACTGCCGGCGGCATCGACACCCACATCCACTTCATCTGCCCGCAGCAGATCGAAGAAGCGCTGATGAGCGGTGTGACCACCATGATCGGCGGCGGCACCGGCCCGGCCACCGGCACCAACGCCACCACCTGCACCTCCGGCCCGTGGCACCTGGCGCGCATGCTTCAGGCGGCGGACGCGTTCCCAATGAACATCGGCCTCACCGGCAAGGGCAACGCCAGTTTGCCGGAGCCGTTGATCGAACAGGTCAAAGCCGGTGCCATTGGCCTCAAGCTGCATGAAGACTGGGGCACCACGCCGGCGAGCATCGACAACTGCCTGAACGTGGCCGATCAGTACGACGTGCAGGTGGCGATCCACACCGACACCCTCAACGAGTCCGGCTTCGTCGAAACCACCCTCGCCGCCTTCAAGGGCCGAACCATCCACACCTACCACACCGAAGGCGCGGGCGGCGGCCATGCGCCGGACATCATCAAGGCCTGCGGGTTTGCCAACGTGCTGCCGAGTTCGACCAACCCGACCCGGCCGTTCACACGTAACACCATCGACGAACACCTCGACATGCTGATGGTCTGCCATCACCTGGACCCGAGCATTGCCGAAGACGTGGCCTTCGCCGAAAGCCGCATCCGCCGCGAAACGATTGCCGCCGAGGACATCCTGCACGACCTCGGCGCGTTCTCGATGATCAGCTCCGACAGCCAGGCCATGGGCCGTGTCGGCGAAGTGATCACACGCACCTGGCAGACCGCTGACAAGATGAAAAAACAGCGCGGCCCGTTGCCCGGCGACGGTGAGGGCAACGACAACTTTCGCGCCAAACGCTACATCGCCAAGTACACGATCAATCCGGCGATCACCCACGGCATCAGCCATGAAGTCGGTTCGGTCGAAGTGGGTAAATGGGCGGACCTGGTGCTCTGGCGTCCGGCGTTCTTTGGGGTCAAACCGACGTTGATCCTCAAGGGCGGCGCCATTGCGGCCAGCCTGATGGGTGATGCCAACGCTTCGATCCCAACACCGCAACCCGTGCACTACCGCCCGATGTTCGCCAGCTACGGCGGCTCGTTGCACGCCACCAGCCTGACCTTTATCAGCCAGGCGGCGCAGGCGGCCGGTCTTCCCGAAGCGTTGGGTCTGAAGAAGAAAATCGCTGTGGTCAAAGGCTGTCGTGAGGTGCAGAAAACCGACCTGATCCACAACGACTATCTGCCAAGCATCGATGTCGACCCGCAGACCTATCAGGTCAAGGCCGACGGCGTGCTGTTGTGGTGCGAGCCAGCGGACGTGCTGCCGATGGCCCAGCGTTACTTCCTGTTTTGATCGCTCACACCGGAGCCTGGCTGGCCAGGCTCCGGCGTAAAGCCGCAACGATCAGCTGTTGGGCTGCACGGTGAAAGGGATTTCTACCCGTTGCAGTTTTGCGCGGTCGATCGCCTGTTGAGTCAGGGTTTTGACCAAGGCCGTTTTGTCGTCGTCGATCACGTTCAACTCAGCCGCATACTCCGCTTCGGTCATGACGCGACCCGGCGCAAACTCGCTTTCCGGTTTGTTCAATTCAGCGCCCAGCACCCTGAGTTCTTCCTTCAACCGGGCCTTTTGCTCAAGGGAAAGCGCTGGGGCTGTCGCACGCTCGTCCAATGCCATGTAGAACTCGGTCGTGGCATTGATGCGGCGTCTGAAGCCCTTGAAAATACTGCGGTTGGAGCCCTCGACGTAGGAGGACCAGAACGGCTGGTCGATCAGCAGATCACTGAGCAACTCTCCCTCTTCAAGGTCGAGCACACGCCGGTACGCCGACTCGATCATCATGGGCGTGACCCCAGCGATTTTTCTGAACTGCATCTTTCGTGACTGCCAGGGCAGGTCCAGCCGGTCGGCGAGATCGGTCATGAACGCCAGATGAACTTCAACTTCATCAATCGTGCCCGTCGCCTCCCCCATCGCATTGATGCGCCTGAACTGCTCGCCCATCGCCTCACGCTCGGCAATCGTTTTGCGGGCAATCCTGCTCAGCTCATCCAGCCGTGATTTGCCCCGCGCCAACAACACCAGCTCAGCCTCCACCAGCGCGGGATTGGCCAGTTCATAGGCCTCATGAATCAGCACTTCCATGCCCATGGCGTTGAACAACTGCGCGCCGGCATCGACGCACGCCGTGGGCACGGTGGACATCGTAAAGAGCTTTTGCCTTAACTCGGTGTTCTTGGACATGGCGTCGAGCATTCGCCAGACCTTGGAGGTCATATCAATCCGAAACCCGGGGTCGCGGTTGAAATGTCCTGATTCGGTGAGTTTGCGAATCTCGTTGAAGAACCCGACCGAACCGTGCTCATCCTCGACGCTGTTCCAGACTTCCTGTTTAGCCACCCACTCCGGCCGTGTCATGCCGGCTTCCCAGTCCAGGCTGTCGCGCACGCCGCGAGGTGGATACGGTCGGTCCGGGTCCAGCCCGACAGACGCGATGAATTCCCTGAGCGTCTGCAGATTGAAGGCCGGCAAAAATTCCGGTTCCCGGTTCAACAACGTACGCGCCAGCAATTCCGCCTGGACGGAGCCACGCGTGACCATCGGCACGTAGGTGATTTCGTTGCGCTGCATGTCCAGGTAAAAATGCCGAAACCGTGGGTGTGCAAACAATCCATCTGGCCAGGTCCGAATGCCGGTGTCCGCCAGAATCAACGTATGCAACATCCTCATGCTGCCAATGTCCGGGACTCGCCCCAGCGGGTTGCCGTGCAAATCCAGGCTCTCGAGCCGCGTCAGGTTGCGCAGGTCTGCAATCCCTTGCGCATCCAGCACCACCCGGTTTCCGCGCAGGTACAACTCCGTCAGGGTGCGCATCCGGGCGACGGCACGAGGAAGTCTGGTGAGCGAATTGCCGTTGATGTTGAGCGAGCGTAATCGGGGGAAGTGATCGAGCAAGGCAACCTGCGCGTCGGTCAATTCAGTTGCGCGCAGGTTGAGACGGGTGACGTGATCGAAATTGCCCTCCAGCGCAGGCATGGTGCGCAAATGTCGCCCCAGCGGCATGTTCTCGAGGTTGAGTACGACACCTTGCAGTTCGCCGTACGAGTCCACATCGCGCAATCCGGTTTGCTGCCAACACTCCCGGATCGCTTTGTACAACGCGTTTCTGGACTGCCATTCGGCGATCCCGGCGGACGAGTAGCGGAACGCCTCGGTCGGTGACTTCAGCCAACGCTGGAAATTGGCGTTCAACCGATTGAATTCCGCTTCGAGCGCACTCGCCCGCTGCTCAAGGCTGGCCTCGCTGCCCCCCGCTTGTAGATAGGACAGGGCTTGGGCGTCAGTCCATCCGGGGCGAACGACTCTGACCCGCTCTTGCGGCGTCAACCGCCCGGGGACTCGACGAAGCCCCTGAGCAGCCCCAGGCATGCCGCCGCGCAGCCGCATCGTGACCGGGTCATACACGGGTTTTCGAACCGGATTATCCGCCAATAGCGCTGCGAACCTGTCTCGTGGCAATGGTGCGTTTTGAATAACCTGCTTGAGCGTCGCGCCTTGATTGATGTGGTACCCCAACGCGTTTCGCTCGGCATCAGGCAGGGCATGCAATACGGACGCGTAAAGGTCGTCAGGCCCATGCAGGTGAAGATCCTCGTCATCGCGGGCCTGGTACTGACCGTCCTCGCTGACCAGGACTCGGCGAACGGAGGCATCTGCCGGGCCCACGCTGTCATGCAACGGTCCATCAAAAGAATACTCACGAATTTCGATCCGGACGTTTTGGGGCCATTCGGGCAACGCTTGTAACGAGTGCAACGCCAGTCGTTCGGAATCGACACTGTACGCGGCATCGAGAAAAAGTCCTTCGTAGGCACGTGCCGTTCGTATTGCCTGCAAGGTCGCCCGCGTGCGTTCTCTGAGCTGTAAGGGGATGCGCGAAGACTCGGTGATATTGAGCAGTTCTTGCGGTTCGATGTTGGCCAGCAATTCCCGGGCTATCGCGGTGGGAAGCCCGTTGTACGCGTCCTGGAGCGCCCGCACTTGCGGGTTGTCGGACTGTTGCAGGCGACGATTGAGCGCATCGAACAAAGGCCCGCGCTGACGGGTTGCCCGCCCCGCCAGCTTGTTTTTCAAGGCATCGATACGGACGCGCTCGTCAGTAGAGATTGCCTGTCCGAACATCGCGTGAATGTCCGCCTCGTTCACAAACTTCACAGCCAACTCGGGAAGCTTCCCGGCGCTGAGCTCGGCACGGCTTATTTTCAACGTGTTGGCGGGCGAGGCATCGACATAGCCGTACTTGATCGAAGATCCCGTCTGTCCGGGGCCTTCAAAAAGCTCGATGCTTTTCTGCTCAGGCCATCGCGGCAGATCCACCATCAAACGCGGCACCTGCTCGATGACCGCTTCGGGGACCTCATCCCGCAGGATCTGCTCGGGCAGTTTTTGCACATCAGCCCAGGTCTTGAAGCGTTCGACTGTGTCGGCCAGCAGGGCTGGCGCTGCTTCGTTGACGACGTGCAGCCGGCGCAATGAGCCCTCTTCGAGACCGCTGACAATACGAATCTGCTCCAACGTAGCATCGGAAAGGCCTTCGACCGCTGGCCCCATGCGCCGCATAAGGGTCGGGCTGTCCCATTCGACGGGCCGGTCGAGCTCGGTTTTCCACACGCCGGCACCATCGTGTTCAAGCGTTGGCTGATACGCCTGCGGCCGATCCGGATGCTGGATACGTGGCTGGCCGGTTTGCGAATCGTTTCTGACTTCGAAGTGTTTGCCTTCATGCTTCAGGATGTCTTTTTCGCCTTGGCGGTACAGGCCCTTTTCGCTGGGTGTTGCGCCATCAGGCAACACCACGTCATGGGCATAGGGCGCCAGGTCCGGCTTCCAGAGGCGCGTCTTGCCATCCGGCAGTTCAACCTTTTTCAACTGATCGATAAAGGCCGACGGTTTGACCGATGCCGCCGCACCGGCGGGTAATACGTGCCCCGCCGCCATGATTGCCAGTTGCGCGAAATTGATCATGACGCCGGTGAGATGAGCCGCCGCTTCGTCCTTGTCGCCCTTGCTCCACTCTTCAATGCCTTCCATGGTTTCGAACAGCATCTGCCCGACCATGATCGCCAGCATCGCTTCGCCCAGGCCGGGAACCAGCATGGCGCCGAAGTTGAACACGTTCCAGCCGATGTTCAGGTAACTGGTTAGCCGGCTCCAGCGGGTGGTGGCGTCTTCATCGCCGGTCGGCACGGCGATGTGCCGCGCATCGGCCAGCGCCTTGTCCCTGCGCCAGCGACCGATCTGCAACCAAAGATCACCGGTGATGATGGTGGTGATGGGCTCTGCGTTGGTGTTTTCAACGGCGGTTTCGCGCCACCATGGCCCCATGTCCAGCGGCTCGCGTTCCGTCCAGGTGAATGTGGAGAATCGCTCGCGAACTCGGCTGAAGAATTTACCGTGGTCTTTTTGGGCCACGAAACGGCTGAAAAACTGTTGGTAGTCCGGCGAACGCAACTGGATCGTCAGTTCCTTCATGAAGTCCGTAAAGGACGCATATTCTTTGAGGGGGTGGTCAGGATCATCCGGAACATAGGCGATCAACGTTCCGTCGAGGCGGCTTTGTTGAAAACCATCTTCTCTTTGCGACATGGCATCGACAAGACCACTGGGGCCATTGGCGAAAAACGCCTCAAGCAACTTGAACTGCTCAAACTCCTGCCCTGGCAGCAGCGTCAAATTCCTGGACCATTCCAAGAGGGCGCGTTGATGCTGGGGCACCAGACTGTCGTAGAGCCTTCTGACTTCCGTCGGGTCTGCCACGGCGCTGAACACTACAATCCCGGACAACCTGAAACCCATTAACGACAGTCGATGGCTTTGCAAAGGGCGATTGCCCAACATGATGTTTTGTTCATTGTCTCGAAGTTGGCGAAGTTTCCCGTAGCCAGATGAAGTGGCGTCTTTTTTCAGATAAGCGATCAGCGCGGATTCGCTAAAGGCGGCTTTTTCACTGGCCAGGCAGTGCCCCTCTATTGTTGCCTTGGCCGTGAGATCTTCGGGTATCAGGGCCGCCTTGATGTGGCGCTGATAGCGCGCACCGATATCAAGTGTCCGGCACAGGGCAGCGAACCGTTCAACCGTCAGTGGATGTCGCTGTAACTCGTTTTCGTCGCTCAAGGTGAAGATGCCGGAGCCCTCGCGAAAAGCGCCTGCCTGAGTCTCCGGCTCCTCGAAATTATGAAGCGCTGCTTCGAGTAATGAGGATTGCCTGAGTCGACTGGCGTTGGTATCGATGCCGATCCCCAGTTTTGCCGGGATATACAGCCGAATGAGTGTTGTATTGACGTCCAGCCGCACATTCAACTGCTCTTCCAGTGCCTGAACGAGCAAGGGTTCGGCAAAGGCATGAATATCCTTCTGCAAATCCACCAGCGTTTCGTCTAGATCACCCTGCGTGCGCCAGCGTTCATCTATCAACTGATCGAGATACTGGCGATCCATGGCCCGCGCATTCATATACCAATCGGGAACCACCGGATTTGAACCCGCCATCGAGAGCAGTCGCGAGACCGATGCCTCTTTTATCGGAAAGGGCAATTTACTCAGCAGGAAATCGTGATGCCCTGCGGCATCCACAACGGCCAATTGCACTGGCGTGGCGCCAGATAGTTCGTTCATGTCGCAAATCCTTATGCGATGAAAAGAACTACCAGACTATTCAAACCAGACAAAAACAAAAGATTAAAAAACAACGTGAAAAACCGCCCCTGGTCAACATTGCATTCGATTTCAGAATCTAAAAAACAATTAATTACCACCCGCGGGCCACCGAAGAATGATCGTCCGCGTAATGGTAGTTTTTAGGGGGCACCAAAGGGGCTAAGATGCCCCGGATTGCCATCAGGAAACCGACCATGCGCTTATCCGAATTCATCAGGCAACACGTGGACCGTATCGTCGATGAATGGGAACAGTTCGCCAGAACCATCACCCCTGCCGCCGAAAACATGGATCAAGAGGCGTTGCGCGATCACGCCAAAGCTATCCTGCTGGCCGCCGCGCGCGACATGACCACCGCCCAGACCGCCAGCGAACAGCTCGCCAAGGCCAAGGGCGAAGGCCCGGAGAAAACCCCGAGTCTGGACGAAGCCGGCGCCAGTCACGGTGAGCTGCGGCACACGGTGGGCTTCGACCTGGTGCAAATGACCAGTGAATTCCGTCACCTTCGCGCCTGTGTGATTCGCTTGTGGGTCAACAGCCTTGAATCACCGGACCTGAGCTATTTCCAGGACATGATCCGCTTCAACGAAGCCATCGATGAAGCCCTGGCCGAATCGACGGCGGCGTATGCCGAACAGGTAAATCGTTCGCGGGATATCTTTCTGGCGATACTCGGGCACGACCTGCGCGCGCCGTTGCAGGCGGTGTCCATGTCCACAGAAGTGTTGATGCGCAAAGCCACCCTTGAAGGCGATGCGCTGGCCTGTGCGAACAACATCAGGCGTGGCGCGCGCCACATGGCGGTGATGGTCAGCGACTTGCTGGAGCTGGTGCGCAGCCGCCTGGGCAAGAGCCTGCCGATCGAACCGACGCCCATGGACCTGGCCGATGCGGCACATTCGGCCGTTGCCCAAGCCTGTGCCGGTAACCCCGAATGCGATCCAACGGTAACGGTGGAGGGTGATACACGGGGTTGCTGGGATACCGGGCGGCTGGATCAACTGCTGCAGAACCTGATTGGCAATGCACTACAGCATGGCCTGAACAAACGCGATGTCACGGTCACCCTCACCGGCGAGCCGGACAGCGTACGCCTCACGGTGCACAACCATGGCAATCCGATTCCCGAGGATGCCATCGGCACGATCTTCGACCCACTGGTGCGCAGAGCCGACGAAGAACTCGGCCAGCCGTCCACCAGCCTTGGGCTGGGACTGTTTATCGTCAAGGAAGTGGTCACCGCCCACGCCGGGACGATTGAAGTCACCTCGAGCGAGGCAGACGGGACGTTGTTTACGGTGGTGTTGCCGCGCGGAGCCCTATAGCCGCTTCCTCGCACCCCTGTAGCAGCTGTCGAGTGAAACGAGGCTGCGTTTTTTGGACTCGAAGATGTTCAAGCAGATCAAAAACGCAGCCTCGTTTCACTCGACAGCTGCTACAAAAGTCCTGTGCAGGTCCTTTCAGCAGTCGGGATTTCACTATCAGTTCTGATAGTTCCCGGTGCTCAGCAATAAGCTCACACTAAGGCCGTTGATCACAGTCGACTTTCTCACAGAGGAAAGGATCCCATGACCTACGCTTCCTCAAGCCAGCCTCACACCCTACTGCTGGCGACAGACAGTAAACATTCAATACTTGCGGAGCTTGCCGGGGGGCGGCCCAACTCCGTTACTTATTGCACCTATGGGCATCAGACCGCCCAGCAAAAGGTAGCCACGCACATGGGGTTCAACGGAGAAGTGCGCGAAAGCAGCCTCGGATGGTATTTACTGGGAAACGGCTACCGAGCTTACAACCCGGTATTAATGCGCTTTCATAGTCCGGACAGTTTGAGTCCATTTGGGGCGGGCGGCTTGAATGCGTATATGTATTGTGGTGGAGAGCCAGTGATGGGCTCGGATCCGTCGGGGCGGTTTAACCCTCGAAAGTGGTGGCCCAATATCAAGAAGACTTTCAAACCCAGGACGACAAATTCGTTTCCTGCCCTCGAAACCAGGCCAGGGACTCGCCCCAACGAATATTTACCACTTCCAAGGAACTCGCGTGCAGCGGCTGTTCCAACGTCGACAGTAAGCCTCCCGTCGAACACAAACTCACAAACACCCCCATCAGTGCGAGAAAATAGACGTAGAGGGTTACCGGACGGGTATGAGGACTATCAAGTTCCACCACCAAGACGCTACCTAAAAAAGGAATCTCCTCTTAGCCAAATTGTTAGCGCAGTAGCCAGCAACGCACGCGGTCCAGCTGGAGGAAGTACTACGCCGGCTCCATCACAGAATTACTCATTACCAGGCTCGTCCCGAAGCCGTGCATCCGTCCAAGCCGAAACTTCTACCTATGTAGTTCCTCCACTTGCACCAAGAAGGCTGCCGGATGGTTCTATCCGTCAATACCGTGTTCAAATAACGGAAGATGGCAACGTTACGCATAGTAGTTATGAAAAAACGGATTTGAGCGCGATACAAAAACAAATCAGACGGGATCCTCGTGGTTGATTTTCGACCCCAACGAAAGGGGTGGGCCATTAGACCCTCTCTGGTCTGATAAGCGGCGGAGTTATCGAGACGCATCTGTCCACAGTCCGCGACCTACTCCACCACCAACCGCGCCAACCGCTGCTTCAGCATCCGGTTCTCCGCCCTGAGCTGCTGAACTTCCTCGAGCAAGTCCAGCGCCAGGGCGACGCCTTCCCATTCCAGATCCAGGTCGTGCCGCAGCTTGGCGGCACGCTTGGCCAGTGCCAGTTCGTAATCGTTGAAACGCCAATCCTTGGGCTGCTGGCCCTGAGGTTCGAGGATGCCGTGTTCGACGATTTCGATCACGTAGACGTCCGACAGGTCGGTCGCCTCACAGAATTCTGCCATGTCCAGTTGAACGATCAGGGGGTTGCTCATGATGGGCTACTCCGTCTCTTGGATCAGAAATTTTCTCTTGGGTCGAAAGCGGCTTTTTTCGCCAGTTCCTGCCACAGCGCCTTGACCTCGTCGCTCGACGTTTTAGGCATCACGGCCTTCAATTGCACGAACAGGTAGCCACGCTCACCCGCTTTATTCAACAGGCCATGGCCCTTGGCACGCATGCGCTGGCCGTTCTGGCTGCCGGCGGGAACCTTGAGGTTGATCTTGCCGGTCAGTGTCGGCACCGCCACTTCGGTACCCAGCGCCAATTCCCACGGTGCGAGCGGCAGCGTGATGATCAGGTTCTCGCCTTCGACGTCGAACTTCGGATGCGGCGCGAAGCGGATGATCAGGAACAGGTCGCCATTGGCACCACCACCGATGCCGGGAGCACCCTGGCCTTTCAAGCGAATGCGCTCGCCGTCGGTCACGCCTGCGGGGATCTTCACGTTCAGGCTTTTGCTGGTGTTGCTGACGTGTTGGCCGGCAGCGTTGTACTGCGGCACCTGGAAGGTGACCTTCTTCGATTCATTCGAAAGTGTTTCTTCCAGGAAAATCGCCAGTTCCATTTCCACGTCTTGCCCTCGACGTCCGGCGCTGCGGCCTGACTGTCCACCACCAAAACCAGGGCCACGGTTGCCGAAGATCGAACTGAAAAAGTCCGAAAAATCGCCCGTGTCCTGACCACCACCAAAACCGCCCGTGCCACGCCCCTGCCAACCTGGCGGGCCCTGGAACGGTTGGCCGTGCTGGCCGTATTTGCGCAAGTCGTCGTATTCGGCGCGCTTGTCGGCACTTTTCAGCGCTTCATAGGCTTCCGAGGCGTCCTTGAACTTGGCCTCGGCGTCTTTTTCCTTGCTGACGTCGGGGTGGTATTTGCGCGCGAGTTTGCGATAAGCGGCCTTGATGGTCTTATCGTCCGCGGTCGGTTCCACACCGAGAATCTTGTAATAGTCTTTGAAGTCCATCTGAGGATCACCATCCGTTATCGATATCGCGCCGTCACCGACAGCATGCGCTTATTGGCTGCCGTCAGGTTGACCGATCTCAAGGTAGTGACCGGGAGGCGCATCAGAAGTTTATCGGCAGCGGGAGGCGGTTCTTGTGACCGTCCGATGGCTGCCAGGCTCAATGCAGACAAGTTTGGGGCATCCCGCCAGCTTATCAAGGCGCTATTGGTTGAGATTTAGCGGATAGTCGGCCTTCGAATCTGTGCCGCTCTGACATACACTGCGCGGCCGTTTTTTAACCGGAACCTGAAAGACATGAAAAACGCATCTCCAGCCCGTGCCTGTGGTATCGACTTCGGCACGTCCAACTCCACCGTCGGCTGGCTGCGCCCCGGCATGGAAACGCTGATCGCGCTGGAGGACGACAAGATCACCCTGCCTTCGGTGGTGTTCTTCAACATGGAAGAACGCCGCCCGGTGTACGGCCGCCTGGCGCTGCACGAGTACCTGGAAGGCTACGAAGGCCGCCTGATGCGCTCGCTCAAGAGCCTGCTGGGTTCCAAGCTGATCAAGCACGACACCAGCGTCCTCGGCACCGCGATGCCGTTCAAGGACCTGCTCGGGCTGTTTATCGGTCAATTGAAGAAACGTGCCGAGACCGCCGCTGGTCGGGAATTCGAGGAAGTGGTGCTGGGTCGTCCGGTGTTCTTCGTCGATGACGATGAGATGGCCGACCAGGAAGCCGAAAACACCTTGGTCGACGTGGCTCGCGCCATCGGCTTCAAGGACGTGTCGTTCCAGTACGAGCCGATTGCAGCCGCCTTCGACTACGAGTCGACCATCGAAAAAGAAGAGCTGGTACTGATCGTCGACATCGGCGGGGGTACGTCCGACTTCTCGCTGGTGCGCCTGTCCCCGGAACGTCGCACCCACGATAACCGTCACGACGACATCCTCGCCACCGGCGGCGTGCACATCGGCGGGACCGATTTTGACAAGCAGTTGAGCCTGCAAGGCCTGATGCCGCTGTTTGGCTACGGCAGCCGGATGAAGAGCGGCGCCTACATGCCGACCAGCCACCACATGAACCTGGCGACCTGGCACACCATCAACTCGGTGTACTCGCAGAAATCGACCCTGGCCCTGGGCAGCATGCGCTACGACATCGAAGACACCGGCGGCATTGACCGTCTGTTCAAGTTGATCGACCAGCGTGCCGGGCACTGGCTGGCCATGGAAGTGGAAGAAACCAAGATCCAGCTGACCCACGCCGACAACCGTCACGTGCCGCTGGATCGCATTGAACCGGGTTTGAGCGTTGAGCTGAGCCGTGCGCTGTTCGAATCGGCCATCGAAAACCTGCTGGAGCGCGTACGCAATAGCGTGACCCAGATGCTGAACGACGCCGATGTGCGGGTCGATCAGGTGGACACGGTGTTCTTCACCGGTGGTTCGAGCGGGATTCCGGCCTTGCGCAACAGCGTTTCGGCGATGTTGCCGAATGCGCGGCATGTGGAAGGGAACATCTTCGGCAGCATCGGCAGTGGTTTGGCGATTGAAGCCGCCAAGCGTTACGGCCCGATGGATTGACCGAAATCCTGTGGCGAGGGAGCTTGTCGGAACGCCGCACCGTCCCGCTGGGTCGCGAAGCGGCCCCCAAAATGGGACTGCTACGCAGTCCAGCGGGAGCAAGCTCCCTCGCCACAGTTAGATCGGCACTGGGTCAAACCATCCCCACCAGCTTCAACTCACTCTTCAGGTACGCGTAATAAATCGGCCCCGCCACCACCCCCGGCAGGCCGAACGCGGCCTCGAACACCAGCATCGCCAGCAGCAACTCCCACGACTTGGCACTGATCTGCCCGCCCACGATGCGCGCGTTGAGGAAGTATTCGAGCTTGTGGATAAAAATCAGATAACCCAACGCCGCCACTGCAACCCAGATCGACAGCGACAAACCGACGATGGTGATCAAGGTGTTCGACATCAGGTTGCCAATCACCGGCAACAAGCCGAGCAGGAACGTCAGCACGATCAGGGTTTTGGTCAGCGGCAGCTTGATGCCGAACATCGGCAGGATCACCGCGAGGAAGATTGCGGTGAAGAAGGTGTTCAGCAGCGAGATTTTGATCTGCGCGAACACAATGTTGCGAAACGCCTGGACCAGCAGGTGCAGACGCTCGAACAGCGCAGCAGCCAACGGCTTGCGCTTGGTCACGTCCGGCACCCGCTGCAAGGCAATGATCGCCCCCAGCACCATACCGATCAGCAGCGTCACGAACATGTGCGCCGCGTCCTTGCCGACGAGCTGCAGGTCGCTGAGGTGTTTGCTCATCCACTCGCCAATGGCCACGCGAAATTCGGCAGCGCTGGCGGGCAGGTAGGCGTCGATGAACGGCGGCAATTGCCCACGGGCGCGGTCGACCACATGCATGAATTTGTCGAGCGATGCGCCGGGGTTTTCCGCTTCGTGCAGCAGGAAGCTGATGGCGCCGGCGAAGATCAGCGTCAGCACACTGACCACTAATGTGCCCAGCAGCGCTACCGCCAACCAGCGCGCACGCCGCCCTTCGATCAGTCGTTGCAATTGCGGGGTGAGCATGTTGACCAGCTCGAACACCAGCAACCCGGCCAGCAGGCTGGGCAGCAAACGCAGCGGGAGCACTAGCAGCAAACCACCAAAAATGATGACCCAACTGATCAGCAGCAAAACTTGGCGTTGAGAAAACGTTGGCATACAGCCTCAAAACGAACGGCGTAAAGGATTGGCAGTCTGCCAGCGTTCCGATGTCAGCACTAGGGATTGTGTGGGGCGACCTTGGTCGGGGGTTCAGGCGACTATTTACAGCGCCCCTGCCGCCCTCATCGCGAGCAGGCTCACTCCCACACTTGACCGCGCAGCCGAACAAAATGTGGGAGCGAGACCGGCTTGCCGGCGATGGGGCCCTCACAGCCCCCACATCTCTCGGCCCATTATTTATTTTTTCTTCAGGCAATCACTCATGAACGCCTTGCGCTCATCGCCCTTAAGGGCCTTGGTCGCCGCATCGGCGTTGCAGGTTTTCATCTTCTCCTGCTGAGGGGTCATGGTCTTGGCGTCGTTGGCCGCCGGCGCGGCTTTGAGGCAGGTGCTCATGAAGGCTTTGCGCTCATCGCCCTTGAGGGTTTTCGCGGTAGCGTCGGCATTGCACGTGGTCATCTTGTTCTGTTGCGCAGTGGCGGCGAAGCCTTGGGAGCAGAGCAGCAAACCGATCATCAACAAAGGGACACGCAACATCTTCATGGAGTTTTCTCCTTGTTACCGCACCGAGGGGCACGGCCTCGTTTTGCAGTGTAGACAAAGCCTGTTACACCTTCCTGCTCTCGAGGTGGCTGCGTCGATACTGCTCCGGCGTACACCCGGCCTGACGCTGGAACATCGCAATAAAAGCCGAGCCTGTGCTGTAACCCATGTCGAAGGCGATTTCCTGAATGCTGAGGTGACTGTCCAGCGCCTCAATCGCCACCAGAAACCGTAACCGCTGACGCCACTCGCCGAAACTCATGCCCAGTTCGCGCACGAACTGCCGCGCGAGGGTCCGTTCGCTGACATGGACCTGCTCGGCCCACTCCGCCAACGGCCGATTGTCACCCGGATCGGCCTGCAAGGCTTCGAGTATGCCGAGCAAGCCGGGACTGCTGGCGTAAGGCAGGTAACACTCATGCACCGGCGCCTGTTGCAACTGATCCACCAATACCTGGGCCAGGCGCCTGTCGGCCTCCTGCTCGGGAATTTGTACATCACGGGCTGCGAAATCCTTGAGGATCGCCTTGAGAATGTCGCTGATCGCCAGGGTGCAGGCCTGCGCCGGCAGATCGCGACACAACACAGGTGCGAGGCAGACGGCACGATAGTTGATCGGTTGATTGCTGTAGAAACTGTGCTCGACCTGCGGCGGCACCCAAACGGCGTACTGGGGTGGCGACATGAAACGACTGCTGCCGATTTCCATGTGCAAGACGCCATTGGCCGAGTACTCGAGCGTGCCCCATGGATGACGGTGCGCTGAAGCGTATTCGTGAGTGTCGAAGTCGGCATAACGGAAGTACACCGGCGACGGCAGTTCGCTGAAATCGAGCAGGTCGATGTGTTTGCTGTTCATGCTGTCCGTCAAAAGGGCCGAGTTGTCTGGATCGAAGTATAGGCTTTCATCCAGACACCGGATAATGCCCGCTCATTCATGTTCTGGTTTGTTCCTGATGCAATATGCGTATCCCCTGCTGGCCATTTTTATCTGGGCCGGCAACACCGTGATCACCAAAATGTCGGCCGGGGCGATCTTCCCTGCCGAGATCGGCTTTTACCGCTGGCTGCTGGCCGGATTGTTGTTCACGCCCTTCATGCTCAAACCGGTGATCGCCCATTGGCCGCTGATCCGCCCGAACCTGGGCAAGGTGTTCGTCCTGGGCGTGCTCGGGATGGCGGTCTATCAAAGCCTGGCGTATTTCGCCGCCTCGCTGACCACGGCCACCAACATGGGGATCATCCTGTCGCTGATGCCATTGATGTCGCTGGCCATGGCGATCGTCAGTCTCGGCCAGCGCCTGACCGCCGGTGCACTGGCAGGTGCGGTGCTGTCGTTTGCTGGCGTGTTGGTGGTGGTTTCTTCTGGAAGCCTGGCCGTGCTGCTGGAGCACGGGATCAACCTGGGCGACGCGATGATGCTGGTCGCCACGCTGGCCTATGCGATTTACAGCACGCTGCTGAAAAAATGGCAGCTGCGCCTGCCGCCGCTGGTGTTGCTGTATTTGCAGGTGCTGGTGGCGGTGGTGGTGCTGTTTCCGCTGTTTGTCGTATCGCCAAAAATCGGCCCGACGCTGCAGAACATTCCGCTGGTGCTGTATGCCTGCCTGTTGGCTTCGATGATTGCACCACTGGCGTGGATGCAGGCGGTGGTGCGCCTGGGGCCTAGCCGGACGGTGCTGTTTTTCAATCTGTTGCCGTTGATTACGGCGCTGATCGCGGCGGTGGTGCTGCATGAGCAGCTGGCGATGTATCACCTGGGGGGCGGGGTGTTGACGCTGGGTGGAGTGATTCTTTCGGAGCGGTGGACCACGGTTTTAGGACGTTCGTAATGCTCTGTGGCGAGGGAGCTTGCTCCCGTTGGGCTGCGAAGCGGCCCTTTTTGCGACCGCTTCGCGCTCGAACGGGACGGTGCGGCGTTCCGACAAGCTCCCTCGCCACAGGAGGCTAAACCCCGGCAGCCTTCAACCGCGCCGCATGCTCGACAAACAGCCTGATCGGCTCCGCCCCCTTCCCCACCAACCCCAGCGACTGATTGACGATGTCGAAGTGATCCAGCGGAAAATCATCGCCAATCACCGTCCCCAAGTGCGAGCTGTATCGCCCGACCATCCCGTCGCAATGCCCGACCTCGCGAACGAAGGTGGTGGCAAACAACCGGCAACTGCGGTTCGTCCCGTCAAACAGGTTGCGCCCGCGATCCGTCCTGCCCGGCTGCAATGTCCCGGACCACGAGTAATAGCGCACGCCGTTCTCCACTTCCGGCCCGTGCCCACCCCAGGTGTGCGGCAAGCCCTGTGGATAACGCTGGTTGAACAACGCCACCCCCGCCGTCGTCAGGGATTCATGGGACGCGTGAATGTCCACCGGCAGCTTCGGCCCGCGATAGCCGGTTTCCAACAGGCTCATCAACGCGCCAATCACCCGCAGTAAAAAGGCCAGCAGCCGGCCTTTCGCACTGTCCGCGGGATAATGCGTGTGCAGGTAGTCCGCCAGTTCCGAGCCATGATTGGGCCCCGCCACCGAGGTGACCGAAGCCACCCGGTCCGGGCGTTTGGCGGCGGCATAACGGGCGGTTAGCGAGCCCTGGCTGTGGCCGATCAGGTTGACCTTCTCGGCACCGGTTTCCCGCAGAATCTCGTCAATGCGCGCCAGCAGTTGCTCGCCGCGCACCTCGTTTGAGTTGAGTGGCGAAACCTGCACCGCAATCACCGTCGCACCACCCTGGCGCAACGCCGCGACGATCCCGTACCAGTACGGATAAAGCACCAGACGGATAAACCCGAGCATTCCCGGGACCAGCACCAGCGGGTAACGCGTGGCGGAACCTTGCGACATGAGCGAACGTCCTTGTGATCGGTGAGTTGACGCAAGGCTGAATGCAAAACAGCAGCCAAGCATTACCCGTGAAGATGACAACGCCACGACCAGTCTATGACATCCGCCCTATTTCAGGCCGACCACCCCCGCCACAATCAGCCCGACCGACACCAGTTTGATCGCCGTCAGGCTTTCACCGAGCAGCGCGAACCCAAGAAACACGGTGCCCAGCGAACCGATCGCGGTCCAGATCGGGTAGGCGATGCTCACCGGTAACTCGCGCATGGCCAGGGTCAGAAAGTAAATCCCGCCCACGGCCGCCACGACGGTGATCAGCGATGGCCAGGGTCGGGTAAAACCTTCGGCGTACTTCATGCCCATGGCGAACGTGACTTCGAACCCGGCGGCGATCAGCAAAAACAGCCAGGCCATCTAGAACTCCCTGGCCAGCGCCAGCAAACGCTGCTCGGCCTCGGCGGCGGAGACTTCAAAGGTGCGGTCAGTGGATTCTTCGCCTTCGGCCGCCACCACGGTGACGTCGGTAATGCCGATGAAACCCAGCGCCGTGCGCAGCAACGGATCCGCATGATTCAAGGCTTCCAGCGCACCGCCCGGCCCGAAGCCGAAACCGCCACGACTGGTGACAATCAACGCCTTCTTGCCCCGCACCAATGGCTCGTACTGGGCCACGCCGTTATCCAGCGTGTGATTGAAGGTCAGCCCGACCCGCACGATCTGATCGATCCAGGCCTTCAGGCCGCTGGGCACGCTGAAGTTGTGCATCGGCGTGGAAATCACCAAAAGATCGTGCCCAAGCAACTCGCCGACCAGCTCATCGCTGAAGGCCAGGTCGGCCTGCATCGACAGCGGCCGCGCATCGGGCTCGGGGTAAAACGCGGCGGCCACAAACGCTTCGTTGACCGGTGGAATCAAGGCTCGACCGACTTCGCGACGAGTCAGGCGTGCCTGTGGATGGCGGGCCTGCCAGGCTGAAAGAAAGACTTCGGCCAGGCGCCGCGAGTGCGAACGTTCACCCCGAGGGCTGGCGTGAACCGCAAGAATTTTGCTCATCTGAATCTCCTGAAGAACTAGACTTAAACGGCTTGCAGATTGATGTGCGCAGCCACCTACCTTCAACTGAGCAAAAATCAGTCTGGATGAATCCATTTCATCCATGGAGTGTTCAAATGTTTGCCTCGTTACCCCTGACGGCCTTACGCGCGTTTGAATCCGCCTCGCGCCTGTTGAGCTTCAAGGCTGCCGCAGAAGAACTGTCAGTGACGCCAACGGCGGTGTCCCATCAGATTCGCTCGCTGGAAAACTGGCTGGGCGTGCCGTTGTTCGAGCGACTGCCACGCCAGGTACGCCTCACCGAGTGTGGCCAGCGGTTGTTCCACAGCCTGCATGGCGCCTTGCTGGACGTGGCACAAAGCATCGACACCCTGCGCCCGCAACGCAGTGGCTCAAGCCTGACGATTTCCACCACTGCCGCATTCGCCGCCCTCTGGCTGGTGCCTCGGCTGGGACGTTTCTATGCCCGACACCCAAACATCAGCCTGCGGCTGGACACCCATTGCGAAGTGATCGATCTGCACCAGGACGCCAGCGTCGACTTGGTGGTGCGCTACAGCCTCGATGACTACCCTAACCTTTATGGGTTGTGCCTGTTTGATGAATCGTTCGGCGTTTATGGTTCGCCCGGACAAGTGGCGCAGGCGGCTGAGCACACGCCGACGCTGATCAGCGTGCGTTGGCACAATTCCAAGTTGTACGCCCATGGCTGGGAGGCTTGGTGCGCGCTGGCCCGTGAAAATTGGCTGGCGGCGCAACCGTCGGTCCGCGAATACGACGAAGAGCATTACGCCCTGCAAGCGGCCATCGCCGGACAAGGTCTGGTGCTGGCGAGCAATATTCTGGTGTCGGAGAGTGTGGCCAGCGGTTTGCTCGTGGCTTACCGAGGGGATGTCCAGGTCGACGGGGCCGGATACAGCGCCCTTTGCGTCCCGGGACGCGAGCGACATCCGCCGGTCCGGGCGTTCTTTTCCTGGTTGCGGGAGGAAGCGTTGCTGTCCGGGCATGCGTTGGGGTGATCGCCTTTCGCGAGCAGGCAGGGATTCGACACTAAACCTGCTCGCGATGGCGTCATGACAGACACCGCAAATCTATTTGGTTGGCTTGACCGTCACAGGCGCCTTGCCCGCCTTCATCTGCTCCAGCAACGGCGCGCACTGATTCGGCTCTCCACCACTCGGCGCCACCAGCGCCAGCAGCCCCGCCGCTGGCGCGGCAATCACACCCAGAGCCACCATCCCCGCGCCGCGCAACATCAGTGGTACGGCTTTTACACCGGCATCCGGCTTGATGAACTTGCCCCGCACATACAATGGTGAGCGCAACGAAATCAGCCGCCAGCCTTTGGACTCCGGCGTAATCGTCAGGTCCAGCTGCTCCGTGGCCATGTTCGCCGTGCCATCGATATAGATGATGGCGTTCTCCGTGTCGAAAACGAACAGGCGCGTGGTCGCCAGCCCCGACTTGATATCGAAGTCGGCGGCCGCGCAATTGATCTTCACTTCCTTGTCGCCAAAGATCCGCCCGACCACATAGTTACCGACATTAAGCCCGGCCAGCTCCATCAACTCGCGGCTGATGGCGCCGTCGTTGATCAGCATTTTCAAATTCCCGTTAGCACTGCCCAGCAGCTTTGCCACTGAATTGCCGCGCCCACTGATGTCGGCATCGCCATTCAGCTCGCCGAAACTGGTTTTCATCGGTTCGAAGGTCGGGAACAACTGCTTGAGTTTGAAACCGCGCGCGGTGAGCTTGGCCTTCCCCTCCAAAGGATCGGCCTGACCGTTCAGGCGAATTTGCGCGTCAAGCTTGCCGCCTGCCACGCCAAAACGCAGGGGTTCGAGGCTGAGCACGCCATCGGTCAGCACCACGTGGGTATAAAGGTCATTGAACGGCAGTTTTTCGCTGTGGACGATGCGTTTGCCAGTGAACTCGATGTCGGCGTCCATATCGCGCCAGCGCTCGGTCTTGAACTCCTCAACCGGCAACACTTTGTCCGTCGGCTGCTTGCTTTCACCGCCACGGGCCTTTTGCTTGGCGTTCGAGTCGGCACCGATCAACGGCGCCAGGTCGGCAAACAACAGTTGGTTGGAAACCAGCGCACCGCTGAGTTTCGGCCGAGGCTGGCTGGCGACATAGGCCAGGCTGCCATGGATGTCGCTCTGGCCGATCTTGCCGTTGAACTCTTCATAGCGGAAGACCGCCCCACCCGCCTCGTGCAGCTTGGCAACCAAGTGACCGTCCGTGGCATACGGCGGAGTATCCGGCAGGGTGACGCCGGTCAGCGGGTAGAGGTTACCGAGGCTGGTGCCGGCCAGTTTCAGCTGCAAGTCCAGCGCACCGAGGTTCAGGGGATCCGTCAGGGTCCCGGCCAGCTCGATGCTGGTGTCGGCAATCTTCACCTGCGCCTGCAACGGAAACGGTTTGGCAGCGTCCTGTAACGCCAGCAGCCCACCAATCTTACCCTGCCCCGCGAGTTTCTGATCGTGGTATTGGCCTTTGACCTTCAGTGCAAAGGCATAGTCCTGAGGCGCAGCACCTTTTTCCTGCGCGGTTTTCGCAGCCTTGTCGCCCACGATCTCACTGAATGGAATCGGCTTGCCGAGCGGGTCGATGATCAAGTCGAGCTGCGTCTTCAAGCTCTGATCGTCGAGGGTGACGTGGCCCTTGTCGAAGCCGATGGCTCCGATGTCCACCACCCAGTTCGAGGGTTCGGCGTTGGGGTCCTTGGGGTCGAACTTGAACGTCCAGTTGGCGCGGCCATCCGCCAGACGTTGCAGTTGGGCATTCGGCTCAGTGAGGTCGATACGCGGGATCACCACGCGTTGCGCCAGCAAGGCCAGGGGCGAGATGCGCAACTCGACGCGCTTGAGGGTCACCATCTGCGGTTGTTTCGACCAGTCCGGGTTGCCCAGGCTCAAATCCTCCGCCACCACATGCGGCCACGGCACCCAGGCGCGCCAGCCGCCCTCGTCGGGCTCACGCTGCCAGACCACCGCGAGGTTGCCGTTGATGGCGAACGGGCGGTGCAGTTCTTCGGACACTTTGGCATTGAGCGGTGGTTTGATCCGGTTCCAATCGAAGAACACGATGACCAGAACCAGTACCGCCAGCAGCACAACCAGGCTGGCGAAGGTCCAGGCGAAGATTTTACGGGTGCGCGTCATTGCACAGGGCTCCTGATATGACGTAGCGCCCTGACTGCGACGCGTGTGTGAAACGTTAGGCCGGAACCGGCCTGTCATGGAATGTACGACTGGAAAACCGGGCGCAGGTTTAACCGAAATGCCGCTTAACGTTCAAATAATCGGCCGGGGACACCCTGCTCTCGCCATCCGGTGTTACCGCACCCGCACTTTTGTGCGGCGCGAGTGAGTTGAAAATACCCACATCAGTGCGAAAACGCTCGCCGGAAAGGCCCGTTCTAGAGCCTTCGAACGGAACAATCAATTCTGTTGATTATTACCATTGTCTTTATGAACTTTCATATCGACTTATCGAGAGTAGCATTGCCCTCGTACCCACTTCATCGCCCTCCTACGGAGCACCCAATCATGAAACGCCAATTACTGCTTAGCCTTACTCTCTCGCTGCTGGCCAGCACCGCTTTCGCTCTGCCAGCTGCAGACCAGGCTACCCCGCAAGTCAAATCGACCCATACGGTGTTCGGTCAGACGGTTGCCGCTGATGGTTCGGACCGCACTCCACAAGGTCAAACTCTGGCTGAAGGTGGTAACGATCGCCTGAAAGAAAAAGGCCTGATCACCCAAGACGGTTCCGATCGCACCCCACAAGGCCAAACCCTGGCTGCTGACGGCTCCGACCGCACTCCACAAGGTCAAACCCTTGCCGCTGACGGTTCCGACCGCACTCCACAAGGTCAGACCCTCGCTGCTGACGGTTCCGATCGCACTCCACAAGGTCAAACCCTGGCTGCTGACGGTTCCGACCGCACTCCACAAGGTCAAACCCTGGCTGCTGACGGTTCCGACCGCACTCCACAAGGCCAGACCCTCGCTGAAGGCGGTGGTGATCGTGTCATCGAACGCAACAGCGCTGTGAGCTAAGCCTATGGCCGCCCTGAAAAAAAGCCCAATCCCCGGATTGGGCTTTTGACTTAATAGAAGCAGCACCTCCTCGCCTGATTCCCCCGATAGTCGTTCGACGCCGGCAAAGCCGATTTGCTAGAGTGCGCCGCTGTCCTGTCCAGAAAATACCCTGCGATGCTGCCCCGCGCCGAACAGAAACAACAAACCCGCAACGCCTTGATGGACGCTGCCCGCCACCTGATGGAATGCGGCCGAGGATTCGGCAGCCTGAGCCTGCGCGAAGTGGCGAAAACCGCCGGAATCGTGCCGACCGGGTTCTACCGGCATTTCGCCGACATGGACGAACTGGGCCTGGTGCTGGTGAGTGAAGTCGGGCAGACCTTCCGCGAAACCATTCGCCTGGTGCGCCATAACGAATTCGTGATGGGCGGCATTATCGATGCCTCGGTGCGGATCTTTCTCGACGTGGTCTCGGCCAATCGTTCGCAGTTCCTGTTCCTGGCTCGCGAGCAATACGGCGGCTCGCTCCCGGTGCGCCTGGCCATTGGTCGCTTGCGCGAGGACATCAGCTCGGACCTGGCGGCCGACCTGTCGTTGATGCCGAAACTGCAACACCTGGACATCGCCGGCCTTAGCGTGATGGCTGACCTGATTGTCAAAAGTGTATTTGCGACCTTGCCCGACATCATCGATCCGCCCGCCCAGGCACTGCCCGAGCATTTGACGCCGCAGGCGAAAATCACTCAGCAGCTGCGCTTTATTTTCATCGGCCTAAAGCATTGGCAAGGCCTCGGTAGCACTGAATAACTCCCATAACCCCAAATTCCCCCTGTAGGAGCGAGCTTGCTCGCGATGGTGTGTCAGTCGGCACTGTTGTGACTGACACACCATC